>JBEKRU010000139.1:0-13980 GCA_049518435.1 Occallatibacter sp. | reverse complement strand
GAATCCTGATAAACAGGTTGTTTTTTTCGGCGTGGGATTTGAGACGACTGCTCCCGCGAATGCGATGACGGTGCACGTGGCCAAGCGGCGGGGGCTGAAGAATTTCTCGTTGCTCGTGTCGCATGTGTTGGTGCCGCCGGCTATTTCGGCCATCATGTCGTCGCCCGGGAACAAAGTGCAGGCGTTTCTGCTGGCCGGGCATGTGTGCAGCGTAATGGGCTATTGGGAGTATCCGCCGGTTGCTGAGAAATACGGAATTCCGCTGGTGGTCACTGGCTTTGAGCCGCTAGATCTGCTGGATGGGATTCGCCGCGCGGTGGTGCAACTGGAAGCCGGTAAGCACGAAGTGGAAAACGCCTACGAACGCATCGTGACCTATGACGGGAACCGCCCGGCGCAGAAGATGCTGGCCGAAGTTTTCGAGGTGACGGACCGGGCCTGGCGCGGGATCGGCGTGATTCCGAAGAGCGGCTGGCGGCTGAGCGCGGCGTATCGCGAATTCGACGCGGAGGAACGGTTCCATATTTCCGGGATACATACCGAAGAGTCGCCGCTATGCCGTGCGGGCGACGTGCTGCGAGGGGCCATCAAGCCGGCTGAGTGCGCGGCGTTTGGCAAGGAGTGCACGCCGCGGCATCCGCTGGGAGCGACCATGGTTTCTAGCGAAGGGGCCTGCGCGGCGTATTACAACTACGGGCGGTTTCTGTCGGCGGAAGAACTAGCCACTGCGGGGAGCGGGTTGACTCATGCCTGAGATTGCGAAGGTCGACGAGCCGGTTATGAGCAGCGCTGCGCCGGACTTTTCTAACTGGTCCTGCCCGTTGCCCCTTCTTGGCTACCCCACGATCGTGATGGGGCACGGCGGAGGCGGCAAGCTGGGCAATGAGCTAGTGGAGCATTTGTTTCTGCCCGCCTTCCGCAATCCGGCTCTTGAAAACCTGGGCGACGCGGCAGTGCTGAATTTGGCAGGCCAGGATGGGATAGGCGGACGCATCGCCATGAGCACCGATTCGTTCGTGGTGCAGCCGCTGTTTTTTCCCGGCGGATCGATCGGCGAATTGGCGGTGAACGGCACGGTCAACGATCTCGCCGTCTCCGGCGCCATTCCCAAATACCTGAGCGCGAGTTTCATTCTTGAAGAAGGCTTTCCGCTGGCGCAACTGGCGGCGATTGTAGACGCGATGGCGAAGGCTGCAGCCACCGCGGGGGTGCAAATCGTTACCGGCGATACGAAAGTGGTTGAGCGCGGACACGGCGACGGCTGCTACATCAACACGGCGGGAATCGGCATCCTTCGCGAAGGGATACAAGTTGGCCCGCATCGCGCGCAGGTGGGAGACGCGGTGCTGGTTTCCGGAACCATCGGCGACCACGGAATGGCTATTATGAGTGTGCGCGAGGGGCTCGAGTTTGAAAGCCAGATCCGCTCCGATTGCGCAGCGTTGAATGGGATAATCTCCGATGTGCTGGACGCGGCGGGTCTGGACGTTCACGCCATGCGCGACCCCACACGCGGCGGCCTCTCGTCCACGCTGACTGAGATTGCGCTGGCTTCCGGTGTAGGCATTGCGATTGACGAAGCAAAACTGCCGGTGCGGACGGAAGTACAGTCAGCGTGCGAGCTGCTGGGTCTGGATCCGGTATACGTTGCGAATGAGGGCAAGGCTGTGTTTTTTGTCGCGTCGGATGCTGCGCAGAAGGTGTTGGCGGTCCTCAAGGCTCATCCACTGGGACGCGATGCCGCCATCATCGGCCGGGTTACCGCCGAGCATCCGCGCATGTTGGTGGCCCGGACGGCCATGGGCGCGAACCGGGTGATTGCGCAGCAAATTGGCGAGCAGTTGCCGCGCATCTGCTAGTCGCTCAACAGTGAAGAAACTTAGACCGGATAGCCGCCCGTGATGTAGCCCTGCAGCGCCTGAATCGTCTCCTCGTGGCCGCTGATGACCCACTTCACCAGGTCGCCGATGGAGATGACTCCAACCACCTTTTCGCCTTCCAGCACCGGAAGATGGCGAATGTGGTGTTCGGTCATCATGCTCATGCATTCATCCACGGTGTGGCGCGGGCTGACGAAAACCACCTGGGCGGTCATGATCTGGCCCACCTGGGTTTCCCGCGAGGGGTGGCCCATGAGGATGCCCTTGCGCGTGTAGTCGCGCTCTGACAGGATGCCCACCAGGCGATCGTTGGAAAGGACCAGCAACGCGCCCACATCGTACTCGGCCATCTTCTCGATCGCTTCGTAGACCGAGTCGTCGGGCCCTATTGACAGGACTTTGTTTCCCGATTTGCTCTTCAGAATTGATCCAATCGTGTCGGAAGTTCTCATGGGTCCCTCCTCATTCCTGTCTGCCCCTCACGGTCTGCACATCCAGGCCTGTTCGGGGATTCGCGGGTGAAACAGTGGTCCAATCCGATGAAGGCAACAAGGCCGTAACGGCTTCCAGATCAGAATTGTGTGCTTGCTCGATGCGCGTCCGGCTTTGGAAAATGTGGAATCGCGCCTGCCCGAACTTCGCAGATTGCCAATATAGTCCATTCAGTGTGCGACAGAACAGGGCAAAATGAAGCAGAAAGAAAATGATTGAGATTGAGCCAATTACCGAAGGCAGATTGAGCCAGTTCAAGGCCATCCGCCTGCGGGCTCTCCAGGATTCGCCAGGAGCGTTCGGGTCGACGTATGCGTGGGAGGCGCAACTCACCCATTCCGGTTGGATGGAACGCATTGGCCGCTGGAATAACGGCAGAGGAATCGGCTACCTGGCGATGGACCAGGGGGTTCCGTGCGGTATCGCCGGGTGCCTTCTGCACGACGACGACCCGGCCGGGGCGCAGCTGATTTCCATGTGGATCGCTCCGACGCACCGGCAACTTGGCGTGGGCCGGCTGCTGGTGGAAAAGGTGATCGCCTGGGCGCGGTCACGCGGCGCGCTCCGCCTGCAACTGACGGTCACGGGCAGAAATGAATCCGCCATTCGCTTCTACAAGCGGCTCGGGTTTGCCTTCACGGGCAGGATCATTCCCTACCCCAACGATGCGACAGAAATTGAGCGCGAGATGGAGTTGGCGATCGCCGATGCAACGGGAACATGATGGCTAAGCGTGATGTTTACGCAACGCCGACCTTATCTGGAGCGAGATGTTTTTTGAGGAATTCGAGCGAACGTTCGCGAGCTTCCTTTGCTGCCGCGGCGTTATAGCTGGCGCGCGCATCGCAGTTGAAGCCGTGCCCGGCGTCATACCAGTAGATCTCCACTTCAGGGTGGGCTTCGTGGACTTTCTCAACGCCTTCGGCGGGAATATGGGCGTCCTGTTTTCCGAAATGCAGCATGACGGGCACCGCTGGCGTTTCATCGGCATAATGCGCGATGTGGCCGCCATAGTAGCCCACCGCGGCTTCCGGATGAAGGCGGGTTGCAGCTAGCCATGCCATGGTACCGCCGTAACAGTAGCCGATGATACCGACTTTCTTGCCGGTGGAACTGCAGGCAAATTCAATCGCGGCGGCGATATCAGACAGCGCCAGATCGGGCACAAGTTTCTGCACGAGGCTCATGCCGGTCTTCAGGTCTTCGCCTTCGTATTTGAGTTCGACGCCCGGCTGGATGCGATCGAAGAGAGCCGGAGCAATGGCCAGGAAGCCGTCTTTCGCATAGCCGTCGACGACCGAGCGAATGTGCGCGTTGACTCCGAATATCTCCTGAACAACCACCAATCCGGCAATTGGATCACCGGCCGGCCGGGCAACGTAGGCACTCAGTTTGTGGCCGTCCAATGCTTCCAGTGTTACGTATTCGCTCATGCAGACACCCCCGCTGCTTAGAGTATCTGCGCAGCAGGGGAGTTGTAAAAGAAGGCGGCAGAAGCCGCTAGTTGATGCTCGGCGGCAGCATCAGCGGCTTGCGCGGGCCCAGTTCCTCGCGCACCAGGGTAAGGCCGAGAATGCAGCGCTCGAAGCGGTCTGAGAGGCGCGCGAACAGTGGCGCTTCCTGTTCGTATTCGAAGAGATTGAACTGGCTCACGATAAAGTAGCTTTGCTTGCCGGCGTGGATGAGTTCCCCGAGGCTGGGCTGGTGGCGGCGCAGACGGCGCGGCGAGCCAGTCGCCTCAGGATACATGCCTGCGACAAAGAGCGCGTAGTCGCCAATATGTTTGCGCACGGCGCGCTCGGCGTCAAACGACGACGCAGAACCATGAACTGGATCGGCCGCGAGCATCATGTCGGTGAGCTCCGCAATGGGACGGCCTTCCTCATCGCGCACCTTGTAGAGATTATCTGTATCGGAGAATTCGCAGAGCAGGCGGGCAACATACGCGGTCACATCAGGATCGTTCAGGCCCAGCTTGCCTTCATAGCTGTTGCGGACCATCTGTTGGAAGAACGGTTCAAGCGGATGAGACTGAGTCTGCATACACACCTCCCGCGACTGCCTGCGCAGCCATTCCGGTGAATGAGGCTTTGGCCGTCGCCGACGTAGGAAGCGACTGCTGCTGCCTATTTACTTTCCTGTAACACTGAGATTATCGGACTTGTTGCGAAGTTATCCAGCGATTGCCGAAATTTGTTAGCAAACTGGTGTCCCGATTGCAAACAGGCAACCCACATGGAACAGCACGGCAATAGGCCTTAAACCGAAAGGGCAGCCCGCGAAGGCTGCCCGTTGACTCGGAAATGTGAACTCTGAACTGCGAACTATGTACTGCTTACACAGTCGCCGGTTGCCGCTGCTCGAGTTGCGCCAGCCGGTCGGCCAGCAGCGTTTCCAGCTTCACGAGCGCGGCGGAGAAGCCTTCAATGCCTTCCTTGAGCTTGTCCGTCGCCATGCGGTCCGCAGCGTGCATCGCGTCGAATGTCGCCTTATCCACATTGATCTTCATGATCGACTCGGTCTTGGCGGCTTCCGGATCAAGCTTGCGCGGCAGGTCGCCTTCCGTCTTTTCGAGCTCCGCCAGCAACTGAGGTGAGATGGTAAGCAGATCGCTGCCGGCCAACTCTTCAATCTCGCCGATATTGCGGAAGCTTGCGCCCATGACCAGCGTCTTGTAGCCGAACTTCTTGTAGTAGTTGTAAACCTTGGTCACCGATTGCACGCCCGGATCGTCGGCGCCCTTGTAGTCCTTGCCGGTGTCTTTCTTGTACCAGTCAAGAATGCGGCCCACAAACGGAGACACCAGCGTGACTCCCGCATCGGCAGCGGCAACGGCCTGGTGCAGGCCGAATAGCAGCGTCAGGTTGCAGTGGATGCCTTCCTTCTCCAGCACTTCCGCGGCGCGAATGCCTTCCCAGGTGGAAGCAATCTTGATGAGGATGCGATTGCGGCCAATGCCGGCGTGGTCGTACTCGGCAATAATCTTGCGGGCCACGGCAATGGTTGCCTCCGTGTCGTACGACAGGCGCGCGTCAACTTCCGTTGAGACGCGGCCGGGAACAATGGCCAGAATTTTTTTGCCGAAGGCGATGGCCAGGCGCTGGAAGGCAAGGTTGGCCACGTCCTTGTCGGTTGCGCCTTCGCCCAGCTCATTGCGAGCTTCCTTCAGCACGTCGTCCACAATGGGCTGGTACTGCGGCATCTGCGCCGCGGCTGTGATGAGCGACGGGTTGGTGGTGGCATCCTGGGGGCGAAACTTTTCCATCGCCTCAATGTCGCCGGTATCGGCCACAACCACAGTGTAGTTGCGCAATTGCTCGAGCAGGTTCGGCATGATTTCCTCCTGGGGAAGGGCGCTTCGGTCATCGAGCGCGTTCGAAAGATAGTGTACCGCTGTTTGGATGCGGGCGGATGAACCGAGGTTCCATTCTGCGGGGAAGAGCGCCGTTTTTCATTCGGCGTCGGCTAGAATTGCCGCAATGCAATTCCTGGGCGATTTGGACGGGCTTACGATTTTCATGATAGTGGCCGCCGTCGTGCTGGCCGTGGCGGCCCTGGCGATGCTCCGGGTCGCGTTTGAAGGGAAATGGCAACCTGAAGGCAACACCGTGCTGGCGCTGCTGATGTTTGCCGCCATCTTCAGTTTCATTCACGCTTACAAAGCGTATTGTCCTGATGCCGATCAGCCGCATATCCGCTTAACTGGCCCGCTATCCCCTTACAAGATTTACAGATACTCCGTCGGCAGGCGCTCCTATCGCTTGGGAATGCTGGAGTGCGTGGACCCGTGCAACACCACTGTTCCATTGTTGGAGTTCAATCGCGAGGCTGTTCAATTGATCGTCGGCAGGGAGCCTTCTGCCCGATACACTGTGAGTTACCTGGGCCGCAAGGAAAATGCCAACCTCCAGAACGGCTATTCGATCACCGCGCATCCTGTCGTCGAAATCCAGGATCCCTCGGGCGACCGGATTTTTTATATCGACACGACTCGGCACTGGCCGAGAACCATCACTCTGCTGGCAGGGGGCTCGATGTGCATTGCAACGGTGGTCCTGTGTTTGATGTCCTGGAAACCAAATACGGACGACGAGGAGTTTCCGCGCAGGCCGATCCCCGACGATGTTCCTGCGGAGCTTCATGTGGCCGATCTGAGGGCGGACGGCGAAGACCGTAACGAGTCGTAGGCCTTCGCCGGGATGCTATTCCGGCTGAAAAGTATTCGAGAGCACACCCAGACCGGAGATATAAACCTCCACGCGATCCCCGGCGACAAGCGGCCCCACACCCGCCGGGGTCCCCGTCAGAATCAGATCACCTGGTTCCAGCGTGATGGCTGCGGTGATGTAGACCAGCAATTCCGGAATTCCAAAAATGAAATCAACCGTCGACCCATGCTGGCGCAACTCGCCGTTCACGCGTGTCTCGATGATGACGCCGGCAACAGGATCGATTTCGTCGCTGACGAAGGGCCCCACCGGACAGAAGGTATCGAACCCCTTGGCGCGCGTCCATTGGCCGTCTTTCTTTTGCAGGTCGCGCGCAGTCACGTCGTTGGTCAGCGTGTAGCCGCGCACCAAGGAACGCCAATCCTCTCCCGTCGCAAATTTCGTCACGCGCTTCCCAATCACCAGCGCCAGCTCGCCCTCAAAATCCACACGGCTTGACGCAGCGGGAATGCGCACAACACCACCGGGAGCGAGCAGTGACGAGGGCGGCTTGAAGAAAAGCAGCGGCTCGGTGGGAACCTCGTTGCCCAGTTCCTTCGCGTGGTCGCGGTAGTTGCGGCCCACGCAGATGATCTTGGACGGTGTAACCGGAGGCAACAGTAGCGCAGAACCCAGTGGAATAGGTTCGAACGCAAGCGACTCAAAGTCGAGAGCCGGAGCGGCAGCGTGGGCATGCGCCAGCCGGAAGGCGAGATCCTCTTCAGGCGCGTAAGCCAAATCGGTGATCCACGCTTCGCCATTTCGGTCTTCAACCGTGCCGTAGTGAGGTTTGTCGTCAATCAGAAAGCGGCAATATTTCATGGGAAAACTCCTCGCGAGCGTACTGGCCGTCAGGGATTCGGCACTGTCTCTTCGGTCTCCGCCGACCGTGCGCTTTCGTGGCCGCCCAGGTCGATTGCGGTCACAGCATAGTGATACGTGCGGCCGGACTCGACGTGCGCATCATGAAATCCAGGCGGGACAAGTGGCTGCGCCGGAGAGATGCGCTGCCATTGCCCATCGCCCTCGCGCCGATAAACCGCATACCCGGCAATGTCGGTATCGGAAACCGGCTGCCAGCTCAAGTCGATCGCGGTTTCAACTCCGGGCTGCGCGAGCGTGGCCACAGCGGCCAGACTGGTGGGCACGTTTGGGGGAAAGATATCGGTGGCCTCAACCCGTACCGGCTCAGAAAACGGGCCGTCCAACTCCAGGGTCTGGCCGTCCACGCTCGCGCGGGCAATCCGCTGTGCCCGGTATTCGTAAACCTCGCCAAAGTGGATGCCCTGGTCCAATACACGGTCCGGGGCTGCACCGGCTTGCGGGCCCGCATCCACCAGCAGATTCTGTTCCACGGGCTCGGGCGCAGGCGCCAGCGGGCCTTGCTGCGCCTTGGGCTTGCTCACCGGCTGCGGCGTCAGCAGCTTGCGGTGCAGCCGAATCGCCTCGCCTGGGTGGTCGGGAGCCCAGCGCAGAACTACCCCCGCCTTGATCACTTTTGCGGAAAGATTGGCTACCGGCTGGGGCGCCTCGCCGGCCAGGACAACCGCCGCATTCGACAGGCCCGCGGAACGGCCGTTGCGGTTGACCAGCTCGACGAAATAACTGAGCGACCGCGGTTCACCTGCGGCGAGCGCCTGCGGCAAAGTCTCTTTGAAGCTGCCCGCCGCCTCGGGGGCAAACGACCGGTTTCCTGGAAGGGGCACACAGGGTCCCGACCCTTCCTTCCGGCAAACGCGCACCGGAATAACGGCCTTCAGCAGAAGCTTGTCAGTGTTCTTTTTCGGCATCTTCCAGGTGAGCAAAACTTCGTTTCCGGTGCGGACGGCAACCAGGTCGTTCACCGTGTCAGGCAGATTGAGCGAGGGCGGCATGGGCGCGCCTGGAGTTCCGCAACCCACAATACCAATGGCCAGCGCAGCCCCTGCCGCCGCAGCCCACAATTTGTGCAATGCATCCATCGCCCTCCCAGTCTACTGGAGCGATGCCGGGCACAAGCCTTACCATCATCTTCTGCGCGTATTCGAGAGGTTCCGTTCCACGTGCGGTGAGCCGTCCATGGTTTGCCGTATGCTTGCCAGTGGCGAGTTGGACCGGATCCAAACTGCGCTCTATTGAGGGAATGACAGGATGAGCCTGGTAAAAGTGCGGCTGGCCGCAATGATGTTTCTGGAGTACTTCATCTGGGGTGCGTGGTACGTAACCGTGGGTACGTGGCTTGGGCGCACGCGCCACTTCACCGGCTCTGAAATTGCCCTCGTCGGTGGCACAACCGCGGTCGCCGCCATCGTTTCCCCGTTCGTCGTCGGATGGCTCGCTGATCGCTTCTTCGCCACCCAGCACGTAATCGCCGTGCTTCATTTCGCTGGGGCAGTGCTGCTGTGGGTCGCCTCGTCCCAAACCACGTTCGGCGCCATCTACTGGCTCATCCTGGCCTACGCCTGCCTCTACATGCCCACACTGGCGCTCACCAACTCGCTCGCCTTCCGGCAGATGAAGGACCCCAAGCTCGAGTTCGGTCCCATTCGTGTGTTGGGTACCGCCGGCTGGATCGTCGCCGGCCTCATCATCAGCCACCTCAATTGGGAGGTCACGGCGTTTCCGCTCAAACTGGCCGCTGCCTGCTCCGCCGTCTTCGCAATCTATGCGCTCACCCTTCCGCATACACCGCCCCTGAAATGCGATGAGTTCAAGGCCGCAAGCGTCATCCCGCCCGAGGCTGTTCAATTGCTCAAAGACAAGTCGTTCTTCATCTTTGTGCTTGCTTCGTTCCTCATCTGCATTCCGCTGCAGTTCTATTACGTATTCACGAATCTCTTTCTAACAGAAATCGGTGTCTCCAACACGGCCGGGAAAATGGCCATGGGCCAGGGTTCTGAGCTTCTCTGCATGCTCTTCATCGCCTGGTTCTTCCGCCGTCTCGGCGTCAAGTACATGCTCATTGCGGGTATGTCCGCCTGGGCGCTGCGCTATGCGCTGTTTGCTTTCGGCAATGCTGGAGCGGGCGTATGGATGCTCTACCTCGGCATCCTGCTGCACGGCATCTGTTACGACTTTTTCTTCGTTACCGGCCAGATCTACGTGGACCGCAAGGCCCCTCTCGCCTATCGCGCAGCAGCACAGGGCATGATCACCCTCATCACCTACGGCGCCGGCATGTTTGTGGGTTCTTTCCTCTCCGGTTGGGTCGTCGACCACTTTGCAACGGTAGCCGCGGATGGCAGTGCGACGCATGCCTGGGAGCCGATCTGGCTCGTCAGCGGCGGCCTCTCCGCAGCGGTCCTCTTGCTGTTCTGGCTGGCGTTCAAGGAGAAGGACGAGATGCTCCCCTCTGCCTAGACTCGTAAAGCAGGATAGACAAATCTGAAGGATTTGCTGACCGCGGGGCAAATTCGCCGCACGCGTCAGCTCCATCCTGCTCAATACTTGATCAATACTCCGAGTTGAACCGTGTTGATGCGCACGAATTTTGGAGGCGCGGATCCGTCCTTGTACGCGGCGGACAAGGAGAAATGGCCGGCACGATCACAACTGAATGACGGCGTAACGACGCCATAGCCCTTCCATCCCTGCGCGGTCTTCAGGATCAGCGAATTGTTGGGAAGCTGAACCACCGTATTCTCTGTTTCAACAAGATATCTCGGCGTTCCGACTGCGTCGACGCTGAAGCGGCCCAGTTCCAGAAGCCCGTGCACCTGGGGCACGATGCGCAAAATCGAATACCCCGGAAGCGTGATCGTCGCTTTGCCGGTGGTTGCCTTCACCGTCGTATCCACAATCGCGCCGCCGGCCTCCACACCGGTATGAAAATCAAGAGCGTAGCCGAGCAACGGAGGGTTCACGTCTCCTTGTTGAAGAGTGATTCCGTGGGCCTTTGCCGTTTTCTGTTCGTCGCGGAACTTGCGTAATGCCTCTACTGCTCTGGGGCTATACAGATGCTTGAAGTTATATCGGACGTCGGCCACGCCGGTAACATTGTCCCGATCGAACTCCTTGTCTGTTTCGTAGACGACGCCGCCGGTTGCATAGATTTCCTGAAGAGCCCCTTCCACCCTGAACGGACGCGTCTCAGTCAACCCGAAATCGATGGTGTCGGTATACGTCAGGCCGGAGATTGAGTTATTCCCAACATTGGCCGCGGCAAGGGGAACAAATTGCCATCCGTCGATCAAGCGGCCGACAGGAGGGGCCACCTTGCCATCCAGTATCCACGCCGGTTTCGATCCGCGCCCCGCAGCATAGCTTCCATTGATGTAGTAGCTGCAGGCATCTTTTGTTGCTGGAGCCTTGGCGCTTCCGAGCCGGGATTTGGCGTCGAAAGTCATGGGCGCGCTCAAAACATTCTCAAGCTCAGCCACCTTGTAGGGGACGCCTTGCGTGGTCAGGTCAGCGTCTTTCGGTATGAGTTGCAACACGCCAACAGTTCCCGGGTCCGGAAGCCCTGGAGCGCCGCCCGCCATATCCACCTGCAACTGTTTGCACATCGCGGGCCTGGTAGTGAATATTCCGTTGTAGTCCTGAACCACCAGTCCGCAAGCCATCGCTTTTCCCGTTCCCATGCCAAGGCCCTGGAACGCGAGGTGCGACGTCACCTGGTAGTTGTTGGATCCTCCAACGAGCGGCGCAACCAGGGTAAGTGATCCGGAAGTATCAATCGGCGCAGATGTGGGAAGACTCGAAGTGGCGCCTCCCGTGGAGGACGAAAGCGTAATTGCGAGGGTGTATTTTGCCTCTGCTTTGAGCGCCGGCGCCATTGGTCCTGAACTGGGAGTGAAGAGCAGCATGAGCCAGTTATCGACGTAATAGCTGGCCGTGAACGTGACAGGAAGCGGCTTGGACAGGTCAGTGCCCAGGTAGACCGTTCCCCCTTTTCCGGAGATTCCGGTCGCATCCTTCACGTCCCCACATTGAATGAGGGCTGAGTTGGCGTTCAGGATCTTGTAATCGGATACGGTGCACAAGGTCTTCGCCGGGTCCGCGAAAGCGGGAGGTGCAAGCGAGAAAAGCGCGGCAAAGGAGACAATGCCAACCAATCGAACGGGTAGATCGATGCGGGTATTTTTCATCATGCTTATGGGCACGCCGGAACAGCAGTTACAAGGTTGGCCACCGTCTTGATTCTTTGCGTGAGGTCGGCGACGGTGATGCACTGGCAAATGACGGGAGGCCCTGCAAACTCCTTCATAATGGCCTTAGCCAGTTCGTCAGCCCCATCCGGATTATAGGGAGAATCCTGTGGCGCCCAAAGGACTGCAAGTTCGTCTCCGTCGTCGGGAAGGGCGTCGAGTTTGGCCCATGTTTGCACGAGCAAGACAACACGACCATGAACAGTGGCTGGCTGCGACATAAGGAAAGACATCCTATCAGGTCAACGAATCGAATGGCCAGACGGTTTCCGCCGGGATTAAATGGGGCTGCTTTGCAGTTTTCTCAGCCGCCTGCACGCCTCATCCAGATCTTCGTCCCTCTTGGCGAAACAGAATCGCAGCAGATTCTCGCCGCGTCCGGCGCGGAAAAATGCGCTCCCGGCCACCGCGGCCACTCCAGTAGCAGCCAGCAGATTGCGCGCTTTTTCCGCGGCGTTCTTGCCGGGCAGGCTGCTCGAGTCAGCCAGTACGTAATAGGCGCCGGCCGGAGTCGTCGGCGTGAGTCCGGCATCCGTGAGGGCGCTCAGGATGCGGGTGCGCTTGTCCTGGTGGTCGGCAGCCAGTTGTGTATAGAAGCTGGGCGGAAGCTGCTCCAGTCCTGCGGCCGCGCCGTGCTGCAGAGCGCTCGGTGCGCACACATACGTCAGGTCGTGGAAGTAATTCATCGCCGGCAGCCAGCGTGCATCCGCTGTCACATATCCAAGCCGCCAACCGGTCACGCTGAACGTCTTCGAGAAACCAGACAGCACAATCGTCCGCTCGCGCATGCCGGGCAATGTAGCGGGACTGACATGGCGCCGTCCGTCATAGACAAAGTACTCGTAAATCTCATCGGTAAAAACAAACAGGTCGTGCGCCAGCACGGCTTCGGCAATCACTTCAAGTTCAGCAAGAGAGAAAATCTTGCCGCTGGGGTTTGCAGGTGTATTCACGACGATTGCCCGCGTCTTCGGCGTAATGGCGGCGCGGAGGGCAGCGGTGTCTAGCGCAAACCCCGGCTCGGCCAGCGGGACGAAGACCGGATTCACGCGCATCGAACGCAGAGTGGACACATGGTAGCCGTAGAAAGGCTCAAACAGCAGCACCTCGTCCCCGGGATTCAGCAGCGCCATGCAGGCCGCATGGAATCCGCCGGTTGCGCCGGAGGCCACCAGGACCTCCGTCTCCGGGTTGTAGTTGAGCGCGTAGTCGCGCTGCTGCTTGGCAGCGATAGCGTTGCGCAGCCGAGAAATCCCGTCAAGGCGCGTATAGATGTTGTGGCCGTCGCGGATCGCCTGGATCGCCGCCTCTTCCACCACCAGCGGAACCGGCGTATCGCACACACCCTGGGCGAGATTGATGCCGCCCATCTGATCGCAGGCTACGGACATGGCGCGAATCTCAGACTGAAGCGCGCCGGGGGCAAGATGGCTCAGAGTGAGCCGTGAAGTGATGGGGGCAGTCGCCATGGGGAAGTCCTTGTTCGTTTCTATTCTGCTTTGACCCGTTCTGTTCTTTCCTATCTTAAGGCAGATAACAGATGGCAGATTACAGATGACAGTTAAAAGCTTACAGATGAAAGTGATCAGGAGCTCATTTCCGCCTGTGCGCAGGCCGCTACCGGCCGTTCAGATGAGGCATTTCCGCACGGCCCACCCGGCCGAATCCAACCGGCCATACGGCCAGCGGCTCCTGAGTTGCGTCAAACCTTTCAGTGAGTATTTTTGCCCCAGCTCCGCCCACGCGCGCACACCACCCTATGGTTCCCCATTGGCTTATTCACCTCGGTGCGCTCGGTGTGTTTGCTCTCGCCGTGGTCGATTCCTCCATCATCCCGCTGCCCATTCCCGGAAGTACAGACCTGCTCCTGCTGCTGCTGGTCTCCCACAGCGGAAACCCCTGGCTGTTGACTGCCAGCGCCATCGCCGGCAGCATCATCGGTGGGTACACCACCTGGCAGATAGGCAAGAAGGGCGGCGAAGCAGCCATGAAACGCTGGATCTCGCCACGCATGCTTCAACGTGTCAACGCATGGGTAGGAGACCACCCGGTGCTCGCGGTTTTTCTTCCGGCGGTACTGCCACCGCCCATTCCGCTTTCGCCGTTCATTCTTGCTTCGGGTGCCCTTGGCGTTTCGCGCAACCGCTTTCTGGTTGCATATTCGGCGGCGCGCGTCCTGCGTTATTCAGCAGTGAGCTGGCTGGCAATCAAATACGGACGCCGCGTGGTTCGCCTGTGGAATCAGGAACTCGGAAAATGGTCGGCTCCGCTGCT
>JBEKRU010000138.1:0-14175 GCA_049518435.1 Occallatibacter sp. | reverse complement strand
CCCCTAGCCCGGAAGCAACTCCAATGGCGATAGTGACTGCGGCCAGGAATGGCCGGCACGGCTTGTTTGCACTTTCAACGAATGGTTCCATGAGCTCCGGTTATGCCAGCGATTTCGAAGTTACTTCTCGATGAACATTGTTCAAGTCAGGCGAGAGAAAGAAGAGGTTTAGCGAGTGGGTACCCTGAGCATCGTGCACCAACGTCGCCTCCGCATCAGCCCTCGCCCACGGTCCCTGCGGCGGGGGGTTAGCGTCATCGGCGGACTCCATTTGGCGTAGACAATTCCGCCGCCGTTGCTTGCGAGAATGGATCAGTGAACCAGAGAGAGATGATCCGCGCTGCAAGTACGCCCACGGCAATTCCGACCGTAGTATCTACCAGACGCAGAATCGGCTGCTGCCAAGCGGGACCAGGGCTGATCTTTGCCACCACGAATACGACTGTGGTTGTAATCGCCGCAGTCACGATGTCTTCTTGCCGCCTGCAAACGTCGAGGATAATAGTGCCGATCAGGATCAGCACGGCCAACCCCGGTACATTCAAAGGAAAGAAAGGGAAATATATAAGGCAGAGCAGGAAGCTTAACAAAGTAGCCAACAGGCGGGAAGCGGCGGCGTGCGTACTATCTTGAAGCCTATGGCGAAACACAAAGATGGTAGCAATGACAGACCACATTCCCCCAAGCAGGTTGTTATCGCGAGAGACGTTGAACGCCCGCGTAAGAATACTGGTGATCAGCCAATAGCTCAACATACAAGCGGCTGCGAGCGTTGCGGCAAAGCGTATTGCCTTCCCGACGTTCGACAAAGATCTTCCAGCGTTCGGTTGTTCTATTTGTTGAGTTCCCATTTGCATGTCCTCATGAGACCGCGCGCACTTGCGCAATCCTGAGACCTTCTCAAGGGTTCTGAGGCCTCGTGTTCCTTGCATTGAAAGAACGGTCAAGGCCTCGTGGTTCTGCAGGACGAAAAGGTAAGTGGGTTTGTCAGGCTACGGTTTCCTCGAGAGCTAACTGAGCCGAATAATCCGGCTTGTAGACCTGTTCGCGGATAAAGGAGACAAAATCCTTCGGCCGCTTGACCCGCGCCAGATCAGAATCGAAAACCAGTTTCGCCACACGTGCCGCGGTCTGAATCTCTGTTTCGAGAATTCCTGACTGAAGAGGATAAATCTGGCCCTGGTTGAGCAGATTCTGTGGAACCTGGTCGGCAACAGCACGGGCAGCTTCGATGAACATCTCGTCAGTAACCCGCGATGCCTGCGTCGCAAACACAGCCATCCCGATCGCCGGGAAGATGTAGAAGTTGTTGGCCTGGCCGGGAAGAAATGTTTGTCCGTTGAACTGGACGGGCGGGAATTGAACACCGGCTGCGTAAATTGCTTTCCCATTCGACCAGGTGTAAGCCTGTTCCGGCGTGCATTCGGCGCGTTCCGTCGGGTTCGAGAGTGCGATGATCACTGGACGGTCATTGATGCGAGAAACCGCCTCGATCACCTTTTGACCGAATGCGCCCCCAACTGTACTTGCACCGATGATTGTCGTCGGACGGATGCTTTCAATGGCTGCAACAAAATCACGGGTCGGTTCATGCTTGTGCGCATATACCCTCTGGAAATCGAAGAGATCCTTTCGCGTCGACTCAAGAAGACCATTGATGTCAAACATCGAGACAAGCGATTGAGCGTGTTCTAGTGTCAATCCCTCCTCCACCATCGCCGAGCAGAGCAACTTGGCGAGTCCGATGTTCGCGGAACCGGCCCCGAAGAACAGGTATTTCTCATCGCTGAGCTTTGTGCCTTTGATTTTTCCAGCGTTGATCATGCCGGCCAGGACGATGCTTGCCGTTCCCTGAACGTCGTCGTTGTAGACACAGAATTTGTCCCGATAGCGTTCGAGCAGATGCACTGCATCGGACCCAGTCCAGTCCTCGAAGTGAATGCAGCACTTGGGAAAGACTTCCTGGACTGCCTCAACGAACTCGTCGACAAATGAATATAGCTCATCGGTCGACGGGCGCGTTTGGCGAAGGCCGAGATAGAGCGGGTCGTGCAGGTACTGCTCGTTGTTGGTTCCCGCGTCCAGGTACATGGGCAGCAGGTATTGCGGCGGCACACCGGCACACGCGGTATAAAGCTGCAGCTTGCCGATTGGAATTCCCATACCGTTGGCCCCGATATCCCCAAGCCCAAGGATCCGACCACCGTCCGTGACGCAGATGAAACGAACATCCTTTTGCGGCCAGTTCTTCAGAATCTCCTTCACTTTGCCGCGCCGGCTGATCGAGAGATATACGCCGCGCGGCTGCCGGTAGATGTGTCCAAACTTCAAACATGCCTCCGCAATGGTTGGATCGTAGACGATGGGCAGGAATCGAGCCGGGTCTGACATCACAGCGCGATAGAATAGGGTCTCGTTGTGGTCGAGCAGATTGATGAGGTAAATGTAGCGTTCCAAATCGGTGTTCTTTGTGGAAAGTTGCAGCATGACACGCTGCAGTTGAAGATCATCAGTCTCAATCACGTCGGGCACAAGACCGACTAAACCGTAGAGTTGCTTCTCTTCTTCAGTGAACGCAGTGGACTTGTTGAGCGATGAATCCTGCAGCAATTCGATTCCATGCTTTTGCGGTTTCGGCATACTTCTTCTCCTGTTCACGAGGCTTCAAAGCCCGTGCGAGTTAAGTGCAATGGGTGGCATTTCAATCTGCTTTCGCAACATACGGATGGACCATCTTTGCCGGGTCGACGACGCGATCAAATTCCTCTTCGGTTACAAATCGCAGCCTCAGCGCAGCCTCCTTCAGCGTGAGATCCTGATCAAGCGCGTAATGCGCAATCTGCGAGGCCTTGTCGTATCCGATAACGGGCGCCAGCGCGGTCACAAGCATTAGTGAACGGCCGACATATTCTTTGATTTTCTTGAGATTCGGCTTCGTCCCCTCGACTAGGAATTTGCTGAAATTTGTGCATCCGTCTCTTAGAATCGTGATCGAATGCATAACATTGAAGATGATCAGAGGCTTGTAGACATTCATCTCGAGATAGCCGCCAGCTCCGCCGAACCCAACGGCAACGTCGTTAGCCATTACTTGCACAGAGATCATCGTCAAGGCTTCTGCCTGAGTTGGATTCACTTTCCCTGGCATAATCGATGACCCGGGTTCGTTCGCTGGAATCACGAGCTCTGCGAAGCCCGCGCGAGGCCCACATGAAAGCAATCGGATGTCGTTGCCAATCTTGTACAGTGAGACTGCTAATGTTCTTAGAGAACCCGAAAGCTGCACCAGGCCATCGTGCGCGCCCTGGACCGTGAATTTGTTTGGCGCGCTCACGAAAGGCAAGCTCGTCAGCTTCGCAATCTCGCGAGCTGCCGCTTCGCCAAAGCCAGGAGCTGCATTGATGCCGGTCCCAACGGCAGTGCCTCCGAGTGCCAGACGGTACACTCCCTTCAGTGCGTCCTCGACACGCTCAAGATCGTCATCGAGCATGCCTACGTACCCAGACCATTCCTGGCCAAGCGTGAGAGGTGTGGCATCCTGCATATGGGTGCGCCCAATCTTGACAACTTCCATCCACTCCTCCGCCTTTACCGCGATGGCATCGCGCAAGGCCTTCACGGCCGGCACGAGTCTTCCTTCGACATTGGTTGCTGCCGCGATGTTCATCGCTGTCGGGAAGGAATCATTCGACGACTGTGACATGTTGACGTGGTCATTGGGATGGACCGGGGATTTGCTTCCGAGCTCGGTCCCCGCGAGTTGACAGCAGCGATTGGAGATCACTTCATTTACATTCATGTTGAATTGGGTACCGCTTCCGGTCATCCACACATGCAACGGGAACATGTCGTAATGATTACCCTGAAGAATCTCATCGCAAGTCCGCACTACGAGGTCGTGGCGCTCGTTGTCGAGCCGGCCTCCTGCGTGATTGGCATTCGCCGCAGCCTTCTTCAACGTGGCATATGCTGCAATCATTTCACGGGGGATCAGGTCCTGCCCGATGCTGAAGTGTTCCAGTGATCGCTGGGTTTGTGCTCCCCACAACTTCTCGGCGGGCACGTCCACCTCGCCCAAGCTGTCGAATTCTTTCCTGGTTGCGGGTGTATTCATCTTCGCGCCGTTTGCGCTCATCGCTCATTTCCTCTCTGAGTGCACCTTACGTGCTCGCCGTTTGTCGGCCTTTCAATCCGGCGGCTCATGGTTTCACCAAGTGCCAGGAAGTATTACTTCGTCGCCGCTTCTTCGGGTCTTCCAATCGGAATTCAGCTTGGAACCACGATGAGTTCGAGGAGTGCCAAGCATAACCGAGCTTGTCGGAGTTCCAGGTCATTTTTCGTGCGCCTGTCCGAGGCGACGTGATCGAATCTTATTGGCAGTAACATTGGAAATCCATAATACATTCGTTTATCTGACTGCCATTCATTGAATGAAAGACCAGACGATTGCACTTGCCTGAAGCTTGCGCAATCGTGCCAATAGTCATGAGCACATGCTACGAAGGATCGTAGGTCCCGGTCGATCTCTTTGATTGAGCCTTGCTCGCCAAGATCAAGAGGGACCGATTCCCCATTTCAATTTACTCTTGATCGTCGGTGAGACGTTCGCGCTCGTGTAATAGCGTGGTATCGAGCAATGCAATCTCTCCCGCGAGCTTACTCCTCAGTACGGCGTCGCGAAATCCTCGATGATCAGACGTCTCGATTCTCCGCTCTTCCCTCTCTAACTCTTCGAGTCGTTCTTCATCCTCATCAATCCGCTTCTTCAAATACTCATCAGGCATACAATTCCTTCGGGCGCGCGGCCGGTTCCTATGAAAGAGCGACCGCTCCATCTTGCACTTTGAACAATGGGAGTTTCTCCAGGCGATGGCAGGGAGCCGGTCTTGACTATTCGATCATTCGTACCGCAAATATGTGGCGGTACTTCACAGCAAATAGGGAAACAGGAGGGGGATCCCCGCCCTCCTGTTCTGAAAAAGCTCCGAATCCTTTAGTTCTTCCGCAGGAACGCAAGCAGGTGTTGGTTTACAACATCGGCATGTGTAGTGCAGAGACCGTGTGGGGCACCAGGAATTACATCGAGCGTTGCATTCTTTACAATCTTGGCGGTCAAGTAAGACGCATCCTCGATCGGAACGATCTGATCTGCATCTCCCTGGAGGACCAGCGTTGGCACTTCCATCTTCTTGAGGTCCTCAGTGAAGTCGGTCTCCGAAAATGCCTTGATGCAGTCGTACGAACCTTTGATTGATGACTGCATCCCCAGGCGCCAAAACTGGTCTTTGACTCCTTCAGAAGGCTTCGCGCCGGGCTTGTTGTATCCGTAAAAGGGAATGCTCAGGTCCCGGTAATACTGCGATCGGTCTCCGGCCACACCAGCGCGAATGTCATCAAAGACTGACAAGGGCAGACCTCCCGGATTCTTGTCCGTCTTCAGCATCAGGGGTGGAACGGAAGAAATCAGCACCGCCTTCGATACGCGCTTGTTGCCATGACGGCCAATGTAGCGCGCCACCTCGCCCCCGCCGGTTGAATGGCCAACCATCGTCAGATCTTTCAGGTCTAGCACTTCAATCAATTCCGCAAGATCGTCTGCGTACGTATCCATGTCGTTCCCCGTCCAGGTTTGACCGGAGCGGCCGTGGCCGCGCCGATCATGGGCGATCACCCGGTAACCCTGTTGGCCTAGAAACAACATCTGCGCATCCCAGGCGTCCGCGCTCAGCGGCCAACCATGAGAGAAAGTTATTGGTTTTCCAGTTCCCCAGTCTTTGTAGTAGATGGAGGTGCCGTCTTGGGTAGTGATCGTATTCATGTCTTTTTCTCCTTCATGTATTTCCTGTTTTCTTGATGTCTTCTCAGGGGTAAACCCGAGAGCCGAAGCCGTAATTGGGAGATGCATCGTGGCAACAACCGCAGCGCCACCAATGAGAACTTGCCTGCGCGATAGACTGGAGATTTCGCCACCTCGTGAAGGCGACGGATCAATTGGCACATGCGCGTTTGATTGATTGTCGTTTAACATTGCGCTCTCCTCCCGACTATCGAGATCTGTCCGGTTGTGATGGTCAGATCAAATATCTGATTGATTCACTGGGAAGTGGTTTGTGAGGCGCCTCTCTCCAGATGAGTCTGATATTAGAAATCAATCGAAAGCCTGCCAATTATATGTTTGTATGAATCGAACCCCGCTCGGTTTAGCCCTACAAACGAGCTCAATGTTAAACAAACATATAATTGCCTGGCTTTCGCGTCACCACTAGGATCAGCGTTATCGACCGCTTACGGGCGGTCGCTCTAAACCCACTTGATGAATTTGGAGGTCAATGATGACAACCACAAGAGAACTCGAACTGCGCCGTGAATCCACATTGAGGACCCCTTCAGACGTTGCGCCTGAAAAGGTGAAAGAGATCGCCGGAGCTTTGACCGCTTTAGCCGCAGACGTTTTTGCTTTGTATCTAAAGACGAAGAACTTCCATTGGCATTTGAGCGGTCCGCATTTCCGCGACTATCACCTGATGCTCGACGAGCAGGGCGAGCAGATCTTTGCAATAACCGATGACATCGCAGAACGCGCGCGGAAGATCGGGGGTACAACTCTTCGCTCTATTGGACACATTGCCCGGATACAGCGAATCTGTGACAATGACGCAGACTATGTCACGCCGCAGGATATGCTGGCCGAACTCGGCGAAAGCAACAGGGCGCTCGTTCTAATCATGAAGTCAGTACACGACTTGTGCAGCGACGCCGGTGATGTGGCGACAACCAGCCTGCTGGAAACCTGGATAGATGAGGCACAACGGCGCACTTGGTTCCTGTTCGAAGCTACGCGGACTTAGCTCGTTCCCATTATCGTTCAGTGGCCGGGTGGGCATTGTCGCCTCCGGCCAGAGGGTCGAACACCCTCTTGTTGTGGGCATTCCTTGACTGCTTTTCGCACAGATCAAAGCTTTGCTTCGACTCAACTTCGATGTATGCGAGAGCGAACGACACCAGGATGGAATGTGGCCAAAGAGGTACTACAATGCCGAAGTATTTCAAGGATCCTGATGGAATTGCTCGACTCTCCCCACAGCAGTTCGAAGTAACCCAACATGCGGCGACCGAACGGCCATTTTCAAACTCATATTGGGATAACGACGAGCCGGGGCTTTATGTCGACGTGGTTTCGGGCGAGCCCCTTTTCACTTCCCTCGACAAATTTGACAGCGGCTGCGGGTGGCCTAGCTTCACCAAACCGGTTCATCCGGAGTCCGTGGAAGAACGCCACGATAGCAGCCACGGGATGAATGGAATTGAAGTCCGGTCAAGGCACGGGAATAGTCATCTGGGGCATGTATCCGATGATGGTCCCCGTGATGCCGGCGGTCTTCGGTATTGCATAAATTCAGCATCGTTGCGCTTCATTCCGCGGGATGAATTGGATAATGAAGGCTACGGCGAATTCATTAAGCTGTTTGATTCTCAGCAGACAGCATAGTGCAATGGATCAGTCGATCGAAATGAGCCATCCCGATAGACTCATTTGCGATCGGGCCGATGGCACAATCACTCAAAACTTCCGATCGGTCCCTTCTGTGCCAAAAGTGCTGCCCCGAAAGCGTTTAGAAGCCTCACTCCTGCGATGGTAGCTACGCAGGCTTCGCGGGTTGTTAAGCTCTTGGCAATGGTGAAAAGCGAAGGGGTTTGTTCATCGGGCTCCAGTGCGGCACGGATCTTATCGGGGCTGAGTGTACGCAACAGGTTCCCGAAAGTCAGGGCGATACGCACCGCGGCCACCGCCTCGAGCGAACGAAGAACTTCGGCCAGGTGCTTCGTAACCTCCACCCGTGCGCTCAACAACCCGCTAGCGGTGGATAGAAGGCCCGCATCGTTAAGTTCCTGCGCCAGGTCGGCAACGGCAAGCAGAGCTTCTGCATGGCCTGTTGGGATATTGCGGATTCGTCGAATAAGGTCATCACGCGGATCTTGTGGATGCAATGCACGAAACTCTACTGCTTTGGCCATACTTGCCTCTCGTCGAAGCTTGTTGTGGGACCTTAATGGATTCTTCTACTCGGAAGCGACTCGCCTCACACACCTTCCATGTTTGCTCAAGCCAGACGAAGCGAGCAGATCTCTTAAGGACTCCGATTGCCTATCCAGCAATCTCAATGCCAATACTCTGCGGCACATACGCCCTCATGCAACACCTGTTCCGATTGGAAGGCGTGCACGGCTTCTCGAATCGGTCTTTAAGCATGGTTGATGATCCCTTTGTATATCGGTACTTCCGCCGTCATCCACTGAATTCCTGGATGAAGGCCTTTCATCCAGGCGTCGAGTCGGGCTTCACAGGCCAGGAATATCTGGCTCGGGTGCCGACATTTCGGCGCAACCCACGATTGGTCGACACGCGCCAACACAATAATCCAATGACTGCGCGGTTTCAGTTGCGTCGAGAGCCCATCTGGATTGAGCTAAGCCGTAATAAAAACACACTGTTCGCGTTGCCACTGACCATCAGTCCTTTTGGCTTGCAAATTGCAAAGACTCAGATCGCACGCAGTTTGCGTCCTTCCACAATTCAAGTTCTCTATCAACCCCTTCCGGAGGCGATTGAATGAATTCTCACAAAACACAAAAGTGCCAACATATCCCTTGCGTTTGCGAAGTTCCTGTTGGCGAGGATTTTTGCGGCGAGTCTTGCCGTAACGCGGGCAAGGAAGATGTCGAGATTGCCTGCCAATGCGATCACCCTGCCTGTCCCCTGACTGTCTGAGAGCCGAGCTTGGGCAGCTACGGCGTTAGGTCGATCAAGAGGGCTTCCTCCCAGTTCGATACAAGCACTCCCTCCTGGATACCACTTCAAAAGCATGCCGAATCGCATTTGCTGTTGAATTCCTTCGGAGGGTCGTGGAACCTTCTAGTCGCATTCACCGTGGACTAAGTTGGATCGGCTTGTAGACGGGAACTATGCATTTTGTTGAAGTAGCTTCCGCCCCCGAATACATCCTCCGAGCACGCTTCGCTTCGCATGACAATCACCCCTTCGAAGATTGCACAATCGCGGTTCTCAGTTCTTGTGATCCTGGCGACGCTGCTGCCGCCTGGATTGGCCGTGACGATGACTGATAACTCCCGCCCGGTCCCGAGCGACCAGGTCGTGAAATATCTGACGAACTCAATTGAATGGTACCGGCAACTTTCCATCGAGCGGCAAATGACATCCGAGCCCGAGGACCTCATATACGTCGAGGACAATCAGGCCCTTGGAAACCAGATCCTTGGACTCTCGTTTGACTTTGCCAAGTTAGACGCATCGCTGGCTGCGCAGACGAGCGGTCGTGCTTTGGCGTCGTCGAATGGAGTACCTGGCGCTGCTTCGTCAAATGACGCGGAACATTTCCGCCAATTAGAGACTAACGCCGAAAGCGAGCAACGATCGGCGACAGCCAGCCTCTTTGCGATGCGAAAACTCCTAGTCTCGGCCAAGGGCGATCAGCGTCGCAAACTACGCGCGCAGATTGCCGATATTCAGGACCGAATTCAGTTGCTTCGGCAACGCATGTCAAGCCTTCGAGACCTCCTTCAGTTCATTGAGATGAACGACAGTGTGTCGTACAGAGACTCTGAACTTGGCTCTGCAATCGATAATCTTGCGCGCGCGTTTCCTGAGAGTGCCGGGGCAATGAAGGCCGAGCAGAATCTTACTCCGATTCCCAACAATTCCTTGAGTGTCACACCCAGTCAAACTGGACTCTTTGGAAGAGCGAACAAGTTGCTTGAGTTCCAGAGGCAACTGCGCGCCATTGAGAGCGGATTGCAGATGACGGAAACGCTGGAGCACTCCTCCCACGCGATTCACGATCCCTTCGCAGTATTTCTTCATCACTCAATCGAAGGGGCCGTGCCCGGCTCGGGTGATCTGCAGACGCAGATTCAACCAGAGAACCTGGATGATACAGCTCGTCTAAATACTCTTACCGCAGAGGTAAAGGGCGCCTCATCCGCGCTCGAGGCATTAGACAAGCAAGTTGTTTTGCTTGCGATTTACAAGGCTCGTTTGCTGGACTGGCGAAACTCCATTCTTGACCGATATAAGAGGGCCTTGTGGAGCTTGATTGTTCGCTTAGCAGTCCTTGCATTCGTTGTTGCAGCCATTCTTCTTGGCGCGTCAATGTTGCGCAGCGCGACAGAGCGCTATGTGCACGACCCGAATCGTTGTCGCATGTTTCTAACCCTGGAGGTTTTACTTACCTGGCTTGTCTTGATTCTTGTCATTGCCCTCGCCGTTGCTGCCGATACAACCTCCATGGCGACTTTCCTCGGGTTGCTCAGCGCCGGTGTGGCCGTCGCGCTGCAATATGTGATCCTTGCGGTTCTCGGCTATTTCGCTCTGTCGGGCAAGCGGGGCATGAAGGTCGGAGACCTGGTTACGATTTCAGGCGTGACAGGAGAGGTGATCAATCTTGGTCTGCTTCAGTTTCAAATTCGTGAACTCGACGGCAGCTCTCTGGCATCGACTAACAATGTGGTCACCTTTTCAAATTCCTTTATCTTTATTTCGCCTCAAACAGGATTCTCCAAGGTAATTCCTGTCGATCAATCGAATATTCAATCAAGCGCGGCCATCTCCCGCTCGTGATGAAATACCGGCACTAGTCGTCGCAATGCCGTGGAATTCGAATGGGATTTGAGGCTATTCGCGGTTCCTGCTTATCTCGATTGCTTTGATCATTCGTTGTATCTCATTGCTCCTCCTGCGGATACGACCACGCCTCCATATTCTTTTTGTTTGCAGGGTCTATGGCACCTGAATTGCACTTTCAAAGGCATGACCGCTAAATCCGGCACGAGCAACATCGATGGCGCCCGTCCGGCGAATTCTGGTTGCCCACACGCTTTCAGCGGACGCTGGGTTCTGCGGCCATATTTCCTACGCTACGGAGGACAAGCATGAGCCAATGCACGATGAGCAGATCAGCAATGCCGCATTTATCCATCATCGAACGCAGCAGCGAATCGTTGGTTGCCGACGCCAAGCTCGGGGATGAGATAGCCCTCGCCGAACTGTGGAATCGTCACAATAAAGTGGTCCGCAATGCCATTTGGAGGATCGCCCGTAACCGGGAAGATGTTGAGGATTCCCTGCAAGAGACTTACTTGAAGTGCTACCTCCACATTGGCCAATTTGACGGGCGAGCCAAATTCTCCACATGGCTTGTGCGCATCGCAATAAACTCCGCGTTGATGCTGTTGCGTAAACGGCGTGGTCGTCCTGAAGCATCCATGGTAAGGATCGGTGAGGACTTCTCGATGCAGGTAGTGGAGTACTGCGATCCCTCCGAGGATGTTGAATCCTGCTACATCCGATCAGAATGCCGCGACCGCCTCCGCGTAGCGATGCTCAATCTACATCCTTCAATGCGGAGCATCTTCGAACTAAGGCATGAACTTGGACTTAGTATCAAGGAAATTGCCGCAATTAGCGGCCTTACAGTCCCTGCGACCAAGGCGCGTTTATTTCGTGCCCGGATTGCTTTACGAACATCCTTGCTGCGGCACACACTTGGCAATTCTCAGCAATCCAACCGTTCCATACGCCAAACGACCCTCTCCGACCGCGGAGTTCAGTTCCCCGAGCCGCATCGGAGCCAAATGCAGTAAGTGCTCACTTTCCTCCGAGAAGGCGCCTGATGCTAACATCACCAATCACACCGGGCACAACGGGCGAAACCAGGCGCCTCCGGGGGCTTTGGATGCGGGCACTACGGCAGTTGAATCAAGATGATGGTGATCCCATTGTCCGCGTCATCGCGACCCGCACGTGATCAATCCGAATTAGCAACACGGGAGAGCGAGCAAGTCTTGCAGGAGTCGACGCGTCTTCACGAAGCAAGGAATTACTCGCCGCGACTGCATGTTAGGCTGCTTCGAGAAGGCCCCGCAGGTACGCTGCGGACTCGTGGGGCAGAGTTGCACCGGTTGCGATTAAGGCAGCCTGGCCACGAACGTGGGGCGGACTCGCGAGAATCCACAATGCAATTGGAATGATTAAAAGGCGTCCAGCACTCGTGCATCTGCTTCGAATTCTTGGGCTAATTTACGAGAAGAACGGCATATCGCTCGACGACCTTCGGAGGTCATATACGAAGCTCCGCTTCGATCTGTGCGTCCGACAAAAGGCCGAAGTCTCGGTTCTCAACTGCCAGAACCCGGCAACCCAGCGCAGCATGATGTTTGTGAAGGTATGCAAGCAGCAGATCCCCTTCATTACTCTTGCCATGTCCGTGCCCAATGATAATGATCGTCTCCGCGCCTGCGATCTCGTGTGCAACACGCTCGAAGTATGAGTTATCTTCAGGTACGCGTTCTCCCTCGTAGTGTGCTTCCCGCCGATGGATCAAGTGTCTGTGATAGCCATGGGGGTCTGCCGGTTTCTCCATGATAACTCCGCTGTTGGCTCCGTGCGCCAGCTGATAGATCCGTGCTGCATGGTGATCTATGACAACGATCGTTCTGCCAAATTGAGGCGGAGCGAGCTTTGCTCCCTCTGCCTCCTCCAGGAGCTTTCGCAACTCTGAAATCATGAAGTCCGGGACAACATCATCTATAGGGCGTGTAAAGGAGGCTCTCTTGCCATTTACCTCGAACACAAAGTTTCTGCCGATGTGGCTGGACACTCGTCCAATCTTAGAGATTAAGTCGATTACATCATCCCAGTGGATGTCGACGGGGTGACCCATGAGAAATAGATCAAGAGCGACAACGTTGGAGTTGCCGGTTCGATTTGGCTCGGCCTCTATAAGAGAACCGTTTCCATTTGCAACATTTTCTGATTCCTGAGACGCAGCTTTCATGTCATGATTGGGCCGTTGGGGGTTTGACGTGTTTCCCCTTCGTTTTTCAGTAGAAGCCATGCACATCTCCGATCCTGTTCTTGCTCCACTAAGTGAGCCCCAACCCCGAGGCAGGATATGACTTAGGCCTTGCTCCTATCGCCTAACTTTGTAGCGGCGCTTTCAAGAGTGCCCACAATCGAGGCGACCAACGAGCCTGCAACAAGCACAGGCCAAGGCCTGGGATCCACAAGAAAGCAGCTCCAACGAGAAGCCCCCAGATTCTTCCCAAGCATATCCCGAGTTTTCTTTTGATTCTGATTCGATCGCCCGCACTGTGGTACCCAACCACCTCGTCCTCGGCCTGATCATCCTTCGCAATCACAGATACGCTTTCCATATTGAAGCCAGACCATTGGATCTCGAGGCCGGCTTCCTCGGCCTCGTCGTGAATGTCGAAGAATGTGACAGTGTGTTTGTGCTGATCCATTGATTCCCTCCCTGCTGCACGTGATCATTCCAGAGGACCTCGTTCAACTAATGTGCTGATCCTGAGTCCCAGTCCGCAACGCCGACAGGTCGACGAGTTTGTGGTCCTTAACGGACTTTCTGTATACCACCATCATGCCGAGCCCCATTTTCGTATTCGTGCCGACGATGTGTGCTCTGTCTTGACCATGACGCTGATATGAGGAACGCGGCAAGATGTCAAGGGATAGTAATCCCTTCATCAACGACAGCACTTCCTGTCCGCGGCTCTCAATTTGTTTCAAGCGCTCGAAGGGCATTTCAGCAAGATCGCACACACAGTCGGTGAGCTTATGCATCGGTCTTCCATCCTTATGAGCTACATGACACGGTTGCGCTTGACTGTTCATGGCATCCTTCTCCGTCAATGACAAAGGGGCGGCCACTGGTTCCTGGGAAACTGCTTCCGGTGAAGGTGGTGCCTGAAGGCTCTCTCGTCGTGGGCTTCGTGATACCCAGCCGTTGCATGCGTGAGATGAGCGTGCTCCTTGGCAGTCCAAGGCGAGCCGCCGCCCCGCCACGTCCGCTTAGTATCCCGTTGGATTCGAGAAGGATGCGCTCGATATGAGCGCGCTCAGCGTCGGCAAGTGTGATGGGGTTCGAACGATTCCCCGCTGAGAAAAGATTCTGCAGCTCGATCGCGCGGGGGCAGAGCGTGTTGTTGGGAGAAGTAATCATTGCCCTCTCGATGAAGTTCTGGAGCTCGCGTATATTGCCTGGCCAGTCATGTTCCATCATTCGTTCAAGAAGCTGGCCAGGGACATGATCGATCTGTTTTCCCAGCCGGCTACCGAATCGCTCCAGAAAATGCTGAATG
>JBEKRU010000137.1:0-28079 GCA_049518435.1 Occallatibacter sp. | reverse complement strand
ATCCCATTGAAGAATTTCGACCGATTCACACTGCAAATGCACGTAAACAAGCTGGGCAAAAACTGCTCGAAGGACACCGTGCTTCAGATGCGCGCATACCTGCGTGACATGTTCGAAGAAGCGGTGGATCAGGATTTCTTGTACAAGAATCCGGCGGCGCGGGTAAAGGTGCCAAACAATCTGCGCGAGAAAGACACGACGGTGCTCACCTGGGACCAGTTGCGCATGGCGCTGGAGCTGCTCGATGAAGGCGATCGCATTCTTGTCGAGTTGGACATGACGGACGCTCTTCGCCCAAGCGAGCTGTTTGCTGTCCGTTGGAAAAGCTTCGAGCCTGAGTGTTCCCGGCTGGTCATCCTGGAGACGGTGTACAAGGGCAAGGTCCGGCCTTTCGGCAAGACGAAGAAGAGCCTGGCGCCGGTTCATTTGCCGCCGGTGCTGGTCGCTGATCTCCTTGCCTGGAAGGGAAAGTGTCCGGATTCGTCTCCGGACGCCTTCATCTTTGCGAACCAGACTGGGGGCTTCCTCGATACCGGCAATTACCGCAAGCGCGTGCTTAAAAAGCTGGCCGACACTCTGAATCTGCCGAACCTGACGTTTCAGATCATCCGTCGTACCATTGCTTCTCTGAGCCAGACCAAGGGGCATCCGAAAGCCACGCAAGGCATGATGCGGCATTCCCGTGTCTCAACAACCACCGATGTTTACCAGCAGATCATGCCGGAGGGCGTGGCGGACATGGTGGACTCCATTCACGGCGAGCTCCGGAAGCCAAGCACGGCAGCGGCAGAGACGAGCAGGATGGCCGCACACCTGCACAAGAAGAGCCGCCGTCCTTCGGTTCGGAAAAACGCAAAATTGGCGCCAATTGGCGCCAAGGGGGTGAGCTAAGTTGGTGGACCTGATCGGGATCGAACCGATGACCTCTTCCATGCCATGGAAGCGCGCTCCCAGCTGCGCCACAGGCCCACAGTGCGGGAATACAACTCTCCTATTGTCTCCGCTGGGGCGGGGCATGTCAAACCTGGGTGGTTGGCGATGAAGACGATGCGGACATACCCTGAATGATGATGCCTACACCTTCGAGAAAACGGGCATCCTGATCTCTAAACATCACCGACCCTGCCGCATGCGCCAGCGGATACTTCTCCTTGTCAATGCGTTCGTTGCGGTGACACAGATCATACCTCGGGTCGGGCTCTCCCGGAACTGGCTGGACGGCCTGTTCTTCAATGACGAACCCAATCACATACGCGTAGAGGACGCCCATATTAACAACCGACTGGCGCAAGGTGAACCCACCGCTCGTCAGCTTCCGCAGACTTGCGTCCATTGGCGCATAGAGCGTGGCGTCGGTAAGATAGGTGCCGCTGAACATCTTTGCGCCCTCACGATAGCGACGCAGCGTTCTACGCAATCCCACGCAGTAGCTCAAAGCCCAATCCTGCCAGGTCTGTGCCGCATCAAAGACGGGAGCTTCCTGGAGCGCTTCTCGAAAAACCTGGGTCGCCATCTCGTCGAGGAGCGCCTGTTTGCTTTTGAAATGCCAGTAGATCGCGGGGGCCTGCACACCCAGGCGGGTCGCCAGGCGTCTGAGCGTCAAACCCTCAAGGCCCATTTCGTTCAGGATGGCGAAGGCTTGGCCGAGGATGATGGTGCGGTCGAGGGACACAAAAAAGTGTAGCATTCCCAGCTTAACAATGTTAAATTTAATTTAACTAAGTTAAGGAGGATTTCCCAAATGAACGCTGCCGTAGTGAATGTGCTGGGTCAAACCCCAAAATATCAATTATTTGCCGATCCAGTCGCGCAGGAGGGCGAATTGCTTGTAAAGGTGCACGCAGCCGGTCTGCACCAGATTGTCAAAGCGCGCGCCAGCGGAACGCACTATTCGAGCGATGGCGTGGTGCCGATGGTTCCAGGTGTGGATGGCGTGGGCACGCTGGAAGACGGAACCCGCGTTTATTTTGGGTCGACGCGTTCGCCGTTTGGAACAATGGGGGAGCAGACAATCACCCGGCGGTCGATGTGCATTCCCGTTCCTGATGGGATTGGGGATGTTCTGGCCGCGGGGATTGCCAACCCAGGGATGTCGGCGTGGGTTTCAATCAAGGAGCGTGCCCGGCTGGTTCCAGGGGAGTCTGTTCTGATTCTGGGAGCCACGGGAGTGGCCGGTCAGTTGGCCATCCAGGTAGCTCGGCTTCTGGGGGCCAAGCGTGTTATCGGGGTGGGGCGCAATGTGGAGGCGCTCGCAGCGGCGGATCTGGATTCGGTCATCGCGCTGGGACAGCCGGAAGATGCGGTTCGTGACGCATTTGCCGCAGAGGCTGCAAAAGGGATTGATGTTGTGATCGACTACCTGTGGGGCAGGCCGACCGAGTTGCTGCTGGAGGCGCTGGCCAAAGGATTCAAGGCGAGCTCGACCCCAAGTACGAGACTGGTTGAGGTGGGTGCGAGTGCAGGACCGAATATCACTTTGCCCGGCGGCATTTTGCGCAGTGTTGACCTGACGATGCTGGGCAGCGGATTTGGCTCCGCGGCAATGGACAAGATCTTCGCGGCGATTCCAGTTCTGTTTGGGTTGGCTGCGGAGGGGAAGCTGAAAATCGATGTGGAGCCTGTTCCGCTTACGGAAGTGGAAGGAGCCTGGTCGCGGGTGGATAAGGGGCGCAGGATAGTTTTTACCATTTAGTGAACTGGCGATGATCGCGTGCAAGCGGCAGATTGGTCTGTAACCCCGATTTAATCCCTCGTGACCGGGAACACTTTGGGGGGGTGCCGGTGTCTAAGAGAATGAAGGGCGTGGGACACTGACCTTTTCCAGTGTTCCGTATCCCACGCACTCCATAGCAGGGAACCAAGGCAGGCGAAGCAGGCTGGCTTGGAATTGCGGCGCATTTTGGGGCGCCGTTCAGCGGAGTGGCCGCAGGTTGAAGCTGGACGAAACATCCGGTGCATATTTGGCACATGCCAAGTGTGGGCAATTTGCGGTATAGGTGGGAGGACACTGATTTGCAGGCGGACCTCACCATGGGCAATGTTGCAAGCGCGCTGACGCTTCAATCCGAAGAGGCTGCTCTCATCGCAGAACTGCGAGCCGGCTCTGAGGAGGCTTTTGCGTGGTTGATCGCGCACTTCCACCAGCCGATTTACTCACTGCTGGCGCGGACGGTGCATGACCGCGCGGATGCAGCCGACCTGACCCAGGAAGTTTTTGTGAAAGTCTTCCGGGGCGTGGGAAATTTTCACGGCGAGTCTTCGCTGCGCACATGGATTTATCGCATCGCGCTCCGCGAGGCCTCAAACCAGCGGCGCTGGTGGACGCGGCATAAACAGTGGGATGTCCCGATCGAGCAGGAGATGACCAGCGGAGAATGCGGCGCGCCGGTACTGCTCAAAGAGATGCTGGTGGATCGAGCTGAGGGACCTTACGAGAATGCGGTCCACGCGGAAAACAAGGCACGGGTGGAAGCTGCACTGAAACTGGTACCGGAGCCGTTCCGGACCACGCTGATATTGCGCGATATTGAGGGATTTGTTTACGAGGAAGTCGCCGAGATGCAGGGCGTGAACCTTGGAACCGTAAAGTCACGACTCGTGCGCGGGCGAGCTTGTTTGAAGAGGCTGCTTACGGCTCCGTCAAAATCCGCAGAGATTGAAGATTTTGGGATAGCTCTTGGAGAGGAGGCGCGATGAAAGGCTGCGAAGCAGTACAGGCGAGATTTACGGAGTATCTGGACGGCCGTTTGAATGGACGAGAGATGCAGCATATCGCGGCCCATCTGGAGGGGTGCCGGGAGTGCGGCCGGGAGTGGGGATGGCTGCGGGATACGCAGTCGTCTCTGGCCGAGTTGGGTCCGGTTGCTGAGCCGAAAGACCTTTTGTTGCGGATTCGCGTAGCGGTAAGCCAGGAACGGGCGCGCAGTCGCCGGAGCCGTTTCAACGGCTTGATCCTGGCTTGGAAAAACACGGTAGGTCCATTCCTGCTGCAGGCGAGCGCGGGGTTTGCCAGTTCGGTGCTGCTTTTGGGCACTGTGATTGTGCTGGTGACGATGTTTGCCCAGCCGGAGAAGGCGCAGGCCAGCAAGGACGAACCACTTGGAAATCCGACGGCGCCGCGCCTGGTGAGTTGGCCGACCAGCGCTGGCAGCACCCAGATTGGGGACCTTTCCGGCCCGGTGGTGGTGGAGGCTTATGTAAATGACCACGGCCATGTGTATGACTATCGGATCGTTTCCGGCCCTACAGACGACGCGACCAAGTCCCAGATTGAGGACCTGCTGCTGAACAGCACTTTCGAGCCGGCCCGCTTCTTTGGACAGCCGGTGCGGGGGTTGGAAGTGCTGTCGTTTTCAGGGGTTTCGGTGCGAGGGTAAAGCAGGGACTTAGGGACAAGGGATTGGGAACTGCCACAGTTTCACAGGGGCTTTGATTCTGTGGGTTTTTCTCTTGTAGATTATTTATTTTGAGTAGGTTAGCCGTGCTCACAGTTTCACAGCCCGGAAACGGGGGGCGGTTCCTTTTCCTACCTCAATTTGGCTAAGTTACTGATTATTAATTGCTTGCGGCGCGTGAATATCACCCTCTGAGGTTAAAAAGCCTGCGATAACACACCCTGCGAGGTTAGGAAACCTACGATCACAAACCCTGCGAGGTTAGGAAACTTACAAGAATAAACTCTGGAAGGTTTGGAAACTGCTGAAAATTAACCTTCGAAGGTTCGGAAACTGAAGAGAATTAACCCTGGACATCCGTCCTGCGAAGGAAGTCACGGGAAAAGTCTTTCTTGAGCAGGTTTTACGGCTGATTTTGTACGCGACGGGCGCGCCTTGTCTGCATACCCGCGCCAAGCGCATCTTGCTTGTAGATTCGCTGTTCCTATTGTGCCCCGGGAGAGGCTGATATTCTGCAAAACTGCCTGCCAAACGAGTTGGAGAGGCGGTTTGGGCTGTTGTCAATCGGGGGGTATCGGATTGGCGGTACGCCCGATCTTCGCCGAGGTCGACGAATCGTTCGAGAAGCCGACTCTTCATTAGTAGTCCCAATTCCGCCGCCCTCAATAAACAGTCTCCCGGCAGTTTCCTGGCAGCTCTTCTTGACTTGAAGTCGAAAGGTCGCGCAAATTTTCCTGTTGCTTTCCAAAAGGAGTCATGACATTATTCCTGTTGGAAACCTAAAGGTTGGTCGCTCATGAAGGAAAAACCGGACGTGTTGCAAGGAACGCTTGCGTTGATGGTCCTCAAAACTCTGGATGTTCTGGGCCCGCAGCACGGCTACGGCATCGCTCGGCGCATTGAGCAGATCAGCGGGGACGTTCTGGCTGTCAACCAGGGCACGCTTTATCCCTTGCTTCTGAAGCTCGAGCATGAAGGCTCGATTGCCTCCGATTGGGGCGCATCGGAAAACAACCGCCGCGCCCGCTTCTATCGCCTGACCGCGGCCGGCCGCAGGCAGTTGCAATCAGAGACCCGCGATTGGAAGCAGACCGCGGCAATCATCGCGCGCTTCTTTGAGGTCAAAGCCGAGGACCTGCCATGAGATTCCTGCGCCGCTTTTTCACTCGCCTCTCGAACTTCGCCACGGGAAGGCGCGCCGAGCAGCGCCTCCGCGAAGAGATGGCCGAGCATGTGGCCTTACAGACGGAGGAGAACCTGCGCGCCGGTTTGCCACCAGCCGAGGCACGCCGTCAGGCGGTGCTGAAGTTTGGCGCTGCGCAGGCGGTGAGGGAAAAGTATCACGCGGAACAGGGGCTGCCGATGATGGAGAATCTGTTGCAGGACACGCGCTACGCCCTGCGCATGCTTGCCCGGTCGCCCGGCTTCGCCGGTGCCGCGATTTTGACCATGGCCCTGGGCATCGGCGCCACCACGGCGATCTTCAGCGTGGTTGATGCGACGCTCCTGCATCCATTGTCCTATCTAAACCCGGACCAGTTGGTGCGGATCGAGGACGATCTTGCCGGAGTAGGTGGGCGGGATGTTGGGTTGTCCGTGCCGGAGTTGAAGGACTTTCAGCGTTCGGGAATTTTCCAGTACGCCTCGGGAGACTGGAGCACATCAGGGAACCTGACCGGATCGTCCCAGCCTTTGCGCACCGCTCTCAAGATGGTTGCGCCGAATTATTTTGCATTGCTGGGTGTGAACGCGGAGTTGGGGCGCACCTTCGATCCCCATGATGAAACCCCCGGATTCACCCTTGAAGTGGTGATCAGCGATGGGCTGTGGAAGCGGGGGTTTGGCGGCGACCCGCATATTCTGGGCAAAACTTTGCGACTCGACAACGACCAATATCATGTCGTCGGCGTCATGCCTCCCGGTTTTCGCGATGAGGGAAGAACAACCGAGGAAAGGAACACCGATTTGTGGGCGGCAGCGGGCTTTTCGGGCGTTCCTTTCCCTCCGCCAGTGCGCAACTTACGGTTCACTCCGGGAGCCATTGCGCGCATAGCGCCAGACATGACACTGGCGGCCGCACAGAGCCGGATGGACGCGCTTGTTGCATCCCTGAAAAAACAATATCCCGCCGACTATCCGATCGAAAGTGCGTGGAAAGTCCGCCTGGTCCCGCTGAAGGAGAGCGTGGTCGGAAATGTTCGCCAGTCTCTGATGCTGCTGTTGGGCGCGGTGGGACTGGTTTTGCTGATCGGATATGTGAACGTCGCGAATCTGCTGCTGGCGCGCGCCAGCGTACGAGCGCGGGAGATGGCACTTCGACAGGCTCTTGGAGCGGGGCGGAAGCGGCTGGTTCGGCAATTGTTGACGGAGAGTCTTCTGCTTTCGTTGCTCGGCGGCGCAACGGGTATAGCCATTTTGTTGGCAACCAAGGGGCTATTGCTGCGCATGGTGCCGGAGAGCCTGCCGCGGCTCAGCGACATATCCATCAGTTGGCACGTGCTGCTGTTTGCGCTATTTCTCGCATTGGTTGCAGGCATCGTCTTCGGCCTTGCTCCCGCTTTGCAGGCGAGCCGGCTTAACCTTACTGACAAGCTGAAGGCGGAAGGGCGCGGCACAACCGGATCGGGCAAGCAGGCGCGCACGCGGCGTGTGCTGGTGGTAACGGAGTTTGCGCTCTCGCTGGTGCTGATGATCGCGGCGGGGCTTCTGCTGCGTAGTTTCTGGGGCGTGTTCAATGTGGGGTTGGGATTCAATCCGCAGAATGTGATGGCTGTGCGCACCCGGCTGCCCGTGCCCAACGATCCCAAAACCGATATCTATGGAACTGCTGCGCAGGAAGCAACGCTGGTGCGCGAGATGCTGCGCCGGGGCCAGACGCTCCCCGGAGTGGAAGAAGCGGCCGTCGGAAGTATCGGATCAATGCCGTTGAATCATGGTCGGAATCTGGGCCAGCTAGTCTTCGAAGGACGCGACTTTCGCGGCAGCGAGCCTCCATTGGTGGAAGCAACGACCGTGAGCCCCGGATATTTCCATCTGCTGGGTATTCCCCTGGTCCACGGCCGTTTATTCACTGACCAGGACAACGAGAATGCGCCCGAAGTCGCAATCGTCAACGAGGCATTTGCGCGAACCTGGTGGCCCAACGACAATCCCGTAGGCAAGCGTGTCAAAGTCAGCGGTCTGAATGCAGCCACTTCCTGGACTACGGTGGTTGGTGTCATCGCCGATGCGCGCACCGAATCGCTTGAGCAAGCGGATGTTCCGCAGATTTACAAATGCTTGATTCAGGGAAGGGATGATGAACTTGTTCTCTTCCTGCGCGGGCGGTTGGACCCGGAAAGAATTCCAGATGAGGCGCGCGTGGTGGTGCAGTCCATCAACCCCGAGCTTCCGGTCTTTGGAGCAACGACTCTGCCTGGCGTGGTGTCGGGATCCCTGTCGCAAAGGCGATTCTCGATGGAAATGGTCTTGCTTTTCGCTTTGACGGCGTTGCTGCTCGCGGGACTTGGAATCTATGGAACCATTTCGTACCTGGTCAACGAACGCACCCACGAGATTGGTATTCGCCTCGCGCTGGGGGCGACCAGGCGGACGATTCTGCAGATGATTCTGCGCCAGGGATTGGAGTTGGCCATTGCCGGCGCCGCCGTGGGATTGGTAGGCGCATTGATTGCGTCGCACTTGATGGCAGGGCTGCTTTATGGTGTGAGGCCGATCGATCCTGTCACATTTGTGGGAGTCGCCATTCTTCTGATTGGCATCGCTCTGCTTGCCTGTTACATTCCGGCGCGGCGGGCGACGCGTGTCGACCCCATGGTGGCGCTTCGCTATGAATAATCTCTATTGGTTGTGCTACTCAAGCCCCGATGTGGCGGCCTGCCGCCGATTTCCGGCATCGATTCAATGATCTTGCGATAGAAAAGGGAGGAACCATGACACTCAACCGCTGGAAAGCTAAGGTTTGGAAATTTAACGGATGGTCTTTAAAGGAGCTACCCATGAAGAAGGTTCTGACGCAGTTTGGAGTGTGTGCGCTTGCGGTCGCTCTGATGGTGCCGTTGGCGCTGGCGCAAGCGCAGCCGGCAGGATTGCAGGCTGCCTTCCAAAAAGATGCCGGAACGCTTTCCGACAAATTCACCGGACTCGCACGCGTTATGTCGGGCAAATACGACTGGAAGCCCGGCCAGGGCGTTCGCTCCGTTGCCGACGTGTTCAACCTGATCGTTAGGGAGAACGGCCTGCTCGCCGGCGTGCTCTCGGGGACACCGAGTACGGGGGCACCGCCCGCGCCCATCACCGACCCGGAGAAAATGCAGGCAGCTTTGAAGGATTCTTACGTCAATCTGGAAAAAGCGATTACGGGACTTTCCGACAACGATCTGCAGACACCGGTGAAACTGTTCGGAAGAGACATGACGAAGCAGGGCGCGCTGATGCTGATTCTCGAGGATCAACACGAGCATCTGGGGCAGTCGATCGCGTACGCGCGCACCAACGGCGTGGTTCCTCCCTGGTCTAAGTAGGAGCGCCGCCTGGTGATCTGGCCGCAGCGGATGCGATACCCGCTGTGGCTGCCTGCCGCAAACAGTTGCAGTCCGGAACCCGCGATTGGGAGCAAACCGCGGACATCATCGCGCTTCTTCAAAGTCAAATCCGAGGACCTGTCATGAAATTTCTGCGCCGCTTCTTCATTCGCCTCTCGAACTTCACCGCCGGAAGGCGCGCCGACCAACGTGTCCGCGAAGAGATGGCCGAGCATCTTGCCCTGCAAACTGAAGCGAACCTGCGTGCCGGTATGTCGCCGAGCGAGGCGCGGCGGCAGGCTGCATTGAAGCTTGGCGGGGGCGGAGCGATCCGGGAGGATCATCACGCAGAGCAGAGTCTGCCGCTGGTTGAGAATTTGCTGATTGACGTTCGCTACGCGTTTCGCATGCTGCACCGGTCTCCCGGATTCTCCCTGATTGCCATCGCCACCATAGCACTGGGAATAGGAGCCACGACCGCCATCTACAGCATCATCGACGCAACCCTGCTGCATCCTTTGCCCTTCCGCAACCCCAGCCAACTGGTGCGACTTGAAGCCAACCTTACCGGCGTGGGCGCGCACGACATCGGCCTTTCCATCCCTGAGTTGCGAGACCTTCAAAACTCGGGAATCTTTCAATATGTGTCCCTCTCCTTTTACGGCACCAACAATCTGACCGGCAGCACCCAGCCAGCGAGCATCTCCTCAAAGTCGGTGTCACCGAGCTACTTCGCGGTGCTCGGTGTGGAGGCGCAGTTGGGCCGCACCTGGGATCCGCACGATGCGACGCCGGGCTTCCTTCCTGATGTGGTGATCAGCGATGGGCTCTGGAAGCGCGCATTTGGCGGCGACCCGCACATTCTGGGCAAGAGTCTGCGCCTTGACAACGATGTCTATCATGTTATGGGCGTGATGCCCGCAAGCTTTCGCGACCAGGGCCAAACCAGCGATGAGCGCAATACAGATATGTGGGCGGCGGCCGGATTTTACGGCGACCCGGCCCCGCCGCCGTTGCGCGCCACGCGTTTCCCCTTCGAGACAGTCGCGCGCCTTCAGCCTGGTCTCTCGCCTGAGGCCGCGCAGGGACGCCTCGACGCCCTGATTGCATCTTTGAAGAAGCAATACCCGGCGGATTATCCGTCGCAAGGCGCGTGGACGATTCACATCACACCGCTGGCTGAGACACTTGTCGGCAAGGTTCGCCAATCGCTCATTCTGCTGTTTGGCGCGGTGGGTTTGGTGCTGCTGATCAGCTGCGTCAACGTGGCCAATCTGCTGCTTGCCCGGGCCAGCGCGCGAGGACGCGAGATGGCGGTTCGGCAGGCATTGGGAGCCGCAAGAGTGCGCCTGATTCGTCAACTGCTGACGGAGAGCTTGTTACTCTTTGTGCTTGGCGGCATCACTGGTTTCGCGGTTCTGTTTTGCGGCCGGAAATTCCTGCTGCAGTTTATTCCGGAAAGCCTGCCGCGTCTCAATGACATATCCATCAGTTGGGGCGTGCTGTCGTTTGCGATGTTGATCTCTGTCGCTGCAGGAACGATCTTCGGACTTGCGCCCGCGTGGCTCACGAGCCGTCTTGCTTTGACGGAGACGCTTCGGCAGGAAGGTCGTGGCTCCAACGGTTCGCGGCGGCGCTCAAGCCTGCGCCATGCTCTGGTAATTGGTGAATTAGCTCTCTCCCTGGTGCTGATGATTGCCGCCGGCCTGCTGCTGCGCAGCTTCTGGGACTTGTTTAAGGTGCAACTCGGCTTCAATCCCACGCGGGTTGTAGCAATCGAAACCTCGCTGCCGAATCCTAACGATCCCACGACCGACATTTACCACACCGCCACGCAGGAAGGCGTGTTGCTGCGCGAAGTTCTGCGCCGCAGCCGGACGATTCCGGGCGTGGAAGAAACCGCCGTCAGTGACCGGGCGGCCATCCCCCTCGGCCATAGCCAGAACGATCGTAGTTCGGTTCCATTGTTTCGGGAGGGCCAGGAAGCGCAGAGCAACCAACCTCCGCTGATCGATACTTCCATCGTCTCACCGGAATACTTCCACCTGCTGGACATGACGCTCTTGCGTGGACGCCTCTTCGTCGACCAGGATGTTGAAGCCACGCCCCTGGTCGCGGTCATCAACCAGGCCGCGGCCCGCATGTACTGGCCCGGCAAAGATGGGAAGGGCGAGGATCCGGTGGGTAAGCGAGTCCATTTGCTGGGTCGTTTGGGGCGTGCCAGGCGGGACTGGACCACCATCGTCGGCGTCATTGCCGATGCACGCACAGAATCGCTCGCGGACGCCGGCATTCCGCAGATCTACCTCGACATATACCAGCGCCCCGCCAAGTTTCTTGCGTTCTACGTGCGTGGACAGGTCGATCCCGCCGCCATCTCCGCACAGGTGCGCACACAAATCCAGTCCGTCGATGCGGAGCTTCCCGTCTTCCGCGCGGAGACCCTGGACGATGTTCTCTCCTCTTCGCTTTCTGTGCGGCGGTTCTCCATGGAAATGGTGGCACTGTTTGCCGCAACTGCCCTGCTCCTTGCCGGCCTGGGAATTTATGGAACCATCTCCTTCCTGGTGAATGAGCAATCGCGCGAGATCGCCATTCGCCTCGCGCTGGGCGCGCAAAGGAGCAATATCCTCAGGATGGTTTTGCGCCAGGGCTTGACTCTGGCCGCCGCCGGCGCCGGGGTAGGTCTGGTTGGCGCGCTGATTGTTTCTCATTTCATGGCCGGCCTGCTTTACGGTGTCTCGCCCTACGATCTCGCAACCTTCGCCGGCGTAACCGCCGTGCTCACCGCCGTTGCGATCGCCGCCAGTTACGTCCCTGCGCTGCGCGCCATGCGCCTTGATCCGATCACGACGCTCCACGCCGAATAACCTTTGGGTCTGCTCGAGACGTGTCTTCACAAGTTGTTGCCATCCCGATGACCTCCTTCGGGATGCTGATGAATTCGCCCGACAGAGAGTTTCAGAGGATTAGTGGATCGGTAATCGAGTGCGATTTTTCAATGCGGCGGGACGTTTCGTCGCACGGTGTCGTGGATTACAAGTGCACTCATCACCTGCCAACGTCTTCCTTTTGCATAAGTCAACTGGGGGAAGGGCTGATTGACCTTCCCCCGATGGTGCAGGAATAGAGGACTATTTCGAGAGGTTTACCTTGAAATTCGCAGGCGGGTCAAACAACGATCGCGGGGGCTCACTCAATTGCAGGTTGGTGAGCTGATAGGTCGTTTTTCCGTAGCGAGGATCGTCGGAGATGGACTCGACGACAGCGCCGATGGCCTCAGAGAACCACGTCTCGGTGACGATGGAGATGGGCTTCTCATTGCCAATTGCCCCGGCGGGGATGGTGCTGGTTTGGCGCGTGCCAGTGCAGTCGACCCCTTCGATGTTGCGAGCTCCCAAGTCTTCTTTCACGATATTGCGATTTTCGTCCGAGATTACCAACGCGAGGTCGTTGGGACCGCTGGAGAGATCCCTGTTGAAGAACACCTTGGTCGGCGGCGCCTGCGGATTGGTCTCAGTGTCTTTTACCACCTTGAGCATGATCTGCGCTCCATCGGCTTCACCATGTGGCGCGTCGAGGAAATCGCGGGTACGCTGCAACTTTTCCAATGTCTTCGAGCCGGGATCGAGCACAAGGCCGGTTCCGCTCACGGGGTCATCGATGAACACCTTCACCTCGTGCGGCGAGGGATGTTCGGGGTCCACATTGCCGAATGTTTCCTCGCGCCTGGTTCTGCCTTCGCTATCGCGGTAGATCTTGCTGACGGTGCGGTGGGCGATGCGATTGCCGTCGGCCAGTGTCTGCACGGTCTCGGTGGAAGTGTCGGCCGAATACGGCTTTCCTTTCACCACCTGTGTCTCGGCGCCGGCGATCTCAAGCATCACTTTTTGCTGTGCCTGCTGGCCCTCGAGTGCATCGTCGTCGACGTGCAGGAACATGGTCTTTTGCTTTGGGGCGGAGTCCTGCTGGGCGGGATTGGGTTGGACGGGATCGGGCTGGCCGGAGGTTTTCGGTGCCTCTGCCCGGCCGATGATGGCCGATCCCACCGCGGCTGCGAGCATGACCAGGACGGCTCGATTTCCATGCAAGGTTTTATTTCCAGGAAGGGTTTTCATCACAACTCCTTTTTCAATTTGAAAGTCAGAATCTGAAGTCTTGTATTGAAGGTTTAACGAACGATGCGGATAGCGCGGGGAAGCCCGTCTTCGCCAACCGCAAACTCAGCCAGCATGGTGCGCGCGAAGGCATCGGCAGGCGTTTGCAAACCGTACTGCTGAAGATCGCTTCCTCTCAGCCTGATGCGCACGATGCTCAACTCTGACGCGGTGGGGAGACTTTCACTTGCCGGCAGGGGCACAAAAGCATCCAATGAACTCGAGGTTGGTGCATGCGGCGGGGAGGAGGTCCGCACGGGGGCGTGGGGTTTGAAGGCTTTGGGTACCGGTTCAGCTTGTGGCTCAACCCTGCGGCGCGCTGTGACTGGCGATGAAGGCAATGGCTCTGGACTGACTTTCGGCGCCGGACTGGCGATGAAGGCAATGGCTCTGGACTGACTTTCGGCGCCGGTAGAGAATGCGCCGTTTGCGTTTGCGCCTGTTGCGTTTGATACGTTTGGGGCGAGCGCCAGATGATGCCAACGACTGTGACCCCCGCAATGGCAGCCAGCAGGATGGCGGCTGCGGCCCACATCAATGGGAACTGCATGCGAGGCTTTCCGATGGCGGATTTTCTGCTTTCGGCCGCGGCGTAGAGCCCGCGTTCGAGCGAGTGAGGGGCGTCAACGGCTCGATGCTCTCGCCCGAGTTCTTTGAGCACTTCGTCCAGTTGCTTGTCCGTCATCGACGTTCTCCTTTCGTATTCGCCATTTCCGTACGCAACAGGCCGGCAAGCATTGCTTTGGCCCGGTGAAGCCGGGAGCGAACTGTGCCAACCGGGACCGCCTGTATGTGTGCGGCCTGTTCGTAGCTCATCTCTTCAAGCGCGCACAGAATCACCACTTCGCGCAGCAGGGGCGGCAATTCATCCATTCCGGCGCGTACTGCAGCAATGGCTTCCTGCCGCAGCAACAACTCCGCGGGCCCATCGTTTGTGCAGGGCAGTTCCGCCGCGGTGTCTTCATCAAAATCAAACAGCGCGTCTTTGCTGTGTTCCAGGTGCCTCCATAGCTTTCGTCGAGCGATTCCGCAGAGCCAAGTGGACAGGCTGCCGCGTGCGGCATCGAATCGGTCGAGCTGGGTGAGGAGCGCGAGGAACACCTCTTGCGTAATCTCCTCCGCGATGGAGGCATTTCCGCTCATGCGCAGCGTGAACCGGTAGACCAGGCCGCCATGCCTCTTGTAGAGCGATGCGATTGCTTCGCCGCTGCCGGCGAGCGCGGATCGATGCAACTCGTCATCGGTCAATTCGCTCTGCAGTGGCTTGCGCCTCAGCCGCTCAAACATAGATATCCATGATTACCTGCTGGCGAAGAAAAGTTCCCGCAAATATGCAGGGACAAGGGACGCGCAATCCCTGCGACGAAGATCTGTCGCCAGGGACCCCGGCGGGACCAGGGAAAAAAGACCAGGGAAAAGAAAAGACCCCGCCGGGAAGATTGTTCTGGCGGGGCTTTCGATATTGATTAGAGTTCGGAACTCCGGCTGACGTGTTCGAGATTAGAGCTCGTCGATGGCCTTTGCGGCGGCGTTGATGGCTTCCGTGATTTTGCTGATTTGCTCCGGCTTTGTGCTTTCGCGGGAGACGCGCGCCATCACGGCGCTGCGCAGGTTCATGAAGGCCTTCATGATCTCCGGCGACCGGCCACGCTCGAAGCCACGGCCTGTTTCTTCGAGGCGTTCGAACAGTTCTCCGATGCGTTCCTTATTGCTTTCGAGGAACTCGTTGCCTTCCGGGGTGAGGGAATAGATCTTCTTGTTGTTTTCCGTTACTGAGGACGCAAGGCCTTCCTCTTCCAGCATAGTCAGGGTTGGGTAGATGACGCCGGGGCTCGGCGTATAACCGCCGGCCAGGCGCTGCTCCATGGTTTTGATGAGCTGATAGCCGTAGCTGGGCTGCTCAGCCAGCAGGCGCAGGATGACCAGCTTCACGTCGCCGGCGTCGAACAAACGCCCGCGGCCTTCGCCGAATCCCCGTCCGAATCCGCCGGGTCCACGGCCGCCGAAACCGCGCTCGGGTCCGCCGTGCCTGTGGCGGAAGCCATGACCGAATCCGCCGTGCTCGGTGGGGTCCGCACCGCGCTCGGTATCCTCGCTTCGTGCTTCCCGTTCCCGCCCGCGTCCCGCGAATCGGCGGTCACGGCATTCATTCATTGCCCAAAATCGTATATCCATTGTTGTTTCTCCTTATTCTCAGATACATCTCGCGATATATCTTGTGTTGCTAGAAAAACTATATCGTAAGATATATCTTTGTGCAAGAGGAAAAGCAAGGACGGAATCCCCCTGGGCGAGAATGGGGGCGGTCATACACTGGGAGAAGGGTCCAACCTGAGTTTTGGGAGGCGTGGTGCTTACCTCCCCGGTCCCCAAAGGCTAGGGACCGGGGGCACCCTCATTTGTGGTTTGGAGATCGCACCGGGCCCGGGGCACCCAAAAGTTGTGCGGTGGCTGTGACCTGGAAAGGCTGGGGCATTGCGCCGCGACGGCAGAGACGAAATACCTACGAGTTTCTTAGGGTGCGAACCGCACCTGGGAAGCATAAGCGAAAGGCCCGTGGCTAAAGCCACTTTTATCGTGGGCACGCGTTCAGGAGCCTGAAGGCTCCTGCTCCCTCCGCTCGGGGCTCCTGTTGTCTCCGCGAGTGGCTCCTGCTCTCTCGGCCAGTGATCCGCGGCGCGGTGTCCAGAAATGCGACGGTCACCAACCATCCCCAACCCTGGCGCGTCTATCATAGAGCCAGCTTGTCTTTAGCTAGATTTGCAGGCAGGGTTTCTTGATGACGTTTCGTTTCGATCGATTGTTCGTGGGGGTTTGGGTCGCGGTTTTGCTGGTGGCCGTTGTCGCGGGTGCGCCGGTGTGCGCGCAAAAATCCGAAAGTAGTTCTGGAAAGCAGAGTTCCACATCGCAGCCGTATCAGCAGGAGAAGGCGCCATCCCTGGTGGATCCCGCTGGGCCGACTGTGTCCCTGGTGCCCTCGGAGCCGGTCTTTGTCATGGCTGCGACGCTGAATGCGTGTGGCTATGACGAGGGACTGGATGAGAGTGCGCCGGTGCGCAAGCGTATCCGCGCTGAGGTCAACGATGCGCTGGCCAAGAGCGAGGACGCGCGCAACAAGCGGGACAAAGTCTGCCTTTATATTGCGCAGCACCGGATGACGGGTTCCACACGGGACATTGCGCAGTACATTTCGCTGGCGCTGTACCTGACGCCTCCGCCGGAGCTTGAGGTCTCGGAGGAGCTGGCGGAGATGCCTCCCGACTCAACGCAAGTGGTGGAGATTGTGCCGCTGCTGAAGGACTTTGTGGCAGCGGTGGACCTGCACGGCATCTGGCTGGCAACGCACCATATTTACGATGAAGAGGCCGACCGGCTGCACGATCCGCTGACAAAAATGATCGTGGGCACCAACCTGTATCTCAAGATGCCGGCCTCGACCTATGTGGGGCGGCGTTTCGTGGTGGTGTTCGAGCCGCAGTTTTCGCCGCACATGGTGAATGCGCGCATTTACGGGACCGACTACGTGGTTGTGGTATCGCCGGTGAACGGACAGATCCGCATGAACGACGTGCGGCACGTTTACCTGCACTACATGATTGAGCCGCTGTTGATGGCGCGGGCAAACGCCATCGATAGAACCCAGCCGATTCTGAAGGAAGTGCGGGACGCTCCTCTGGAGTTTCGCTACCGTTCAGACACGGTGCCGCTGACCATTGAGTGCCTGATCAAGGCGATTGAAGCACGCACGATGGATACCGGGGTGCCTGAATACAAGATTCCAGCGGGAGTAGATCGATCAGAATTGCCGCGGTACGAGCACGAGATGGAGGTTTACCAGTCAAAAGTGGATGCGGTCCGCGTGAGGACTGTAAATCACGACATGACGCAGGGTTTTGTGCTGACTCAGTATTTTTACGAGCAGTTGATAAACTTTGAGAAGGATCCGGCCAGCCTGACGGACACGATTGGCGAGATGGTTTACAGCATGGACGTGGACCAGCAGGTGCACAGGGCGCGTCAGATTGAGTATGACAAGGAAGCGGACGGCGATGTGCTGACCCGAAGCAAGCCGCGCAAGCTGACGGGGCTAGACCTGGCGGAGGCGCGCCTGGGGGCGGGAGATGTGGCCACGGCCGGCGCTATGGCGCGACAGGCGCTGGCGGTGCGCGGGGATAGTTTGGAGTCGGTGGCGGACGGCGCACGGGCGAACTTCATACTGGCGCGCGTGGCCGTGATGACGGGCCATCCTGAAGACGCGATCAACGATTTTCAGAAGACGCTTTCGACCAGCAAGGACCCTCGTCTGGTTTCGTGGTCACACATTTACCTGGGCAGGATGCTGGATCTGGATTGCAAGCGCGACGAGGCTTTGGCCGAGTATAAAGAAGCTCTGGAGTCGCGCGATGGGCAGCAGGACACGCGGGTGGCTGCCGAGCGGGGTGTGAAGACGGCGTACGCGGTAAAGGGCCATAGCTGCGACGAGGATGCGGATGACTCAACGCCCGACGCTGCGCCGGGCAAGGCGGCGCCAGAAGAGGGCGCTCCGGCAAAGGCAGGCACGCCAAAGCAGCCCTGATTCGCGGTTGAGCGGAAGATGCATTCGTAGTGTTGAATGAACGCATTGGGCGTGGGAAGGCTCCAGGCTGAGGTTCTGTATCCGGAGCCACTCAACAGGAGTTCAAACCGAGAGAGCGATTGGGGAGCAAGTGGGAGCCGATCTGGCCGAACTGGAAGCTGCACTCGGGCATGGTTTTGCCAACCGCGAACTATTGGTGTGCGCGCTGACGCATCGGTCGTTAGCCAACCAACAGACCACGGCTAACCAGCAGACGACCGCGGGCCGGGATGAGCTGGCGATGAGCCCCGGTGACAACGAGCGCATGGAGTTTTTAGGGGACGCTGTGCTGGGGCTGGTGGTGGCGGAAGAATTGTTTGCGGCTCATCCGGAATGGCATGAGGGCGAACTGACGCGAGTGCGGTCCCAACTAGTGAGCCGGCAACACATGGCGGAAGTAGCGGCTGCCATCGGGCTTGGCATTCATCTGCGGCTTAGCCGTGGCGAAGACAAAAGCGGTTTGCGGCACAAGAGCACCGTACTTTCGAATACCATGGAAGCAGTGATGGCGGCGCTGTTTCTTGACGGGGGCCTGGAGCCGGTGCGGGCTTTTGTGCGGAGTCGAGTTATGGGCCAGGCGGCTGAGCAATTGGCCGAGGAGTTGCGCTCCGGGGCGGCGCTGGGCAACTACAAATCCGCATTGCAGGAGCACTTGCAGGCGGAGCGGACGGGGACGCCGGTGTACAAGGTGAAGAGTGAGAGCGGCCCCGATCATCGCAAACGATTCCTGGTGGAGGTTCGTTTGAAGTCGGACAGCGGCGAACCGGGCAAGCCCCTGGCACGCGGTATGGGAAGCACCAAGAAACATGCGGAGCAGGATGCGGCGCGTCGCGCGCTGGAGCGGCTGACGGCGACAGCGGCCACCGGCTTGATGGAACCAGAAGCGATCGGGGAGGAAGAATCAGCGCAATGAGCATGCTCGCAAAGCCGATGGTCCCGGTGGAGCGGCCAGTTCCAGTGTTTCGGATCCACCTGCCCACAGTGCCGGAGGCTTTTGCCTCGCTGTTGCAGACTGTGGTGGCGGCGCTGTTTCTGCTCACGTTTGTTCTGCAACCGTACCTCATTCCTTCGGAGAGCATGGAACACACGTTACTTGTGGGGGATTTTCTGCTGGTCAACAAGCAGGTGTATGCGCCGGGAGGATTTCTGAGCCGGTGGCTGCTGCCGTATCGGGCGGTGAAGCGGGGCGATATTGTTGTGTTCCATCATCCCGATCCTCCTTACCTGGTGAAGCGGGTGGTCGGCGTGCCCGGCGACCGGTTGCGTATTGAGGATGGGCGAGTTTCGGTGAATGGAACGCCGCTGGATGAGCCGTACGCGGCTTTCGAACCCACTGCAGCCAACCCCTTTCGGGACGATTTCCCCGGCAAGGTATACACCGATCCGCAGATTGATCCGCTGTGGTGGCGCCAGATGCAGAGCCTGACGCACGATGGCGAACTGGTGGTGCCGGATGGCGAGTATTTTGTACTGGGAGACAATCGTAATCACAGCAAGGACTCCCGGTTTTGGGGTTTTGTTCCCCGACAGGCGATTGTGGCGCGGCCGCTGGTGATTTATTTCTCGCTGACGCGGCCCTCAACGACCGATGTGCAGCAGACCGTGCTGCAAGCCGCGGATGATAGACTCGGACACGATAGGCAGCTTTCTGCAAAACTGACAGGGTTTGCGCGCTGGAAGCGCATTTTCCTGGTGGTGCATTAAAAGCAGTTGTCAGTTATCAGTTGTCAGTGATCAGTAAGAGAGCCCGGGTTTCTGAATACTGACAACTGAAAACCGACAACTGATGACTGATAAACGAGCGATAGGATGACTAAGAAAAAAATTGCTGCCCAGAGCACGCCGTCCGAGGCAGAGCCGGTTCCCGTTCCCGAATCCATTGAAGCTAAAGTGGAAGAGACGCCCTTTGAGGCGGTGGCCAGCATTTGCTCGGTTCTGGTGATCGGCCTGTTCATCCTCACATTTCTTGGACAGAATTTTGTCATCCCATCCGGGTCGATGGAGAAGACCCTGCTGGTAGGCGATCACCTGGTGGTGGACCGGATTACGCTGGCTCCGCCGACGAAGTGGATGCCGCTGGTGCATTACCGCGAACCGCGGCACAACGATGTTGTGGTGTTCCTGAAGCCGGTGGCGAGTGCGGACGGCCAATACCTTTTTCTGGTCAAGCGCCTCATCGGCGTTCCCGGCGACCGTATTCATTTGAGCAATGGCACTGTCATTCTTAACGGGGTCGCGCAGGATCAGCCCCACGCCCAACCGACGACTCCGGAAAATCATGCTGACTTCCTGGATGAGTTTCCCTCGGTGGCTCCTACCGCTACCGATGACCCCGGCACGGGAACCCCGGAAGAATGGGCGATTGATTTTCCGCAATACATCCAGAATGGGGAGCTGGTGGTGCCGCCCGGGATGTACTTCATGATGGGCGACAACCGGCACAACAGTCTCGACTCGCGCTACTGGGGTTTTGTGCCCAGGGCCAACATCGTTGGCCGCCCGCTGTTCAACTACTGGTCGTTCAAGACTCCGGAGGACCAGTACGAGCAAACAGGGATCGGTAATTCCATCACCTGGATGGGCCATGTGGCGCTGCATTTCTTCAGCGACACGCGTTGGTCGCGGACGCTGCACATCATTCAGTGAACAGTGGTCAGTTGTCAGTGGTCAGCGGAAATGCTCGAGCAACTTATAACTGAAAACTGACACCTGAGACCTGATAAGGATCATGACGCAAGACGCGCAAGTCCGGCATAGAAGGCGCAGGCTGGTTTGGCTGGGGCTCGCGGCAGCTGTGGTCTTGCTGGCGATTCTTGTCGCGGCGCCGCTGGTGAGCGTGAACCGGTACAAGAGCCGGATTACCCATCTCATGTCCGCTTCGCTGGGAAGACCGGTACGTTTGTCCTCCGTGGAACTGCGCATGCTTCCCCGGCCGGGTTTTGTGCTGAGCGATCTGACTGTGGAAGAAGACCCTGCCTATGGCGCGGAGCCGGTTTTACATGCCACCACGGTCACAGCTTCCATCCGGCTGGTGTCACTGTTGACAGGGAAATTGCAGATCAGCCGGATCAGCGTCGACGACGCGACGTTGAACCTGGTTCGGGTTTCGGCGGGCAAGTGGAATCTTGGTTCACTCTTCCGAACGGCGGCTGCGAAGGCTGGAGGAGGTGGCGCAGCGGGGCAGCGCCGTGCCGTGCCGCTGCCCTACCTGGAAGCCACAAATTCGCGGATCAATATCAAGAGCGGCGTGGAAAAGCTGCCTTATTCGCTGGTGGATACGGACCTTTCATTCTGGGAGGATGAGCCGGGGGTATGGCGTATACGGCTGCGCGGCCAACCTGCGCGCACCGACGTAATTGTGCAGGGTGCGGATACCGGAATCGTCCGGCTGGAAGGAAGCATTCACAGGGCGGCGGAGCTGCGGCAGATGCCGGTGCATCTTGACCTGGATTGGCGCGACGCGCAGTTGGGCCAGTTGGCCCGGCTGGTGATTGGTTCCGACCCCGGTTGGCGCGGCGATCTGACGGCGGACCTTCATTTGGACGGCACGGCGGAAGCGGCGCAGATCAAGACGCGGCTGCGCGCGGCGGGAGTGCACCGTGCCGAGTTCGCGCCGGCGGCTCCGATGGATTTCGACGCCAACTGCGGCTTTGTTTACCACTACTCCACGCATGGTGTGGATGGGCTGGTATGCGACTCGCCGCTTGGCGATGGCCGCATCCGTCTGTCTGGTGAGATGGCCGCGGGAGGAGCACAGCGGAAGTTTTCGGTCGAGATGAATCGGATCCCGATGGCTGCCGGGTTGGATGCGTTGCGCACTGTGCGGAGCGGGTTTGGGCCCGGCCTTGAAGCCGGCGGCTCAATCAGCGGCAAGATCAGCTATGCCGACGGTGCCCCAGTCGAGGCTGGGCCGCAGAAGGCGGCGAGTCCGGCGAAGAGGGATTCCGGGCGCTCAGATGCGGCGCGCGGCAGCAAGGGACACACGGCTGCGTTGCATGGTCCCCCGGCTGGGCCACTCACAGGCAGCTTCACGGTGGAGGGTTTTCGGCTTAGCGGCGATGGGCTTCGCGATCCCGTTCAGATTCCGAAGCTGACCCTGGAGCCGGCCGGCGCTTCGCAACCGGGGAAACCGGCCAGCGGAGCGCAGCCTGTCACTTATTCCCCGGCGCTGACGGCAATTGGGACTGTTCCAGCGGGCACGGTGGTCCCACTCACGGTGACTACACGGCTTGATCTCTCCGGATACCACGTGAGTGTGCACGGACAGGCATCGGTGGCGAGGGCCAAGGAGCTTGCGCGCCTGGCGGGGATTGAGGACGCTGGGACGCTGGATGCGTTAGCCGGAGATGCCGTCACCGTGGACTTGAACGCCGATGGGCCATGGATGGCGGGCGCAAAGGTTCCGACTGCCGGTGTCGTAACCGCGCTGAACCCTCCTGGCGCGGCCGGATCCAGGCTGGACGGAGCGGCACTCGCCGGATCTGGGCTGGCCGGAACCGTGCCCACGGATCGATTAGCCGGGACGGTGACTTTGCACAATGCCAACTGGAAGGCCGATTATCTGGCCAGTCACGTGGAGATTCAGCAGGCGACGCTCCACCTGGACAACTACGGGGCAGGAGACAATTCAGGGTTTCGCTGGGATCCGGTCATCTTCTCCTATGGTCCGGTGAAGGGAACCGCGAGCTTTACTCTGCCCTCCGGGTGCGCGGCGGGTCAACCTTGCCCGACACGCTTTGCCGTGCAGTTTGGAGCTCTGGACGCCGCCGCCCTGCAGGCAGCGATTTTAGGCGCCCATGAAAAGGGAACTCTGCTCTCGGGACTCATTCAGCGCTTAAGCCCGTCGAGTCCAGCGCCGGCGTGGCCGGAACTGGAGGGGACGGTCAAGGCGGACTCACTGATTCTGGGACCTGCGACGCTCGAGCATCCGTCAGCTACCCTGCGCATACTGAATACGGGGGCGGAGATCACGGCTTTCGATGCCGGCATCCTGGGTGGGCGGGTGCGGGGAGCTGGTTCGGTAAGTACCGGGAATGCCAAACCTACCCGGCCGGAGTACGCGCTGACGGGGACATTTGAAAAGCTGAATGCTGCCGCCGTGGGAGACCTGGTGGGGCAGCAATGGTCCGGCGGGGACCTGAATGCAGACGGCAAGGTTGAATTGACTGGTTTTACTGGCGATGACCTGGCGTCCTCTGCGAAGGGAACACTGCATTTCGAGTGGCGGCGTGGGACCATGCTGCACGGAACGGACGCTGAAGACGCAGCGACGGAGCGGTTTGGACGGTGGTCTGGAACCGCGGAGATTGGCGGCGGCAAGGTTGCGTTGACCGAGAATCAGATGATCGAGGGCGGGCGCGCGCGCAGGGTCGAAGGCAATGTGCAACTGGAAACCCCGGTTAAGTTTACGTTCGCGGCGCCGAAGGAAAAGCCGGCGAAAGGCTCAGCCTCTTCCCGGTAAAATAGAAAAATGTCTTTATCCATAGCTTCTTCCCCAGTTCTGCTTCGCTGCAAGGGCATTTTGTTCGACATGGACGGCATTCTGATCTCCTCGATCGGATCCGTCGAGCGCAGTTGGACCAAGTGGGCCGAGATGCGTGGCATCGACCCGGTTTACGCGATCAGCATGGCGCACGGACGTCGGAGTATTGAGACCGTGGCGGCGCTGCGTCCGGACCTCGATGCCGAGGCGGAAAACATTGTCATCGAAACAATTGAAATTGAGGATACCGAGGGAGTCTCGGTGCTGCCCGGGGTGCTGGCACTGCTCGCAGCACTACCGTCTGCCCGCTGGACCGTGGTGACCAGCGCGACTGAGCCGCTGGCGAGGGTGCGTCTGGCTGCGGGCGGTATTCCGGTGCCCGCGCGGATCATCACAGCGGAATCTGTGACCGAAGGCAAACCGAATCCAGCGCCGTATCTGGCCGGAGCGGCATTGCTGGGATTTGCCCCCGAGGATTGCGTTGTTTTTGAAGACGCGGCGTCAGGGACAAAATCCGGCCGGGCAGCGGGGTGCACGGTGGTGGCCACCACGTTCTCACATCCCATTGACAGCCTGGGCGCGGCGCATTACCTGGTTCCCGATGTGACGGGGATCGCTGTAGAAACGCTGCCCGGCGATGAGGGAATTGCGCTTCGGTTCACGCCTCTGGCGCGGATCTGATCCCTATCCCTAATCCCTTTTCCCTGTTTATTCGCTGGCTTCGATGCGACGTCCATGCGGGTCCTGCAGCGGGCGCGAGTTCACTTTGAAGAGGGATGCAAAGGCCAGTAGCTGGTCGCGGCTCAGGGTGACTTCCTGCTCGAGAATGAACCAGCGCACATCCTCTGTGCAGGGTGGGACCGAGAGCGAGCCGACGTAGGTCCAGTAGCCCTTGTCGGGAGGCAACAGGCCGCCGGCGTTGACCATTTCAGTGACTTTTGCCGTGTCCCCGGCCTTGGTGGGGAGATGGGGCCAGAGAGCGGCCAGCACTGCATTGGGCGGCGTGGAGCGGTCCTCGGCAAGGCGAATGGCTACCACGGCTTGCTTTCCGTCGGCGCTCTTGTGAACCAGGTGAACGTCCATGTCTGTCAGCCTGCCCTTGACGGCTTCCTCGGCGGGATGGTGAAAGTCGAACTGGACAAGGTCATAGCGCACGCCGTCGGCAACGATGTAGCTGCCTGGGTCCACGTGGACGATGATGGTGTGGCCGTTGTGCTCCAGCGTGACCGGACCGCCGATGTAATGGAACTCGATGGGCTGCAGGGCCTTGTTCAGGTGCGCGCCGCGAATATCGATGGGCGATTGCTCGTGGCCAACCGAACAGGCCTTGTACGCGGGGTCAAGCTTGCCCCAGGCGAGAGCTCCGTGCTTGCCCTCGTAATCCCAAGTGGATGTGGATTGTGCAGCGGCGACCGTGGCTATGCAGAGAAGAGCGGCAAGTGCAGGAAAGCGCATCGATTACTTACTCCTTGGTAGAGGGACGCGCAACGCGCCAGAAAGCATTCTAAGTCATTTGCCGAACCATTGTGACCGGGCCTTCAAACAGTCTGCGGCTCGGGCTTAAGGTGCCGCAAAGGGCCTCAAAGGTGGGCGATTTGATGCGAAAAGTCCCTCTTTTGACGCGAAAAAGCCAGATTCTGAGCGAAAAGCGGTCATTTTTCGGGGGTCAAGTTTACAGATCAGTACACAGGGTTCCATGCTTAAATGATTGATTATGAAAATGTTAAGATCTAATGTGGATGCAGCGGGTAGACGCTTTTCCCGGGGGGGGTGGGGTAATTAGGTGGTACGGACCGGTCAGATCCCTGACATTTTGAACTGGAGACCCGGCCAAAGGACTGGGAAGGTGAGCGGATTTCCGGGTGATTTTCATTGGAGATTATTTCCTGTTTCCATTCTGCGCCGGCGGATCGATATTTCGTGCAAACCACCTGCGACAGGGTAGACAACGCTTTGCGTCATTTGCTGATTCCTGAGTGCATTGGCGTCGCCAACTGACAGGAGTGAAGGAATTGCGATGGGGTATGCGGTAGATAGGGTCAAAGGGGTTACCGACCCGGTGACGAGGGACGCTCTTCGAAGTTGATGACTACCAGCTCGCCGCTCAGGACCTCCGCATCGATCCCCGGCCGAGGACGTGGTGCGATTCCGCTGATATGGTGAAGGGTAATGTCGATGCCGGAACAGAGTTCGCCGAGGGTGACTGAAGGGTCGTCGCTGGGGCGTTACACGATTTTGGAGTTGCTGGGTGCGGGCGCAATGGGAGTGGTTTACCGGGCGCGCGACGAGCGGCTTGAGCGGATTATCGCGATCAAGGTACTGACGCCGGGCGTGCTGTCGGGCGATGAGTCGCGAAGGCGATTTCGCAAGGAAGCGCTGGCGCTGGCCAAGCTGAACCACGCGCATATTGCGGCAGTCTATGACGTGGGGGAGCAGGACGGCGTCGACTACCTGGTGATGGAGTTGGTGCAGGGCGAATCGCTTGCGGCAAGGATCAAAGCGGGCCCGGTGCCGGTGAAGGAGGCCACGTCCATCCTGCTGCAGGTGGCCGAGGCGCTGGAAGACGCGCATGAGCAAGGGGTGATTCATCGCGACCTGAAACCGGCGAACGTGATGGTGACGCCAAAAGGAAATGCCAAGGTGCTGGACTTTGGGCTGGCAAAGTTGTTTGCGCCGAGCGACTCGGATGCGACGATGACGCTTGCAGAGACCAAAGGGATAGCGGGCACTCCGTTGTACATGTCTCCCGAACAGGTAAATGGGCAGGCGGTGGATGCGCGGACGGATCTTTGGAGCCTGGGGGTTCTGTACTACGAGGCGCTTACGGGACGATCGCCGTTTGGAGGTTCGAATACATTCAGCGTGCTGCGGGCGATTGCGGAGTCGCCGGTTGAATCGGTGAGGAAGCTGAAGCCGGAGATTCCGGCGGAGGCAGCGGGGATTGTGTCGCGCTTACTCGAGAAAGATGCGGCGAAACGCTATCAGACGGCGGCCGAAGTGGTTGGGGATGCATCGCAGTTGCTGCTGCGGATGAGCGGCCCTCTGCCGGAGATGACGCAAGGCCGGGCGCCTGTGTCGCGCTGGCATCTGATCGCAGCGGTGGTGTTTGTCGCGGTTCTGGTCGCATTGGGGGTGTGGCAGTATCGGCGGTTTTCGGAACGGCGTTGGGCGCTTGAGGAAGGGATACCGCAGATTGAGAGCTTGAGGGAACAGAAGAAGCCGCTGGCTGCGTTCCTGCTGATGGAGAAGGTTGAGAAGGTTCTGGCTGGCGACAATCGGGTCATGGAGATTGCAGCGGGCCAAATCATCGATGCATCCATCGTGACGGAACCGGCGGGCGCGGAGGTCGAGATTCAGGATTACCTGGCGCCGGGAGACGCGTGGGTGAAGCTGGGAACGACGCCGCTCGAGCATGTGCGTGTGCCGAAGGGGTACTTTCGGTGGAAGGTATCGAAGCAGGGTTTCCCGGAGATGTTGCAGGCCTGGGACGCGGACACAGCGATGGATTTTTCGTTGACCGAGTGGCAGCAATCGCCTGCGGGCATGGTGCCCACGCCGGGTGGGGAACTGATGACTTACGAGGGCTTTCTGGGATGGATCGGGCCCTATAAGATTCCGCCATTTTATGTCGACCGGTTCGAGGTGACAAATCGCGAGTACCAAGAATTTGTGGACAACGGCGGGTATGCAAAAAAGCAGTACTGGCCCGCCGTGTTTGTCGACGACGGGCGCAGACTGTCCTGGGAAGAGGCGATGGTGCGGTTCCGCGACACGAGCGGGCGGCCGGGGCCGGCGACATGGGCAGGCGGACACTATCCGGAGGGGCAGGCGGATTTTCCGGTTGCGGGCGTGAGCTGGTATGAGGCGTCGGCGTATGCGGCGTCGGTGGGCAAGAGCCTGCCGGTTGTGGCGCAGAGATACCAGGTGGCGCCGCAGGATGCGGAGCAGTACATTGTGTTTGAGAGCAACATTTCCGCCAGCGGATTAGCAAAGGTGGGGGCGTATCCGGGGCTGGGACCGTACGGAACCTATGACATGGCGGGGAATGTGCGGGAGTGGATGGAGAACGCGACCGATCATGATCTGCGGCTGATCATCGGAGGGTCGTGGCAGTCGCCGTTTTATCTGTATACGAATCCTGAAGCTTTCTCGCCCTTTGACAGGTCTGCGACGAATGGATTCCGGTGCGTGTTGAACAGCAAACCGTTGCCGCCCGAAACCGTTGCACCGGTACACCGCATGACAAGAGACTTTGCGGCGTTCAAGCCGGTGAGCGATGAGGTCTTCAACGCGTACAAGCTGCTGTATGCGTATCCCCCGACACCTCTGCACGAGAAGGTTGAAGGTGTCATCAAGGAGACGGTGGATTGGACCGAGGTAAAGGTTTCTTTCGATGCGGCATACAACGGCGAGCGCATGGCAGCGCATTTGTTTTTGCCCAAGAACGTGAAGCCGCCGTTCCAGACGGTGTTGTTTTTCCCGAGCGCCCGTGTGCTGGAACTGCCACCCGACAGCAGCACGCTTGGCGATGTGAAGTTCTTCGACTACATCCTGCAGAGTGGTCGAGCGGTGATGTATCCCGTGTATGAAGACACGTATGAGAGGCGGACGAAGAACAGCATGCCGGGCGGAGCGCAGAGCGTGGATTTGACGAGGGACTGGTATAAAGACGCGGCACGCTCTCTTGATTATCTGGCAACACGCAAGGATATCGACAGCCGGAAGCTGGCCTACCTGGGAGTGAGCATGGGAGCGGCGGACGGCGTGATCATATCCACACTGCTGGAGGACCGCCTGAAGACGACCGTCCTTCTGGACGGAGGATTTTTTCTGGGCAAGCCTCCTGCCGGTGGAGACCAGGCGGACTTTGCGCCGCGACTAAAGATTCCGGTGCTGATGGTCAATGGG
>JBEKRU010000136.1:0-14651 GCA_049518435.1 Occallatibacter sp. | reverse complement strand
CGCTCTCGTCGGCGCGCCAGACTTTTCCTCCTTGGTGGTCCACGTGCCGGTACTCAATCCGGTGCCACCTCCAGCGCATCCCCCTGCGAATTACATTCCGCCAGGTGAGATTCACATCGGCAAGTTCCTCAACGCGCTCATTAGCTTCGTACTCAACGCAGGCGCTATCTATTTCGGAATCGTGTTGCCTATGCAGTATCTACTCAAGAGATTCTCACCTCCCGCTCCGCCCCCACCACCATCCACCCGCCCCTGCCCTGAGTGCCTGAGCGACATCCCCCTGGCCGCCAAGCGTTGCGCTCACTGCGCCCAACCGGTCGCGCAAACTCCTGTCACGCCTTAGCGCCTAACCCCAAACCGGTGCGGCTATGTAAATCAACGGGTGCCTCTGGTCCCTCGCGCTCGAGGACCGGGGACTGCCGGCGACGCAATAGCTATACTTCGTGAATGATCCCCATCGGCTCCCACCCAGTCTGGCATCCGGTATTTGAGATCCTCGCCTACGCCGCAGGCTACGCGGTCTTCCGCCGCCTCCGCAGACGCCAGGGAGACGTCGTCGCCGAACCCCAGCGCTGGACAGTTCTCGCCGCAGCCGCCGTCGGCGCAATCATCGGCGCCCGTCTGCTCGGCCTCGCCGAGCAGTGGCCCACAGTAGTGCAAGCATGGCACCAAGGCCGAATCCTCGCCCTGCTTCTCTCCCCCGGTGGCAAAACCATCGTCGGAGGCCTCTTGGGCGGATGGCTCGGCGTTGAAATCATCAAACGCCTCAACAAAATTCACCGTCGCACCGGCGACCTCTTCGCTCTCCCCTTGTGCGTCGGCATCGCCATCGGCCGCATCGGCTGCCTCATCGCCGGCCTCGCCGACGATACCTACGGAAAGCCTACTACCCTGCCCTGGGCCGTCGATCTCGGCGACGGCATCGGCCGCCATCCCGTGCAGGTCTATGAGATCCTTTTCCTCATCGTGTTAGGATTCGCCGTCAGCACCCGCGTCAAACTCCCTGAAGGTGCCCGCTTCCGCATCTTTCTCGGCGGTTATCTCGCCTGGCGCTTCGCCATTGATTTCATCAAGCCCCAGCCCCTGATGTATGGTCTGAATCTGATCCAATGGGCTTGTCTGGCCGGGCTCGCGCTTCTTACCGCAGACTGGCTCAGCTGGCAAAAGGAGCAGTATGAAGCTCTTCGGGCGTGATCGCAACACAGTCAGCGCACTGCTGATCCTATCTGTGGTTGGCTTCGGAATTGGAACAGGGCTGTGCGGCGTTTCACTCGTAACAATATTCGCGCTTGACTCGATCAGGAGCCACTCCCATCCGAGTACAGTTTTTACGGTCCTGATGATGCCTCTCTCGGCTCTCGGCGGTCTCGGCGCGGTCCTTGTGCCGATCTCAGCGCTCGGCATCCTGATCCTTTTCCCCATCTGGCTCATTCAGATCATCACCCGGCGCGGAGCAGACCGCCAACAACACTAGCCGTTCATAAGAAAGGAGCCCCGCGAGTATGTCGCCCGTTAACCGCTTTCCATTTGGAAAAATCGTAGTAATCTTCGCTGTCGCCTTCTTAGTCGGCGTGGGCCTCTGCGGGATCGATTATTTGCTTGCCGCCAACGGCATCGGCAAGAGCACCGAAGAGTTCGGCGTCGGCATCCTCGACGGTCCGTCACTCGTCATCATGGTGCTCTCAGCAGCCTGCTTGATCTTGACCCTCGTCGCCTGGATAATTACCGCCATCGTTTCCAGCACTTTGTCCAGCGGCGGCACGGATGACCCACAGAGGCCGTTGAACCTCACCGAGAAAGTGTCACAACCCGAAAATCGCCATCACAAAGCAGATGATACAAACATCGATAAACAGGAATAGTCTGCATTGCATACGCCCACACCAAGCGCCGGAGTTCAGTTCAACATGAAGAGTTGGTGGAAACAGCGAAGCGGCCCGGTAAAAGTCCTTCTGGTGCTTGCGGCGCTGCTGGTCTTCCAACTCATCCTTATTGCAGCCACTCCATCGCTCGCGCAGCGCTGGGATACCGCGCACCACGTTCCCGCAGGCGAAGGCTGGGGCACCTTCAGCCTGCTTGTCGGACAGCTAAGCCTATGCGCCTGGAACCTCGCCGTCATGTTCCTCACCTGCGTGGTTTGGTTCATCCTTTGGCTATATCGCAGAAACAAACTCACGGAGAAAACCCATGACTGAAAAACTGAGCACATACCCATTCCACGAAACGGAATCGCCGAATAAGCGCTTATGAAATTACGAATCTGGTGGAAGCATAAAAGTGGACAGGCAAAGACAATCACGCTACTGGCAGTGTTGCTCACTCTACAAATCGGACTCTGCTTCTCCACCGGAACAATTACGAATGCGCTGGGCACGTCGACTCCAAAGGGCTACGACGACCCCATGTGGGACCTCAACTTAATGGTCTGGCAGTGTTTCTTATGCTTCGTTACACTCGCGCTGATCGTTGTTCTTGCAATCTGGTGGCATCCAGGAATCAGTTCCAGCAGGAAGAAATCGAGGCAAGTAAAAAATGACCGATAAACTCCGCCCCTACCTCTTTTACGACATCGCCATCTCCATCTGTTCCATCTGCTACCGCCGCGTCGACGCCAAAATCGTCTTCGAAGACAACAAAGTCTGGATGCTCAAGCGCTGCCCCCAGCACGGCCACGCCCGCGTCCTCGTCGCAGACGACATCGACTACTACCGCCGCTCCCGCGAAGTCTTCATCAAGACACCCGAGCAGCCCATGGTCTACAACACCCCCATAAAATATGGCTGTCCCTACGATTGCGGCCTCTGCCCCGACCACGAGCAGCACAGTTGTCTCACCCTCGTCGAAATCTGCGACGCCTGCAATCTCACCTGTCCCATCTGCTACGCCGGCAGCGGCCAGCACCGCACTGAATTTCGTTCTCTCCCGCAAGTCGCCGCCATGCTCGACTGCGTAGTGCGCAACGAGAAACACCCCGACGTAGTCCAGATATCAGGCGGCGAGCCCACACTTCATCCCGACTTCTTTCGCATCCTTGAAATGTGCAAGGAGCGCCCCATCCGTCATCTCATGGTCAACACCAACGGCATCCGTATCGCCCAGGACGAAGACTTCGCCAAGCGCCTCGCGGACTTCATGCCGCAGTTCGAAATCTATCTCCAATTCGATTCGCTTCAGCGCGCCCCCCTCATGCAATTGCGCGGCGCGGACATGCGCAGCATTCGTGAGAAAGCCCTTGAGCGCCTCAACAAACTCGGCATCTCCACCACGTTAGTCGTCACCGTCGCCCGCGGCGTCAACGACACCGAACTCGGCTCCATCGTCGACTACGCCCTCAAGCAACCCGCCGTCCGCGGCGTAACATTCCAGCCCGTCCAGCAAGCCGGCCGCATGCAAGGCTTCGATTCCGCCCAGCACCGCCTCACGCTCACCGAAGTCCGCCGCCGCATCCTCGAGCAGACCAGCGTCTTCCGCCCTGAAGACCTCATTCCCGTCCCCTGCCACCCCGACTCACTCGCCATGGCCTATGCCCTCAAGCTCGCCGGCAAAACCGTCCCCCTCACCGGCATGGTCCCGCCCGAGATCCTAATCGATGGCGCCAAAAACACCATCATCTACGAACAGGAAGCCGGCCTGCGCGATCACATCTTCAAGCTCTTCGCCACCAACCACTCACCCAGTTCGCAAGCATCCACACTCAAAGAACTCCTCTGCTGCCTGCCCAAAGTCCTCATCCCCAAAGACCTCGGCTACAAGAATCTCTTCCGCATCCTCATCGTCCAATTCATCGATGCCGAAGCCTTCGACGTACGCAGCGTCAAGAAGACCTGCATTCACATCGCGCATCCTGACGGCAAGCGCCTAATCCCCTTCGACACCTTCAACATGTTCTACCGCGGCGACCTGGAAACCACCCGTCTCGCCGCCCTCCGCAAACAAGAAGCCGAACCCGTCGGCGTGTAAAGCTGAGAGAGAACTGTGCCCCATTCATCGCACAGTTTCACCGTGCGATGAGTGGGAAGCATGAAGCCCGTGCGAGCCTCCCGCGAGCGATTGACCGCAACGCAGGTGCTTAATCCAACTCCCGCAGCGCCCGCGAAAACACAAAGAACCCGACAAATGAAACCATCGCCAGCCCAGCCATGATCGCCAACGCCTGCCCGGTCGGAATATGCCGCGACAATTCCCCCGCCAGCAGCGATCCCAGCGGCGGCAATCCCAAAAAACTCGTCGCATAGATACTCATAATCCGTCCGCGCATCTCATCGTTCGACAAGTGTTGAATCGAAACATTGAAACACGAGATCATCAGAATCCCGCTGCAGCCCTCGAAGAACGCCAGGCACACCGAGAGCGGAAAGCTCTGCGAAAAGCTGAAGCCGATGATGGCCATGAAAAACACAATCCCCATGGCCGTCAACACCATCCCTCGGTGCCTTATCACGCCCAGCACCGCTACCGTCATCGCGCCCAATACCGCCCCCGAACCGGACGCCGCCAGCAGCCATCCCAAGCCGCTCTCTCCGGCGTGCAACTGAATCTTCGCGAAGTACGGAATGAACGTCAGAAACGGCAGACCCAGAAAACTCACCGCCGCCGTCATCCAGATCAGCACCCGCATCTGCGGTTCGCTGTTCAGGTACCTGAACCCGCCGCGCAGGCTCGACAACATACTCTCGCGCCGCGCGGGAATCTCCTTGGGATAATCGATCCGCGTAAGCGCGAACAGAACCGCGAGAAAGCTAAGCCCATTGAGAAAGAAGTTCCCAGCCACTCCCAGCAGAACCATCGCGTACCCGCCCAGCGTCGGCCCCAGAATGCGCGACATGTTGAACTGCGCGGAGTTCAGCGCGATCGCGTTGGTCAGGTCTTCGCGCTTCACAAGTCTCGGCACCAGCGCCTGGTAGCTCGGCGCATTCATCGCCATAGCAACGCCGTTGCAAAAAGCAATGGCCGCCACACCCCACACCGTGATCACCTTCAGCCACGTAAGCGTAGCCAGCAGGAATGCCAGCAGCATCATCACAGTCTGTGTCACCAGCAGCAGCCGCCGCTTGTCCACACGATCCGCAATCACCCCGCCAAAAAGTGTGAAGAACAGGAATGGAATCGACCCCACAAATCCCACCACACCCAGCCAGAAAGCGGAATTTCCGCTCAGCACGAGCACCAGCCAGCCCTGCGCCACATTCTGCATCCAGGTGCCGATATTCGAGAGAAAATTTCCGCTCCAGAACAGCCGGAAATTGGGATTCCTCAGCGCCCGCACCACCTGCGGAAACCGATCAGCCTCCACATCGGCCAAAGCCTGCGCAACCGCCGCCGTTTCCTCCGGCGTCGGACCCATGGCTTCCGAATCCAAATCGCGAACCTCGCTCAGAGCCATGACCCCCAATCCTTAGTGTAAGCTGTGACTTTATTTCCCGATCCACGTCCTATCTCTCGCGGAGGTGAGCAAAATGGTCCGGCCATTCGCAATCGCAGCCCTCGCTCTTTCCGCATCCACCATCCTCGCGCAAACCCCAACCTCGCCCGCCACGCCCCGCCCCAAATTCGACGCCTTCGAAGTCGCCACCATCAAGCCCGTCGAAAACGACCCCAAATCCGGCCGCTACCTCATCATGCAGGGCGTCAACCGCTTCATCGGCAAAAACTACACCCTCAAGCTCCTCATCGCCGCCGCCTGGAATCTCAGCCCAAAAACCATCTCCGGCGGCCCATCCTGGATCGAGTCCGACCACTGGGACATCGTTGCCGTCACCCCCGGCGACCTCCGCCCCAACCACGATGAGCAAATGTCCATGCTCCGCACCCTGCTCACCGACCGCTTCAAGCTCGCCTTCCATCGCGAGCAAAAAGACTTCTCCATCTATCAGCTCGAAATCGCCCAAGGCGGCCCCAAACTCAAGCCCAGCGCAACCGCGCCCGACGAGCAACCGCAGCTCATCAGCACCGTCTACCCCCAGAGCATCGTCCTCCCCGCGCGCAACGTATCCATGAGCGACCTTGCCATCCTCATGCAGCGAGCCATGCTCGATCGCCCCGTAGTCGACAAGACCGGCCTCTCCGGCAAATTCGATTTCGATCTCGAGTGGGCGCCCGACGAAACGCAGTTCGGCGGCGAAGTTCCCGTCGCGTCCGCCGACTCGCCCAATCCGCCGCTCTTCACCGCCCTCCAGCAACAGCTTGGCCTGAAACTCGAAGCCACCCGCGGCCCCATTCAAGCGTTAGTGGTCGACGCAGTAGAGCGGCCCACTGCAAACTGACCTTCGCCCACAACGCAGACAAAGATTTAGCCCGCGACAGCGGGCGGCATAAGGTAGCCCCAGTCGCGAGACTGGAGTTGCGGGAATGTCTAGAAGTCCCCAGCCCGCGTCAGCGGGCGAAAGAGGGCTTTCAATCCCCACTGGCGTGCATCTGTCGCGGATATCAAACCATCCATCTCACACTCTTTCGCGCCTCACCGCCAAAATCTAGTAAATTTCTATACCAAAGCTAAAGTCGAAAGAATCACCAATCTCCCATTCAAGGATGCCGATGAACAAGTTGCTCATTCCGCTCAATCTGCGCAATTCGCTGGCCGCGTCGCTCTTCTCAACTTCCCTTCTCCTCGCATTGCTCGCCGGCCCGCTCCCTGCGCAGACCCCCGCCACCCCCACCGTCTTCGGCTACACCGACTTCTCCGCCGAATCCAAAATCGAAGAGAAGTTTCTCGCCGTCCCTGACGCCAAACTCGCCGGCCAGCACCTCAAGACACTCACCGCCGAGCCCCACATCGCCTCCTCGCCTGAAGATCACAAGACCGCCGAATACGTTGCCGAGAAATTCCGCGCCGCCGGCCTCGATACAGAAATCGTCCCTTACCGCGTCCTCATGAATCAACCCAAGCTCGTCCACTTTGAAGCGACGGATGCCGCCGGAAAACTGCTCATCTCCGGCCCCGCCCGCGAGCATGTCGACAACGACCCCTATCAGGACGATCCCCGCGTCGTCATGCCCTTCAACGGCTCATCCGGCTCCGGCGACGTCAACGGCGATGTCGTCTATGCCAACTATGGCCGCCTTGAAGACTTCGACCAGCTCGCCTCCATGCACATCGATCTGCACGGAAAAATCATCCTTTGCCGCTACGGCTCCAACTTCCGCGGCGTCAAGGTCTATCTCGCGGAGCAGCGCGGCGCCGTCGGCGTCCTCATCTATTCCGACCCGCAAGACGACGGCTTCTACAAAGGCGACGCCTGGCCCATCGGACCCTGGCGGCCTGAAACCGGCGTCCAGCGCGGCTCCGTCCAATATCTCTTCAAGTATCCCGGCGATCCCGAAACCCCCGGTGTCGCCTCCACGCCCGACCTGCCCGACTCCGCCCGCGTCAACCCTGAAGGCAACCAGCCCCATATCGTTTCCATGCCCATCAGTTATCACGACGCCCTTCCCATCCTGCAAGCTCTCAAAGGCCCCGGCGTCCCGCAAGGCTGGCAGGGCGCACTCGGCTTCCGCTATCACGTCGGCCCAGGCGGCGTCTCCGCCCATCTCGTCTCTCAGCAGGACTACCAGCGCCGCACCATCTGGGATGTCATCGGCACCATCAAAGGCTCCGACCTGCCAGACGACTGGGTCGTCGTCGGCAATCATCGTGACGCCTGGGTTTACGGCGCCGTCGATCCCAACAGCGGCACCGCCGCCATGCTCGAAGCTGTTCACGGCGTCGGCTCCCTCCTCAAGCAGGGATGGCGTCCCAAACGCACCATCGTCTTCTGCAGTTGGGATGCCGAAGAAGAAGGCCTCATCGGCTCAACCGAGTGGGTAGAACAGCACGCCCAAAGCCTAGCCCGCGCCGTTGCCTACTTCAACACCGACGTAGCCGTCGCCGGTCCCGACTTCTCCGCCGCCGCCGTTCCCTCGCTCAAGCAGTTCGTACGCGAGCTCACCCACAACGTCCCCAGCCCCGTCGGCGGAACCGTCTACCAACAGTGGAAGAACGCCCGCCCCGACGCGGAAGAGCACCGCGCCTCCAACGCACCGCCCGAAACCGACCATGACGTCCACGTCGGCGACCTCGGCTCCGGTTCTGACTTCACCCCGTTCCTCCAGCACATCGGCGTCCCCTCCACCGACATCAGCTCCGGAGGCCCCTACGGCGTCTATCACTCCGTCTTCGACAACTACGCGTGGTACGTCCAGAACGCCGATCCCCACTTCGTCTACCTTCAGGAGATGGCCCGCGTCCTCGGCCTTGAAGCCCTGCGCATGGCGGACACCGATGTCCTGCCCTACGACTACGTCACCTACGCGCATCAAATCGATTCCTACATCTCCGCCGCCAAGCGCAAAGCCTCCGACTCCCATCTCTCCGGCCTCGACTTCGCCCCCGTCCTCGCCGCGTCCGCGCGCCTCACCGCTGCCGCCCAAAAGATGCACGCCCTCCAGTCTGCCCCCACCGGCGACCTCGCCAAACTCAATCAAACCCTGCGCCAAACCGAAACCGCGCTCATCTCCGACGCCGGCCTGCCCAATCGCCCCTGGTACCGTCACACCATCTACGCCCCCGGCGAGTACACCGGCTACGCCGCCGTCGTCATCCCCGGCGTCAACGAGTCCATCGACGCCAAAGACATCTCCCGCGCCGCCCAGCAGTTAGTCGTCTTAACCCAGGCCCTCGACCGCGCCGCCCAAACCCTCGCTTCCGCAAACTGAAGCGAAACTTGCTCATAACGTCAGCCGGCGCCAAACCGCTTTGCCGTCAGCCCCGAGGCCCCACATCGGCTTGCATTTCGTATGTCCAATTCAAGACATCTCGAAGCATGTCTAAAGTGTTCAAATTGTGGTAGGAATAGCATCGTAGAATATCCACTCTCAACCAGCCCTCTCATGAACAAAGCAGCCTTATCCGAGCGCGCCAGCACCCTGATTACCGGAAATAGTGAAATGGCCGGTCGCATTCGCGCCTTCGACTGGTCAAAGACTCCCCTGCGCGCTCTTGACGAGTGGTCCGAGACGCTCATCGCCACCACCAACCTCATGCTTCACTCCCCCTTTCCAACCATCCTCTCCTGGGGACCGGAGATGGTGTTCCTCTACAACGACGCCGCCATCTCCACTCTCACGCTCAAGCACCCCGGCGCCCTCGGCGGTCTCTACCGCGAAGTCTTTCACGAAGCATGGGACCTCGTGGGCGCCGATCTCGAGGCCTGCTTCTACAAAGGCGAAACCGCCGTCCGCGACAACATGTTCATCCCCATCGTCATGAACGGAGTGCTCGAAGACCACTACTGGAGCTACTCCCTCATTCCCGTCTACGAAAACGGCCGCATCCAGGGCGTATACGACGCCTTCCGCAACATGACCGCGACCGTCGTGGGCGCTCAGCGTCTGCGTGAAAGCGAAGCCAGGCTCATGCTCGCCACCGAGGTCGCACAGCTCGGCGTCTTCGTCTGGGACACAACCCAGGACATTGCAAGTTGGGAAAATGATCGTATGTACCAGATCTTCGGCCGTACGCGCGAACAGGGCCCGCTCAGCGGAACGGAATTCCTGCGCGACGTTGTGCATCCCGACTCGAGCGACAGTTTCCAGCAGGCCTTCCAGCGCACCGTGGAAAAAGGGGAACCGTTGCATTTTGAAGGGTCGGTCTACCGCCACGACAAGTCCCTTCGCCGCATCGAAATCAACGGAAATCTTCAGCCCGGCCCAGGCCCCTCGCACCTCAGAGTTCTCGGCACCATCCGCGACATCACCGAAATTCGGAATACCGAAGAGGCGCTCCGGCAGAGCTCCAAGCACCTCGCCGAACTAGCTGCCATCGTCGACTCATCCGACGATGCCATTTTGAGCAAGGACCTGAACGGCATTGTGACCAGCTGGAACGCCGCCGCCACCCGCATCCTCGGATACTCCGCGGACGAAATCATCGGCATGTCCATCCTCAAGATCATCCCCGAGCAGTACCATGCCGACGAGCAGCGGATCATCGGAAACATAAAAGCCGGCAAGCGCATGGATCATTTCGATACCGTTCGCTTAACCAAAGACGGCCGATTGATCGATGTCTCCCTCACCATCTCTCCCTTGAGAGACGCGGAGGGCCGCATCATCGGAGCCTCGAAAATCCTCCGCGATATCTCCGCCCGCAAACGCATGGAGCAGTCGCTGCTTCAGGCCGAAAAAATCGCCGCCACAGGACGCATGGCCGCCACCATCGCCCACGAGATCAATAACCCCCTCGAGGCTGTCGTCAACCTCCTTTACCTTCTCCGTCCTTTGATCGAAAGCGCCGAAGGCGTCAATTACCTGGCATCTGCGGAAAGCGAGTTGGCGCGCGTTTCGCACATCGCCAAGCAAACGCTCGGGTATTACCGCGAAAATGCATCCGCAAGCCGCGCAAACCTCTGCGCCATCGCCGAACAGGCCATCGCCATCTACGAGCCACGCTGCGTTGCCGCCGGAATCAAAATCAGCAGGTCACTCGAGTCTTCCCGCAAAGTCATGCTTCGTCGTGGCGAAATCATGCAGGTCATCTCCAATCTCATCATGAATTCCATCTATGGAATGCCTACCGGCGGCACTCTTGCCATTTCCGTCCGCGACACCGATCTCCCCTCTGAAGGAATCACCTTCACTGTTACGGACAATGGCGTGGGCATCGCGCCCGAAATCCTCCCCAGGGTCTTTGAAGCTTTCTTCACTACCCGTTCCACCGTAGGCACAGGAATCGGCTTGTTCGTCGCCCGGCAGTTCGTTGAAGGCCACGGCGGCGCCATCAGCATCGAAAGCAACTCCGACCCCGAATCCCACGGCACCACCGTCCGCGTCTTCCTGCCCCTCTTCACCGCCTACGAATCAGCCGAGAAATAGCTCCCGTGGACATCGGATTGATTTTCGTTCAATGTCACGTCACTATCGGAATATCAACCGTCGCCTTCCTAATTCGCCTCGACAGTTACGCTTGACGTAACGCGTAATACCCTCTATCCTAAATCTGTGATCCTCAGCTATCGGGACAAGCGCACCGGGGATTTCGCAGCCGGGAAACGAGTCAAGACATTCGAAGGTATTGAACGGCCAGCCCGCCTGAAACTTGATCGGCTGGAGGCGGCTCTGACTCTCAACGACCTTGCAGCCTTACCGGGCAATCGTTTCGAAGCCTTAGCCGGAGATCGCAAGGGGCAATTCAGCATTCGAATCAATGACCAGTGGAGAATCTGTTTCGAATGGCCGTCCCCGAATCCTGGTCCGTCAAACGTCGAGATCGTCGATTATCACTAGGAGAACCCATGCCGCCAATCGCCATACATCCCGGAGAACACCTTGTCGAGGAACTCAATGAACTTGGCATGAGCGCTGCTTCATTGGCGCGTAATCTTGGCGTGCCCACCAATCGCATCACCGCCATCTTGAAGGGGCAGCGCTCTATCACCGCGGACACGGCCCTGCGCCTGGCCCGTTTCTTCGGCACCAGCCCAAACTTCTGGCTCAATCTGCAAATCCTGTACGACCTGCGCATTGCCGAGCAAAAGTTCGATCCATCGAACCCTCCGCCAAGGCTTGTGGCATGATCGCGACGTGTGATCCAAATCACACCTCATCCCTCCGATGGTTGACCCCACCCCCGTACCCTCGTATCGTAAGAGCTTGGGAAGGCTGTGTATGAAGAACTCAGGAAACACCTTGCGCATCGGGATTGCGGCAACCGTCATCGTCGGCACCATCATTTGGCTTGCCATCTCCGGATACAGCGCCAACGACGGCGCCAACAAAAGCTATTACGTCACCATCGCCGAGCTCGGCGGCATGGGCGACAAGGCCTACCACTCCCAGCTTCGTGTCGAGGGCTTCGTCGTCCCCGGCTCCATTCAGCAGAATGGCACCCACGTTGACTTCGTCATGAACGAGTTTGAAAGCCACTCGCCCAAGGTTGGTACCGGCAAGCTCCTCAAAATCAGCTACAAAGGCTCCGAGCCGCCACCCGACACCTTCAAGGACGATTCCCAGGCATTAGCCGAAGGCTCCTACGGCCGCGACGGCGTCTTCCACGCCTCGGTGCTTCAAGCCAAGTGCGCCAGCAAATACGCCCCCGCCGGCCCCAACGGCGCACCTGCAAAGCCAGCCGCCGCCCCAGCCAAGACCGCATCCAGCGCCGCCGCAGTTCCTTCGCCCAAACCGGCCAGCTAGCTCCGTGTCACCGAGAAGACCTGATGAATTGGAAAAGGTTTATAGCGCCGGTTTTCTATTCTTCGACTATCGTCTCCGTACTTGTCCTCTTGGACCATTGGAATCGAACCGCACATACGTACGACACGCATCATTTCATCGTCTATGCGATTTTGGTCATTTCATTATCGTGTGGATTGGTTGGTATGGAGGAATTGAAGCGAGGCGGGCACATGAAGCTTCGCCGTAACTTGCTGGTATGCCTCGCAGCAATGTGGGTCCTTTCTTGCCTGCCAATCTTTGCTCGTAACCGCCTGCACTGGAATTTGATTGGTTCGAATTTCCCAGTCGCCTATTTTTTCATTCCACCATATGTGCTGCTAGTCGCAACGCTGCCGATTGCAATCCTCCTCAATCGACGTGAGAGTAGATCCAGTTTCCTTGCAACCACCAACAATGCAGAGTAGCCCGACATCCACTTCCGGCACCGCAGCCGGTCCCAGTTACTGCGCCCATCTAGACGGCGTCTCCAAACTCTTCGGCTCCTTCGCAGCCCTTCGCCAGGTTTCAGTCGACCTCGAGCCAGGCCGCTGCTACGTCCTCATCGGCGAAAACGGAGCAGGCAAATCCACACTCCTCCGCATCCTCGCCGGTCTCCTGCGCCCCAGCTTCGGCACCGTCAAGCTCTTCGGCAACCTCGACCCCCATGACGCCCGCGACCGCATCGGCTACATGTCCCACGCCCCCATGCTCTACGACGAGCTAACCGCCCAGGAAAACCTGCGCTACTTCGCCAAGCTCTATCCCGGCCGCGACTGCCTCACCGCCGCCGAAGCCCTGCGCCAGGTCGGCCTCGATCCCGATCTCGCCCGCCCCTTTGGCCAGTACTCGCAAGGCATGCGCCAACGCACCTCGCTCGCCCGCGTCCTGCTCCCCGCCCCGGAACTCCTCCTGCTCGACGAGCCCTTTTCCAACATGGACGTAGAATCCGTCAGCCAGATGGTTCAGCTCCTCGCCAAGTTCCGCCAGGGCAACCGCACCATCGTCATCACCACCCACCAGCGCGAGCACGCCGCCCCCATCGCCGACTGGGTCCTCGCCCTCAAGGCCGGTCGCGTAGCAAGCTTCGAGCCAGGAAGCCCAACCCTATGAAGACCAACCCAACGAAAACCAATGCTGCCCGCTTCCTCGAATCCCTCAACATCCCCTTCGAACTCCGCGAATACGAAGTCGATCCAGACGACCTCACCGCCATCACAGTCGCAAAAAAGATCGGCATGCCCCCCGAGCAAGTCTTCAAGACCCTTCTCGTAACCGGCGGCAAAGACATCTACCGCTTCGCCGTCGTCCCCGGCGACGCCGAACTCGACTTCAAGAAACTCGCCCGCGCCGCCGGCCTCCGCAAGGCCGAAATGGCTCCCCTCAAAGACGTCCAGCCCTTAACCGGCTACATCCGCGGCGGCGTCACCCTCTTCGGCTGTCGCAAACCCTACCCCACCTACATCGACGAAACGGCCATCCTCTTCGACCAGATCAGTGTCTCCGCAGGCGCACGCGGCACCCAGCTCATTCTCAGTCCCAGCGACTACCTCCGCGCCGCCCAGGCATTAGAAGTAGAAGTCCAGCTAGCCGACATCACCAAAGACCTGCACCCGGCGGTCCAACCATGACCACCGCGATTCCGCACTCCTTAATGAGCTGTCATCCTGAGCGACTGTTTAATTCAGACTGTCATCCTGAGCGACTGTTTAATTCAGACTGTCATCCTGAGCGAGCGGAGCGAGTCGAAGGATCTGCTTCTCGTCCTTTCATCTCCCCGAAAGGGCACAATAAATGACCCGCGCCCTCTGGACCCACCTCGTCAAAGACCTCCGCATCGAGCTCCGTTCCCTCGACGCCTTCGTCTCCATGCTCTTCTTCTCCCTCCTCGTCGTCGTCCTCTTCTCCATCGCCTTCGACCCCCACGGCGACTTCTCCCGCGACATCGCCGGCGGCGTCCTCTCCGTAGCCACCATGTTCGCCTCCGTCAGCGCCCTCAACCAGGCATGGGCCCGCGAAATCCGTCACCAGGTCATCGACGCCCAGCGCATGGCCCCCACCCCCGGCGCCGAGCTCTACCTCGCAAAGGTGATCGCCAACTTCCTCTTCGTCACCATCGTCCAAGTCATCCTCGCCCCCATCTTCCTCATCATGTACAACCTTCACATCGAGGGCCAGGCCTGGCTCCTCTTTCTGGTTCTTCCCCTCGGCACCTGGGCTCTCGTCGGCAACGGCGTCTTCTTCGCCGCTCTCTCCATCCGCAGCCGCAACCGCGAACTATTACTCTCGCTCATTCTTTTCCCCATCTTCATTCCAGCTCTGTTAGCCATGGTCCGCGCCACCACGTCCATCCTCACCGGCGACGGCGACCCCAACCTCTGGATCAAGCTCCTCTTCGGCTACGACATCATCTTCACCACCACCAGCCTCCTGTTATTCGACGTAGTCTTCCACGCCGAATAGCGGAA
>JBEKRU010000135.1:0-14674 GCA_049518435.1 Occallatibacter sp. | reverse complement strand
GCATATTCGCTTGGTTTTCCGGGCCGCCTGTTTTCGTTCGCTTTATCGCATGTATCGAGGTTCGCGGAGTCCTGATCGAGAATGTCATCCTTCAATCTTGTCTTCCCTAGCTCCACGCGCCCACCCACTAGCTCCCGAAAGGAACTGTTGCAATTTATGATCACGTCTTTGTCGTCCGCCATGGCGTAAGCGTCGGCCACGATTTTCATCACGTGGCTGATGTTGTCTCTGGCCCTCTCAGTGTCTTTGTCGTGTTGGTGCCCCGCAATAATGAACAAAGCGCCGAGCGTCAGAGCGACACCAGTGAGGCCAAATCCCACGATAGCTTCCAAGGCCAACTTTGCCTCAACTGACTCCAGGTCAATGGAGCAGACAAGCAGATGAAGCGTGGGTTCCGCAGAAGGAATAATCCCGGTCGGGATGCTGAAAGTTAAGCCTGAAGGTCGAACGTCGAAAATCCGGCTAACTATTGACATCCGATTGGCTACGTATCGGAAGTGCGAAGTCCACACGCTGCGGGGAGGTAGGCTGCTCCCGTTAAGAATGTGCACGTGCCCAAGAACAGTCAACGCTCCCTCGCCATTTAGTTGGCTCAAATCCTGCGTGAGAGTCGTGTCATTCGGACAACTGTACGCGTATTTTCCCTCAGGCCTTTTGGACAACAGGCAGTCGACCTGTCGAATCTGGGAAGCACCCAGCGCGGACACTGTCCGCTGTATCGTACTGATTTCGCTTGCCGAATTCGTGGGGGCCACGTCTACGCACGCCACAGCTCGAACAGTCGTTGGCAGAGCGAATCTAGTAAATCCCCAGCAGTAAGTTCGAATTGGACCATTCCCGCCAAGGTCAAAGTAAGTATCTTCGGTCTGGTAATCGGGATCTTGATCGCTAGAATTGCGTTCGTGAGGTGTGTTTTTGATTGTTGGCCAAAAATACGGGCGTTCTGGCAAAAACGGGTGGCCGTTGAACTGCTTCTCGTAAAAATTCTCTTGCTGATGGGTACCCTGGGTGATTAATAGTACGCCTGTACTGGGAAGCAGGTAGCTCTGGACAACGCGGACTTTGCGGACTTGACGTTTGCAGTGGCCTCCACGGCGCCGCAAGCAGCCTTTGCCAGTTCTAGACTATCGACCACTTCTTGGTTTTCCGACCTTGTTAGCCGCGCTTTAAGAGGGAGGGTTGAACTCGCTCCGCGGATTGCAATGCCCGGCACGAGTAGAAACGCCCCGCTGCTCGGATCATCATTTGTGCACGAGGAGCCCCTATGAACGATCTCCTCGTCATTCGTGCAGTTCTGGTGAATATTCGAGGACTGCTGACGATCGTTTCGGTGGTGTTCGTGTTTACGATAATGGCGTGGAACTCCTACCCGTTTCAGCCCCAGCAGTTGATTAACGAGGCCTTCACCGGGCTATTGTTTTTGCTGGGCGCGGGGATTATCTGGATCTTCGCACAGATGCATCGTAACGCCATTCTGAGCCGCATTACCGACACCAACGCGAATGAGTTGGGATGGGATTTCTACTTGCGCCTGTGTACCTTCGGGGCTATTCCGGTTCTCACTTGGCTTGCTTATCAGTTCCCCGAGGTCGGCGTCAGTCTTTTCCGGTTCGTGCAGCCGGGACTTGAGGTAATGAAATAGGATCTGATGTGCAGTGGGACAGAAAACAGTCTCCCTGAGCGGTTGACCCTCCGGTGCAAACTCAGGGGATCGGCCAGGCAAAGCAAACGAAAATCATGCGGCAGGAATTCGCGTGGCATGTAGTGCACGTATCTGTCTCCTGTCAAGTTGACCAACCTTTGTTTGCATAGTAGTCAACACCATTCTTGACTGGTCGGTTGCCCATCGAAATGCCCTCAAACGACCGCTTTGCCGCCTTGAGAGTTATTCCAAAGTACCTGAAGAAAGGGCCCGATAGCAGTTGATGGCACTCGATATTGGTGCCCGTCACATTCGGGTTCTCAAAGAGGATTCGAACCCCATTGGACCGAGTGCGCAGATACTCTTTTCGCATCATGGTTGGTGTCATGCAACCGCTTTTGATTCGGGACAGTACTCATCAATCTCAATATATTCGATTTGGAGTTCTCTTCCAGACACGATCTTCAGGGGGAATCCGCAATGTTGGCAGATGAATGAAATTGAACTTGTGGGATGAGTATCCCCGTCACATACCGCACAATGGAAGACCATGGGAACGACTTCGATCTCCAAATGTGCGCGTTCGGCCAATGTTCCCAGACGAGCGACATCGAAGGCAAACTCCAGTGCCTCCCGTGCGATGGCAGTGAACTCACCAAGGCGAAGTTTGATGACTGTAATAGAGGGCGAGTTTGCATCGCGGGCCTTTTCTTCTGCGACCTCGAGAATGCTCTCGATGATAGAAATCTCATGCATTGACTTTGACCTCCCGAGCGCTGCAGCTCTCTTTTGAATTAAGGGGGAGCCACCACAGATTCGGTTGAGGCACGACGTCGCGACGATCGCAGAGGATCCCTCGGTGTGCCAGCACCTGAGCAATAGCTGCAGCAGTTTCTGCTGCGAGATCTAACATTGCGGTGCTCGGACCATCTCCGAAAATGCTTGACTCGGGCGGCGCGCCAATAACAATCAGCTCGCAAGGACCGCGGGCAGCGAGACGCAAATGGGTGAGCGTATCCCACAACCCGGGGTCGTGCCCAGTGATCCGAAGACATGCGCGGCTTGAGAGGAAATCGACTTCGGAGAATATAGATACGGTCCGAAGCGGGTGGTTTGAATGAACCGCATCGACGATCACAACGAGCTTTCGGTCATAAAGGTACGGCGCAAGATCGAGGCCGGGCGTGCCTAAATCGAGCACTTCAACCTCTGGGCCGCAAGCATACTGACAGCGAAATGTCTCGACCGCAAGGGGCCCAAAGCCGTCGTCGCCAAGAAACACATTTCCAAGACCAATGACAATCACCGGGCTACTTTCCGCGTGGTTCGTGTCCTTCATTGCACTTTTACCTGTGCTATCTCTTTTCCGGTTGCATCGAGGGTGTGACAGGAACATGCCATGCAGGGATCAAAGGAATGCACAGTGCGAAGGACCTCCAGCGGTTTTTCAGCGTCTACAACAGGACTGCCGATGAGAGAGGTCTCGTAAGGTCCGGGAATGCCGTTCTGATCACGCGGGCTTGCGTTCCACGTGGTGGGCACAACCGCCTGGTAATTCGTAAATGCGCCTTTATCGATCACGACCCAGTGAGAGAGCGCACCCCGCGGCGCTTCATGCATACCCATCCCCATGACTTCGCCGGACGGAAACTGTGGGGCGTTGTAGGTGGTGTCGTCTCTGTTAAGAATATTGGTGGTGAGCAATTGCAGATGTTCAAGCGCAAGCTCTGACAGCATAGCGGAACGAATCGCCCGAGCGAGATATCGGCCCATGGTCGACTGCATGTCGTTGGGCGCGACCTTCAACCCATGCAGGGAGGATATCCTGCCAAAGGCCGCGTTGGTCCACTTGCGCGTGAGAGCATGTCCGGATGCATAGCCGACAAGAACGTTGGCGAGCGGGCCCACCTGCATCGGGCTACCGTTATAGCGCGGCGCCTTGACCCATGTGTATTTCGCATCTTCCTTGAAGTCGGTGTAATCCGGGGTGGTCTCACCTTTGTAAGGCTCAATAGGGCCACCGCCTTGATACCAGGCGTGGGTTGAATCCTCGGTGATGGCTTTGCGAAACGGCTCATCCTTCCAGTTCTCCATGGACCGCACGGAGGCAAGGTTGCCGTTCATAATCACGCCGCCCGGAAGGTCGAATTTCGTCGCTCTTGCATCCAACGGCAAGTCTGGCACAGCCAGGTAATTGGCAACACCGCGGCCAAAGTGGAAATAATCTGGATAGGAAGCGGCAAGCAAGCAAGTATCAACAAGGAAGACCTGCTGAACGAATGGAATCAGGTCTTCGAGGATCGCCCGCAACATTCCCATGCGGTCCATGTTCATCGTGGCCAGACTGTTCAGATTGACCGCATTCATGACGCCTCCAACCGCAAGGTTCTGAATGTGTGGAGTCTTGCCGCCGAGGATTGCCACGACCTGGCAGGACTTCCTTTGAAACTCCAGGGCTTGCAAATAGTGCGCGAAAAGAATAAGGTTCATTTCCGGACTTAGGCGCATGGCGGGATGGCCCCAGTATCCGTGCGAAAAGATGCCGAGCTGTCCGCCAGCCACAATGCCCTTAACCTTGTCCTGCACCGCTTCGAGTTCGCGCCGCGAGTTGCCCTGCCATGAACTTGAGCTCTCTGCGATCGAAGCGGCCCGCGCAGGATCTGCATTTGGAATGGACATCACATCCACCCAGTCGAGAGCGGACAAGTGGTAGAAGTGCACAATGTGATCGTGGAGTGCATGGCCGATGAGAATGAGGTTGCGGATGTACTGCGCGTTCGGTGGGATGTCGAGTGCGAGTGCGTCTTCCACTGCGCGAACAGAAGCGATGCCATGCACGGTGGTACAGACACCACAGAAGCGCTGTGCGAAAACCCATCCTTCGCGAGCATCGCGGCCGCGCAAGATCGTCTCAAGTCCGCGCCACATAGTGCAGCTTGCCCATGCCTTGTTTACAGTGCCGCCGTCCACTTCAACATCGATACGAAGATGCCCTTCGATGCGCGTCACAGGGTCAATGGATATACGTGCCATCAGATCACTCTTTCTTGGACCACTGTTGATGCAACCTGGACGGCTACGAAAGGTCTAGCTGCTTTTCTTGGCCAGCCGAAGGGACGGAACGTATGGTCCCAAGTGGCTGCTTCTCCTGGAAGCACTGCGAAATATTTGACCGCAAGCACAAATGCCACGCTCCCAAGCGCAATGTAGCCTGCGGCCATCACCAGCTCGGGTGCAGATGGAAAGTAGGCTGTGCTGTGCAAGGGCACATAGGCAATGGAGGTCGGAATGAAGCGATAAAGCATCCCCCCGAGGCATGCGAGCACGGACATGTTCAATAGTGCGCGAGGGGTCTCTCGAACGCGCCGGAAGCGGAGAGCGAGTGCGGGAGCGAGAATCATTGCGCTTTCGAAGAGGAATAGCAGACTCATTTTGTCGAGAGCGAACGCGGCACGGAGTTGCTGTCGCCAGATCAGGTCGGCAATGCGAATGGCAAGAAAGACGAAGCAGACGCCAGAAAGCAAGTTGGCCAACTCCGTCAGGATTGCGGCGTCAAGATAGCGCGCGTACCGAAGACAGACAATCATCAGCAGAAAAATGGTGAAGCCAAGTCCACAAAAGACTGCCGCAACCAGGTAAAGCAAGGGCATCACCGGAGATTGCCATAGTGGATTGATCTTGGTTCCCGCCAGCAGGAGCAAACCTCCAAGCGAAGATTGATGCATAAGTGGGATGACATATGCGCCAATGATTACGAATGGATAGGCCTTGCGGATGTTCGGTCCAATGCGGGACAGGAACGCGCGGGATCGCTCGTTGCCTGTGTAGTAAATCCGTTCCAGAATCAGAGGGAGAATTTCAAACGATAGAAAAACCGCGCAATAGAGCGGCATGCAGATGGAAATTTCGAGCATCGCCGATTCACTGTTCCATCTCCACGGCATTAAAGCACTATAGAAGTTCCACGGGCGACCGACGTCGAATCCGAGGGCTATCAACCCTGTCGCGTAAAACAGGAATCCTGAGACAAGCGCGGTGCGCATTACCACGTGGAGTTTCTGGCGATTGAAGACCCACGCCGCTATGCCCAGCGCGAGCGGCCCTGATCCCAAGGCCGTTAGCGTCATGACATTGAACGTCTTCCAGATGCCCCATGCATAGACGTCGTTCATCGCGGAGAACGGACCCAGCGGAGAGAAGAATCGAAGCACTGCCAGCCCGAGGCCGATGGCGGCAAGGCCAGCGAGAAGGAGAAAAAATGGAGTCGCCACTGGACCGTGCGAGACAGGAACGCCGCACTGCCAGTGGTTGATGAGCGTCGTGCCGCGTTTGTCGGCGCTGGGTTCAGTCGTCTTCATAGCTGATCCGGAAATCCGGTCTTCTCTTCGTGCTCCCGTCGTTCTGCCTCGTGACGCTCCCAGTTGCGGCGGATGAAAAAGCCGAAGACGCCCGCGACCAATGCTGGCCCAGCGAGCCACTTGTAGAGGACAGATGTGACCTTGGTCGCGTAGTGCCCGATCGATGTGCTGCCGAGCTTGGGCAGTCCGAGTTTCTGGAAGGAAACACTCGACAGATAGAGCACCTGCGTGCCCCCAGCCTCATGCTCGCCATAGACTCGATTTTCGAAATACTTCTCCGGGGTTGCGGCGATGCGCTCTTTCGCTTGCGCAAGCAAATCTGTACGTTTGCCGAAGATGACCGCGCCCGTGGGACAGGCTGCCGTGCAGGCCGGCTGCGTATCCTCTTTGAGGCGCTGGTCGTAACAGAACTCGCATTTCACGATCTTCGGGTTCCAATTTTCCCATTGGAATTGAGGCACTTCGAAGGGACAAGCCACTTCGCAATAACGGCAACCAATGCACAAAGAACTGTTCCAGGTCACAGCTCCCAGGTCACGCTTTACAAGCGACCCGAATGGGCATCCGGTGACACACGCAGGGTCAAGGCAATGCATGCACTGTTTCTTGACGAATGCGAATTCATCGCTCTGCGGATCCTGATAGAGCTCGATAATGTTCTTGGTTTTTGCATTCAGTCCCATGGGCATATCCCAGATCCCACCGGAGAGCAAAGTGTCTGTTGGAAGCCCGTTCGCTTCGTTGCAGGCAGGCATACAGGCTTTGCAGCCCGTGCAGACGGTGCTGTCGAATAGCATGGCAACCGCATCGGGTGGCGCAATCGGGTGCGCGGGATGCTCTTCCGTCTTACCTCTCGAATCTGTGGCCGCGTGAGAGGCTGCGGGCAAGAGCGCGCTGGCAGCAGTTCCTCCAAGTCCGATCATCGCCTTGAATGCCTGGCGACGGCTCAGCGTTGCGCTCATGCCGATGCTCCCGGCTTTGTTCCAGATCCCGTACCCGACCCAGACGCGGGTGGTTTGGAACCGGGAACGCTCTCGTCGTCTTCGACTTTCGAGAACTTGCGAGAAGCCACATAACCTGCGCCAACCAACGCACCTACGCCGATGCCGACAAGGCCAGTTGCAAGTGGACTGATGGTACCCCTGGTGTTGGTGATCGGCGCATAGGATGTAGGAGGTGCGGCAATAGTGTGAAGCTTCACGACCTCGAACATCGGCACCTTGAATGCGACGCTCTTCTCGGTGCAGCCAATGCAAGGGGCGCCGATGCCAATGGGCCATACGTCTGGGATCTCATTGAAATGGCGGGTCGAACAACCGGCATGCGTGTCTGGTCCCTTGCAGCCCATTTCGTAGAGGCACCAGCCCTCACGATGTCCTGCGTCGCCATACTGCTTCACGAAATTTCCCGCATCGAAATGGGCACGCCGGGGGCAGTGCTCGTGAATATCTCGATCGAACGCAAACTTCGGACGGCGTTGATCATCGGTTTCGGGCAATGTTCCATCCGCTGCATATTGAAGCACGACACCCAGTAACGTGTAGGGATTTGGCGGACACCCGGGGATGTTGATGATGGAATGGTTTGGCAACAGGTCGGCCACTCCCACGGCTCCGGTTGGGTCAGGGTCAGCCGAAGGAATGCCACCCCATGAAGCGCAGGAGCCGATGGCGATAATCGCTGCCGCTTTGCTGCCGATGTCGGCCAGTACATCCAGAGCCGGACGGCCAGCCAGCTTCATGTAGATTCCCTGGTCTTTGGTGGGAATCGATCCCTCGACGACGAGAATGAATTTACCCGCGTGCTTTTGCACTGCTTCTTCCAACGCCTTGCGTGCCTGCAGTCCAGAACCAGCCATCAGTGTCTCGTGATACTCGAGGGAAATCACGTTGAGAATGAGGTCGCCGAAATCAGGATGCGATGTCTGAAGGAGCGATTCCGTGCAACCAGTGCAGTCCTGAAAGTGAAGCCAGATGATTGGTGGACGATTGACTTTTCCAAGCCCGGCAGCGACTTCTTCCGGCGTCACCTTGTCTGTTATCGCCAAGCCATACGGCGCGGCGATCATCAGGGTTGAGCAGAACACAAGGAAAGAGCGGCGGCTGATTCCGCATCGAAGCAAGCGGTCGTCGATTGTTTCCAAAGCTTTCGCCGAAGCGACGAGGGTATTGAGCATCTTTCGCCAGTGCCTTTTTGGGAGATGAGAGAAGCGTCTGAGTTGGCCTTGGGGCATTTGCCCGTCAGACTTGTTGCATCTTGCTTCCGGAAACTCCCGGCGAATGCGGTGATGCTAATGGGTGATTGCCGGCAAAAACTGCCCAATAAAGCTCATATTTATAGAATCGTTGCTGCTTCTTAGAAGACTCCTCAACCCCTATGAGCAAAAGTGACCAGTACTGAAATCCATCTGGACTCCATACTCCTGCAGCGAGGCGAGCAAAGAAGCCGCGAGAAAATGGAAGGACCCAATGGGAGTTATCCATGAAACGGCATTCGACAATTTCCGCTTTGACGCCCGACCATCTCCGTTGAGTGAGCGGCCCTGGGCTGAGGGTCAAACTGAATTCGATTCCCTCATGAAGGTTTCCAACTGCGCAGCCCTCACGGTCCTATTCAGCGAGGATCAATTGCCGTCCTCTGTGTTTTACCTGCTTGAAGGCCGGGTGAAACTTTCAATGAACTCCAGTTCTGGCAGGCGCCTGATCCTTGGCATCGCCCATCCCGGAGATACCTTGGGACTCGCCGCTACTCTTTCCGGGGATAGATATGACAAGACGGCGGAAGCTGTTAGTCCTTGCAAGCTCGCATCCATTAGCCGTGAGAGCTTCCTTGATCTTCTTGCAAGGCACCCTGCCGCGTATAAGAACGTTGTACGGGAGTTGTGTCGCGACCGCGCTCGAGCGCACGAACAGTTGCGAACGTTTGGCCTGGCTGCAACGGCACCGGCAAAGCTCGCGAGGCTATTGCTGGAATGGGGCGATCGTGGCCGTAAAACAAATGAAGGCACCCGATTCTCCTGCACATTCACTCACGGTGAGATCGGTGAGTTTATCGGGGCATCCCGCGAGACGGTCACCCGAATCTTCAGCGACTTCAAGTGCCATGACGTACTCAGGTCGAGAGGTTCCACGTTCATCCTCTCGGACGTGAAGGCGCTTGAACTCTATGCAGGCGTTGTGAAACTGGACTGAATCTCAATAACAGTCACCCCAAGCGGATCGTCCATGAAGTACCTCGCGCGGACGTCCCTGCGATGCGACTAAACGGCTGCTGCGTACCGATGCGGGCGACTTCCGCTGCTCTTCCAGAAATAGACAAGGATTATCAGGCTTGCTATCGCGGCATACGCGCACCAGAGCGAAGTGAATGCGTACTCCTTCACTGCCGACACAGCAAGGAGAATCGTCAGATTTGCCACGCCGAAGACGACAATCGCTTTAATTTTCGAGAACAGCATTGCGCCGCACGTTGCGATCACGTAGAGGATGGCAACTGCGGCATGATTGGTCGCCTGATTGATGTAGACGATGCTGTTTGCTTTCACGGAGATTTCAGTTGGGTACGCCGCCAATGCCCACAAGACATAGAGCCCAGTCGCACCGCCGAGGAGGACAAACGGTAGCATCCGTCTCCGGTCTTTCGCATCGGGTTCGAAGAACCACACGCTCAGAGGCAAGAGGAACGCGAGGAGACCCTGCGCGTACAACATGTAAGCCGCACCCATGTTGTGCGTCACTGTGGTGGAAAGTGTCCCGTCGAGTCCGAGCCACACGAAACCTTCAATAAACTGATGAACGGCGAACAGCGCGGGAAGCGCAGCGAAGAGCAATTCTCGCCTATGCTTCACCTTCGTCAATGTGACGACGCCAAGGGTTCCAAGCACCCCACTGCCTACAAAATTCGCTGTTGCTGAAAAGCACATGCGTCGTCCACTCCGTCTCAGGATTATACCCATATGCAGAGTTACCAGGACTATTGCAGGCGCTTCTCTGGGACTGGCGCCTCAAGCACGGAGGGCTAAGTATTTAATTGCTCAGTCAGTCGCTCGCTTTGGATGACATGATGGTGGCCATCCTCCTAAAGATCCATTGCGGGGATAGCACAACTGCCTTGTTAGCCTGCAACCTCCGCATGTGTCGGAAGCTTACGGGCTTTAATCAAACAAATCCGCCGGAAAACTCCGTCCGAACGCACTGCTACAGGAGAAAGTTATGTCCCGTACAAATTCAATTGTCCAGATCTTCGATACCCATGAAGAGGCGGAGACGGCAGTAAAGGCATTACAAGCGGCCGGAGTTGATATGAAAAGCCTCTCAATCGCAGGCAAGGATTTGCATAATGAGGAGCATGTTGTCGGGTACTACAATGCCGGCGATCGGATGAAGTACTGGGGAAAGATCGGGGCTTTCTGGGGCGGGTTCTGGGGACTGCTCTTTGGCTCAGCTGCATTCGCCATTCCAGGACTCGGACCGATTCTCGTCGCAGGGCCTTTAGTCGGCTGGATCGTGGCGGGGCTCGAGGGCGCCGTTGTTGTTGGCGGTGTCAGCGCCATCGGTGCGGGGCTCGTGAGCATCGGAATTCCTAAAGACAGCGTTATCAAGTATGAAGTTGCATTGAAATCCGACAAGTTTCTGTTGATCGTTCATGGCACTCAAGACGCGGTATACGCAGCGCGCATCATTCTCGACGGAACCGACAGTGAATCACAAGATGTCCATTTCCAGCCGTTGCTCACCAGCCAGGTGTAGAGAAAGGAAACGCGATGATATACAAGAGTGCCACTCCCGTGGTTCGCCATGCAGCCGAAAGTCACAAAGCTGGCTCTATGAGCTTCACTCAGCATGTGGAGATGGCTGCCGGATGCTTCACTTGTTGGTTGGAAACGACTTCGTGCGACCATCACGCGGTCATCGCGCAGGCCGCAGCACTGATGCGGGTGCACCAGCGTGTGAGCAAGACTGACGAGCTTCTATTTAGGCAGGCACATTGACGATGAAGGTGGAAGCAGCAGTCAACTTGAGCGAGGATTCTCTGGATAGGCGTTTACCCGCCCTTTTCGTTCGCAACTCTTCATCAACCGCAATCATGCGAAATACGCTGCTCCTGGCCTGTGTAGCGATCGCGGGGTGTCGTCCTCAGTCAAAACCCGCGCCATTTGCCTCGAATAGTGACCCCACACTGTCAGCAACCTCCGCGCAACTGCGCGCGATTGTTGCAAAAGGCTCTCTCTCTGGGGCACGAACAGAGAGTTTTGCCGACTGTAGTGACAATGTTCAGAAGGTGTATGAAGCGACAGGCTATGCGCCAGCCTGGTTGCGCGACGGCCAGGCGACGCCGCAGGCTTTGTTAGTCATCTCCACCCTCGAAAATAGCGGCCATAAGGGACTGAACCCCGAAGACTACGATGCATCGCTATGGCCTGCCCGCGTAGCCACACTCAAAGGAGTGCCAGCCGATGCAGAGGCTTCCGCGCAGTTTGACGTTGCGCTGACGGTGGGCGCTCTTCGATACCTCTCGAACCTGCGCGATGGTCGGCTGAATCCGAAACCTGTCAGCTTCACCCTCTCGATTGACCAGCAACACTATGACCTGCCCCAGTTCCTGGTGCAGAAGATTCTGACGGCGGGCGATATGCCAGCCGAGTTGAGCATCGTTGAACCCCAATACCTTGGCTACAAACGGACTATGGATGCTCTTAAGGTGTACCAGGCGCTTCAAGCGAAGGACCATAGCGTGCCGCTGCCCGATGTGGAGAGATCAGTCAAGAGCGGGGATGCCTACCCCGGCGTTGATCAGTTAGGTCAGCGATTACGTCTCCTTGGAGACCTGCCACAGGGCGACGACTCGAGCAACACTTCAACCGTTTATGAGGGTCCACTGGTCGAGGCGGTCAAACACTTCCAGGCCCGCACCGGCCTCAAACAGGATGGATTATTAAATAAGGAGACTGTGGCTCAATTGAATATTCCACTGAGCGATCGAGTTCTCCAATTAGAGGATTCTCTCGAACGCTGGCGGTGGCTGCCGTCCGACTACCCGCTTCTGCCTGTCGCAGTCAATATTCCCGGATTCATTCTGCGGGTGTTCTCAGACGATCACCACGTTGCTCTGCGGATGAATGTGGTAGTCGGAAAAGCGTTCCAGCATCAGACGCCCGTATTCGCCAAAGAGATGAAGTACATCATCTTTCGTCCGTATTGGAATCTGCCGCTCGACATCACGCGGGCGGAGATTGTTCCGAAGGTCCACAGGGACCCGCACTACCTGGAACGCAAAGGATTCGAAGTTACCGATCAGGCTGGCCGCGTTATAGCCGGGTCAGTAAGTGCCGCCACACTGGCACGCATTCGGTCCGGTAGCCTCATGGTGCGCCAAAAGCCAGGGCCCTCCAATGCGCTTGGCCTGGTGAAGTTTATGTTTCCGAATGAATTCGATGTGTACCTGCACAGTACGCCGACGCCCCAGCTATTCAAGCAATCGCGGCGCGACTTCAGTCACGGATGCATTCGAGTCGAGAAGCCTGAAGAACTTGCTGCGTTTCTGCTCCAGGATCAGCCGAAGTGGAGTCTCGAGAACATCCACAAAGCCATGCAGTCCGGACCTGATAATCAGCAAGTCAATCTCACCAAGCCAGTCCCGGTTGTAATTGTGTACCTGACGGCCATCGTCGAAGAAGATGGCCAAGTGTATTTCTACAAGGATATCTATGGTCGCGATGCTACGCTCAACGCCGCGCTGGCCAAAGGACTGCCCTATCAATAATCGGCAAGCTTCGATTACCAGCGACGTACGGGGCCGACGTCTACATGCACAAAGTCTGACTGCGCATAGTATCCTACGCCGCCTCGTTGCAGAGACAATGCCGCGTCGCGGACGATTGCAGTAGATATTCCGGGAATGCGAATATCTATTGCCTTGGCCTCCATGTGCTGACTGTGCAAAGCCACTCCATGCCCATGCTCGCGGAGATAGGTATTGCTCCACGGCGTGCGATAGCCGCAAACGATATCGATCGTGGATTCGGGATGCCCCAACTTTGCCAAAAGGTCATGCAGAAGATCAAATTCCTTAATGTCATAGTCCTTCACGTCACCTGTCCGGTGGTCGCGGAGGAAATGGTCGAGCTTTGCGACACCTTCCGGAAGATACTGATCGCCGATGCGATAGACGACGTCAAGGCTCTCGCCTGTGTGCAAATGATATAGGTGCAATCGATAGATCGCCGAGTCGGGAATGGCCGTTGATTCGGCAATCGCGGAAGGAATCGCACCACAGATCCCCACAAGTGCCGCAAGCCCCAGGGGCAGCATTCTCTTGAGCAACATAATCTTCTTTCTATATTCACTTCTATTGTAGGCTTCTATGCGAACTGCTGCCGGCACGGCGGTCCAATGGTTTGCCTCGAACCTTCCCGAGCCAGAATTGACCAGAAACGCTAATACCAAAACGGCCTCCCCGTGAATGGTATAGGAGCTTTGCTCGGTTCCCTCAATGAAAAGACCCACCCCTTGCAATGATTCGGGCTTCTCACACTTAAGCGTCAAACTTCTTCTCAGGCCGGGGTAGGAACTGCGCGAATGTGCTTCTTCGCGATCTCCTCAATCTCGGGCTCGGTCAGTGACGAGAGATCCGCCGTTTCGGTGGCGATGATTCGCTTGAAGGTCTCCGGATGATGGGTCTTCAAATAGTCGCTGAGAAAATTGACCGCGCTGCTTTTGCCCGTTGCATGGCCGATGAGAATGATCGCTTCGGCATGGACAAGATCCGTGGCGATCTCTTCGTAGTAGGAGTCTTGCTCAGAAACATGCTCACCCTTGTAATGGGCTTCTTTGCGATGAATCAGGTGATGTTGAAATCCAAACGGGTCGTACGGTTTGACGGTGACTTCGTCTTGAGGTTTGCTGCCGCCGAGATCATGGTAAATGTGGGCCGCATGATGATCGATGACGACAACCATTCGTCCGATCTGATGTGCTTTCGCGGGTTTTCCCAAGGCGCCAGCTTCCTTTAGAAAGCTACGCAACCTGGATATTTCTTCGACCTCGAGATCATGAGTGCTGGGACGCTTGAAGAAACCTCGCTGAGATCCTACGACGAACGCAAACTCGTCGTTTCCGTGTGGCTGAACTTCGCCGATCTGTCCGATGAGGTCGACTACAGCGCTCCAACTTAAATTGCGAGGCAGTTTGCCGCCGACGAGGCTGTCAAGAAGGTTTTCATGGTCGTGACGAATATGATCATTCATCTTAAGAGAATTTCACTGTACCAGCACGGATACTGATCCAGTTTGCTCTTGTCCTCAGACATTCAGTAAAGATTATTCCAAGTAGTTCCATGGCTCGATTTGCGTCGAAATTTGGCTAGCAACCTCAAGACGAGTGTTTACCTCCGTCTCATTGCTTTGTGCAGAGCAATCGGACTCAGTTCCAGATTGCCGGCTCTGCCACAATTTAGCCACGACCCTGCGGTAAAATCCCGATGCATAAAGGGATGTCCAACCACAAGAAAAAGTGTGCGTGTGAAAACCTCAGAGACGATAAAAAACGATGTGGAGCAAGAATTGCGCTGGGAAACAAACGTTTGCGCAACCAAGCCTATCCAAGATTGTCATCGCCAGGACCTATTCTAAAAAGCTCGAAAGGCAGAGTATCGTTTCGTCATTTCCAGAACAGGA
>JBEKRU010000134.1:0-14850 GCA_049518435.1 Occallatibacter sp. | reverse complement strand
ACGAGCCTGGTTCAAGTTTCACGCGCGCAACAGACGCCTTATGTGGTTGGCAGTACGGTGACGGGACACGTGTACTGCGCCGACAGCAATGCTCCTGCCCGCTTTGCGAAGGTGTTGCTGAAATCGACTTCGGGCGGCAACAGTGGCGACGACTTTATGAAGCGGCTGCAAGAGAACATGGCGAAGATGGCCGACAAGGCCGGCGCGACGGCAGAGCCTACGAAGCCGATGACCGATGACAAAAAGAGCGCGCTGGCCGCCGCTTCAAAAGGGGTGAGCCAGGCGCTGGATATGATGAACGCGTCGACCGTTGGCCTGAATGGGGAGTTTACGTTTGCCGGTGTGAAGCCGGGGACGTACTATGTTCACGCGATCTACGCCGGGTACATCGACCCATTCGACCAATTCTCGGACGAGGACTTTGCGAGCACCGATCCGGCGATGCGCGCGCGGATTGCGCAGATTCCTACGGTGACGGTGACGGGGAGCGATGCCGCACATGCGGAGCTTCGTCTTGAACGCGGGGCGGCGATCAGCGGCACGATCCTGTTTGACGATGGCAGTCCTGCTGCGGGGTGGATTGTTTCGGTGATCAAGCCGGGCACGCCGGAGACCGGGGCGGACGCAACTGCTGCCACGATGAGCCAGGCGCTGGCGATGAGCGGGGCGGTGCAGCTTGCCAAGAGCGACGACCTGGGGCGGTTTCGGATCACGGGTCTGGCGGCTGGAGATTACGCCTTGCGCGCGTCGCTGACCGCGATGCCGATTGGCGTGACGGGGAACAACATCGGCGATGGAGGGAGCGGCATCAGCCTGGTAGTGTATTCGGGCAGTACCTTCAGCCGAGCTGACGCGAAGGCGGTGTCAGTGAGCGCGGGTGAGGAGTCTGCCGGCGCGGACATGACTGTGAATGCGCATGCGCTGCACAATATAACGGGCCATGTTGTTGCGAAGGCAGATGCGCACACGGTGAATGTGGGCAGTGTGGCTTTGACGAGCAAGAGCAATCCGGCACTGCATATGACGGCGGCGATTCGCGATGACGGCAGCTTCCACTTTGAATATCTTCCGAAAGGCGCGACTTACACGCTGACCGTAGCGGATGCGGCGGATGGGAAGAATACACCTGGCAGCGGTTCTGGATTTATGGGAATGAATCTTCCTCATCCGGAGATTCTGCGGAAATACGGGAGCGACACGACGGATGTGTTGCTGGGGGATTCCGATGTTGACACTGTGCAACTTTCAGTGGCGCAGACAGACTGGAAGCCGAGTGCGAAAAAGCCCGGAGCTGCGGATGCCAACATTGGCGACCTTCTTAACGGCATCATGGGCGCTGCATCGAGCGATAAGCAGTGAAGTGGGGTTTGATACTCATGGAGAACGTTGAGCGACTCGCCGCGCCGCAGGGCGCTCGTTGGGGAAATCGACGCCAGAAGATGATGCGGACGGTCGACATGGCCGGCGCGGAATTCTGCAGGATGCCGTGCATGTTGGCCTCTGCACCCGACCTGCAGGAGTGCCGGCCGGAATCGGCCCTGGAATCGGGGAAGGATACCTGCGACCCACCGCACAATGTGGGCGCAGATTGTGGGTAAGGTGCGCATGACGTTTACGCCGCGCGCTGTGGTGGATTTCTACAAGGAAGTGCCGGGACCGTGAGGTCGTAACCTAGAGCACTTTCGTTTGTTGGCTCATCCCACGGGCGCTCTATGTGTGACAATTCAATGGCAATTGACAGGCCAGGGAGCGGGTATACTCGCGTCATTGCGATCCCCTGCGAGGTGCTAGTCCATGAGAAAGATGGCCTTCCTGCTGCTTGCCGTCCCGCTTGCTGTTTGCGCCCAGAATACGCCTGCGCCGTCAACCACACTACGTGGCGTGCTGCTGGAGCAACTGCACCAATCACACCATGAAGAAGACTGGTATGTGCCGGCGAAGATTGCTGTGCAAGGGCTGACGGCGGAACAGGCGCAGTGGAGTCCTGGAAAGGGCAGCCACTCGGTGGGGCAGCTGGCTTACCACTTGTGGTACTGGGATACCCGCTCGCTGCAGCGCTTCAAAGGCGAGAAGCAAGAGCCTTTCGACGGCAATAACAACGAGACTTTCGACAAGTTCAACGCGGCGCAATGGGACGATCTTCAAAAGAAACTGGACAAGGTGATGACCGAGTGGGAGAAGGCTGTGGAGACAGCTGACGATAAGAAGCTGGCGTAGAATGCGTCGCTGATTGCGCACGTGGGAGCGCACAACGCCTACCACATTGGACAGATACTGTACGTGCGCAAGCTTGAGGGCGCGTGGGATCCGGCGAAGGGCGTGAAATAGGCACCAAGTATTTGTAAGAAGCCATAAGAAGCTATAGACAGGTGGGGCAGCCGCATTCGTTCCTGCAAAGTCTTATGGGGCACACTGGGGCACCTGCGGTGCGGCGGACGCTCGCACGGGCTTCATGCTTCCCACCTTCGCGACAGAAAAAAGTCGCGAAAACGGGGCACGGGGCTCCTTTGGGCACCGAGCAAGGGGGTGAAGTAACTTCCTGCGGTGGGGCAGTGAGCTACGGGTTGAGGAGGCGATGGGCGGCGAGGAGTTCGGGGACGGAGATGCCGTCGATGGTCATGCCTTCCATGAGGCTGCGGACGATGGATGCGCCGCGGAGGTCGGCGGAGTCAATTGTGAGGCTGTTGAGGTTGGCGTTGTGAATGGTGCCGTGAGAGAAGTTGGCGTTTTCAATGACGGCGCCGGCCAGGTTCACGTCTTTGAACTGCGTGCCGGAGAGGTTGACATCAGTGAATTCCGACCGGGAGAGATCGGCATCGTTGGCTTCAATGCGGCGGGTGGTTGCTTGCAGTTGAACGACTAGTTCCGTTTCCATCGTGACCCTCCCCTGCGAGCAGTCTACTGCAACGCGGGGATTTGAAACAGGACTGAGGGGAAAAGTGGCACGGCGGGTACATGCCGTTTTTATCGGATCGAATGACATCTTCGCCACGGCTTCATCGCGGTTAAGGTGGGATAGCTCCACCTACCTATAGCCTATAGCCTCTGATAGTTCTTTCTATAGATCTTTATGGCCTTTCCCCTACAAACCCATGGGGCACCCGGCCGCTCACCGCTCCGGTTTTAGTAGGGGGCGACCTGGCGGTCCGGGGACTGGAGGTCCTTCTGGAGCTGGTCCAGCTTCTTTTGGAGGTCTTCCATTTGTTCCGGGGTGAACTGTAAGTCGCTTCCATTGAACTCTTTGCTGAACTGCTCCATCTGCTTCTGGAGTTCCTGCGCCTGGTCCGGGTCGAAGGTGAATTGTTGCAGGTTGAACTGGTGCTGAAAGTTTTCGATCTGTTTGCGTAGCTGCTCGGCGTCAAGCGGCGTGATTTGTAATTGGCTGAGGATGGCGGCCTGGTCGCGGAGTGTCTGGGCTGCGGCTTCTGCAGCGCCCGGATTTTGCGGGCTGAAGAGCTGCATTACGTCGGGGTCGATTTCGGCAACGGTGGGGCACCCGTCAGAGGCGCAGAGAACCTGTGGCTGAAGGAAGCCGGACTTGTGGTGGGAATCGACCTGGAGGGTGAGGATCATCTGCTTTCTGTCGCGCAGAATAGTGACCTGGACGGGCTTGCCCTGGTTGGCGTGGAGGGCGCGATCCCAGCTGGATAGGTCGGTGACAGCGTCGGAGCCGACCTTGAGGATAACGTCGTGGGGCTTGAAGCCGGCGGCGGCCGCCTCGCTTTTACGGACGACCTGCTTGACCATGAGGCCAGAGGGGATGCCAAGGTACTCCGCTGTTTGAGAGGCGAGGGGCTCGACGAGAGCGCCGACGTTGAGGGAGCTGCCGAAGACGTTCAGGCGCAGAGCACCGGGGACACCAGGATCGCCAGATCCGTTAAGGATGCCCATGCCGCCGGAAGACTGTGCGAAGGTGTCCTCGTTCTTGCCGAGCCTGTTCCAGATGTCACGCTCCATGACGTGGCGGTCGACAAGTTGGACGGCCAGAGTTTGGATGTTGCCATCGCGGCTGATTTCGAGACTGACCTTGCGGCCTGCGGGGATTTCGCGCAACATGCGGTGCAGTTGCTCGGCGCCCTCGACGTCCTGGCCGTTGAACTGGATGACGACATCGTTGACGTGGAGGCCGATTTGTCCGGCGGGCGCGTCGTGATCGATGAGGGTAATAATGGCGCCGCGGACTTCCTTGAGCTTGAGGGCCTGGGCCTTGTCCTGGTCGACGTCGGCGAGGTCGACGCCGAGGTAGCCCTGAGAGGTTGATGAGTGGAGGATGAGCGGACTGGGATCGTGGAACAGAATCATGATTCCGCTGCCCTGCGCGTGTGCGCCGGGCGATGCGACGGCAAGGGCCAGGGCGCCGACGAGGGCAACGCTGGTCACTGCAAGGGGTCCCAGAATACGGATGGTGCGATACGGCCTCAAAAAGTGCTTCATTTTTGCGTCTCCCGCAGTCTTTTTTCCTCCTGGTTCCCCATTCTTAAGACGGGGTAGCAACCAGAAGGGTTGTGCAGATTTACTGAATCTCCGAAACGCGGCTCAGTACCTGTCTCGAGACGGTTCGGATTTGGGGGTTATTGTCAGAAGTCGCGACAGAATGCAATACCTGGCGCACGCTGGCGTCGGCTTCAACGGGCTCAAGGATGTTGATGGCGGTGGTACGGATGCGCGGATCAGTATCGTTGAGCAGAGCTTCAAGGACGGAATCGCGGACGCGGACATCCTGGGCAACGTAGGGCTCAAGGCCCTGGAGAGCTTTTTCGCGGACGCCTTCGTTGCGGTCGTAGCGTAGGGCGACCATGAGGGCATCGCGGATGCCGGCGGCCTTGCAACCGTGACCGGCGCGGCACTCGGCTGCCATGAGACCGACGGAGTCGTCGCGGACGCCGGCGGAGGCGGAGTTTTCAGACGCCAGCATGAGGAGATCGCTGATGGCCGGATCGTCGATGGAGCCTTCTACCTGGCGGGGCACGACCTGGTTGTAGTGGACTTCAACGATGTCGCTGTTGGGCTGGCGGACGATGCTGGAGATGTTGGCGATTTCAGCGGGACCTGCCGGGGCGGATGCGGGCTGCCCGGCCTTGTTCTCCGCAGTGATGGCGGAGGCGGCGCGAGCGGCGCGGTTCTGGGCGAACTCGTATCCGCCGAGGGTGCCGGCGCCGGCCCCGGCGACGAGCAGAAGGCAGGCGGCTACAGGAGCGGCCTGGAGGCTGGCGAAGTTGTTGAGCATGCGCTGGCCGAGCCATTCATACCAGCGCTTGGGAGGGAGGGCATCGAGCGCCTCTTCAAGCCGTTGACGGGAACGGGCGACGAGGTTGGCAGGCGGCTCGACCATGGGATGCGCGGCGGCCAGCAGCTTGAGGGCCAGCAATTCTTCGCGCTCCGTATGGCATTCCGGGCAGCCAGTCATATGGCGCTCCAGTTCATGGATCTGCTCGTCGGACAGCTCTCCGTATGCCGCCGTAACGATTCGTTCGTGGGCAATTTCGCAATTCATGTTTACGTCCTTCCAGCCTCAAAAAAGTGATGCATGCGGCCCCTGAAATCAGCATCCCGTTATGGGATTGCAAAGAGCCTTTATCTCAACTCCGCTAACTGGGTTCTCAACTTCTTGGTTGCGCGGAAGAGCGTGTTCTTGGCGGTCTCCTCCGTGGTGTTCAACATTTCTCCGATGGTGCGCAGGCGGAGACCCTGGTAGTGCTTGAGCTCAAAAACCATTCTTTCGCGCGGGGTGAGCTTGTCGAGGGCGACCTGAATTTTCTGGCCGAGGAATTTGCGGTCGAGTTCCTTGGCGGGATTGGAAAAGGAGCGGTCGTCAGAAACGGAGGCCAGCACGTCGATTTCGTCGCCGGAGTGATCCATGACCACGGCGTGGTCTTCACGGCGGGTTTTTTTGCGGCGGAGCTGGTCGAGACAGAGGTTGGTGACGATGCGGTAGATCCAGGTGTAGAAGGAGCACTCGAAGCGGAAGTTGCCGATGTAGCGGTAGGCTTTGAGGAAGGCTTCCTGGTAGATGTCTTCCGCATCGCTTTCAGAACCAGTGAGATGGAGGGCGAGGCGGAGGACCTGGTGCTCGTATTGGCGGACCAGGGCGTCAAAGGCTACGCGGGAGCCGGACTGCGCTTCGCGGATGAGTTCCATCTCCGGGGCGCGGGCCTGGGCGCGATCCTGAGCGCTTTTCGGGGAATCGATAGCGGTGGATACAGCCATACCTGGGAGGGATTGTACCTCTTCCAGGAGTGGACGGGCTACGGCCGTGGGGGATGGCCAGGCCGCGAGGGCTGGAACCGCGATCGAGGAGGTGGGGTAGATCACCGCATCCGATGCCATCGAGTCGTTCTCCCGCAGGTGAGTTTGTCCGCATTGGATGGACGGGTGGGAGGGGGTTTGGTGAGCAGTTGGGGGGATGGAGCGGCTTTGCAACTCGTGGCGCAGTTTCCGGATTGGCGGTCATCCACCAGTTGGTTCTTGGGACTGCTCAAGCCCCTGGGGAATCAACTGGTTCGAGATATTGGCATTATGATTCCGGTTTAACGATTGCGGCGCTAAACTAGGTCTAATGTCCGGCAATAGCGATGAACAAAAGAGAATCGAATCGTGGTACCTCGCGGCCGCCCGGAATGCGGGGGTCCCAATACCTTCAGGAGAACTCTCCAGCGAAGAACCTGACTTCAGATTTCAGACGGCGAGCGGCGCATTGGGAATAGAGCTTACTGAGGTGTTGCGGCCAGCCAGCAGCAACCACGGCATTTCTCCGGTTGAGGAAGAATCGTTTCACCGAGAAATCATCGAAACAGCCCAAAGGGACTTCTACACTGCACCAATTGCTAATCCCATTCATGTAAGTGCGTACTTCACGAACACAAGGGGCAGGAGGCGCAGTAAGCACGAACTGGCCCGTGCACTGTCGAAATTCGTTCAAGCGAACGCTTATCTTGCAAATCCGGTTGCGCATTTCAGGTACAAGGACACTCCGGATGGTTTCGATTCAGTCGTTATTGTGGCAGAGCCAAATCCCAGAGATTGGTGGAGTGGCGAAGTTGGCGGCGTCACGCTGGCCGATGTCCGCACTCAGGTGAAATCCCGAATAGCCGCTAAGGACAGCCTCGTTGATACCTACCGCTCGAACTTACCCGATGGCGCGGAGCTGTGGCTCCTGCTTTACACAGGGGTGACGGTAGCGCGGAGCATGCCCATTCCGCACGGGATAGAGGCTTGGCACATTCCGTTTCAGTTCGATAGGGTGTTTTGGTTTACATCGCTCGAATGCCAGTTCGCCGAGGTTCAGAAGAGGTGACGGCGGAAGTATCTCTCCGTCGATCCGCCACACCGCTGCAACGATCTTGTCTCAGCGGCCGTAAGCCATGGCGGAATCGTACTCCAGTCACTTTAGAGATGCTGCGATTTCGTCGAGCTTATTCTTGGCGGCCCGCAATTCGTCTCTCATACGTTGCCCTTGCTGCGCCACAGCGGGCACGCGGGTCAACCCTAGATGCCCATTCGTTCGATCAATGGCCATATCGAGCATGAGTGCGTAAAAACCAAGGCGATCCTGAAGCACAGCCTTAGCGACATTCTTGTCTTCGACGCATTGCATTTTGTCATATGTGCCGACAAACCAGTACACCGCATCCAAGTAAATCATTCCATGCTGTGCGTGGTCGGATATTGACATCGCGTTATTGAAGTCGAAGCCATTCAACGATTTCGCTATTGAGGCCATGTCGTCCGATTGAGCAATGAGGTTCTTCTTGCGCGTGTCTAGGTCTACTAAAACAGCTTTCCTTGCAGCGATTTCGGGGACACCTTGTTGGTCGGATTTCGGGGCGGCATCTTGCGAATAACAGCAAGCTGCGACAACGGCAAGCAGGATGGTTATTACGAATCTGTGCATAGGCACTCGTTTCCTGGTGAATATCTCAGAAAGTCGAATGCAATGCTAAAGAGAGGCGGCACTAACGGTCAATGAAGTTGATAGTGTATCGTCGCCGATCCGGAGCATGGTCTGTCCGATCGCGGACATTCCCGAAAAGCAACCGCAGATCCTTCGACTCACCACCCCCAAACTGAAAAACGTTTGGGGCCCCGTTCGCTCAGGATGACATTTTCTATCTGGGAGGAGGGAGGTTGTGAGGGATGGTTGGCAATCTGGAAATTGGACTGCTGCCGTTCTATTGAGGTAGGTGCTGGGAGGTGTGGAGACGGTAGACTGGGAAGCGATGACTGGAAACCTTTTTGACGATGGAAATGCGGGCGGCGCTGGTGGGGCTGCGGGGAGTGAGGAGAACGCGTGGTTCACGGCACATTGCGATGGGGGGTCGCGGGGGAATCCTGGGCCTTCAGGGTATGGCGCGGTGATTGAGGATGCGCAGGGGCGGACTGTGGCCCGGCTGAGCGAGTTTGTGGGGCGACAGACGAATAATTATGCCGAATATTCCGGACTGCTGGCGGTGCTGAAGTGGGCGCTGGAGAATGGGGCGAAGCGGCTGCGGGTGGTATCGGATTCTGAGCTGATGGTGAAGCAGATGAAGGGGCAGTACAAGGTGGCTAGCCCGGTGCTGCGGCCGTTGTGGGAGGAGGCGAAACGGCTGGCGGGGCGGCTGGAACGGTTCGAGATGCGGCATACGCTAAGGGGCGGGAATCAAGAGGCGGACCGGCTGGCGAATGAGGCGATGGATCGGGGGATGGGGAAAGGCAGGGAACAGGGAACAGGGAACAGGGAACAGGGAGTCGAAAGCAGGGAACAGGGATCAGGGAACAGGGAACAGGTGGGCGGCGCGGTTGGCGGGATCAGCAGGCCGGCGGCGGCGGTTGCGCCGGCTGCTGTGCCGGTGAAGCGGGTGGTGCTGGAGGGGTATGTGAAGGGCGGGGTGGTGCATCTGCTGGAAGGGGAACTGCCGGATGGGGTGTTTGTCAAGGTGATTCGGGAGTAGAGGGCTGAAGAGAAACGCGGCGTAGCGGGTGCTCTTCCGGGGCTAAAGCCCACCATCATTGTTAGATTATTTGGCACGACTGAAGTCGTGCCCCTTCACACATTTTGGTCAAGGAAGTAGTTTTCCGCCGGGGCTGAAGCCCGAGTCATCGCATTGACTTTTGCGGCCCGGCTGAAGCCGAGCCCTTATTACAAAGCAAATCCATGAAAAGTTCTCTACTGCTTTTTCAGGACGGCGGTGCCTTTTTCGTCGGTCAGGATGGCGGATTCTAAATGGCGGAAGGCGGCGGCTTTGTCGGCGGGGAGCTGGACCTGGCGGACGACTAACTCGCGCTCGTAATGGAGCTGGTTGCCCTTGGCGGTGATGGTGGAGTGGTAGGTGGCGAAGTCGGTGTCGACGTTGACGGGATCGGGGGTTTCATCGACGACGTAGCCGGCGGGGAGGGTGATGTCGAATGAATCGTGCCAGCGGCCGGTGGCGTTGAGGTCGATGGGGACGGTGCGGGGCTTGTCGTTGAAGGGCAGCATGTCTGAGCCGACGACGCGGGGACGGACGAGCAGGAGCGAGCCGGCGGAGTGGGCGTACTGGGCGGCGGTGAGCTGGTAGTGGATTTCGATGGGCTTGTCGAGCTCGCTGGGCTGGACGTAATTGAATGAATTTAAGACGACACCGGGGACGTCGCGGGCTATGGAAGCTTCGAGGGCTTCGCGGCGCTCTTTTTCATCGGAATATTTGAGGGTGTTGCGGAGTTCGCCGGCGCCGCTGCCGGAGCGAACGGATTCGACGGAGCCGGCGAGGGTGCCGTCGGGGGCGAGGGTAAAGGCTCCCTTGCGTTCGTTGCTGTTGGCGTCTGGCGGGAGGACGGGCAGGGCGATGACCTGGCTGGATGCGCCGGCGGCGAGGGTGCCGTAGCTGCCTTGTTCATACGAAGGAAGGTTGCCGATGGGGACGCGTTCGTTGGTGGGATCGAAGATGAGGTAGCGCTTGCCGTCTTTGGCTTTGACGATGGCCATGAGGCGCGGATCCTGGATGTCGGCGGGAATTTCGATGGCGGTGATCATGTGGTCGCCAAAGAGGGAAGGGTGGTCGGGATCGACAGCGCCGCGGCGGTGATCGACGGGTACGTAGTAGGCATGGATGCCGGCGACCTGGAGCATGGAGATGAGCAGGGTGGTTTTGTCTTTGCAGTCGCCGTACTTGTTGCGGTAGATGTCAGCGGCGTGGTTGGCCTGGAGGCCGCCGATGCCGCGCTCGACGATGAAGTAACGGATGTTTTTCTGGATGAAGTCGGTGATGCGGGAGAGCTTGGTGTAGAAGTCTGGCGCGCCGGCGATGAGAGTTTGTGTCTGGGCGGTGATTTCGGGGGAAGGGTCGGGACGGTTGGCTTCAAGGGTGGTGATCCACTGGCCGATGGCGCGCCACTCGTTGTCAGTTCCATCGAGGGCGGCATCTCCCCATAGAACGGACATGCGGGCGGCGAGGGCTGCCCAATCGGGGCCGGAGGGTATGTCGCGGAGGATGAGGGCAGGCATGTCTTTGACTTCCCAGCGCCAGTGGTTGGGAGCAACTTCGACAGGCTGAACGGGCTTGAAGTTGTGCCAGGACTGAGTATGCGGGCTGCCAGGGGGGAGGTCGACTTCAAGGGCCTGAAACGCGATGGGAATGCCGCTCTGGATGTGCCAGATTTCCTCGTGCATGTAGGGCCTCATCAACTCCTCTGACTCGCAGATGACGGTGGAGTCGACGTCGACGGCCGGGGGGTGCGCGATGCGGACCTTCCAGGTGGAGAGCATGACGGGGATGCCGGTGTCGCCTTCTTCAGTGAAGTCGGTGGGCTGGGCCTCGTATTGCTTTTCGTCCCAGGCGATGGTCCAGACGCGGAAGTAGTTGATTTTTTCGTCTTCGCTGTAGGAGACGCCGCAGGTGGCTTGCGCTCGGCCCTGGGGTTTGAGTACGCGGATGGCTTCGCGTTCGCGTTCGACGGCTCGGCCCTGGGAGTCGACGGTCTCGACGTATTCGTCATAGAGGACGATGGCGGCGGCGTCTTTGGCGTAGTCGGGGGTGTGGGTTTTGTAGGCGTCGAGACCCCACTGGGGGACGGGTTGGGAATGGCCGAACATGCCGGCGTGGGCGGGATGGACGGCGCAGAGGAGGAGAGCGGCGACGAGGAGGCGAAAGGGGAAGGAGCGCGATGGAAGAAGGCGGGATGGAAGGGTGGTTGGCACTCAATCTCCTTGGACGGTTAATTGCCGCTGGAAGCTGTGGGGGTGCGGGTGAGGACGAGCTGCTGCTGATCGGCGGTTGCGACTTTCTGGTAAAAGTCGTGGAGGGCGGGGTAGTCTTTGGGGTCGAGGAGGGTGAAGTTGTAGGCGAGGGTGCGGGTGACGTTGACGCCGTCGGCGATGGGCTCGGCAACGATTTTAAGGACGGCGCGGTCGGGCATGGTGGCATTGGCCGGCTGGGGCGCGCTTTCGAGGGTGATGCCGGGAGGCAGGTGGTAGGTGACGTCGTCCTCCTCGATGCGGGCGTAGTGGACATCGACGGGGGTGGTGCGGTGCTCCTGAGTGGCGAAGGGATTTTTGGAGCGGGACTGAAAGAAGAGGCCGGGAAGGAAGATGTGTTTGCCGGTGGCGGTGCCGATGTTGCCGCTGATTTTGACCACGCCGATGAGGTTGACGGTGTAGTCGTCGAGTGCGAGGAAGTGGTCGAAGTCGGCCTGGACACCGGCGGGAAACTCGTCCTGCATGGATTCGTTGAACCGCTTCTTGACTTCGTCGGGGTCGTTGCGCAGGGTGAGCTGACGCCAGTGAAGGGCTTCGGGGCCGGACATGATGAAGCGGACGCTGCCTTTCAAGTCGCCGGTGGGCTCGAGGAAGAGCTGAGCTACACGCTGAGTGAGGGCAGCCTTGTAATTGCCGCCGGGGGTAGCGAAGGGCGCGGGGTCCTTGTCTGTAAGGCGAAAGCCGGAGGCGAGGGTGTGCTTCCAGTGGAGGGCGCCGTAGGGGCACATTTTCTGGCCGGGATCGAGGAAGACGTCTTTGCTGTCGATGGAGACGATGGCTAAGTAATCGTCGAGCTGGCTGGCGTTGTAGTAGCGGCTGTCGAAAATGGCTCGGTCACGATTGACGACCTGGGCGGGATAGACTTTGAGGCCGGCGGCGCGGGCGAGGGAAATGAAGAGCAGGGCGATGTCGTTGGCGGAACCGCTTTGCTGCTTCCAGACGTCTTCCGCCTTTTGAATGTCTTTGAGGCCGGCCTGCTTGAGCTCAACTTCGGATTTCTTGCGGGTGAAGTTGGTGTTGTCGAGCTTTTGGACGGCGGCGTAGATTTTGCGGGCCTTTTGATCGTCGGTGTCGGCGGGCGCGACCAGGGCGGCGACGGCGGTTTTGAGAGCGGCGGTGGGGTTGGTGAATTCCTGGGTCTTGGTTGCCCAGTGTTTGCCGGCTTCTTCCCAGAAAGCGGGTCCGGAGATGGCGTTGGTGTAGTAGAACTCGACGCGCCACTTGAGGGTGTTGAGGGGCGGCATCCAGTCATCGACGGGAATGGCGGGAATGTTGGAGAGATCGAGGGAGTAGAGGTCGAGGCGTTCGTCGTGAGCGACTTTGACGTCGGTGGCGAGACGCGCGGAATACATGAGGCGGGTGAGGGTCTGGCCATCGGAGCCGGTGATGTAGTGGCCAGGCAGGAGGAAGGGGTGGAAGGTGTAGCGGGCTTTGCGAATGGGGAAAGGCTGCTGGATTTGCCAGACGGGCTGCGAGACGCGGGAGTCAGGAGAGCGGACCTTGAGGTGGTACTCGAGAATGCTGCCGACTTCGACGGCGGGGAGGGTGAAGACGACGGTGTTGACCTGGAAGAGCTTGGACTTGAAGTCCATGAGGTCGGCGGGCTTGGCGGTGAGGGGAACGATGGTGCCGTCGGCGTGGATGGTGCGGCCCTGGATGTCTGTTACATTGTCGAAGCCGTGCTCGTAGGGAATGCGGACTGTGGCGAGCTCCTTGCCTTTTTCGGTGAGGACCTTGATGCGCTCGTGGATGCTCCAGAAGTGGTTGAAGTCGTCGGTGACTTCTTCGTGATAGAGGTAGACGGCTGCGGCGCCGGGGTCGCTGGGTTCGGCGGTCATGCTGAGCTCTTCCGGGGTGGGAGGCAGGAACTGGGCATGGAGGCTGCCGGGGGAGGCGAGAACGAAGCAAAGAAGGGCAAGAGCGATTATGAATCGACCGAAGCGCATGGGGCCAGAGTTTGACTCGATCATGACGGGCGCATGGAGGGTGGTCACGACGCTCTGGCTCCTTTGGGATCAGTTTCCGCCGGTGGCGGTGGGGGTGCGGACGAGGACGATCTGCTGCTGATCGGCGGCGGCTACTTTCTGGTAGAAGTCGTGGAGGCTGGTGTAGTCCTTGGCGGCGAGGAGAGTGAAGTTGTAGGCCAGGAGCCGGATGACCCTGACCGTGCTTCCTTTTGTCTCGGAGGCGTATTTGAGTACAGCGTGATCGGGCCAGGTTGCGCTATCGACTTTCGGCGCGCTCTCAACAGTGAAGCTGGAGGGCAGATGGTAGGAAACGTCATCCCCTTCCCTTTTGGCGTAATGAACATCGACGGGAGTTTCGCGTTTGTTCTGCTCCACGAACGGGTGTTTCGTGTGCGAGTCAAAGAAGAAACCGGGCAGAAAGACGCGCTTGCCTGTCTGGGTGCCCAGATTGCCGCTGAGTTTGACGATGCCGATGAGATTGACATTCGGGTCGTCAAGGGCCAGGAAGTGGTCGAAGTCGGCTTGCACACCATCGGGAAACTCGTCCTGAATGGACTCGTTGAACCGTTTCTTGACTTCGTCCTGGTCGTTTTCGAGTGCTAATTGACGCCAGTGGAGTGCGTCGGGTCCGGTCATGATGAAGCGCGCAAAACCTTTGACGGCGCCTTGCTCGTCGAGATCGAGTTCGGCGGTACGCTGGACGACGGCGTCGTTGTAGGTCTGGGACGGAGTGTTTGCGAGGACAGCGCCTTTCTCAGAGAGGCGAAGACCGGATGCGACCGCGTGTGTCCATTGCAGGCTTCCGAAGGGGCACATTTTCTGACCGGGGTCGAGGTAGACGTCTTTCCCACCAAGCTCAACGATGGCGATGTAGTCGTCCAACTGGTCGGCGCTGAGGTAGGTGACGTCGAAGATGGCGCGGCTGCGATCAACGACTTTCATGGGCCAGACTTTCAGGCCCGCGGCACGCGCGAGAGCGACGTAGAGAAGCGCGATCTCGTCTTCGGAGCCGCTCTGCTGCTGCCAGACGTCCTGAGCGTCTTTGATGACTTTCAGGTTTTCGGCTTTGCGCTCGGCCTCAGACTTTCTGCGGGTGAAACGAGTGTTTTCCAACTTCATGACGGCGGCATAGATTTTGCGGGCTTTCTGCTCGTCCGTGTCGCCTGGTGCGACGATTTGGGAGACGGCGCTCTTCAGGCCGGGAGGTGGGTCGGTGAAGTGTTCGGTCTCCTTTGCCCAGTGCTTGCCCTCGGAGTCCCAGAATTGAGGGCCGGAGCTGGCGTAGGTGTAATAGAACTCGACACGCCACTTGAGGGTGTTGAGGGGCGGCATCCAGTCGTCGCTCGGTATTGGAGGGATGTCAGTGAGATCGACGGAATAGCGGCCCATGGCGTCGCGAACGATCTGCTCGGCCCGAACACCGTTGAAGGCGTAGACGATGCGATCGTCGAGATGACCGCGACTGTCGGTGATGTTGTGACTGGCGGTGTTTGCAGGATTGAAAAAGTAGTGAGCTTTGTGGACGTAGAAAGGTTGTTGGATTTCCCAGGTAGGCGAGGAGACCCAATTGTCGTCATAGCGGATCTGGAGCCGGTATTCGAGGATGCTGCCGACCTCGGCGCTGGGAAGGGTGAAGACCATCTGGTTGATCTGAAGGGAATTGGACTTGAA
>JBEKRU010000133.1:0-15126 GCA_049518435.1 Occallatibacter sp. | reverse complement strand
GATGGCTCGCCACATCAGCTGGGTATCGTAAGTCCACGACAGGAACGCAATGGTGATGAAGACTCCGATGGGATTGATTTCCGAGAGTACGGCCTGCAGCCAGTGCGGCTTGTTGCCCGAGGACTGAGTTGTGGTGCGCAGCCGCGGAATGAGGCGGGGGACGGCGAGCTGATAGACCCGGTAGGGATCGCCGAACTGCGCGGTAAGGAAGGCTTCTTCTCCACGAATAAGAGTGAAGAGGAACAGCGGAGCAGCAATCAGCACAAACAGCGCACCTGTGGCGGGCATCATCAGCGCGAGTGCGGCGAGCATGCAGCCGACTCCCAGGTAAAGCGGGTTGCGCACGTAGCGGAAGGGTCCGTCGGCGGTGAGAGCACCGGCGTGCATTTCTCCGTCGAATACAACGCCGTGGCCGAGCCAGGCCGCACCCCAGATGCGGAGGACCGCGCCAATGCCGGCGATGACAGCACCGCAGATGATGACGGCGGGCGTTGCGACGGTGAAGCTCAGCAGGCCGGTTCGGCTGATCTCAAGCGCCAGCCATTCTAGAAGCAGGATGCGGCTGCCTAACCCCAGGTACTGAATCCACGGGGCCCAAAAGCCCAGGACAATGATGGCGAGGTTGATAACCATGCGATAACGAAACAGGAATGCGCTTGCCTTCATGAATGAGTTCCCAAAGCCGGAGTGTACCATTCGGCTTCGAGAGAGAATTGCGCGACGGATCGTAAGCGGGTTCGCGCTATTCCGTGCGCAGGGCTTGCATGGGGTCGATGGAAGCGGCGCGACGGGCGGGCAGCCACGCGGCAATGGCGGCAAGCGCGCAGAGGAAGACCGCTGCGGCAACGAAGATGAGCGGCTCCCCACCGACATCGCCCATCAGCTTTGCGCCTGCGCCCATGGCTGAGTTAGTGTACGAGACGGAAGCAACCAACCGCGTCAACGCGAAGGCAAGCAGCCCGCCTGCGACAATGCCGCCAACTGCAAGCGACAGGCCCTGGCGCACCACCATGCGGAGCACGTGACCTGGTTGCGCGCCAAGGGCCATGCGCACGCCGATCTCCTGTGTGCGCTGCGCCACCCAGTACGCCATGACGCTGTACAAACCCACGGCGGCAAGAATGACGGCGATGCTTCCCAGCACCGCCATAAGGCTTGCGGCGACCTTTTGCGGATAGAGCGAAGCGCCGATGAATTCCTTCAGTGGGACAGCGTCGAATACAGTCACGTTTGGATCGAGATCGTGGGTCTGCGCGCGGAGCGTGGTCAGCACATTGGCCGGGCTGTCTTGCGAGCGCACATAGAATGCCAGCGACATGTCTGTGCGATAGATCTGACGGAAGGGCACGTAGAAATAAGGCAGGTTTGAATCGCTGAGGTAATGGTATTTCGAGTCTTTGGCGACACCGACGATGCGGAATTCCACGCCCCATCCATGGACTTTGTGTCCGATGGGATCGCGGTCGGGAAAGAAGTGGCGAACGAAGGCCTGGTTGACGATCATTACGAACGGGGCGTTGTCGGATTCATCGTCCTGCTCAGTGAAGTTGCGGCCCTCCACGATGGGTATGTGCATGAGGGGCAGATAGCCAGGCGAAATTACGTTGCGGAAGATATTCATGTTTTCGTTGGGGCGCGGCGCGTAGCCTTCGATTTTCAGCTCTTCCCACCAGCTTGGCTCGAAGCCGAGCGGCACGCCGTCAGAGTAGGCAACGTCGGTGACGCCGGGCGCGGACTGCATTTTCTCCGCGAGACGGCGGCAAAAATCTTCGCGCTGCCGCAGGTTGTAACCGCTGGTGTTGAGATAGAACTGACCGAGCAGTACCTGATTCGGATCGAAGCCGGGATCGATGCGCATGGTGGTTTGAAATGCGCGTGTAAAAAGACCGGCGCCCACCAGCGCAACGAGCGCAAGCGCCACTTCAGAGCCAACGAGGATGGAGCGGAGGCGATTGCGGCGGCCCGCTGCGCCACTGCGTCCGCCGTCATTCATGCGGCCTGCGAGATTGAGGCGGCCCACTTGCAACGCGGGAGCGAGACCGGCGGCAAGCGCTGCGAAGACACACAATCCCACCGTGAAGCTGAGGACCGCGAGGTTGGGGCGGGTATCCATCGCGACCAGTTGGAGCATGGGGCTGGGCGGCATGAGATACCGCAGGGCGCGGCTCATGAAGGGCGTAGCGGCAATGCCAAGCATTGCGCCTGCGCAGGTGAGCAGCAAGCTCTCCGTGAGCACCTGGCGCGCGAGCCGAAAGCGTCCTGCGCCGAGCGCGAGGCGTGCGCTGAATTCCTTTTCGCGCACGGTGGCGCGCGCCAATTGCAGGTTGGCCACATTGGCGCAGACGATGAGCAGCACAAGGATGCAGACTCCGGTAAGGATGCGCAGAGGGCCGATGAGCAGACCTTGCGGGCCGTGCGGCGACTTCCAGAGCGGCATCAACGTGGCGCTCATGCCTTCACTCACATCGGCATTGGCGACGGACATGCGAGAGGCCAGAGCGCGTAGCTCGTCGAGCGCTTGATCGGAGGTGACGCCGGGTTTGAGGCGCGCAAAGCCCAGCATGTTGCGGTTGTGCCGGTCGCGCAACATGCGTACATTCACCCCGTTCAGCACCGGCTGCTGCATGTAGGGAATCCAAAGATCAAATGCGGTGACGGGCATGGACCCGTGAAAGGCCGGCGGCGCGACGCCAACAATGGTGAGCTGATGCTGGTTGATGCGCAGGGTCTTCCCGGCAATGTTCGGATCGGCACCGAAATGCGATCGCCAATACCGGTCACTGATGACCACGACGGGAAACGATCCTGGCGCATCGCCGTATTCAGAAGGAAGAAACATGCGACCCAGCTCCGGCATCACTCCAAGCACTGCGAAGAAGTTGCCGGAGACCAACTCGCCCCACACGCGCTCTGCGTGGTCCTGATTGCCGATGCTGAAGGCTCCAGGGCGCGTTACGGCGACGCCATCGAGCAGCTTCAGGCGATCGCGAAAATCGATGTAATCGGGATAGGATGTGGGCACCATGCCGCCGCTGGGCGTGACGGATTCCAGAGTGACTAAACGGCTGGGGTCGGCGACTCCGCCTAACGGCTGTAGCAGGACCGCATGAATCCAAGTAAATGCTGTGGCGCTCACGGCGATGCCGATGGCCAGCGTAAGAATCGCGACCGAGGCGTAGGCGCGATTGCGGAGCAGCATACGGAAGCCGAAGCGAATATCCTGCAGCAGCGATTCAAGCCAGGGAAGCGTGCGGCGCTCTCGATGCGACTGGCGGGTTTGCTCTGCGCCGCCGAGACGGATGAGAGCCTGGCGGCGCGCCTCAGTTGGGCTCAGCCCGGCGCGGATGTTGTCTTCTGTGTGGAGCGCGAGATGCGCGTCAAGTTCTGCGGCAAAGTCGTCGTCTGGGGTGCGGCCGTGGAATAGGGCGCAAAGGCGAAGGACGAGAGATCTGAGTTTATGCATATTCACTCCTATTCGCTACGCAGCGCTTGCATGGGATCGATGGATGCGGCGCGGCGCGCAGGGATATAGCATGCCACGAGGGCGATGGCGATAAGGAATGGCGGCACCACGGCGAAGGTGAGCGCGTCGTGAGGCTGAATGCCATAGAGGAAGCTCGCAGCGAATTTGGAGAGCATCCACGCTGCAGGCCAACCAAGCGCGACGGCAATGAGAGTGAGCACAAGGCCCTGACGCAGAACGAGGCGCTCAACGGTACCGGGTTGCGCGCCCATTGCCATGCGAATGCCGATTTCGCGGGTACGACGGCTTACCGAGTAGCTCATGACACCATAGAGACCCACGCCGGCGAGCACCAGACCGATGAATCCAAAAGTGCCGAAAAGTGAAACTGCGAGCCGCGGCAGAACGTATGCGGTGCGCACATGCTGATCCATCGTCTCTTCGTTGTAGATGGCCATGTTGGGGTCGAGCGCGTGGATCTGCTGGCGAACGGCTTGCTCCACCGCATTGGGATTTCCTGCCGTATGAACGACGAGGGTATAACCCATCACGGATGGGTCGCCGGAGACGGTTTGATCGAGCGATCGATAGAGGATGGGGCGCGATTCTTCACCCAGCGTGCGCGATTTGACGTCGCCGACGACACCGATGATCTGGTAGGTTACGCCACCGCCCTGCACGTGCTGTCCGATGGGATTGTGGCCACCGAAAACATGCTGCACGAAGGCTTGATTGATGACGGCTGTTTTTGGACCGGTAGCGATTTCTCCGCTGAAATCACGGCCCGCGATTCGGGGAATTCCCAATGCGTCAAAATAGCCTGGCGAGACCATGTACAAGTCGGCGTAGGAAAAAGAGGCGTCTTTTTCGGACGTTCCAGCGATGGTGAAACCATCACTGCGGTTTCCGCCGGACAACGGGGGCACGTCCGTGGAGACGGCCGACAGCACTCCAGGAAGAGCAGCGGTTTGCTGCCGCAACGTGGAGAGGAATCGGGTGGTCTGGTCGGGCGCATAGCCAAGAATGCGCGGGTCGAAGGACATCATCAACAGGTTGTTTGGACGGAACCCGATATTGATTGTGGCCGCACTTTGAAGGCTGCGCAGAAACAATCCCGTGACACAGAGAAGAACAACGGACATGGCGATCTGTGCGATGACGAGGAGACTTCGCATGGGAATGCGACGTCCGGGCCGCACCAACGCATCTTCTCCCTTGAGGGCATTCGCAAGTTGAGGACGCGACGCGGCCCAGGCAGGAGCAACCCCGAGCAATACACCGCAGAGAACGCTGAGCGCAAACGCAAACAGCAGCACGCGCCAGTCAACCGCGATACTCACATCGAGAGGGATGGGCGCGGGAATGTGAAACGTGGACAGCGCGGAAGTAGACCACAGAGACAGCAGCACGCCAAGCACGCCACCGCCTAAGCCGAGCATTACGCTTTCCATAAGCATTTGGTTACGCAAGCGACCGCGGGTGGCCCCGAGCGCCAGGCGGACCGCCATGTCGCGCTGACGGCTTGCGGCCTGGGCAAACAGAAGGTTAGCGACATTGGCGCCTGCGATGGAAAGAACCAGCAGCGCAACGACAGAGAGCGCAGCCAGAAAGATGAGCACTGTGCGGCGCTCTCTCGGCGGCAGCGAACCTGCCTGGTCAATGAAGAAGCGGTTTCCTTTGTCGGTGTCAGGATATGCCTGCCCCACGCGGCCGGCGAAGGTATCGAGTTCGGCAGCGGCCTGCGCTCTTGTGACGCCGGGCTTGAGCCGGGCGATGGTCATGAGCCAGTGATAATCGCGTGCGTTCTGGCTGGGCAGGTTAGGCACCAGGGCCGCAGTGTTGCCGAGCGGCACCCAGAACTCGGTATAAATAATCTGTTCAACGCTGTGGAAGGCGGGCGATGCAACACCAACGACGGTAAAAGCGCGGCCAGAGAGCGTGACCGTTTTGCCCACTATCTGCGGGTCGGCGCTAAATTGGCGCTGCCACAGGGCTGCACCCAACACGACTTCAGGCGCATTCTCGTCGTTATCCGCAAATCCGCGTCCGAGCTGCATGGGAATTTCGGCGACGCTGAAGAAATTGGCGGTGACTCCCTGTCCCCAGACGTGCTCGGGCTCGGCGCCTCCGCCGATGGATGCGGGGATGAGCTCGTAGTAGCCGGCAACACCGGAGAAGGATTTTGCCTGATCGCGAAGATCGGTGAGGAGCGGATAAGAAAGCGAGTTGCAGCACGATTCGCCGTTGGGAATGACGTGGAGAGCGAGCAGGTTGGTTGGGTCGCCCAGGGGCGCTGGCCGTAGGATGAAGCGACTGACCATGGAGAAGATGGTGGCGTTTGCGCCGATGCCGAGGCCGATGGAGAGGATGGCAATAGACGTCGCACCGCGGTGTTTGGCGAGGGTGCGCAGGCAATAGGTCAAATCGCGCAGGATTGATTCGAGCCGGGGAAGCGTGCGGCGTTCCCGATGCGCCTGGCGTGTTTGCTCCGAACCCCCGAGCCGGATAAGGGCCTGGCGGCGTGCTTCGACAGGGCTCAGGCCTTTGCGGATTCCATCATCCGTGTGCAGTGCGACATGGCTCTCAAGTTCAGCCGCAAAGTCAGCCTCCGATGGCTGAGGGTGGAAGACGCCGCGGAGACGGGCGACGAATGCTTTGAGTCTGTGCATGCCAGCTCCTTATGCTTCGTGAGCCGAGGTGAGAAATCGGGCAAGAATCGCGGTGGTTTGGTTCCATTCCGCGGCAGCTTTCTGCAACTGGCGCCGGCCGGCCTTGGTGAGTTCATAAAACTTGGCTTTGCGATTGTTTTCAGACGTACCCCATGTGGAGCTGATGAAGCCCTCCTGCTCCAGCTTCAGGAGCGCGGGATAGAGCGTGCCGTAGTTCAACTGGAGCAAGTCGCCGCTGGTCTGCTCAATGCGGCGCGCGAGGCCGTATCCGTGCTGCGGGCCCATGGACTCGAGCGTGCGCAGCACCATCAGGGCAAGTGTCCCCTGCCACACATCGGTTTTATCGCCCATTCCGTGCTCCTTCCGGTTCCTATAGGGAACCAATAGGGAGACTGTACACCAACTTCTATGGGAAAGCAATACGAAAGATTTTCGTACATTGTTCCGCAGGGGGCACGGCGCGGATGGATTGTGGTAGGCTGGCGCGTAGATTCCTGATTATTGTTTGCACCGGGAGGCTTGCTCTTTGTCGCTTCATACGATTGCTGCATTCACGCTGGCTATTGCGGCTTTACCCCTGACGGCACAGAACTCCGCAACGGCCGTGGACCTGGCTGCTTCGGCCCAGAAGCAACTGCCTGCACTGACAGAAACCTACAAGCATCTGCATGAAAACCCCGAACTCTCAGGGCACGAGGTGCAAACGGCAGGGTATGTTGCGACGGAGCTGAAGAAGCTGGGCTACGCGGTGACGGAGCATGTGGGCAAGTACGCGGACGGGACGCAGGCGGAGGGCGTGGTTGCGGTGATGGAGAACGGCGCGGGGCCGCGGTTGCTGCTGCGTACCGAACTGGACGCGCTTCCTGTGGAAGAAAAGACGGGCCTTGATTACGCGAGCCACGTAAAGACGACGAACGCACAGGGCCAGGCGGTGGGCGTGATGCACGCCTGCGGGCACGATCTGCATATGACGGTATTGCTGGGCACGGCGCGCGAACTGGCTGAGCGCAAGAGTCAGTGGCACGGCACGGTGATGCTGATTGGGCAACCGGCGGAGGAGACCATTGGAGGCGCCGCGGCGCTGCTGCGGGATCACTTGTATGAGCGGTTTGGGCGGCCGGATTTTGTTATCTCTGAACACGATTCGAATGATGTGGCGGCGGGGACTATCGCTGTGAAGGGTGGACCGCTGCTGGCCAGCGCGACAACATTGAATGTGACCATGCGTGGAATTGGCGGGCACGGGTCGGCACCTCAGTCGGGGAAGGATCCGATTGTGCTGGCTGCGGAGTTTGTGCTGGTGGCGCAGACCATTGTGAGCCGGCAAATCGATCCGCAGGAGCCCGCTGTGCTGACAGTGGGAACGATTCATGGCGGCACAAAGAACAACATCATTCCCGACGAGGTAACGATGGGCCTGACGTTGCGCGCATATTCGCTCAAAGTGCGCGACGAGATTGTTGACGCGATTCGGCGCGAAGCAAATGGGTTGGCGGTTGGTTATGGAATTCCCGCGGACAGAATGCCGATTGTTGCAGTCAGTGAGGGCGCTCCGGCCACATTGAATGACCCCGCGCTGGCCGAGCGGGTGCGCGCTGCAGCCGTCGCCGTGCTGGGAAAGGACCGCGTAGGCGGTGCGAAGGCGATCATGGCGAGCGAGGACGTAGGACTTTACACGCTGGAAGGGAAGATTCCAGGAGTGATGTATTGGCTGGGCGCTGCTGACGCGGACAAGCTCACGGAGACCCGCAAATCTGGTGTGCCGCTGCCGAGCCTCCACTCGGCGTTGTTTGCGCCGGTCTATGCGCCAGCGATAACCACCGGCGTGACGGCGATGACTGGGGTGGCGCTGGATTTACTGAAGTGACGACTATTTCGCCGGGTCCACGAGGGCCTGGTCGACGATGGCGTGGCTTTTATATTCGATCGGATGGTTGTCCGGGCTGGCCATGCGCTGGATCATGCTGACAAACACAATGTCGTTGGTTGGATCGACCCAGAACCAGGTGCCGGCCGCGCCGTCCCAGAAGAACGTGCCCTTCCCATCGGAAAGGTTCGCCGCGCCTGGATCGGAAATCACGGCGCAGTCGTAGCCCCATCCAAAGCCGGGCCGGATGACCGAGAGACCAATGCCGAATTCACCGGTCTCAATTGCGGCGGGCATATGGTTGGAGGTCATGAGCTTGACGGTGGAGGGAGCAAGGATGCGCTTGCCGTCGAGCTCGCCGCCGTTGGCCAGCATTTGCGCGAAACGGTAGTAGTCTTCCGCGGTGGAGGTCAGCCCGCCGCCACCGGAGGGCATGGTGGGCTGCGTGGCATAGTCGCCGGATGGATTGGCGACCAGCTCGCCTTGCGGACCGGCGTGATAGTTAGTTTCGAAGCGCGCGCGCTTGTCTTCAGGTACATAGAAAGCCGCGTCTTTCATGCCGAGCGGCGCAAAAATATGATCGTGCATGAAATCGGGCAGCGACTGGCCAGATAATTTCTCGACGATGTAACCCTGAATATCCATGGAGCTGCTGTAGAGCCACCCCTGTCCGGGCTGGTAGAGAAGCGGGATTTTGGCGAGCTTGTCGATCATCTCCTGGAGGTCTTTGGATTGCATCACCTTCAGGTCGCCGTACAGGGCGTCCGCCGGCGACTTCGCTCTGCCATAGCTGAAGCCGGCGGTGTGAGTAAGCAGCTCGCGCATGGTGGGCGCGTGGTCCGGATCGACGAGGATCGATTTCCCTTCGGAGTCGACGCCCTTTTGAACTTTGAGGTGCGCGAATTCCGGGATGAATTTGGATATGGGGTCAGACGGCAGCCACTTGCCCTGCTCGTAGAGAATCATCATCGCAACGCCAGTGACAGGCTTGGTCATTGAATAGTCGCGGAAGATGGTGTCTTTGGTCATGGGTGTTGCAGTGGCAACGTCGCGCTGGCCGTAGGTGCGGTATTCCACCACCTTGCCGTGACGCGCAAGAATTGTTACAGCGCCGCCCAAGTGTTTCGCATCCACTTCATCCTGAATAAGTGCGTGAAGCCGCTCAAGGCGCTCCGACGAAAAGCCTACCGATTCCGGTTTGACCAAGGTGAGGTCGAGCGTGTGCCGGGCCGGTGATGCTGTATGCGGCTGCTGAGCCTGTGTGGAGCGGAGAGAAAAGGCAACGACAAATGTGTAGATCGTCAGATGAGCAATTCTTGCGATTCGGTGCGAAGTCATTTTCGTCCCTCGTTATAGGGAGTGACGATTGGTCACTCCGCTAAGCCGCATCCTTTTTATCAGGCGAGGACGAAACAGGCAAAGGCGATCAGTAAATGAGCTTGAGGGAGAATTGAATCTGGCGGGATGTTCCCGCGGTCTTGCTGATTTCGCCGAAGCCCGAGCCGGTAAGGATGTTCGCAGGCAGGCCCATATTCACGATGTTGAAGAGATTGAAGAACTCCGATCGGAATTGCAGATCCATCCGCTCGGCTCCGCTTCTGCGCCGGCCGAAGGGCGTGCTCTTGATGAATGCAAAGTCGTAGTCGTAGTACGCAGGTCCGCGGAACGTGTTGCGCCCCAGGGTGCCGAAGACACCGTGGTTGGGACCGGTGCCGCCCGGAACATTTATAGGAATGGAGAAGAAGTCCGCGGCATTATTCGCGCCTGCGCCGAAGTAATCCTGCCGGTCCGTGCGCGCGGTGGAAAGATGCGGCGCGGCGATCTGATCAGGTCGATCGACGCCGTTCGAGCCTGCGCCGGTTTGCTGGATGCCGGAAAATACGGTGAAGGGGGAACCGGAACTGATGCTGGAAATCGAGAGTAACTCCCATCCGGCCGTGGCTTTCTTTGATACGGGGCTGAGAAATTGAACACTATCCAGATGAAGGTCCTGGGCGACGCTAAGTCCGAACGAGTTAGTTACATCAAACGAAGATGGGCCCTTCTCAGGATGGGTGTTGAACGGGTCCTGAGGAAAGCCCTGGGCGACTGCTCCCGTGGACCCCGTGCCGCCAACCACCTGGCTGGTGTCGTCGATGGACTTACTCCAGGTATAACTTGCCTGCAGGCCGGGACCGCCGTGGCCTGTGGTTCCGGAGAGAGATGTCTGCAGGGCGTGATAGGTGGAGTGGGCGGTTGCGGTAATCACGTTTTCGACGCCGAATCCGCCGGTGACGCGGCCGGCGCTGTCGAAGGTGGTGTACGGCGCGAAAGCGGCAGTAGCGCCTGGATAGGCATTGGGAAAACTGGTTCGGGGCAGCTTTGCGCTCGCTGTACCGACATAGCCGGCATCCGCCGTTAGATTGCCCAGTTTGCGCTCAACACCGGCGGTCCACGTGTAGAGCGTGCCATTTCCGAAGTTACGGTCGATGCCGCTTAGGTTCAGCGCACTCACGGCTCCGTTGGGAGTCAGCGCAGCCACATCCTGCTCGTAGCGGTTCACGTCCATCACGGTGTTGGGAGCAACCGACTTGGGATTTCCATTGGCGAAGATATTCACGCCCTGCGGAGTATAGGTTGCGGGGATCTCGGCCGGAGTAATCTGAAACCCGTAGTGAATGGGTGCATTGGCGGCCGACTGCAGACGTGGGTAAACAGCGAAGGGTGTGGATCCGGTGAGGAAGTTATCCTGCCAGATATTGGGCTGGATGGTAGTTATGCCTGCGCCGGCATGGACAGTTAGATCCTTTGTAACTTGCCATGATGCCTGAACGCGCGGTCCCCAAGCGTTCCAGTCCGTCTTGTAACCCGGCTGCGGGTTGATGACATACTCCTGCACACCCTTCTCTGTGAGAAAGCCGCCGGTTCGATGAGCGCGCTCCGTAATGGGCGTGTAGAGTTCCCACCGAATTCCGTAGTCCAGCGTGAAACGCGGCGTCACCTTCCAGGTGTCCTGTGCATACGCGTTCACGTTGTTGCGGCTGATGGCGGCCGGACCAATGTGAGGACCGTTGGAAAAGTATGGAGGCGCGATGGCCACGGTATACACAAACGGGCTTCCTGAAAGAAAGCTTGAGAGGGTATCGGGCAACGGATCGCCGGGGTTGATATTGTGCGTTCCGCTGTGCGAGGGGATGAATTCGGTGGCATAGGCCGTTCCGCCGCCAAAGTCGTATTCGCCGTTGGGACTGATGCCGAAATACGTGGTGTCGCGATTTATGCGAACTTCCGCGCCGGCTTTCCATGCGTGCGACCCCGCGGTGAAGGCGACGTTTTGGCGGCCCTGAAAGAGATTGCCATAAGCCTGCATCACCGAACCGGCGTCTGAATTGAAAGCTTCAAACAGGCCATCGTTTAATTTCACAGCGGGATCCGTATAGTCCTTCGTCGGAAACCCCGGCGTGGAGCGGTTGATGCTTATGGACGATTCAAGCACAAGGCGCGGCGAAATCGTGCGGGTATAGGTTCCGACGACATTGCGCTGGTGGTCGTCGTATTGAATGCCGAAGGCCGGATCGATCGCTGTCTGGTCGGGATTGGTGGTGGGCCCGGAGAGATTGTCGAGGTTAAAGCGCGCCATGAACTGATCTTTGGCGGAGAATTTGTGATCGATGCGGACGGATAGCTGGACTGCGTCGGTGGCAACTTTCGACGCGGTTGCGTAGGTATGCGCCTGATATGAGCCTGCCGCGTAGTTAGGCAGCGGATAGCGTGCGAGAACCGCGGCAATGCCCGGGTCGACGGGAACAGTGAGGGTATCGGTGGAACCGTCAGGATAGGTGATGTTGTCAATGCCGGTGCGCTCGAGAGCTGTGGGCAACGGCATGACCTGCGTGGTTCCCAGTACCTGGCGAAATGCCTGCGACTGCACGAAATAAAATGTGCGGTTGCGGCCATCGTAGACATGCGGGATATAGACGGGGCCGCCATTGGTGAATCCGAATTCATTGCGGCGGAAGGGCGGAATGCGACCCGGATACGCGGGTGTAGCGTGGTCAAAGTAGTTGCGCGCATCGAAAGCGGAGTTGCGCACAAACTCGAAGAACGAACCGTGAAAGCCGCTGGCGCCGGAGCGGGTAAGGATGTTGGTAAAGCCCGCACCGCCGCGGCCGATGCTCGCGGGCATCCAGCCGGAGCTGGAGTCGATTCTCTCCACGGCATCCACATTGAAGTTGGGGAATGTTGAACCACCCATTTCGGGATCGCTGATGTCGGCGCCATCCATGGCAAAGGTGGCTTCCACACCGCGCTGTCCGTTGATGGCGAACTGCGCGGTGAAGTTGGTTGCTCCATTGGCGTCAGTCATGGTGCCCGCGGCAAGCAGAAGGAGCGTGCCGAAGTCGCGGCCGTTGAGCGGAAGCTCGCTCACTGCCTGGCTGGAAATCTCCTCGCCGCCTGTCGCGGCCTGGCCGGTAAGAACTCCCACCGTAAGTTCTGCGCGGCTCGACAGTGTAAGCAATGCGGCGGGCGAGGCAGCGCTCACGTCGATGGGTTGAGCGAACTCGATTTTACGGTTTTTCGTCTCAAGCGTTAGTCGATACGGGCCGGCTGGAAGAGCGGCGATGTGGAAGCGCCCGTCGGCGGAGGTGGTTGCTTCCGCCTTGACGCCGGTGCCGCTGAGACGAACCTTGGCGTCAGCAATGGGTGCGCCGCCGGAATCGCGGAGCACACCTTGCCAACCAGGTTGCGCGTTCGGCTGCGTCCAAAGGGTGACGGTGAAAAGAAAAACTGCGAGAAACAACAGCGGCTGCAGGCCCCTTCCTCTGCCTTTTGGCATGAAAGCGGCGATCCCGGAACAGAATTGGTTTTTCAAGTGAATGAGGCCTTTGGTTATGAAGGCGGACGAGTCCGTCCGATTGTCGGCACAGAGAAGATGAGCCCAATAACTACCAACAATTATAGTGGTCAGATTTATCCGCGGGCGACAAGCCAGGCGCGTCACGGGCACTTGCGCAATTTCGATTCGGAAACCCTCTACACTAAAAGCAGCGCATGACGGATTTGAAAACAACCACGGATACAATTGCCGCCATCTCCACGCCTCCGGGGCGCGGCGGAATTGGCATTGTGCGCCTGAGCGGACCCGATTCCGCCTCGATTGCTGCCCAACTTGTAAGGCTGCGTCAGCCGCTGGAGCATGCGCGGGCGCGGCTCGCCGATGTGTTGGCTGGAAGCCTCAATGAAGAGGATCAGATTGAAGGCGGGCGGATTGACGAGGCGCTGGTCACATGGTTTCAAGCGCCAAATTCGTACACCGCTGAGGATGTGGTGGAGATCGCGGCGCATGGATCTCCCGTGGTTCTGGAACTGCTGATGCGGCGAGCGCTGGAACTGGGGGCGCGGCTGGCGGAGCCGGGAGAGTTTACCCAGCGGGCCTTTTTGGCTGGGCGGATCGATCTGACCCAGGCGGAGGCGGTACGCGACCTGATTGAAGCGCAGACCTTGACCCAGGCTCGCCAGGCAGCCAGCCAACTTGGAGGCGCGCTGAGCCGGCGTGTCGCTCCAGCAAAGCAGGCACTGGTAGAGCTGATTGCTTTGCTTGAGGCGGGAATCGATTTTGCCGAAGACGATGTGGATGTGGCACCAGCGCGGGAGATTGCACGCCGCATCGGGGAACTGACTCCAGGACTTGAGGCGCTGGAGGCCACCTATGGGCGCGGACGGATTGTGCATGACGGCCTGACGCTGGCCATTGTGGGGCGGCCGAACGCAGGAAAGAGTTCGCTATTCAATCGCCTTGTTGAACGGGAACGCGCGATTGTTACGGCTACGCCGGGGACCACGCGCGACACAGTGACGGAGCGTATTTCTCTGGACGGAATTCCGCTTGAGCTGGTCGATACGGCGGGCCTGCGCGAGGGGAGCGAAGAGGCGGAACGGCTGGGCATCGCACGCAGCCGCGAAGCGCTTGCCGATGCGGGGCTGGTGCTGGTTGTGCTGGATGGAACCGAGGCGCTGAATGAGGAAGAGCGGCGGCTGCTGGAGGCCGTGCAGGGGCGGCCGGCGGTAGTGGTCCTGAACAAGTGCGATCTGGCGGATGCGGCTATCGAGGTTGATTCAGCGACAGTTGGACTTGAAGCGGTGCGCACTTCGGCGCTGACGGGCGAGGGTATTCCCGCATTGCGCGAACGGATTCTTGCACTGGCAACGGGAGGAGCCGCCGAGGAGCCGGGAATGCTGACCAGCCTGCGCCATCACCGTGCGATTCTTTCCACGCTGGAGGCACTGCGGGACGCGGCACAGGCGAATGCCAGCGGAATTCCACACGAGATGATTTTGCTGGATCTCTACCGGGCGTTATGGGCGCTGGATTCGCTGACCGGCCAGACAACGTCGGACGACATCCTCAATTTGATCTTTTCGACATTTTGCATCGGAAAATAATTAGGCGTTCGGCCGGATCCGACGATATTCGGTGACTCTTCATAAGTAATTGTAAATAATAGTTTTAATGTTCTATATCGTTCGGTTACGTTCGGTACTAGCCGGTCCGCATTTAGTCTCCAGTTAGTCTCCGGAAGAGTTGTACAATCAATTTTCACGCTGGAGACTAAAATGCGGCCAACCAAAACAAAGAAAAAGAGTTCGAGGCGAAAAACTAGGAGACTTGCCCCTCTCACGGACATGGAGCTCCAAGCGGTAGGGCCTACATCGAAGCGGTATACGATTCGTGACGGTCGAGGTCTTTTTCTCGACGTCACTCCAGGAGGGGTAAGGACCTGGATCTTTCGGTACCAATTCAGCGGCAAGCAAGAGAAGTTCATCATCGGCCGTTATCCCGAATTCGGTCTTAAAGCAGCAAGAGAGAAACGCGATGAGCTCGCCGTCCAAGTTTCAAGAGGAGTTTCGCCGGCTGAGGAAAAGAAGAAAGAGCGCGCAGAATCGACCACGGGGAGCTCCAAGAATCCGACGGTGCGGGAATTTGGAGAACGCTATTTGAAGGAGCAGGTCGACAAGAACTGGAAAGATCCTTCGAATGAGCGTCGGAATTTGGAGAAGGGCTTTTTCCCGGACTTCGGGGATCGCCTCCTGAAGGACATCACGGCAGTCGAAGTGCAGCTCGTGGTCTATCGCAAGCGAGATGGTGG
>JBEKRU010000132.1:0-15308 GCA_049518435.1 Occallatibacter sp. | reverse complement strand
TGGTCGATGATGGGCGACGTTGCGGACTTCGGCGAATGGAAGACGGGACGCCGCGCCACTGGAACGGTGACCGCTGCGGTGGTGTTCGCTCTGTGGATCGGATTGGCACTCGGCGGCGCAATCGCCGGATGGCTGCTCTCCTTCTATGGGTACGAACCCAATGCGGTGCAAACCGATCACGCATTGATGGGCATTCGCTTGATTGCGTCCGTGTATTCCGGCGCGGCATTCCTTGCCGCTGCGGTTTGCCTGCTCTTCTACGGCATCACTATGAAACTGAACATGACCATTTCGCACGATCTGGCGGAACGGCGCAAAGGGTATTCGTCTTAGGAGCCTTCAGAAAATGTTGAGTCGACGTATCGTGTTCACTACCGTTCTGCTGGCTGCGTGTGTCGCGGCGAGCGCGCAGCAGCCCACCACTCTCAAAGACGCCTATCGCGGAGTATTCCATGTGGGCGCAGCCATCAACGAGCGGCAGATCGCCGGAACCGACACTGTCGGCCTCGGCATTATTAAGGCGCAGTTCGATACCATTTCGCCGGAAAATGTTTTGAAATGGGAACGCGTTCATCCGAAGCCGGACACCTACAATTTCGATCTCGCCGACAAATACGTGGAATTCGGCGAGAAGAATCACATGTTCATCGTCGGGCATAATCTCGTCTGGCATTCGCAGGTTCCGAACTGGGTTTTTCAGGATGACCAGGGCAAGCCCGTAACACGCGAGGTGCTGTTGAAGAGAATGCACGACCATATCTTTACCGTGGTCGGGCGCTACAAGGGGCGGATTCAAAGCTGGGACGTGGTCAACGAAGCGTTGAACGAAGATGGAACGCTGCGCAAATCGAAGTGGCAGCAGATCATCGGTGACGACTTCATTGAAAAGGCATTCGAGTATGCGCACGAGGCCGATCCGCAGGCGGAACTGAACTACAACGACTATTCGCTGGAGAACGAAGCCAAACTCAGGGGCGCGCTCGCATTGGTCGCAAAGCTCAAGGCGGATGGCATTCCAATCACCACCGTCGGCATACAAGGGCATGACAGCCTCGAATTCCCCACACTCCAGCAGGAGGATGCCGCCATCACCGCATTCGCCAGGCTTGGGGTCAAGATCGCGATTTCTGAACTCGACATAGATGTCCTGCCCCGCAATCCGCAGTTGTTCAGTGCCGATGTTTCATTGAAGGTTCAGCAGGATCCCAAGCTGAATCCATACGCCAACGGCTTGCCGGATGACGTGCAGCAGGCGTTGGCAAAGCGATACGCCGGGCTCTTTGCCATCTATCTGAAGCACCGCGCGGAGATGAGCCGCGTAACATTCTGGGGCGTTACGGACGGAGATTCGTGGCTGAACAACTGGCCGGTGCGGGGGCGTACAAGTTATCCACTGCTCTTCGATCGGAGCGGGAAGCCCAAGCCGGCGTTCGATGCTGTGATCGGCCAGGAGAAACTGGCTGGGAAGCGTTGACCGGTTGTTCCGGACCAGCCTCACCAGAGGACCGCGCTTCTTGCACCCCGCGCAGGATAAGCGAGCCTCAGGCTGATTCGGCGGTGGCCTCAATGCGCGTAAGAACGTCGCGCATCTCTTCAAACTCCTTGCGGCCATGGAGGGGTTTGAGGCGCGGGTCGGCGAGCATCTGAAAGAACCACGGACATCGGGCATCGGCCGAGGTGTGCAGCTCGGAGAGTGCCGCATCGACATCGCCAAGCACGGTATAAACGGCCGGCGTGAACGCGCGCATCACGAACCTCTCGCGGCTCAACCACTCCAGCCGCTCCAGAATGCCGCGGGCTTCCCGAGCCTGGCCTCCGCACGCGAGCGCGTAGGCGTGGAGCGCCGTTACCATGTCGAGATAAGGTTGGCGCGCCGCCAGATCGGCCGCCAGCTGCACGCCTGTTGCCGCATCGCCATTAAAGGGGAGAATGATGGCTCCGTACATCGCCATCCCCATGTGGTCGGGAAAGCGGGCCAGACCCTGACGAATCTGCTTCACGCTCTCCTCCGGCTGGCCGGCCAGGTGGAGCGCCCAGGCAAGCCGGGCGTGAAGCCAAGGAGAAAATGGATCCTCGATCAGCGCGGATTCGAGCAGGCTGATGCATTCCGCAAAGCGGCAGCGGCTCAGAGCGAACATCGCCCGGGATCGCGTCACCCACGGATCGTGTGGCAGGTGCGCCGAGTGGGCAAACGCCCAAAGCGCGGCAGGCAGGTTGTGATCCACATGGAAGCTGATTGAACCGAGCGCTGGAAGAATTGCCGGGCCGTGAACGGGCAGCTCCGGAATTGATTCCGCCACGCGGCGCACCATATCCGCAGCAACCGAGGGCGAAACGAAGCCGAATACCGCCTGCGTGACACCCAGGTGCGCAAGGTCCACCTTGGCCGCAATCAGCGAAGGGCTCAGTTCAGTGGCGCGGGTCAAATGCTGCAAGCTGTCCTGCATCCGATGGCGTTCCAGCGACTGCCACTCGTAATGAGCGCGCTGAAAGATCTGGTAGGCCTCGCGTCGATGCTCCTGGTTCTCAGGTTCGGCTTCCGGTTCAGCCGCCGCGGAAATGGAAACCTTTTCTGAATTCAATCGAAAATACAACCGTTCAATCAATTCCGATTCAAGACCTGCAATGCGGCTCTGCGGCACAAGCACGTCTTCCACCCATATCTGGATGCCGTCTTTGACTCGAATCATTTCCGCGCGCAGACGAAAGTGCGAGGGAAGATTGCTGACAGTTCCAGTGAGGGCGAAATCGGCCTGCAGGGCGGCGCCAACCTGTTGGGCGGTCAGGCCCCGGGCGGCCAGGGTGAACACCGAGTCACGCGCCACAACTGCGAATGCCCGCGGAGATGCGCCGGTTAGCCGGGAGATGGTTTCCTCGGCAATCACCGGGCCAAGATGCGCGGGAACGGTGTATCCGGAAACGAAGGGCAGGATAGCCAGCCGGGGAAGCGCGCTCTTCGGGGCCGCCGGAGAGCGGATCTCGGCGGTAAAACGATACCCGCGCTTGTAGACAGTCTGAATGCAGTCGTCCGGTTCAAGCCGGGCGCGGAGAGAGGAAACGCATTTTGGAACGCTGTCCGCTGTCACATGGACGTCGCCCCATAGCGCCTGGCGCAGTTGGGCGGGTGTCACAACTGTACCGGCGTGCGCAGCCAGCAGGCGAAGAGCGGTTAGTTCCTTGGGAGGCAGGTGAACCACGGCTTCGTCACGCAGCAAGGTTCCGTCTGGCTTAAGCCGGAAACTTCCAAAGCATATCTCGATCTGACTCTCGACGAGCCCAGTGGGGAGTGCATGGGAGTCAACCTCCCGAAGTTTCGCGGTTGCCGCGCTTTTCTCTTGCCTTCTATTCAACGCATACCCTCGGTCTGCAGCGATCGCTGCCTCCTGGAATTTTGCCGCCCTTGCAAGACAAAACCCAGTCGTCTGCAGGTTCCAAATCGACACCTGCAAGGGACATCCCGGGGAAGAGTGAAACAGGAACAACAGAGCGTCTGGGTCTTGTGGGCCCCGATCGTTTGATCTACCGAGATTATGCATGTTTTCAAGGCTCTGTGGAGGTTTTTTCGCTCTCATTTGATGGCTTGAAGTAATCCAAAAGTGGTTACTAGGTAACTCTTAAGTAAATAAACGTTTTTGATCACATCCAACTCAATATGAACACTTTAATGCCAAAAACGGACATAATTTGCCGCGAAGAATCTTATTCGGCCTTCAGAATGTTGGCCCCACGCTCAACAGACCGTCGCTACTGCCTGATAGGCGCGTTTTGATGTCATCAATTCGCCCTGATCGAGCGGAAAAACTTCAGGAATTTACCAGGAAATCCGCGCTTCGGCGCTTGCAAACTGGTTGCTACATCAATCGGTTCCAGAGGATATCGCCATGGTTAAAACAGTTACCTACGCGCAGTGGGCCCTTGAGCCCTATTGCATTGGAATGAAACTGCGCACCCTGCGCACCCAGAAGCGGCTTACGCTCTCCCGGCTGGCAGCGGAGACCGGGCTCTCCACCGCGTTGCTCTCAAAGCTGGAAACGGACCGCATGATTCCCACGCTGCCCACTCTGGCCACCATCAGCCGCGTTTACGGCGTGGGGATGAGCTATTTTTTCTCAGAACCGTCCCGGCACACCATTTCCATTACCCGCAAGGCTCATCTGTTGGGGAAGGGGCGCAGTACGGAATCAACGAAGGCGATTCCGCTGAACCCGGCTACCGCGCGGGCCCCGCTGACGGCGCTTATGGTCGAGTTCTCCCCCGGGGGAACGGCCAGCTCTATGGAGGGACTCCCCGGCGGCAGCGGGCTGGTGTATGTGCTGGAAGGCCGGCTTCAGTTGGAGGCGGGCGGCATGCAGGAGGTGCTGGAGGAAGGCGATTGCGCCTGGATGGAAAGCGAGATGGCACTGAGTTGGAGTGTGCCGGGCAAGCATCGCTGCCGGGTTCTGGCTGTGTCGTGCGGTGTGGAGCGCAATTCGGCCGGCGCGGAGCGCAACTCAGCCAGCGCGGAGCGCAACTCAGCCAGCGCGGAGCGCAACTCAGCCAGCGCGGAGCGCAACTCAGCCAGCGCGGAGCGCAACTCAGCCAGCGCGGAGCGCAACTCAGAATGACCTCTGCAATCCGTGGGTTTGCCCGTCCGTGCACAGGTCTGTAGGATGGTTTGGAACTTCAGGGACCAACGACGATGCGACCCAACTTTCACCTGATGAAGGCGACGCTGACCGGAGCTTTGGGCGGCCTGCTTTTCGGATTCGACACCGTGGTCATCTCCGGCGCAATCGATGCACTGGTGAAGCTGTACGGGCTGAGTGCCAACCAGGAGGGATTCACGGTCGGCATCGGGCTGGTTGGCACAGTCATCGGCGCATTGTCTGCCGGGATGATCGGGCAAAGGCTCGGCAGTCGCGAGACGCTGCGCATCACCGCTTTGCTCTATATCGTTTCCGCCGCGGGTTGCGGACTGGCGTGGAACTGGCCTTCGTTCCTGCTGTTTCGGTTTATCGGCGGGTTGGGAATTGGAGCGTCCTCGGTACTGGGGCCCGTGTACATTGCGGAACTGGCGCCGGCCAAGTGGCGGGGCCGGCTGGTGGCTGCCTTCCAGTTCAATGTGGTTCTTGGCATCGTGGTGGCCTACACGTCGAACTACGCCATCCGATCAATGAACCTGGGAGCGTCCGAGTGGCGCTGGCAGGTGGGGATTGCCGCCCTCCCCGCGCTTGGTTTTTTGGCGCTGCTCTTCTTCATTCCACGCAGCCCGCGCTGGTCCGCCTCGCGTGGCCAGATCGACGATGCGCTGGCAGTGCTCAAGCAGATGGGCGAGTCTGATCCGAAGGCCGAATTGGCCGACATTCGCAGCGCCCTGAAAGAAGAACACGCCACGGCGCATGAGTCGGTTTTCCAGTGGAAGTACCGGTACCCGCTGTTCCTGGCCATCTCCATCGGCGCCTTCAACCAGCTCGCCGGCATCAACGCCATTTTGTACTACCTGAACGACATCTTCAAAGCTGCGGGCTTCAGCCAATTGTCCGGCGATGAAAAGGGAATCGCTATTGGCGCCACGAACCTGGTGTTCACCATGATCGGGATGAGCTTTATCGACAAGGTGGGCCGCAAGACGCTGCTGCTAATTGGCGCGGTGGGCACAGCGAGTTGCCTGGGGGCTGTGGCGTGGGTGTACGCGTCCAATTCCCACCTGGATGCGCTGGTTTGGATCCTGATTACTTACATCGCGTTCTTCGCGCTTTCGCAGGGAGCAGTGATCTGGGTATACATCGGCGAAGTGTTTCCCAACTCAGTCCGCTCCAAAGGGCAGGGCGTGGGATCGGCGAGCCACTGGTTCATGGCGACAGTGATCGCGCAGAGTTTCCCATGGGTGGCGACACATATGGGCACTGCGGCTCCGTTCGTTTTCTTCGGCATCATGACCGTGGTGCAATTCCTGGTGGTGCTTTTTACCTACCCGGAGACCAAGGGACAGACCCTCGAAGCCCTGCAGCGCAGGCTGGTGCACGCGGAATAGAGTTCGCGCCAAAGTCACTGCATCGCCACGCTACGTCTGCTAGCATGGCCCAATATTCCTGGTTAAAGGATTGGCTGCCATGGGGCGTTCTTTCGCTCGTTTCTTGCCTTGCGCATTGGTTTTTCTTTCGCCGCTTTCTTGGGGTCAACAAGTGGGCGGCAACGGCTGTTCTTTGCCGCAGCCGCCGTTTTCGTTCAACAGGCCAAATATTTTCAATGACCAGCAGGAACAATGGATGGGCGAAGCGGAAGCCAGCCAGTTGGAGCCGGACCATACCCTTTTGCCAGAGAAGGACTCCGAAGAGCTGACGCGGATTGGCCAGAAGCTGCTGGCACAGTTGCCTCCGACACCCATCCATTACCACTTCCGGATCTATGAATCAGACAATGCAAACGCGTTCTCATTTGTCGGCGGCTACGTGTATGTCAGCAGAAAGTTGATTACCGACGCCCGCAATGAGGATGAGGTTGCCGGTGTTCTTGCGCACGAGATCGGTCACATCTATACCCACCAGGTTGCCAATGAATACACGCGCCTGTTCAAAGTGCGCATGAATGTGACTTCGATGGGCGACCAGGACGATGTCAATGACAAAATGCAGCAACTGCTCAACGTGCATCGGAAAGAAAGGGAAGACCTAAGTGACGACCAGCTCGATAAAGACGAGCTATTGGCTGACCGAGTAGGGATGTATGCGATGGTGCGCGCCGGGTATGCGCCCCGCGCATTTGCAGAGTGTCTTGACCGCATCAGTGCCAACAAGGGACGGCTCGGCAGCTTTCTCACGGATATGCTCGACATCAACAGCATCGAGACACGGCGAGTAAGGGCGGCGCGATCTTTGACCAATGAATTGTCCGGGGATTGCAAGAATCTGTTTCCGGGAGCGAGTCCGGAGTTCAAGGAATTCCAGGAGAGGATCCGGTCAGCCCCGGTGAACTGGCTGGTCGATCCTTCGCCCGATCTGAAGTCCTTCAAGATGGACCCGCCTATGCGGCCGGCACTCGACCGAGTTCGTTTTAGCCCTGATGGAAAGTATGTGTTGGCGCAGGATGAAACCAGCATTCATGTACTAAGCCGATCACCCCTAAAGGTGCTCTTTTCCATCGACGCACCCGGTGCGGCAGTGGCGCATTTTACCCCGGACTCGACACAGGTCGTCTTCCACTACCAAACCATGCGTGTGGAGCGATGGAATGTGGCTTCAGGAAGACGCGATGGCTATTTTGAGCTGGTGGATTACAAGGGTTGCCCGCAGACCAGCCTGTCTCCAGATGGAAGGACGTTTGTGTGTCTGTCAGCAACACAGCGCGGCGTCTGGCTGAAGCTGATGGATGTGGATAGCGGCAAACTGTTCTACGACAACAAAAACTTTTACCAGGCACTGTATAACGTTCATCCCTTTTCGGTCGTTGCTCGCTACGTTTCTGCGCCTGAAGTGGGTACTGTCGCCTATAGTCAGGACGGCCGCACCATGATCGTAGCGACTGGCACCAAGGCCATGGCCTTCGATCTTGTGGAGCGCAAGCCGATCGGCATGGGAAGGGAACTATCCGGCATCGTGCAGGGGCAGATGGCGTTTGTAGACTCCAACAAACTTGTCTTTTCCTGCGATATTGACGCAAAGAACTTCAACACTGCCGACAGGTTCAAGATGTGTGAAACGACCTTTCCGGACGGGATTGCGATTCACGACTTCCAACTTGGATTCCAGTGGATGGAAAGCGTCGCACATGGCAATCATGTGTTGATCGGGCCGCTTCCCGGGGCCCCATCTGCTCTTGCAGATCCTTCAACGGGAAAGGTAAGCGCCGCCTTCAAACTCGAGGCGTTGGACATCTTCGATCAGACGATTGCCAGCGAAACAGCGAGTGGTGGCGTTACGGTGGGCGAGTTGGGCAGCCAAAGCATGGATTCGGTTGATCTTCCTATCAGCCCCATGCCCGAGGTAGCTGCGGCCGAGTTCAGCCCGGATGGGCGCTTTCTTGCGCTTTCCAACCGTTCGCGCAGCGCAATCTGGGATCTCAATGCACAGAAGCGGGTTGCATTGATGCGTCCCTTCCGGGCAATTCGATTCAACGATCAGGACCAGATCTTCGCGCAATATCAGGATTCGCACCTGAAGCCCGGACAGAATTCCCATATCGATCTGAAGACAGGGAAGGTAACTGTGGGGGCTCAATATGACGGAATGCAGATTCAGTTTGGCAACGTTCTGGTAAGCACTCGTCCGATGGACAACTTTGGCGCCTTTGCAGAAAACACGGAGATGGATGTTTTCGACCTGACGACCGGCGCGCACCTGTGGAGCAAGCGCTTTCCTCATCTGACTCCGATTCTTCGCAAGACCGACGGCGACGCGCTGTTGCTGATTATGGATCTGGCTTGGCAAACGGCAACCGATGAGGTTGCTCACACAGGGAGCAAGCTCGTGAAAACGTCGGACAACCGCGGTGAGTGGTTGCCAAAAGGCCTGCTGGTTGAAATTCTGGATAGCCGTACCGGGGAAATACGACGGCAACTTGCGCTTCCACAGGCTGTTTATCAGGACGATAATCATGACAATCGCTCGGCGGCGCTTTATGGCGACTACCTGGTGGTGCATGGCAACGAGAACAACAGCACCATCTATCGCATTTCCGATGGAATGCGCCTGGGAGCCTTTTATGGCACGTCCATCGCCGGAGATGGCAAGCTTGGACTGATTGCGGCCACCAATCGCGAACAGGAGATTATTCTCTACGATGCGACCAACGGCAGGGAACTGAAACGAGTGACAGTAGATCATTCGCCCCGAACTGCCCGCTTCATTCCGGAGAAGAATGAATTGCTGGTTCTGACGGCCAACCAGCGCGTGTTCACAATCGATCTTCCTGCGAATCCGAGGTAGAGCGCAGACCCTTGTGATGTCATTCCGGCGGGGGAATAAGCCGGGAACTTCTGAACTGAGGGCTCGTCTGCCTGAAGGTGACACCAATCACGACTCAACGACAGCAATCTGCGCTATATATAATTTTGTGTGTGCAGTCGCGGGGCTTCCTGAAGCTCGGTACGGTGGCTCACGCGCGAGGGTCAAGCATGGAGCAGGCTCAAGTTCTACCAGCAAAAACGGCGGAGGCTGCGGTGGAGGTTCCCCGCGCCCGGTCTGCCGAACGGCAATCACCCTTGGAACGCGAGTCACCCTTAACCCTTTTCAACTCCGCCGAAGCCAATGCTTTGCGTGCCGAGATCATCCGCACCGGCCGCAAGCTGTGGGACCGCCAATATGTCGACGGCAACGGCGGCAACATCAGTGTGCGGCTGGGCGCCGAGTTTGTGCTCTGCACACCCACCATGCTAAGCAAGGCCGACCTCGAAGTTGCGGACATCTGCCTCTCCGACCTGAACGGAAAAATCCTTGCCGGCGACCGGACGCTCACTAGCGAACTGCTGCTGCATCTTGAAATCTACAAAGCCAATCCCAAGGCCAGGGCCGTGGTGCACTGCCATCCGCCCTACGCCACGGCTTTTGCCATCGCCGGCAAAATTCCTCCGAATGGACTCATCCCTGAATATGAGGTGTTCATCGGCCCGGCAGCCGTTGCGCCGTACGAGACGCCAGGTACGCAAGCCTTCGCGGAAACCGTGCTGCCCTTTGTGCAGGAGCACAATACCATCCTGCTCAAAAATCACGGAGTCGTCTGCTGGGCAGATACCGTGACGCATGCCGAATGGCTCTGCGAGATCATGGATACTTATTGCCGGACCTACCTGATCGCGAAGCAGATCGGCGAGCCGCTGGGCGTGATTCCCGAGGACAAGATCGACGATATTCTGCGGCGTAAGCAGTGGATGGGGCTGCCGGATGCGCGGATGGGACGGATTGGGGGCGACCCGCGCGGCGGCGACCCGAAGAATGCGTCCGAGGTTGTGGAACTGGTGAAGCGGGAAACCGGACGGTTGCGCGGGCAGGACTAATTCTTCTGGATAAGGGCGAACAGGCGGATGGAAATGGACCGGGTACAGGACCGGCAGAAATTTTGGCTTGTTCGGAAGAAGACAGTCTATATCGTCTTAGGCTTGATTCTCCTCATCAACGTCCCGATTTTCATCTGGCTCTTTGGTGAAATGCATGCGGCGGGCAAAGCAGCAGACGCCTTTGGTCAAAGGCTAGTTGTTGAGGATTATGACGGAGCCTATAACGCGGCAAGCGATGAATTTCAGAGGGCGGTAAGCAAGCAGGATTTCATTCTCCAACAGACGACCCTAGCCGCGAAGCTCGGTCCATTGAAAACGGTCAAGCGCGGAGGCAGTGAGACCAACTTCGATTCGAAAGGCGGGTTCACGACATGCGATACGACCTTTATCTTTGAAAACGCTGAACGGCAGTTTTCGATCAAGTTGAAGAAGGTTGGCAATTCATGGCGCCTCTATGGCTATCGAGAGGAGTGAACCTGGAAAGCATGCCCTGCGCTTAAGGCCAGGCAGAATCGAAACCGTGCTACACTGTACATGCGCTCAGTGATTTGGCCGTGAGCAGCGGTTTGCCCTTCACACCGGCAAGTTTGCCTGGCACAGATTTTCCCCCAAGCCCCTACAGCGTATGCCTATAAGTCTCCTACCCGGAGCTTCTTCCGTGGACTGTGTTTTGGTCCGGAAGTGATGAAGCGCAAATGCCTCCTTGAGTGGACTGGCCGCGCTGAAACCGGGAAGCAAGTTGGAGCAGGGTGGCCGGCCGGCAATGTGCCGCCTGGCATACCAGTAGCGTGGGTCAGATTCGGGCCAACGGCATTCGAACGAATGCACGGGCCGTCCATTGGATTCCTGGACGTTTTCGGTTCTTCCTTACGCATAGATTTAAAAAGCAGGCTCGCGCCTGAAGTGTGCGCGCCTCGATGTCCGGTTCCGATTGCAGGCCCCTGGGTTTAGGGCTCTTGGAACCCCCAGGAATTTGACCATCTTGATTACAAAGTTTTCTGAGTTCTCTCTTTCGGCCGCCCTCATGGCGCGCCTCGACGCCAACAAATTTGAAATCCCCACCCCGGTCCAAGCCGGCTGCATTCCCCCCGCGCTCGAAGGCCGCGACATTCTGGCCACCGCGCAAACAGGAACTGGCAAGACCCTCGGCTTCCTCATTCCCATTGTGGAAATGATGCAGAAGAACGAGACGCGCGGCGCGCAGGCTCTTATCCTGCTGCCCACCCGCGAGCTGGCCATGCAGGTGGAAAAGGCATTTCGCGCCATCCGCACGAGCCCCTCGCAAACCTGCGCACTCGTGGTCGGCGGCCTTGCTGAACACTCGCAGCTTGAGTCCATTCGCCGCGGCGCGCGCCTGATCGTCGCAACCCCCGGCCGCCTCGAGGACTTCCTCAAGCGCAAGCTCGTCAAGCTTGACACCGTCAAGATGCTGGTTCTCGACGAAGTGGACCGCATGCTCGATATGGGCTTTCAGCCTGCCATTGCGCGCATCGCAGGGATGCTTCCCACCACGCGCCAGACGCTTTGCTACTCCGCCACGCTCGAAGGCGCAGTCAAGGAAGTGGCCCGCAAATATCTCAACAACCCCGCCCGCATCGAAATCGGTTCGGTGCTGAAGCCGGCGGAAAATGTCGAGCTGCGCACCTTTGAAGTGGAGCAGGACAAGAAGCAGGAACTGCTCGAACACCTGCTCGGCGCCGAGACCGGGAGCTTCCTGGTATTTGTGCGCACCAAGCATGGCGCGGATCGCGTCGCCCGCAGGCTGGTTCGCTCCGGCCACTCGGCCACGCAGATCCACGGCGATCGCTCGCAGGCTCAGCGCAACCAGGCGCTGCGCAGTTTCTCTGAGGGGCATCACCGCGTGCTGGTGGCAACGGACGTGGCCGCCCGCGGCATCGATGTAGCCAACGTGGCGCACGTCATCAACTACGATCTACCCAAGATGGCAGAGGACTTTGTTCATCGCGTTGGCCGCACCGGTCGCGCTTCGGCCCACGGCGTGGCTTCCACCTTTGCAGCACCGGCGGAGCGCAACGATCTGCGCAAGATTGAGCGCACGCTTTCGCTCAACATGAAGCACTTCCGGGTGCGTTCAGCGGATTTGCACGCGGCGTAAGAGCAGCCCATAGCGTTTCGCTACAAAACAACCGCCCGGAGCTCAGCCTAAAGCTGATTCCCGGGCGGTTTTCTTGGCGCCGCTTTTTGACCCAATCTCTATCTTCCGTATGGTGACCGAAGGACCCCAGGTTTCTCAGCAAAATCGTCGAGGAGGTCCATGAATCTAGAGCGACGTACCCAACGACATCCGAATGGCGGTTCGTCCTTTTCGGAAGTATAAGCACGAGTCCCTTTGGGAAGAACAATGTAATCCGTGCACACTCTTACCCCGTAGTCGCAGGACTGCTGCGGGATACTTCCATCGAATACGCATTCATAAGAATTCTCCATTGAGCTGTAGCCCTGATTGAAAACCTCCAGGTAGTTCACCGTTCCGTAAACAACCGTGAGGCCTGATTTTGGCGCGGCCGAATGTTTCAAGTTGCGGAGGAACAGGGTGTATTCCGCGCCGAGCTTTCCGCCAAAAAACTCCCCAAAATAAATGGTCGCTCCTTCGTAAGACCCCTTGAAGCTTTTCAAAACCACTGCCTTGTAGATTGGTATCTCGTAGCTCTCTGCGTCCCCGGAGACGATTCGAACCGTTGCCACTACATCTGCAATCTTGTAGAGATCTGCCAACTTGATTTTTCCGGGCTCGGTGTTGGTGATTGTTTCGGCACCGGACTTGATCGTTATGGAGGCCTGACAGTAAAGGCATTGCGATGCAATCATCCCTGCAAGAAATAGCCCCGCCAAAATGAATGCGTTTTTCATTGCCCACACTCTACGCGGAATCGGCGCGGGTTTCCAGAGCGATTCGCATGCCATCCTGTCGAGCCTCATGCCTGCTTCTGCACCGCATCGGTGACGCGAACGCCCTTTGTCCCCGCGCCAATCCTTCCTGTCGCATACAGATACCACCCGAGCCATGCCGGCGTGGTCCACAGGAAGTAATACTGAATTACCGGCACATGGGCTACCAGTTCGATGATCGCCGCCCCGGCAACAATCCCGAATGGCACAATCGAGCGCTTCGATGCATCAGCCCTATACACCCCGGCCAGCACCGCCGGCAGCAGCAGCGACTCGTCCGTAAACCATGCATAGGGCGTGCACATGGACCCGACTAAGAGCACTACCAGCCCATGATCCAGCCAATCCCAGCGTGCGCGGCGCGTCCAGAAGTACCAGAGCGCCCACGCGCAGGCGCAGCCCTGGGGAAGAAACTGCAGCCAGACGGCATGGCGATCCACCAGGAAACGGAAATACGCGCTCAGCACCGGGATCATTTCGTCGAGCGCGCCTCCGGTCTTCATCATCTGCGAGTACTGCGACCACGCATGTGGATCCAGCACGTGAGCAAACAACAGACTCGCCACAAGGGCTGCCGCTGCTCCGGCGATCATCCGCCAGGCCTTCGTCGCCAGCATCCAGGCAGCCAGCGCCACGGCAAAGGGCAGAAATATGTGCGGCTTCAGGGCAAGAACCAGCAGCGAAACACCGGCAAGAAAAGGCCAGTCTTTTTGGAAAGTGAGAAACAGCACTACGCCCAGCAGAAGGAAAAGGCCGATCTGCCCGAACATCAGGCATGCCATCACCGGCGCAAAGCAGTAGCCCAGCAGGTGCAGGCTGTTATTTGGGCGTGCGTGCAGCGTCCAGATCATGCGGATCGATCCAACGCAACTGAGAAGCAGCGCGATGAACCAAACAATCATGCCCGAATTCGCACTGAAATAGCCGAGCGGCCACGCCAGGAAGAAGGCCACTGGCATGTTGCGCATAATCAACGGTTCGGTCCGGTTGAAACCTGCCGATTGTTGCACCTGCAAAATGGCGGCGCCGTCGTACGGATCTCCGCCGTGGACCAGTTGCTGCCCGGTAGCCCAATAGCCGATAAAATCCCTCTGGCTCGCGTTGTTCAGGTGCGCAATGAAGACCAGCAACCCAACCCCCGCCGCCGCCAACAAAACCGCCGCAGCTATGTGCAAAGCTTTCTTCACTGGCTGGTCTCCGTTCCGGGCAACCTGTCCGGCACGACGGAAAATGTCGAAACCGACACTCCCATCGGGGTTAAAAGTGTTTCTTGATCGCTAATCATGTATACAACAGGCGGGGTGGCGCGGAAACCTGCGGCGCCTCCCGTCGATGCTGCGTCGCCGAAGAGATCTGCTGGCCGCTTCCAGCCGCGAATTACCAGCGATCGCGAGCCGCTTTTCGTTGACTCTGAATCCGGTTTGGGGTATTCTGGAGTCCTTGCGCGGTGTTGCGCCTGGGGTCTGTGTTTGGGCTTCCAACGACAGATATATGTCGGTGGGCCGTTCTTCCGGATCCAGCTGGTAAGCCCCTGAAGAGGCTGCCCGGCACAGGTCACCGGCTGCTGAAAGCGGTTCAGACGGACGCGGTTCAGCCAGGCCAAAGCCCTTTGAGGGCCAGCTCCCCGCAGTTCTCACCCGAACAGATTTGTTTGGACGTGGGTGGTAGAAACTGGCCGTGCGCGTTTTGCGTGGGGCTGGGCTCGTATTTAGGCGCTTTGCGCCACGGTTTTAGCTGTGCAGTTTGGCAGGATCGGTTTTTCAAGAGGCAGGAGATCAAGATGGGTACCTTTGTTCCGAGCGGCAAGGACATTGACCGCAAGTGGTTTGTGGTAGACGCGGACGGCCAGACACTGGGCCGCCTCGCCACCAAGGCGGCCGATGTGCTGAGCGGCAAGCTGAATCCGCAGTATGTGCCGTACATCGACATGGGCGACCATGTCATCGTCATCAACGCGGAGAAGGTGCGGCTCACCGGCCTCAAGGCTGAAAGCAAGCAGTATCGCCGCTACACCGGCTTCCCAGGCGGACTCCGCGAGGAGTCGTACACCCGCCTTTTGAACCGCAAGCCGGAGATGATTCTGGAACAGGCCATCAAGGGCATGCTGCCCAAGAACAAGATCGGCCGCCAGATGGCGACCAAGCTGAAGGTTTATCGCGGCGACAAGCATCCCCACCAGGCGCAGGCGCCAGTGGCGATGGAGATCAAGTAAGCCAGTAACAGGTGACAGATTACAGGTGACAGTAAGAACCTGAAGTCTGACAGTTAACGGTTGACCGGGCTATGTTGCCCGGCGGAGAGAGCAGAGAATGGCAGATCTGGTTCAGTATTACGGGACGGGGCGGCGCAAGTCGGCAATCGCCCGCGTGTTCCTGCGTCCCGGCACGGGCGAGTGGAAAGTCAACGGCAAGGCATTCGAAGTTTACTT
>JBEKRU010000131.1:0-15335 GCA_049518435.1 Occallatibacter sp. | reverse complement strand
GCAGAAATTCAGGACATTTTCTGGTTGGATAAAATCGAAAGAGGAGATGAAATCAGCGGGACTCTCAACGTCTACTATTCCAACGAATCTGTTAAATTGGCACGTCGAATTGTGGCGCTTGTAGATCGCGGAGTAGTGATTGCATGGCACAAGATGCTGTAGATTCATTTCGAGTTCGCTCGTCGCGGCTCTACGCCCGGAGCGCTAGAGTTTTACGGTCCTCAGCCTGAGGGTATTTGCGATCAACCGCGTCAATAGTTGGGCCGGCGGCCTTGCACGTCCGAATAATCTCTTCGAAAGGCATGTCGGCGGGGGCGGCGCCAAGCGGCAACCTGTTAGTCTGTTCCGCCTCGGCCAGTTGGCGCTGCGCTTCACAAAGAATTCGCTCGCCGAGCCCGCCTGATACGTGCTCCTTTAACAGCCAGGCACAGATTGCCTTTGATCCGCGGATAGCAGCCTGCGTACCTTCCAACTGTTGCTCCTCTTGCTTCTTGGCTGTGCCGCGGATTTCCGCCGCAATTGCACGACGAACTAGCTCGTTGGTTGAGATTTTTCCCCGGCGGCCGAGAAGGCAATCTTCAATCGGCGCCTCAACAGCCTTCAGTAAACGGCGCAAAAGAGACTCGGAGCAGTTAAGTTCGCGTATGCGGGTTCCATCCCGGTGGATAGCGAAACATAGTGTCATTCTCGCGGCGATTTAGCGATTGTGGGCCAGCAACAAGAAGTACCGACTGTCGGACGACCTTGTGTTTGCCAACAAGGCCGGAAAGGCGCTCGATCGACACAACCTGCTTCACCGCCATTTCAAGCCTGTCGCTGAAAAGCTCGGGATAGACAGGACTGTTGATTTCCGCAGCTTCCGCACCATGCATACCAGCCTGATGCGGCGCTACGGAGCTCGCCTCGAGGTCGCTCGTGACAATATGGGGCACTCGGGAAGCACGGGCAGCATCACGTTGGATGTGTATTCGAAGACGTGGTGGAATGAGCGCGTTGATGCGGTGAGCCGGGTGGTTGAAGCAGTATTCGCGGAGCCGGATGAGGAAGAAAGGAAAATTGTCGCTCCGCCAGAGGGCCTCCCCGACGGCGGAGAGGGCAAAGAGTCGGAACCCTTTTGGGAACCCCAGGCTGTTTAGCCTGGCCAGAAATCAGTGTAAGTTATTGATTTTATTGGTCGGGGAGAGAGGATTTGAACCTCCGACCCCCTGGTCCCGAACCAGGTGCTCTACCAGGCTGAGCCACTCCCCGAACATGGGTTGCGGAAGCGTATCAATGGGGCGCGGCCTGGCGCGTTTTACCCCGTGAATGCGCTTCGACCAGTGTAGCAGAATCCAGGGTGCTTCAGGATCCGGGCTGGCTTGGCTTGCTTCGCAAAAACTGCCGGGAAAGAGAAACCGCTCCGGCGTGCAACGCGCGGAGCGGTCGGTAAAAGCAGTGAGCTGCCAAAAAACTTCTACTTCTGATCGGCTGCCGGGGTTTCCGCACCTGGGAAGATGCCCGCAATGGGTGCGCGTTTCTTCTCTTCCAGGTCGGGTTGCGGCAGCGCCTTGCGCGGCAGCATTTGATCGCGCTGCGCCGCGTTGTAAACGAAAATGGCCTCAACCGTCGCGATTTGCTTCAAGTCCGCTGGCTGCATGCGCTCCATCACGTCTTCATTCGAGTGATGTGTTCGAGCCTCGTAGTCAAGCATGTCCTGGATGAATTGAAAGCCAGGGATGCCGACCGCGTCGAAGCTCAAATGGTCGGTGCCACCGGTGTTCTGGTTGGTAATGGTGGTGACTCCGAGGTCCTTCAGCGGAGCAATCCACTGGGCAAAGATGGGCGCGATGGCCGCATTGCCCTGCGTGTAGACGCCGCGGATCTTGCCGGTTCCGTTATCGACGTTGAAGTAGGCTGAGACGAGCTTCTGTTCCGGTTTCACTTCCAGGGGCCCGGCTGCCCGGCGCATAAACTCAGGCAGCATCACCTGGTCCGGCGCGGTCGAAAGCTTTGCCGATCCGAAGTGGATAGTGCAATAGCCCTTGGAGCCGAAGATGCCTTGCTCCTCGCCGGTCCAAAGCGCGATGCGGATGGTGCGGCGCGGCTTCACGTCCAGAGCCTTGAGGATACGTACAGCCTCCATGGCGACAACCGTTCCAGCCCCGTTATCGGTGGCGCCTGTTCCGCCGATCCAGCTATCCAGATGGCCGCCCAACATGACGACCTGCTCTTTTAGTTTGGGATCGGTTCCCGGGATCTCGGCAACCGTGTCAAATCCGTGCTCGTGCTCGCCAGTGAATTTGGTGTCTACGTTGATCTCGACGCTCACAGGCGCATGTGCCTGCGTGAGACGGTAAAGACGACCGTAGCTCTCAATTGCGGCCACGACCACGGGAACCTTGACGCGCTTGTCCGCGACATAGGGTGTGCGCCCGAGAGTCGCGCCGTTGTCATCGAAGAGGGTACCGCCGGAACCGCCGCCGTTTTTCCCGTCCCGGCTGGGCTCGATGACCGCTGCTACCTTCTCGTCATAGAAGAATTGCGCAATCTTGTCGATCATGCGATTGCGCTCTAGGCGAGCGCGCAACCGGGCCTGCAACTCCGGGGAAAGACCGCCGGCGTTCGCGCTCACCTCAATCTGGGCGATGTCTTCCAGTTCCTTGTCGGTGTAGCGCTCGAAGAGCGGCTTGTCGACTGGCGGAACATCACGCATTGCGCCGAAGAGAACTACCTTCCCAGCCAGCTTCCCCTTGTATTTGTCGAAGTCTTTTTCATCCTGGATAGTGACGAAGGCCACTTCCCCAGTAACCGGGCCCGGAGTTGCCGGCGACCAGGGCGTGGCCTGCACAATCAGCACCGCAGTGTCGGGAGTGACCATGTGCGCCCAGGTGTTGATCTGCTGCCAGCCGAGGCCAAACTCGCCCCAGTCTTCGAGATGGGCATTCTCAAGGCCGATCTTGGTCAGGGTGTCGCGGGTCCACGCGTTGGCTTTTGCAAGGTTGGGCGAACCGGTGAGCCGCGGTCCAATTCCGTCCATCAGCGCAGAGGCAAACTCCATCACGTGCGAGTGGTTCAGGCCCTCATCGCGAATCCGCTGGTACATGTTCAGGTCCAGCGTTTCAGTGGCCGGCTGTACTTCGACATAGGGATCGGTGACCACCGGGGCGGGCGGTGCAGTTTTTGGTTTGTCTGCGGCGTGCAAAAGAATCGCCGCGGTCAAAAATGCCGCGGGGAAGAGGCGAAGGGTTTTCAATGGCATCAACAAATCTCCGGTCTAGAGCGGAATATGCTTGCTGTTTGCTGAAATTGTAGGTCATCGCTCAGGCTGGCGGTCCCCCTAACCTTTGAGACAGTCAATTTTCCGCGAAACAGAATCCCGTTCAGACCGTATGGCCGGGGAATCTAGTCAGTCTTTCCTTTATCAACGCCTGCCGGCAAGGTGAGCGCCACGAGGGAAAACCGGGTTTCTCCCTCCTTCGGAGTCTCGAATCCGACAATGTGCTGATGGCGTTTCGAACCGGCTTTCAGTTCCAGACTGTTGTTGTTGGTCCCGTAGTCGCCACGGTCAATCTTCACATTCGCGCTGCTGCCATCGTCTGAGCAGGTGAGTCCCTCAGAAGTGCTGGTCGGCGTACCTACCGGCGAATGACCCTGGCAGATGATGACGTCGCCATAGCGGCCCAATGCTTTTTTGTAGAACGCAGCAACCTGCTCCTGGGTATCGTGGGTGCCGTAGCTTACGGCCTGAACATGCAACTCCCACTCGCCGAAGCCAAGATGGATGTCCGCGGATTTGTTCTTATCGTGATCGTTGTCTTCGACAGTGTGGGAGCCCGGATAAGCTGGCAGGCCGAGGTCCGCCGCCGAGGTCTGGTTGGTATTGACGTGAACGCCGCCGAAGGGTGTATCCACCCGGACGTCCTTATCTTCGCCGTTTGCGCCTTTGTCCACATGAACCCTGAAGCACCCCGTCACTCCGGCCAGGAAAGCCAGGCCGGCGACCAAAACAGCAGAATTGCTCAAGCGTATACGCATCATGGCAATCGCCCTCTTGCCTGTTATACGCCGAACATTCCCAAACGGTTCCTCGATTCGCACAGGGGACTTGGAGAAGTTTTGCCACTTTTACCGGTCGATGGGGTTACTATCCACAGTTAAGCCCTCGCAAGAACGAGGGAGATGTGGTCTCGACTGATTGCAAGCAAATGCCGCGCTGTCGAACTAACCTGTTCCTCTGCATACATGGAATACCTGGTGCCTGGTTTCTAAGGATCATCGATCCCTGAAAGGAAGACTCCCATGCACTTCTCCGCTCTCGCAATTCAGCAAAAAGCCTCGACCGAATGCCTTCGCCGATCCCTGGCGCACCCGCCTCCCTTACCCAACCGCAGGATATGCTGACCACTCTTCTTCGACGGCGCTCTTAGCCGGGCCGGATCAGGTTCACCAGCAAATCCGCAAAGGGATGATCGCACCACGCATGCGCTCCGTTGAACCATGGACGGAGGTTTGCCAATTTCCCGTGGGTCGGAAATTTTTGAGCATCCCACCTATGCGGATCGATTTCCCGCGAGTACAGGTCAGAGTCCATTTGACCTTTGGCAATTCCACCAAGCCTGTTCCCCCCCGGTAATTTGCGGAGCCGACGCGGAACGGACCAGCACTAATCTGGAGGTATTTGTATGACTTTTATGCGCTCTCTGCGCTGGCTCTCGCTGGCGCTTCTCGTTTTTGCAATCGCGGCTCAACAGCAGGCGAGTGCCCAGGCCCCGGGCACGCTCAGGACCGGAACCTTTGTGTGGGATGGTGCACGATGGATGCCGGTTGAGAATCCCGCCCCTCCTCCGGAAGCGGCTCCAGTTCAAGATGCCGATGACGAGGAGATCGTCGCGGACGATGCGCCTCCGCCCCTGCCAGACTATGAACAGCCCCCTTGCCCGGAACCAAACCTGATCTGGACGCCTGGCAACTGGCACTGGGGGCCTCTGGGTTACTACTGGGTTCCCGGAGCGTGGGTGCCCGCGCCATATACCGGTGCGCTCTGGACCCCTCCTTACTGGGGCTGGGCTAGCGGTCATTATGCGTTCCACGGCGGCTACTGGGGACCGCACGTCGGCTTTTACGGCGGTGTGAACTATGGTGGCGGCTTTATGGGTATCGGCTTTTCCGGCGGTACGTGGAACGGCGGAGTCTTCGCCTACAACACCGCGGTCGTCCACGTGAATGTCAATGTGGTGACCAACGTCTACATCAATCGGACCATCGTTGAACAGACGACAATCGTCAACACCAACCACGTGGCTTTCAACGGCGGCCCCGACGGCGTACAGCATCAGCCCACCGCAGACGAGCAGGTAGCCCTGCACGAGACGCACACGCCCCCAACGACCGTCCAGCAGCAGCACATCTCCGCAGCCAAAGCGGACACCAGCAGCTTTGCTAAGAACAACGGGGGGCACCCGACGAACCTGGCATCGACCAGGCCACTGGCAGCGGAATCTCATCCTGCTCCGGCGGGCTTCAAACCTCCGCAGCCAAAGCCGGTGACAGAACTCGCCAAGGCTCAGGCGTCCCCTGCCACGGTGGCAGCGGTAAAGACGGCGACGGTGAAGACCGCAGCTGCAGCTAAGGCAACACCAGCGCCTGCACCGAAGGCAGCACCTGCACCGCCGGCGAAGGCTGCTCCCATGCCAGCGGCCAAGACAGCCCCTGTCCCGCCAGCCAGGAATGCGCCGGTTCCCGCAGCTGAACCTGCGCGCGCAACAGCGCTTCCCGCAAAGGAGCCCGCACACCCGAGTGCTCCAGTTGCCCCGGCGACGGCCGCAAAGCCAGTTGTACCACCACCGGCCAGGACGCCGCCGGTAACCAGGCCGGAAGCTCCAGCCCCCGCAGTTAAGTCTCCACCGCCTGCGGCAACGAAACCGGTGGCTCCGGCCCCCGCGGTCAAACCTGTTCCAAAAGCAACGGTCCCGGCGCCAGGGCGTCCAACCCCGGTTCCCGCGGTAAAACCGGCGCCAAGGCCGGCGGTTGCGCCTGCTCCAAAACCAGCACCAAAGCCTGCTCCAAAACCCGAGAAAAAAGAAAAGAAGGAAGAGCCACCCAAGTAATACGAAAGCGCAGTTCGAACCAACTCAGGGCCGCCGCGTTCACCCGCTGCGGCCCTGTATCGCTTCCCGACCTCGCGCGAATCCGCTATGGTGGAAGCCATGAAGAAAAGGTTTACCCGGCCCCGCATCGATTTGCCGGCCGGATTGCTGATGATCGTCGTGATGCTCGTTTCTACGAGAGCGGGTCTCGCCCAGTCCGGGAACCAAAGCAATACCTCGCTCGAGACTCAAGCGTCCGCGCCGGTTTCCATCCAGGTTCATGCCGCCCAACCCACAGGACCCTACACTCCCATCTGGAATTACTTCGGCGCCGACGAGCCGAATTATCTGTATGCGCCCAACGGCAAAAAGCTGCTGGGAGAGTTGGCAGCGCTAAGCCCTGTCCCGGTCTACTATCGCCCTCACAACCTGTTCACCACCGGCAACGGCGAAGGCTCGCTCAAGTGGGGCTCGACCAATGTCTACACAGAAAAGCCGGATGGCACGCCCGTTTATGACTTCAAAATCACGGACCGGATCTTTGACGCGCTCATTGAGAATCACATCCGCCCACTCATCGAAATCGGATTCATGCCGGAAGCGCTCTCGACCCATCCGGAGCCCTACCGCCATACCTTCCCCAAGGGAGACATTTTCACCGGCTGGACCTATCCTCCCAACGACGAATCCAAATGGTCGAAGCTCGTTGCCGCCTATGCCGCCCACCTCCGCGATCGTTACGGCAGCCAGACCGCAACCTGGCTTTGGGAAGTCTGGAACGAGCCGGATATTGGCTACTGGCATGGCACCCCGGCGGAGTACGACCGCCTCTACGACCTGACCGCGGCAGCCATTCGCCAGCAGCTTCCCGCCGCCAAGATCGGGGGCCCCGAGGCGACCGGCGTCAGCGATCATTCCGAGCCCTTCCTTCGTCAGTTTCTCGACCATTGCGCGCATGGAGTGAATGCCGCGACGGGCGGAATCGGCGCGCCGCTTGACTTCATCAGCTACCACCCCAAAGGCAGCCCGAAATTCGTCGACGGTCATGTGGTGATGAATGTCGGCGCGCAATTGCGAGCTGTCGAGCGTGGTATGCAGGTCATCGCCAGCTATCCGGAGTGGAAGCACACGCCCATCATCCTGGGTGAATTCGACCCGGAGGGCTGCGCGGCTTGTAAAGGGACCCAAAACGGATACCGAAACGGTCCGCTTTATGGCGCGAGCGTGGCCGAGACCATCATGCGCACCTATGAGCTGGCCGGCAAATACGGCGTCACTGTGCAAGGCGCGGTAACCTGGGCCTTTGAGTTTGAAGACCAGCCTGCCTTCGCCGGTTTCCGCGAACTCGCCACCGACGGCATCGACAAGCCAGTGCTGAATGTCTTCAGGATGTTTGGCAAGTTAGGCGGAGAAAAACCCGGCGCGGTCTGGCTTGCGACAGGTAGTACCGGAGCTCTCCCGGAGGATGACATCGTCGCTCACAGCGTCATCGATGCTCCCGACGTGAATGCGGTGGCCACGCGAAGCAGCGAGGTTGTGGATATTCTCCTGTGGAACTACCACGACTCCGACGTCCCGGCCGCGCCCGCCCAGATCCATCTAGCTGTTGACGGCCTGCACGGCCTGTCTGTGGTCTCATCCGAGTTCCGCATGGACGCAACCCGCAGCAACGCCTACCTGGCCTGGCAGCAGATGGGCAGCCCTGCTCACCCCACCAGCAAACAAGTGGAAGAATTGCAAAAAACCGGCATGCTACAACAGACCGTGCCGGATCACGCTCTTGCCCTTGGTCAAGGCACGGCCAACATCGATCTGACCCTCCCTCGGCAGGCCGTTGTGCTGGTCCGGCTGCGCGAGGTCACGTCTCAAGCCTTCCCGCTCAAGCCCTGAGCAAACGATAAAAACACCAGCGCCGCCGGCGAGTACCCACCCGGATCAGGCTGTGTAAACTCCCCCATCATCGGATCCATCTGTTGCCGAAATTCCCCATGCCGCATAATCGCCTCGCACCACTGCTCCATAAGGTGATCCAATTCCGCCTGCTTGCCGTAGTGCGCCATCCACCGTGGCGCGCGTAGTGCCGTCAGCGCCTGCGAAGCCCCACCCCAGGAATTCCGCGGAATGGGCCGCACGAACGCCGGGTCGTCCATAGCGACACTTGGGAAAGGATACGGCGCCCAGAATGCCTTCGCGTTATGCAGCTGTTGCGTCCAAACCGCTTCAAACATCGCCCTGTCGCCGCGGTGCGAAAGATCGAGGACATGTTCGCCCAGCACCCTGCTTATCACATCGCCGCGAACGCGGACGAACTGATTCTGTGCGTCGAGATCGTAAAAGGAAGCGTCTTCAGGCGAATAGAGCTTGTTGATGATCAGCCCGCGAATCTTCTCCGCATCCGCAAGCCAGCGCGCTGCTTCGTTCGGCTTGCCTAGCGCCTTCGCCATCGCCGCGAGCGCCACCCGCCCACCGAAAACCGTAGCCGAAAGATCCGGACAAAGCCGCGGCATCGAAACTATCTGCGGGCACTTGCGCGCGTCGGCATCGGGGCAGCGGTTGGGAATTCCCTTCCATCGGGGGCTGTTGTCGTGGCCGGTGTCGTAGGTGCAGAAACCCTCCACAAGGCCGGTCTTGCGCGTGTCGCGATACTGCCGCAGCCACGCATCCCAGCGTCCGCAAGCCGAATACGCCGTTGTCAGCAGTTCCTCATCGCCAGTCAGTTGCGCCAATTCCCACGCTGTCGCCGCAATGGGCACCACCATCTGAATCTGCCCATAGCCGTTCTCGGTGGTCTTGATGCTGGCGGGCAGTTGTCCATCGGCTCGCTGCAGCACAAAGAACGCCATGTGGTTGTTACGCGCAGCTTCCAGCGGAGATGTCTTAGCAAGCCCCGCGGGAACGTTTTTCGCCAAAGTAGCGTAAACCAGCCCCTCATGCGGCCCGCACTCCAGCCAGATCCCCTGGTATGTGCTGCCCTCAAACAACACCGGTCGCGAGTACCCCGGCACGCTTCGGATGTTCCCCGTCAGCACTGCAACAGCAGCATCCCATATTCGCTTCCAGGCCGGGTCAGCGGAAGGAAAGATCGGCGTCTGAGCCGCACGAGTCTGAGCAACACTATCTGACTCTGGTTGCTGAAGGTTTTTTGCCTGTGAAAGTGTGGGAAAAGCATGCAGCGCGACCGACGCTCCCGCAGCTTTGGCAGCACACGCAAGAAAGCGTCTCCGGCTGTTTTCCGATGGAGAGGATGAACCCATGTTCAGGCAGGACCTCGGTGCGCGTCCGGCCGCCAGATCAGTGCGAGGAGTGTCCATCTTCCTTGCTGCTGGTGGCCCACAAGATGCACGAAATGAAGACGACCGCGATCAGGGGGACGACGACGAAGGGCGTGTAAAGATGCATTGCGCAAACTCCCTGCCAGTAGAGTACCAAAAGCGGACGCTCCTCCGGATTTGAAGTTCATTTCCAGGCTTAAAGCTGAGGCCTTTTGCCGTCTTTTCTTTCCTGATACAAGAGGACAAGCTGCCCGCAGCCGCTGTTTCTCACGGCATTTCCAGCGCCCGCGTATAATGAGTTGTCGAGTTTTTTATCTCTCGCGGTGGAGTATGCCCACTCTCCGCACTGGAACGTGGATGCCCGAACACATAAAGAAAAAGCTTCTCGAAGAGATCAGTATTCTTGAGCACGAACTCTCGCATGAACTGCCCGCGGAAATCAAGAAGGCCGTGGCCATGGGAGATCTGTCGGAAAATGCCGAATATCACATGGCCAAGCAGCGCCAGGATTTTGTCAACGCTCGTTTGGGACAGTTGAAGAAGCGTATGGCCGAGTTATCACTGGTGAACCTGACCAACATCCCCAGGGACAAGGCCGGGTTTGGCTCGACCGTCGTGGTCTTCGATTCCACCAAGGAAGAAGAGATTGTGTACCGGCTCGTAACCAGCGAAGAATCGGATGTCTCCAAAGGCCTGATCTCAACCACATCGCCGATTGGGCGGGGAATTGTGGGCAAGAAGGTCGGCGATGTCGCCACCATTGTGACGCCGAATGGCAAGCGCGAGCTTGAAATTTTGAAACTGACCACCATCCACGATGAAGCTGGGGAAGAAAAAAACGATTCCGTCGGCGTAAAGAACTAAGGAAACATTGGAATGACCTGGACCAGCGCTTTTGGCCGCGGCTGCGGCTGGCTTCTCAATCACATTGTGCATGGCCTGGCGCTGACCCGCATCTCCCCCAACGTGCTTACATTTGTAGGCCTGGTCATCAATATCTGGGCCGCTGTGCTGTTTGGCCACGCCAACGCAGCCAACTCAGGCATCATGTTTTTCTATGCCGGGCTGGTCATTATTGGCGCAGGGCTCTTCGACATGGTGGATGGACGCGTCGCTCGGCGCAACAACCAGGTTACGGTGTTCGGCTCGTTTTTCGATTCGGTGATCGACCGCTATTCCGACGTGGTGCTGTTCTTCGGACTGCTGGTCTATTACGGGCGCATCAACCGCATGCGGTACGTAGTGCTGGTGGCGTTTGTCATGGTGACGTCGCTGATGGTGAGCTACACACGGGCTCGCGCCGAGGCCCTGATCGGCCAATGCAAAGTTGGTTTCATGGAGCGGCCCGAGCGCATTGTGCTGGTGATTTTGGGGGCGCTGTTCAACCGATGGGGCGTGATGGCCCCTGTGTTATGGGTACTTGCAGCGCTTTCCACCATTACGGTGGCCCACCGGATTATCTATACCTATTCGAAGACCAAGCACCTGGCGCCGATTGGGTGAGTGGGACATCCTGAATGGGGGGATGCCCTCATGCCCTCTTCAGCAATTGATCACGACAGACGAGCAGCCTTGCTTCACCGGCTTCCATTGCACCAGGAAGCTGGTAACAGCCGAGGACTCCATGCGCCGCATGGCCTCAAACTCGCCGGCCTTCTGGCTGTAGAGAAGAGTGCCCTTGTCGCTGAGCACAGCCAGCGCGGGCACGCCCTTATGGAGCGGGACCTCGTATCTCTCGGCAATGTCCTCATTCACGTCCATGTGGCCAATGTTGATGTGGACCAGAACGAAGTTTGCGTCGAGAATGGGCAGATTGGCAGGATTGTGAAAGTAGAGATCGAGCACCTGGCAGTCGCCGCACCAGTTGCCGCCAAAATCGATCAAAACACGCTTGTGATTGGCCGCGGCGATCTTGAGAGCGGCGGCCAGATCGGACTTGGCCTGTGAGGGGTCGGGGTAAATGTCGCGTTCAGCGGGGTTGGCCGTGCCGGCGGAAACGGCCAGCAACGCGGCACACAAACCAACCAGCCCGAGCAATTTGATGGTCTTCACCGGGGAACCCTCCACTTTCAAGTGTGCCACAAACGTTCGCTGGCCTTCCACTTTCGCAGATTGCTTCCGCAGCGTTAGCATTTACTCTTGAATGGGTCTTGATGACGAACCATAGTGAGTTGCGCAAACGGCTTGAATCGACCTCATACCCTGACCTGGGAGCGATGATGGAGGGGTATGCGCGGGCGGCGGTGGATCTGGCCCAGCGAGATTTCCGGCACCAGCTGGATTACGGTTCCGAATCGATCGATCAGCTGGACGAAATCCTGGTGCAAGTGGGAGAGAGCCCGGAACTGGACCTGGACTTTGAAGTGAGGCTTTGGGGCAGCTACCTGGGCGAGGTGCTGCGGCGGCGCTACGCGGGGGGGTGGGAGATGACCCCGTATCCGGGCGGCGCGGTGGCCGTTCCTGCTGTGGACGTGCGCGGTTCGCGGCTGTTCCCGCTGATGAAGGTGTTTCGCAGGCTGACTATGGGGGAAGAAGAAGATCTAGGGGCCTTCTACAGCATGGTGACCGAGCGGCTGGGCAAACCCGCGCAGGTGAACTAGAAACAGTTGCCAGTTTTCAGTGGTCAGTTCTCAGCGCCTCCACCTCGCTTTGGCGAAGGCGCGAAAAGGTGGAGATTTGAGAATCCGGCTGCGCTTCCGGTCCGTTCTCCCTGTGCAGGCATGCTCCAGCGTGACGGATGCCGCTCGCGGGGAAACCGCAATGTGCGACAATACAGAGTGTGAATGCGTGCCGGTCAAGCGGGGTGCGTGGAGGACAAAACAATGGGCGATCTATTTCAACCATGGCATCTGATTGTGCTGGGAATCGTAGCGTTTCTGCTGTTTGGCGCGAAGCGTCTGCCGGAGTTGGGCAAAGGTTTGGGCGAAGGCTTGAAGGGCTTCAAGGAAGGCATCAAGGGCGTAACTGACCCGCCGCCAACCCCACCAGCGCAACACAGTGTGACTCCGCCACCGGCGCCACCCGCTGCTGCGCCCGCGGAACCGCAGATTGTCCGCAAAGACTAAGGTCGGTTTCAGTGCGATCCGTTTCCCTGCCCCGTTGGTCGGCGCTGGAATGGAGTGAGTGGATTCCCCGGAATTGAGAGGCCTGTGCACACGCACAGGCCTTTTGCATTTTCAGTTGCAAGCCCTCTAAACGCTGAGCAGGGCCACGGCGGCCAGGGCCAGTGCGATTCCCATGTATTGGCGAGGCTTGGGCCACTCGTGCAGCACAATCGCTGCCAGCAGGATGGTTCCAGCGGGATACATGGAGCCCACAATGGCGGCGACGTCCATCCGGCCCACCCGGGTGGCCTGGATATAGAAGAGATTGCCCAGGGTGTCGAGCGTTCCGGCCACGATGCCAGTGAGCCAGAATCCCCGCCAGGGCGCTTTGGGCGGCATCACCGCAAGAACAATCACCAGCGCCAACACCCCGGCAGCGCGGGCGGATGTCATGATCCACAGAATGCCGCCGCCGCTGGCCATTTTGAAGAGGATCAACTGGGTGCCGAAACCAATGCCGGCGAGGGCCGCGAGAAGGAGCGCGGCAGGGGGCGTAGTCGCGCGCGAGGCGGTTTCCGTGGAAATTTCCTGTTTTCCATCGGGATTGCGGGTCGCCCGCGTTGGGGTGTGGGTGATGAGCCAGATAGCCACCAGTCCCAATGCCAGTCCAACGAGGGTGCGCGGCGAGGGCAGTCCCTCGTGGACCATGGAAAACAGCACCGGAACCAGCGCTGTAAGCAGCCCGGTAAGAGCCGCGGTTAGTCCCATGGCTCCCATGGCCAGGGCGCGATAAAAGATGGCCAGCGCCAGCGAACCTTCAAAGCCGCCCAATGCGGCATAAAGCACGGGGGAAGAGCCGGGCAGTGCGACGTGCATGGCGCGACAAACCGCAAGCAGCAGGAGTAATGAAAAGATATGGCCCGACGCGACCACCAGCAGTGCCGGAGCGCGCCGTGCGCCGATTCCGCCCACAAAGTCCGAACCACCCCAGGCGGTAGCCGAAAGCAGTCCAAAGCCGGCTGCGCTTCCCGTTCCGCTCACCAGCTAGCGAGCATCCTGCGCCGACGGCCAGTAGCCGGTTTTGGCAATGACCTCGAGACCGGGACGGGCGACACGGACATCGATCTTGCGGAACTTGCTGTCGATGAAGGGCTCATGGCTGTTGTAGCCCAGTGTGTACTGGTTGCGCGCTTCCTCGGCGATCTTCTGGTAGCTCTTTTCGATACCGTTTGTGCTCAATTCCGAATCAAGCGTGCCGCCGGTGGCCAGGGTGTACTTTGCCAGGATGTTGTCGTACATGGTGAAGGGCAAGTGGAGGCGGCTGATGGTTCCCTCTCCCCACATGGCGGAGGTGCCGACCGCGGTGCCATAAACGGCAATCTTGTTGGTCTCGAGATAGCGTAATACTTCCTTCAGGGTTGCTTTGCTGCCGTATTCCTTGCCATCGGAGATGACGTAGATGATGCGGCGGCGGCCCTTGGGGCGTGTCGATAATTCCTTGGCGGCGGCGAGAATAGCGTCGTTGAGGGTATGAATCTCCTTGGGGATGACGCCGACGGAGCCTGCGGGACCGGCTGAGAATCCAGGCTGGATAGTGGGGTCGGCGCAGTTCCCGTTGACGCGAATCGGGCAGCCATACAAAGGGCCGCCATTGGCCGGGACCATCATCTCTGTCCCCGCTGATTTGACCGCTTCAAGGATGAACGGGACCCGTGCGCTCTGGCCGCCGGTAAATCCCTGGGAGCGGTCTTGGGCGCCATTGCTGTAAGACAAGGTAGCGATCTCATCATAAGGCGTGAGCGCGCCCTGAACTGCGCCGAGGGAGGCGTTGACCTTGGACATCACATCGGAGGTCAGGCTCTGATCGACGACAAAGACGATAGAGAGCGGCGCCGGATCCACCGTGAAAAGTGTCAACGGCTCGCGAGAGTTGTTTTCGTATACCTTGAAATCGCGATAAGTAAGTCCGGCGACCAGGTGTCCCTTCGGATCTTTGACGGTGACCGGGACTTCGACGAAGTTCACATTGACGTGGAGGGTGAGTGCCGACATCCCTTCGCCTGCCGCAGGTAACTCCGGCGGCGTGGGTTGAGCATCGTCCTTGCCTTCGCTCGAAGGCGCACGACTGGAGGGGGCGTTGGGATCGGGCTGATCCGGTGTGGCGGAAGAAGTCGCGGAGGAAGAAGTGCCCTCAGTCGGCTCAGAGCCGGCTCCGATGCCGGGAGTGATCGGCACGCCACCGGGGCCGGTCAAAGGCGGGGGCGCCTGGGGAGTTGGAGCATCGGGAACAGAAGACTGCTGCTGGGCGAGAGCCGCCGGAGCCAAATTCGGGCCAAGAGTCAGGAGCGCGGCCATTGCTATTGCAGGCAAACCAAGCTTCACAGGTACATCTCCAATAGTCCCAATGTTCAGTAATCAGCGGCCCGGCGGTGAGCGATCAATTCGAAAACCGACCGCATGTCCCCAAAACGCCGACGAATCCGCCTTCAATACGATCTCAGTATCCCACTTTCAAGATGCAGTCGTGAGACGCCCGGAGGGCGGCAACTGGGGACCAACGAAGGCAACACTTCATTCGTCAGAGTATCAGACGCACGAGAGGGGCGCAGGTTGCCCGGCAGCCGGGAAACAGTTCAGGTATGCTTTCCTCGGGGTCCGGATTTCGTCTAAATGAGCAGAATGCGTACTGGTTTGGGAATCTGTGGACTGTTGGTATGCCTGCCGGCATTTACGGCGGGATGGGCCCAGCTTGCCCCTTCGCCGGACGCGCCTCCGGTGAGCACCGCGCCGGCACAACCTGAGGACGATCAGCCGGTAGCCACGTTGAAACTGAGCGTGAACCTGGTGGACCTGTTCTTCACGGTCAAGGACAAGCAGGGAAATCTTGTTCCCCACCTGACCAAGAACGATTGCACGATTACGGAAGACAAGGTGCCGCAGACCCTGAAGAGCTT
>JBEKRU010000130.1:0-16190 GCA_049518435.1 Occallatibacter sp. | reverse complement strand
AGGTTCCTTACTACCTGCTGGTGTTTGGCGCGGTGCTGACGGCGTTCTACATGACGCGGCAGGTCAGCTATGTGTTCTTCGGTCAGTGGCGTGGGCACGGGCATGCGCACGAGAGCCCGAAGGTGATGACGACACCGCTGGCGATTCTGGCGCTCTTCGCGATCCTATTGGGCGCGATTGGGACTCCGGCGTGGCCATGGTTCCGGTCATTCCTGAATGGCGTGCCCGCGGAAAGTGATCTTCACGCCTTCGCGGAGCCGGCGTGGCTCATGTTACTGGCTATGTCGTGCGTAATTGTGACAGTGGGCATCGGGCTGGGCTGGCTGCTCTACGGCAACAAATCGCCCAACCCGGAAGCGCCGGATGCGCTGGAAGCTTTCGCGCCGTTGCCATGGAAATGGCTGCAGGACCGGTTGTATATGGATGAGTTGTACGGGGCGACGGTGATTGCGTTTTACGGATGGTGGGGCAAGGTTGCGGACTGGCTGGATCGGCGCGTTTGGGGCGGCGTGGTGAGCGCTGTGGCGTGGTTGACGGGAATGGGTGCGGAGTTGAATCGCTTCCTGGATGCGAACGTTGTGAATGGCGCGTTCGATAAGGGTTGTGAGGAACTTTCGACTGGCGGCGGACTGCTGTCGCAAATGCAAAACGGTCGGGTGCAGAGCTATTTACGGATACTGGCTCTGGCAATTGTGGCGCTGGTGGCGATTTTGATTTGGAGCCGCGCATGAGCCAGATTCCTATCCTTACGCTTTTAACGGTGCTTCCACTGGTGGGCGCAGGGATTGCCGTTTTTGCAGGAAAACATGCGCGGACGGTGGCACTGATTACATCGGTGGCGAGTTTGGCGGTGGCGCTGTTTGTGTGGAGCGAACTACCGTCGAACGGGTCGATTGGATTGACGGAGCTTGCGGCATGGGCGCCTTCGCTGGGGATTGAGTATCACCTGGGCGTGGATGCGCTGGGCGCGCTGATGCTGGTGCTTTCGGCGATTGTGACGCTGATGAGTGTGGATGCGGCACACCGGGTGCATCATCAGCCGGGGCTTTATTTCGCGCTCGTGCTGGTGCTGGAGGCGGGACTTTTCGGTTCGTTTACGGCGCTGAATTTTTTCCACTGGTTTCTGTTCTGGGAGCTGAGTTTGATTCCGGCGTTCTTCCTTATCAAGCTGTGGGGCGGGGCGCGACGGGGTCCGGCGGCTACGCAGTTCTTTGTTTATACGATGGCTGGGTCGGTCGCACTGCTAGTTGCGTTTATTGCGGTGTTTCTTTCGACGCACAGCATGGATTTTCCGCACTTGACATTGTTGGCGTCGACTGGAGAGCTGGAAGATGCGGTTGCGGCTCACCTGGGATCTGGGTTCTTTGGCGTGCCGGTGATGCTGTGGCTGGCCATCGGGGTTCTGGCGGGGTTTGCGGTGAAAGTGCCGCTGGTGCCGTTCCACACATGGTTGCCTGAGGCTTACGCAGAAGCGCCTTCGCCGGTGACGATGCTGCTGACGGGCGCGATGTCGAAGATGGGCGTTTACGGATTGCTGCGGATTGCGATACCGCTGTTTGGGGCGCAGATTGCTACGATTCGGACGCCGCTGCTGGTGCTGGCGGTGGCAACGGTGGTGATGGGCGCGTGGGCGGCCGTGGCGCAGAGAGATTTGAAGCGGGTGTTTGCCTATTCAAGCGTGAACCACCTGGGATATTGCCTGCTGGGGATTTTTGCCCTGGCGGTGCCGGCGACGGGGGTTGCTGCTGCGGCGAGCCAGGCGGCGGCGCTGAATGGCGTGATTCTGCAGATGTTCAACCATGGAGTCACGGCGGCGGCGCTGTTCTGGTTTGTGGCGATGCTGCAGGCGCGGACGGGCGGGCATCGCGGGATTAGCGATTTTGGCGGGCTGCGGAAACCTGCGCCGGTACTGGCGGGGTTGATGGGGATTGCGCTGTTTTCGTCGCTCGGGCTGCCGGGGCTGAATGGATTTGTGGGTGAGTTTCTGATCTTCCGCGGAACGTTTTCGCTGGCATGGGTTGCGTCGACGGTTTCGATTCTGGGGTTACTGGTGACGGCGACGGTGATTCTGACGGTAATTCAGAAGGTGTTCAGCGGACCTGTGCCGGAGCGGTTGGCAAGCTTTCCGGATATGACGCACGGCGAGCGGATGGCGATGGCGCCGGTGATTGGACTGATGTTGCTGATTGGCATATTGCCGCAATTAATTGTGGATAGCGTGAACCCCACAGTCGTTAACCTGCTCGCGCACTGGAGATTTTAGATGCTTTCGTTGACGTTCTATATCTCGTTCATCGGCGCGCTTGTGATTGCAATGCTGCCGGCCAAGCCGGCGAGGATGTCGCGCATTCTGGCGCTCGTGGTGGCGGTGGCTGGGCTGGTTATTGGCGTGGTGGGTTATATCGCGGACTTCGGCAAGGGGCTGGTGGTGCTGGCCGATAAACCATGGGTGCCGTCGATGGGGATTCATTACTTGCTGGCGGCGGATGGGATCAGCAGGACGCTTGTGCTGCTGACGGGGCTGGCGGCTGTTGCCGGCGTTCTATTCAGTTGGAATATTGAGGTGCGGACGAATGAGTTCTTCGCGTTCTTCCTGGCGCTGATCGGCGGGGTTTACGGAGTTTTTCTCAGCTACGATTTGTTCCTGCTGTTTGTGTTCTACGAGATTGCGATTGTGCCGAAGTACTTCCTGATTGCGATCTGGGGCTCGACGCGGCGCGAGTATGCGGCGATGAAGCTGGCGCTTTACTCGTTTGTGGGCTCAGCGATGGTGCTGATCGGGCTGCTGGCGGCGTATGCGACTTCGGGAAGCCACTCGACGAGTTTGATTGCGCTGCATGCGGCGAATCTACCTGTGAGCTTCCAGATGTGGTGCTTCCCGCTGGTGTTTATCGGGTTTGGAATTCTGGCGGGCATGTGGCCGTTTCATACGTGGGCGCCGACTGGACACGTGGCTGCGCCTACTGCTGCATCGATGCTGCTGGCCGGCGTGGTGATGAAGCTGGGCGCGTATGGATGCCTGAGGGTGGGCATCTGGCTGTTTCCGCATGGGCTTGATCCGTGGGGCTGGTCGTTCATCGGGATTGGCTCTTGGCGGGATGTGTTTGCGGTGCTGGCGGTGATTGGGATTGTGTATGGAGCGCTGGTGGCGCTGGCGCAGACTGACTTCAAATTTGTGATTGGCTACAGCAGCGTGAGCCACATGGGGTTTGTGCTGCTGGGGCTGATGACGCTGAACCAGGTGGGAATAACCGGTGCGGTGATGCAGATGTTTTCGCATGGCGTGATTGCCGGATTGCTGTTCGCGATTGTGGGGCGGATTGTGTATGAGCGAACTCATACCCGACAGCTTGCGGAACTGGAGACGATGCATTTGTCGCGACGGATTCCGTTTGCCGCATGGGCGTTTGTGATTGCGGGGATGGCTTCGATGGGGCTGCCGGGGTTCTCAGGATTTGTGGCTGAGCTGCAAGTGCTGATTGGTGCCTGGATGGCGAAGCCGTGGTGGGTGGTTGCAGCGGGCCTTGGGATTGTGGTCGGCGTGGCATATACGTGGCGCGCGATGCAGAAGGCGTTCTTCAGCGATGGGAAGGCGAGCGTGCATGAACTGGAGAAGGAACGCGCGCATCCCTTCGCGGCGATTACATGGCCCGAGGTTACGGGTGTGGCGATGCTGGCCGGTGTGAGTTTGGCGGTTGGGCTGTATCCGAGGATTCTGCTGGACCAAATTGAGCCGGCGGTGAAGGCGTTGCTTGCGGGAGGTGTGCAATGAACTATGCAGATCTCTTCCGCGCGACACTGCCGGAGACGGCTCTGGAAATTGCGGCGCTGCTGGTGCTTGTGGTGGATCTTGGACTGCTGCGCAAGGCCCGCCTGCAAGAGCGTGTGATGGTGGCCGCGGTGCTGGGGGTTGCCGGATGTGGCGCGGCGTTATGGGCGCAGTTCTGGGCGGTGACGCATGCTGCGTGGAGCTTTGGTCCATCGGGCGGCCATGCAATCCTGATCACGATTTTTTATGCGGGAGCGGCGCAGTCTGGAATCCTGGTGCTAACGGCGTTGACGCTGCTGTTGCTGATAGGCGCGACGTTTACAAAACATGTTGGCGAATACGTGGCCGTGGTGCTGATGGCGGCGGCGGGCGGACTGCTGATCGCGACGGCGCAGGATTTGCTGGTGATCTTCATTGGGCTCGAACTGCTGAGCCTGGGGCTTTATATTCTGACCGCGTTCGCGAAAAGCTCAGGCAAGAGCGCGGAAGCGGCGATGAAGTATTACCTGTTTGGCGGGATGTCGGCTGCATTTCTGCTGTTCGGGTTCAGCTACTTTTATGGCCTGAGCGGTAGCACCAATCTGACGAAGATTCAGGAAGTGATTGCCGCTTCCGGACCGAGTCCGCTGTTTTACCTGGCGTGGATTCTGGTGGTGGCGGGGCTCGGTTTCAAAGTGGCTGCGGTGCCGTTTCACTTGTGGGCTCCGGATACCTATGAGGGCGCGCCCGCTCCGGCTGCGGCATTTATTGCGTCGGTTTCGAAGGTGGCGAGTTTTGCATTGCTGATTTCATTCAGTGTGCACTGGCTGGTGCCGGCAAACGCGATTGCGCGCGGAACGAGCGATGGGTATTTGCTGGATGTGTATCGCACCTGGCCGCAATTGTCGACCATTCTGCTGGTGGTTGCCGCCGCATCGATGGTAGTGGGAAACCTGGCGGCACTGGCGCAAGTGAGCGTGCGCAGACTGTTGGCTTATTCGGCCGTTGCACATGCGGGATACATGCTGCTGGGCATTGCGGTGCATCCGCATTATCCGGGCCAGGGAAGTCCGTTTGATTTTTATATGAGCACGGACAGCACGATGCTGAATGCGAATGCCGTGATGTATTACGTGCTGAGCTATGGTTTGACGACGATTGGCGCTTTCGGGCTGGTTGATGTTGTGGAGCGGGCTACGGGGAGCGATCGTATGGATGCGTTCCTGGGGCTGCATAAGCGCAATCCTGTGCTGGCTGCGGTGCTGCTGGTGCTGTTTTTATCGCTGGCGGGGATTCCGCCACTCGTGGGATTCTGGGCCAAGTTCAATTTGTTTGCAGCAGTGCTGAGGGCGCAGGCCGGTATGGTTCCGTTTACGCTGGTGGCGTTGGCGATCGCGTTCAGCGCGGTGTCGCTCTACTACTACCTGCAGGTCTTGAAGCGCGCTTACGTGATGGCGCCAGTTGATGAGACACCGATCAAGGTGAATCATGTGACCATGTTGGTGCTGGTTGGGATTGCAGCGGCTGTGGTGTTGCTCGGGATATTTCCGACGGTGCTGCAGGGATGGATCGAAGCGTTTTACCCGGTGGTGTAGGCACGACTTGCCTCAAGGGCTCTTCAACCTGAATGTGGGATAACTTCCGTGGACGGATTTCCCTGCTTTTCAGATCGCGCCAAGCGATTCTTCAACCAACCCATCGGAATCTCAAGACCGACCGAGGCTGTGAGCACAGCAAAGCCGAGATTGAAATATCGGCCGAGTGGGTAAACGAGAAGAATCAAGAAGAGTGCCAAGCCGACAATATAGGAAATCCAGCGAAGCATTTTCATTCGAGCAATCTGCGTTCTCAGCTCCGCTTGTGATTGTGGATTTGCAATACGCAGAACCAGCCAAAGAAAAAAGGGCGAAGTTACGACAATCAGCCCGATGCCGATCCTCAGTAACTTCTCCTCGGTCATATTCGGACCTCTCTCGGGTTAGCTGCGGAGGAAGTCTTTGGCTTTCTGGATCAGGACGTCGCGGCTGATGTCGGAGATGGCGTTGGTGAGGGGGATGCCTTTGGGGCAGACCTCAACACAGTTTTGCGCGAAGCCGCACTCCTGGATGCCGCCGTCGCCGGCAAGAGCGCGGAGACGTTCTTCCTTGAAGACTTTGCCGGTGGGGTGGTCGTTGAAGAGCTTGACCTGGGCGATGGTGGCTGCGCCGACGAAGCCTGTGTCGTCGTTGAATTGCGGGCAGACTTCCATGCAGCAGCAGCAACTGATGCAATTCGAGAGAGGGTAGCTGGCTTCCTGCTGCTGGGGGAAGACGCGGGGGCCGGAGCCGAGGTCGTAGGTGCCGTCGACGGGAACCCAGGCTTTGACGGCCTTGAGGTTTTCGAAGAGGACGGAGCGGTCGACCTGGAGATCACGGACGAGTGGGAATTTGCTGAGCGGCTCGACCTTGATGGGCTGCTCGAGATTGTCAACGAGAGCGGAGCAGGCCATACGGGCCTTGCCATTGATGCGCATGGCGCAGGAGCCGCAGATTTCTTCGAGGCAATTGGAGTCGTAGGTGATCGGCGTGGTGGCGTGGCCGTCGGCGGTGACGGGGTTGGCGGCGATCTCCATCATGGCGGAGATGACGTTCATGCCGGGACGCCAGGGAAGGTTGAAGGTCTCCCAGACGGCGGGTGCATCGGGGCTGGCCTGGCGTTTGATTTCGAGTGTTACGGTTTTCTCTGCCATGACTTCAGGTTCCTCAGGGGCTAAAGCCCCGAACAATTAAATCGACCTGTTCGGCATGACTAAAGTCATGCCCTGATACAAAGCCTGTTGCATTGGCGCGATCAAAATCGTGCCTTGTTAGAAAGCTACTTGGCCGCGGTGTAGCTGCGGGGTCTTGGTTTGATGAATTGCGTGTCGACTTCTTCGTATTCGAATCTTGGACCTTCGGGTGCGCCGGTGAAGGCGGCTTTGGTGGTCTTGAGAAACTTTTCGTCGTTGCGATCCGGGAAGTCGGGTTTGTAGTGCGCGCCGCGGGATTCGTCGCGGAGAAGTGCGCCGAGGGTGATGGTGCGTGATAGCTCAAGCATGTTCTTTAGCTGGCGGGCGAAGGCGAAGCTGGTGTTGGCCCACTGGCTGCGGTCGCTCAGATTGACCTTCTTGTAACGATCGAGGAGTTCGACGATTTTTTCGTCGGCTAGCTTGAGGCCCTTGTTGTAGCGAATGACGGTGGCGTGCTCGGTCATGGTGTTCCCAAGCTCGCGCCAGAGCTTGAAGGGGTTTTCAGTACCCTCGTTGTTCATGAGGTTCTTGTTGATTTCAGACTGGCGGGCAAGTTCGGCTGCCACGCCACCGTCCCCTTCGGCTGCTGGGAGGCTCTTGGCATATTTGAGAGCGTTGGGACCGGTCTGGAAGCCGCCAAAGATGCAACTGACGAGGGAGTTGGCACCGAGACGGTTTGCGCCGTGGTACTGATACTCGGTCTCGCCGCAGGCAAAGAGGCCGGGGATGTTGGTCATCTGGTTGAAGTCGACCCAGAGGCCGCCCATGGTGTAGTGCATGCCGGGGAAGATCTTCATGGGGACATCGCGTGGGTCGTCACCAACAAACTTCTCGTAGATTTCGAGGATGCCTTCGAGCTTTCTATTCAAAGTCGCGCGGTCGATGTGGGTGAGGTCGAGATAGACCATGGGCTGGCCGTCGATGCCGAGGCCATGCTCGTAGACCACTTTATGAATGGCGCGGGTGGCAACGTCGCGGGGGACGAGATTGCCGTATTTCGGGTACCACTCTTCGAGAAAATACCAGCGGTCGGACTCGGGAATCTGCTTGATGGGACGCTTGTCGCCTGCGGTGCGTGGAACCCAGACGCGGCCGCCTTCACCGCGGGCTGATTCGGACATGAGACGGAGTTTGTCTTCGCCGGGGATGCAGGTTGGGTGGACCTGGATGAACTCGCCATTAGCGTAGTAGGCGCCTTGCTGGAAGACGGCGGAGTTGGCGGAGCCGGTGCAGACTACGGAGTTGGTGGACTTGCCGAATATTGCTCCGTTGCCGCCGGTGGCTAAGATGACGGCGTCGGCGGGAAATGCTTTGAGCTCCATGGTGCGGAGGTCGAGTGCGGTGATGCCGCGGGTTACGCCTTTTGAATCGAGGATGGCGGAGAGAAACTCCCAGCCTTCATACTTTTTGACTTTGCCGTCGGCTTCGTGGCGGCGAACCTGCTCGTCGAGGGCATAGAGGAGTTGCTGGCCGGTCGTCGCTCCGGCGAATGCGGTGCGCTGATAGAGCGTGCCACCGAAGCGGCGGAAGTCAAGGAGGCCCTCGGGGGTGCGATTGAAGGGCACGCCCATGCGGTCGAGGAGATCGATGATGGCGGGCGCGGCCTCGCACATGGCTTTGACGGGGGTCTGGTTGGCGAGGAAGTCGCCGCCATAGATGGTGTCGTCGAAGTGTTTGTCGGTGGAGTCGCCTTCGCCTTTGAGATCCTTTGCGGCGTTGATGCCGCCCTGTGCGCAGACCGAGTGGGAACGCTTGACCGGCACGATAGAAAACAGGTCAACGGTTCCGCCGGCTTCGGCGATCTTGATGACCGCGGCGAGGCCTGCTAGTCCTCCGCCAACGACGATGATTCTGGGTGATGCCATGAACGAGCCTTTCAGATTACAGATGACAGGTTACAGATGACAGTTAACTGCTAAAAACCGCGAACTACGAACTCTGAACTACGAACTGTGTGCTGGAATCGGCGGGGTGAAGCGAAACGGCGCCGCGATCCGGTTCCATGCGTTGATTTGGCTGATGGCTACTGTGAGAAATGCAGCTTCGCGCGGAGAGAAATGCTCGGCGAGGCTTGCGTAATCCTTGTCTTCAATAGGGTGCTGGGCTAGCAGGGTTACTCGCTCGGTCCATTCGAGAGCGGCGGCCTCGCGGGGCGAGTAGATGCCGGCTTCGCGCCAGGCTGCGAGGAGATCGAGTTTCTCCGCGGCTACGTTGAGCTTGCGGGCATCGTTGAGGTGGTACTGGATGCAGTAGGCGCAGCCGTTGAGCTGGGAGGCGCGAATCTTGATGAGTTCGCGGAGTTCGGGTTCGATGCCGGAGTTCTTGAGGGCGCGCGTGATAGCGGCCATGCCGGTTGCGAACTCGGGAACGGTCTCCTGAAATACGGTCCAATCGAGGCGAGGGGCGGCAATTTCAGTGGTGGGCATAGCGTTTCCTGTTTAGAGCAGCGTGTACGGCGATTGGGTTGAGTCGATATGCAGATGCGCGGCTGCCGGCACGGGGTTTTCAGGGACGTTGGGATACTTGCCGCCGACAAAGGCCCAGATGCTGGCCAGTCCCATGATGGCGATGACGATGCCGAAGGCGGCGCAGACATAGCCGAAGCGCTTGCGGGCGGTTTCGCCGGGGGTGATGCCCCACTTGGCGGCGAAGAGCCAGATGCCGTAACTGAAGTGCCAGCAGATGGCGATCATGGCGATGACGTAGACAGCGAGCATCCAGGGATTCTGCAACTCCACCTGCACCTTATGAAACGAGGCGTAGGGGTTCTCAGGAAGTTGAATGCCGCTGAAGCGCTGGCGGTAGACATGCTGCGCGATGTAGGCGAAGGCGATGAGACCGGTATAGCGCTGTGAGATGTACATCCAGTTGCCGGCCCAGGGGTAGTAGACGATATTGGATTTGCCGCGGAGCCAGATGTAAACGCCATACACGCCGTGATAGAGGATGGGCAGGAAGATGAAGACCCATTCGAGGACGCGGACAAGGGGCAGGCCGTTGAGGAACTTGACCTGGTCGCCATAGGCGATGGGGCCTTTGAGGGCTTCGAAGTTGGACAGGATGTGCTCAAGAAGGAAAGCGCCAATGGGGATGATGCCGAGCAGCGAGTGGAGCTTGCGCCAGAGGAAGGAGTTTCCCTGGGCTGCGCGCAGGGGCGGGACACCACGGCGGACGGAAGGCGGCGCGGCGGGATGTTGTGCAGTTGCCATGGAAGTCGAAGCTCCTAAGAGGCTGCGGGTGGAGGCGGTTTCAGGATGAGGGACGGAAATGCTTAACCTTGTTTCAGATGCATTATTGGTGTCGCGGATCACTTGCGTCAAGGAGCGGGGAAAGGCGGCGAGGATAGCATTTTGATTCGTTGAAGATTCCGGTGAAGCTTAGGTGCGCCCGGTGGCCGGATGCGGGGTGGCATGGAGATGGATGAAGGCTGTAACCTTGCATTAACTATGGGAAATCGAAGCAAGTTTACAGAAGGATTTCGCCGCTTGCCGTTGCAGGCCGGATGCGGTGTGGTGCTGTCAGCGGCACTTCTGTTTACAGCACAGATTGTTGCGCAAGGTTCGGCTTCTGCGGCGGCTGATGCAAGTGCTGCCGCGATCTGGCAGCCGAAGATTCACTTCTACGCGCCGCCAAACTGGATCAACGATCCCAATGGGCCAATTTTTCTGAACGGGCAATACCAGATGTTTTTCCAGTTCAACCCGTTTGGAGACCAGTGGGGACACATGAGCTGGGGGCATGCGGTATCAACGGACTTGATCCATTGGAAACAGCTTCCGGTGGCGCTCAAGGAAGAGAACGGGATTGGGATATTCAGCGGGTCAACCGTTGAAGACAAGGAGAACACCAGCGGGTTGTGCGGGACGGCGGGGCAGAAGACACCCGGATGCGTGGTTGCGATTTATACAGGGGCCTCGCAGGAGAAGCAGACGCAGAATATTGCGTACAGCAAAGATGGCGGGTCGACGTGGACGAAGTTCTCGGGGAACCCGGTGATTGATGCGGGGCTGAAGGATTTCCGCGATCCGAAGGTGTTTTGGCATGGGCCGACAGAGAGCTGGGTGATGGTGGTTGCGCTTCCCGACCAGCACAAGGTGCGGTTTTATCGCTCGAAGAATCTGCGGGAATGGGAGATGGCGAGCGAGTTTGGGCCGGCGGGCGGGATTGGCGGCGTTTGGGAGTGCCCGGATCTTTTCGAGCTGCCGATTCAGGATGGATTGGGGAAGGCGGTCTACGACACGTATTTGAAGCGGCCGGCGAGCCGGTGGGTGTTGAATGTGAACGTGAATCCGGGAGGGCCGGCGAAGGGGTCGGCCAGCCAGTATTTTGTGGGGAAGTTCGACGGGTTCAAATTTGTTGAGGATCATCCGCACTCTGGACCGCACTGGGCGGATTGGGGCAAGGATTTCTATGCGTCAACGTCGTTCTCGAATACGGCGGTGGGTACGGACGGGATACCGGAGCGGATTTGGATTGCGTGGATGAGCGACTGGCAGTATGCGGATAAGCTGCCTGCGTTGCCGGGGCGCGGGGAGATGACGGTTGTGCGGCGCTTGTATCTTCGGCAGCCACATGGCCCGGCTCCCACGCCGGCGCAAGAACCGTTATTACTGGTGCAGGAGCCGATCTTGCCGGGACCAGCGCATAAGGCTTACGGCGCGATGTTTGGAGCTCCGAAGTTTCAGTCGATTGAGCTGGCGAATGCGGGGATTGCGGTGAAGAAACTGGCTGGGCCGGCTTACCGGTTGCGGTTTGACCTGGCACCGGGAGATGCTTCGGAATCGGGAGTGCGGCTACGGCGCAGCGCTGCGAATTCGGATGGGTCGGCCAGCGAAGAGACGGTGGTGGGGATCGAGGCGGAGAGCGGGCGAGTTTTTGTCGATCGGACGCATTCGGGGAGGGTGGATTGGTCGCCGGATTTTCCGGGGCGGGTTTATGCGCCGCTGAAGCATTCTCAGGCGACGTTTACCACGATTGAGATTGTGGTGGACCGGAACTCGATTGAGGTATTCGCGGAGAACGGCGAGACGGTGCTGACGGATTTGATTTATCCGTCGCCGGGAAGTGACGGGATTTCGTTCTATTCGAGCCCGACGCCGCCGGGGGCGGGACCGGCGCTGATTCGGGATGTGGAGTTGGTGGGGCTGGAATGAGTGTCGCTAGGGTCTTTGGAAGTACCCGAAGAACCAAGCAGATCCTTCGACTCACCACCCCGAACTGAAATACGTTCGGGGCCCCTTTCGCTCAGGATGACAGTTCATTTTATGTTATGGACCTTATAAACAGGACCCTAGTTTTCGGAGGGTCTCTCTACGTGGTCGATGACGTAATGCTCCACGGGGCCGTTTTGGGGAACCAGTCTCAGACCTAGTTGATCTCTCACGGCGTCGAAGATGGATGGGCGATCGAGCAATTCCAGAGGGAGAGATTCTTTGGGGACGTCGGGCGGGAGTTCGGGGACAAATGCGAGAGTGAAGTCGTAGCTGTCTTTTAGGCCGGTCTCGTCGACAACGGGGCGGCTGTCCGGTTGAAGTTGCTGGCCTAGCCACCAGCTAAGGTATTGCATCGGGACCCTGATCCCGATGAACTGGTTGTCTTTGCCGACGTTGATGGGGATTTTCATATCCTGGCCGCTTCCGTTCATCTTCATTTTCAGGCCAGATTTATCGACGGTGAGGGCGTAGATGGGACCTTGCTTGATTTCCTTGTGGAATTTCAACTTGAAGCGATCGGCGAGCAGGTTCTGAAACATGACATGGAGATCGTCGATACTGGAGGCATGGTCGATCCGGGCTTCAATGTCGTACCTGTCATTGTCGAGCCACTCGGGGCCGCCTTCTATCTGTCTCATGGGTGCTTTGTACATCAGGCTGATCATGAGTTTTACGGGGATGTTCTGGGCGGTATAGCCGGTGCCACCGGGGAGCGGTTTGATTCCGCCGCCGCGCAGGCCGGGCTGTGAAAGCTTGATGGATGCCACGTCGAAGGTCAGGCGCGCGGGGGTGTCCTGACCATGACCGAGTGAGGCCAGCAGGAGAGCGGCTGCCGTCAACATGGCTCTCATCCGCTTGACCATGGAACACCTCATTTTGACCAAGTTGATGCGATGCGATTCTTCGCGTAATTTGCTCGACGGTCAGGCGTGGAGCATGGGTAGCAAAGCGGCGAAGGCGCGGCCGCGGTGGCTGAGTGTGTGCTTGGTTTCAAGATCGATTTCGGCCATGGTGCGGTTGAGACCGGGGAGAAAGAAGAGGGGGTCGTAGCCGAAGCCGCCTGTGCCGCGGGGGGCTTCGAGGATAATGCCGTCGACGGTGCCGTGCGCTGTGTGGAAGGGCAGGCCGTCGCGGGCGGCAACGAGCACACAGTGATAACGGGCAGAGCGTCGGGGCATGGGAACGCCCGCTAGGCGCTGCAGAAGGACCATGTTGTTCCAGACATCGGTGTTGTCGTTGGCATCGGGGGAGTCGGTGAGGCCGGTATCGGCGGCGAAACGGGCAGAGCGGACGCCGGGCGCGCCGTTGAGGGCTTCGACTTCGAGGCCTGAGTCGTCGGCAAGGACGAGCTGGCCGGGGGCGAAGCGCGAGTAGTAGACGGCTTTGAGGGTGGCGTTGGCGGTGAAGGTGGCGCCGTCTTCTTCGGGGGCGGGGATGGTGGCGTGGGCGGGTAGGGGATCGATGAGGATGGAATGAGCCTCAGCTGCGGTGCGGAAGTCTCGGAGTTTGCCCTGGCTGGTGGTGGCGGCGTAGAGGCGAAGGGGCATGAAAGAAGTGTATAAGCAGGGAACAGGGAGCGGGGAATAGGGAATTACGGGTTGGGGACTAAGGGACTAAGGGACTAAGGGACTGAGGGACTAGGGCTAAGGAAGGTTGAGGTCTTTGACAAGGGAATGATGGGTTATTTAAGGTTCTTCCGTCCGGAAATTATTTCATTTGATAAATTCGCGGCAATTTGTGCCGCACGAGATGGCTTCCCAAAGAGGGAGGTCGGGCCGCACAATGTTCGGGTCCGTGTTGGACCGAGGATCGAGACGATGAACAGCAAGATGGGAACTGTAAAGTTTGTGCTGCCTTTAGCTGGGGCGGCGATGCCGGGAGCGCTGGCGGTGATGATTCTTGCAGGAACATGCGCGATGCAGGCTCAACGGCTGCCGGGGAATGCGAATGGAGATGCGCTCTCTTTGCAGGACGGCTTCCTCGATCCACCTGCGGGTGCGCGGCCACGGGTTTGGTGGCACTGGATGAACGGGAATATTTCGCAGGAGGGAATCAAGCTCGATCTTGAGTGGATGCATCGGGTGGGGATCGCCGGCTTTCAGAACTTCGATGCGGCGCTTTCGACGCCACAGGTGGTGAAAGAACGGCTGGCCTATATGACGCCGGAATGGAAGGACGCTTTCAAGTACGCTACGAACCTGGCGGATCAGTTGGGGATGGAAGAGGCGATTGCTGGATCGCCGGGGTGGAGTGAGTCGGGGGGCCCGTGGGTGACTCCGGCAGACGGAATGAAGAAGTACGTGTGGAGCGAGACGGTGGTGGAAGGCGGCAAGCCGTTTGCGGGAAAGCTTGCGGCTCCGCCGAGCGTGACTGGGCCGTTTCAGTCGATTGCTTCGAGCGAGGAGCAGCCGGCGCCGCTGTTTTATGCCGATGCGGCGGTTGTGGCTTACAAGCGGCCGGCGAGCGATGTTTCAGCGCAGGAATTGCACGCGAAGATGAGCGCGAGCGGGGGCGATCCTGATTTTGCGCTGTTGAGCAATGGGGACTTGCAGAAGACGACCGGGCTGCCGGTTCCGGCGCTGGGCGAGTCTTCATGGATTCAATGGGAATTTGCGGGTGCGCAGACGATCAGGGCTATCTCGTTTGTGACGAAAGATCCGGATTGGACAGCCGCATTTACGGGCGTGGGCGCGCCGGAGAAGACGCTGGAAGCTAGCGATGATGGCAAGAACTTCAGGATGGTGGCGAAGCTTTCGGGCGGAAGCGCACCGCAGCATACGATTGCGTTCCCGGCGGTGACGGCGAAGTATTTTCGAGTGACATTCAAGCGGTTGCCGCCGCCGCAGGTGCCCGATTGGGCGAAGGGGTTTGATCCGGCGCAGTTCAATGGGAAGGCGCCGACGGAGTACAGGATTGCGAAGCTGGAGTTGATTCCGGGAGCGCGGGTAAACCGGTTTGAGGAGAAGGCGGCGTTCACGCCGGAGGAGGATCTTTACCGGTATGCGACGGCTGCGGTGGGGCCGGAGGATGCGATTCGCAAGACGGACGTGGTGGATTTGACGGCCCAGATGAAGGCAGACGGGGAACTGGATTGGACACCGCCGGCGGGCGAATGGGTGGTGGTGCGGCTGGGGTACTCGCTGCTGGGCATCACGAATCATCCGGCGACGAAGGAGGCTACGGGGCTGGAAGTAGACAAGCTGGATCGCGCGGCTGTGGCCCGCTACTTCAACACCTACCTCGACAGCTACAAGCAGACCGTTGGCGCCGGGATGATGGGCAAGCGCGGTATCCGGTATGTGATTAACGATAGCTGGGAGGCGGGCTCGCTGAACTGGACGCCGCGGATGATGGAGCAGTTCAGGAAGCTGCGGGGGTATGATGCGACGCCGTGGCTGCCGGTGTTGACGGGGCGGGTGGTGGAGAGCAGCGAGGCGAGCGATCGATTTCTGTGGGATATCCGGAAGACGATTGCGGATCTGATTGCCACGGAGCATTACGGGCAACTTGAGGACACGCTGCACGAACGCGGGATGGGGCATTATGGTGAGTCGCACGAGGGCGGCAGGGCGTATGTGTGCGATGGGATGGAAGTGAAGAAATTCAATGAAGTGCCCATGAGCGCGATGTGGACGCAGCGTCCGGGGGTGAACCACGAGCAGTTTGGCTACAACGCGGACGATCGCGAGTCGGCATCGGTGGCGCATATCTATGGACAGAATTTGGCGGCTGCAGAATCGATGACGGCATCGGAGGCGGCGTGGGCATGGTCGCCGGAGACGCTGAAGCCAACGGCGGACCAGGAGCTGCTGAATGGGATCAATCGGATTGTGATTCACGAGTCGGCACATCAGCCGGTGACGGACAAGATACCGGGACTGACGCTGGGACCTTTCGGGCAATGGTTCAATCGCAGGGCGGTTTGCTGCGGACGTGGTTTATTTCTACGGCGAGGACTCGAATTTGACGGCGTTGTTCTCGCATAGCGCGCCGCCGATTCCGGCTGGGTATGGATTCGATTACATCAATGCGGATGCACTGATTCACGAACTGAAGGTGCAGGATGGCGAGCTTACGACGCCGGGCGGGATGCGGTACCAGGTGCTGGGGCTGGATGCAAACAGTAAGCATATGTCGCTGCCGGTGCTACGGGCGATTCATGAACTGGTGAGTGCGGGGGCGGTGGTGGCTGGAGCCAAACCGGATGATGATCCAAGTTTGGCGGATGATCTGGGTGAATTCAGGAAGCTGAGTGGAGAGTTGTTTGGGGATGGAACGGGCGTGCATCGCGTGGGCATGGGGACAGTGTATGCGGGGCAAAGCTTGAAAGATGCGCTGGCGGCGCGGCACCTGGCGCCGGACTTTGACTATACGAAGCCTGAGAAGGATACGCGGATCGAGTTCGCGCATCGCAGGCTTCCTGATGCAGAGATCTACTTTGTGGATAACCGCACCGACCGGA
>JBEKRU010000129.1:0-15928 GCA_049518435.1 Occallatibacter sp. | reverse complement strand
AGTTCGCCCATGATGGGGACGAGTTCGCGCGGGAAACGGCCCTCGCGGAAGCATTCTTCGATGATGGGGACAAGGTTGTCTTCGACGAAGTCGCGGGCGGTGCGGCGGACGAGGAGCTCGTCTTCAGAGAAGCCGGAGTCCAGGTGGAGGAAGTCGACGTTTTGGAATTTGAAGGGCATGTTTTCCTTTGCCAGCTCTCAGCTTCTAGCTCCTAGCTTTTAGCTGCTTGCTGCTGGTACCGTCGCGGACTATTGCTCGTTCGCGGGGAGACGTCTGAGCATTATTTCCTTGACGCGCTCGGGCGTAATCCCGTGGTGGAACTCCTGTGAGAGGGGATGGTCGGTCGGCTCCAATCGGAAATGCGGGCGTGATGTTGGCCCTTGAATATGTGCATACATCTTGAGGCTGAGCGTTTCCGGGTATTCGGGAATTCGTGTGCTCAACCAGGAAAACATCGGCGGCAGATCGGCGCAATTTGGGTCGTTGTCGGCTTTCAACAGAGCCTCAAAATTCTGGCGGCTAAGTGAGCCCCACACACCCCACCGAAAGGTTTCCGCAGCTCCGATTATGGGCAGGTAAATAAGGCCACGAACAAAGAAATCTTCGTCGTTGATAGCGCAGTAATCCTCGTCCAAAAAGGACTTGCTCGTCTTCTCGATGTTTCCAGATGGAGGGAAGGTCCAGCGGGTTGAATTATCGGACTTTTCAGTCCAGTAGAAAGGCCAAGAAAAGCCGATATCGAGAAGAGGGCCTGTGTGCCATTCTTCGCAACTGCCGCATTTCCATCGAAGACCGGCCAAGTCATCAAGCGTTACGGAAGGGCGGGTGTTGCGGATGCGGGAACGTTCGTAGCAGCCTGAACAAAGGAGAACGATTTCTGTCAGCTTCTCCGATTCTTCATTCCATCCGCTGTGGGCGGCGCGGATTATTTCGCAATTGTCGCACCACGCGTCAGGAAAAGGATTCTTCTTAGTCGGCTTGTGTCGATTGAACCCGAGGCCCACTGAGGATTCTCGAACAAGATGTGAGCAGGCGTACGCTTTCTCAGTTTCGCCATGGGTGTCACACTGGATTGTATTAGCCACATGAGTATCTTCCGGGGAAACAGCTCTGAGAGTCAACGGCTCAAGAAAAGAGTGTGAGCTGCGGCATTGGGTAATGCTTGAGGTTGCGAGTCCACAAACTGGCTTGATGGAGGATTGCACCCGCTGCGATCAAAGCGTCGCCGATTTTGAGATTGTGGCTCTTGCTGAATTGTAGAAGAAATTCACCCGCAAGCCTGCCCGTTTCATAGTCAATTGGAGTGCAAAGCATGGGGCGCAAGAGCCGAATGGTCCGGCCATGTTCATTGGGGCGCGCACCTGCCCAGACTTCGGCAGCAGAAATAGGGGAGTAGAGAAGGACCATTTCATTCTTCCCCAACGATTCCCACACGGAAAGAATCTGCTGGTCCCGGGCTCGCAATATCTCGATGAGGATGTCTGAATCGACAAATACACTCACTTCCCGTAGAGCCTTTCCATACGGTCGTCATCGCGCAGGTTACGGATGTAGGCTTCCGTATCGGGGAGGTCTGTGCGGTCCTTCCAAATTCCAACTGCGGCCATCATGTCGGCGCGGCGCTGCTCCGGAGTGTATATATAGCGCTCGCGGGCGGCCTTCCGAACCAACTCGGAAATGGTGGTTTTTTCCCGGAGTGCCTTGGCGTGCAGGGCCGCCCATAGGTCGTCATCGAGATAGAGTTGCGTGCGCTTCATGATGTATAGCATACATCGTGGATGGTCAGCGGGACAAGCGCGCCTACAGCAGGAACTCGCGGACGAACTTGTTGTCGGTGTGGACGATGTCGTGGAGGGAGCCGTCGAAGATGAGGCGGCCTTCTTCGAGCATGAGGAATGTCGTGTTGGGATCGGCGTGGCCTTTGGGCAAAGGGACCATGTGTCCCAGCTCCGAATCGAAGCGGTGGGTGCAGAGGGTGAAGGCGTCCTGCAGGCGGTGGGTGACGAGGATGGACGGGGTGCGGTAGAAGTCGCGCTGCTTCATGACCAGCTCGATGATGGTGGTGGAAGTGATGGGATCGAGGCCGCCGGTGGGCGAGTCGTAGAGCACCAGCTCGGGCTGTCGGATGAGGGCGCGGGCGATGGCCACGCGACGCTTCATGCCGCCGGACAGGCTGCCGGGAAAGAGCGAAAAGGTCTGGTCGAGCTCGACAAAACGCAGCGCCTCGTGGACGCGAGCGTCGATTACGTCGTCGGGAACCTTCTGCTGGATGAGCTGATAAGCAATGTTGTCGCGGACGGTGAGCGAATCGAAGAGCGCGCCTTCCTGGAAGACGATGCCGGTGCGGACACGGAGGGGAAACAGCGCCTCCTCGCTCATTCGAGAGATTTCCTCGCCGAAGAGCTGGATGCTGCCCTGGTCGGGTTGGAGCAGACCGTTGGTGAGCTTGAGCAGCACGCTTTTTCCCACGCCGGCAGGTCCCAGCAGGATGCGCGTCTCAGCGGGGCCCACGGTGAAGGTGACGTCCTGCAGTACCGGGGGGCCGTCGAAGGCGATGGAGACATTCTGAAAGGCGACTGCGGGCGTGGGGGCTAGGGCGGCTGGGGCGGCTGCGGCCTGGCCGGGCAATTTGGGCGCGGGGGCGGCGCCGGTTGCTGGATCGGGCGCGATCATAGGCGGGACAAGCTCATAGGCGGGACAAGCTCATAGGCGGGACAGGAGAGAGAGCAGGATCTGGGTGAGCAGGAAGTCGGCCACGATGATGAGCACCGACGAGAAGACGACGGCTTGAATGGTGGACCGGCCCACACCCTCTGTTCCGCCGGTGGTGCGCAGGCCGTAAAAGCATCCGATGGAGGCAATAATGAAGCCGGAAAAGAGCGGCTTGACCAGGCCCTGGACGATGTCGGGGTAGCGGAGCGCCTCCCAGGCGGTGGAGAAGTACTGCAGTCCATCCTGATGGTTCATGAAGACGGTGACGAAGCCGCCACCCAGGATGCCGAAGGAGTCAGCAAGGATGGTGAGAAACAGCAGCATGGAGACACAGGCAAAGATACGGGGCGTGACCAGCTTGCGCATGGGGTCAACCCCGAGCGCCCGCATGGCATCAATCTGTTCAGTGACAATCATGGAGCCAAGTTCGCTGGCCATGGAAGATGCATTGCGTCCGGAGACCATGACGCCGGTGAGCACGGGTCCCAGTTCGCGGATCATGGTAAGGCTGACAAACCGGCCGGTCAGGTTGCTGGCGCCGAACGCAGAGAGCGTGGACGCGGATTGCAGTGCGAGCACGCCCCCGGTGAAGAAGCCGGAGAGTAGAACGATGGCGGTGGAACCGACGCCGATGATGTCGCACTGCATCAGGAAGTCCACCCAATAGCGCGGCGGGCGGAAGAGATTCATGACGGCACGATGCGCAAACAGGGAGTAGTCCTGTATGGAGAGGACGATTTGTTTGGCGGTCTTATCGATCGTGTCTAGCGCCATGGTTTTTTCGGAAAGAAGGACGCGAGGGGCTGTTGGTCCGGGTACAGTCCGCATGGACAGGATAGCGCATGAGGCAAGGCGATTGGGACAAGGTTTGGCAGAAGATACGTGGCGGCGCGGGGAGCCGGGCTGGAATTCGGGAGTTTCGACGTGGAACCACGTAGACTGGCGTAGGAAGTGAGCGAACGATGACGCCAGGGGCGGAACGGCTGGACGGGTTTTTCCGGGGGTTCGCGCGGTGTGCGGACGCGGTTTTGCTGCTGGACTTTGATGGGACGCTGGCGCCATTTCGCGTGGATCGATTCAGGACGCGGCCGTGGGCTGGGGTACGCGAACTTCTTGCGGGCATCCAGCGCGGAGGATCTCAGGGACTGCGGACGCGGATGGCGGTGATTACCGGCCGGCCTGCGGGGGAAATTGGGCCAATGCTGGGGCTTGAGCCGGCACTGGAGGTCTGGGGTCTGCACGGCGCGGAGCGGCTGTATCCGGATGGGCGGCGGGAGCTTGAGCAGGGGCCGCCGGCCACGATGGAAAAGCTGGCTGAATTGCGGGAGCAGCTGAAGCGGGACAGCCTTGGGGGTCTCTATGAGGACAAGGCCAACGGCGCGGTGATGCATTGGCGCGGGGCCTCGGCGCATAAGGCGGAGCAAATTGAAGCCCGAACGCGGGCGCTTTTTGAACCGCTGGCGCAGCTAGATGGGCTGCGGCTGCTGGAATTTGAGGCGGGGCTGGAGTTGCGCGTGGGCCGCGACAAGGGCGGGGCGGTTGAGGCAATTCTGGCGGAGGCGGCGACGAGTGGACCCGTGGCGTATCTTGGTGACGATCTTACGGACGAGGCGGCATTCCGTGTGGTGAATGCTTTGGGGCCGCGGGGTTTGAGCGCGCTGGTGCGGCGGGAGCGGCGCGAGACGGAAGCGCAGATTTGGCTCCGGCCGCCGGGGGAGCTGCGGGAGTTTCTGACGATGTGGGTTGATGCCGGCTCCAGTTCCCAACACAAGGTTGGAAACTGAACCGGAAGATCTCTTTACTCCAACCGCAGTGTCTTCATGGGGTCTACGCTGGCTGCTCGCAGGGCAGGCACCCAGGCGGCGGCCAGGGCCAGCAATGTCATGAGCAGGGCCACTGAACAAAACGTTACTGGGTCGAGTGGCTTAACTCCGAAAAGGAAGCTGTGCATGACTTGTCCCACGAAATACGAGGCGACAAGCCCGACGGCTGAGCCGGCGAGAGCCAGCATCAGGCTCTGGCGTACCACTCCTTGAATGATTTGCCAGCGTTGTGCGCCGAGGGCAAGCCGTATTCCGAATTCACGTGTACGCCAGCTCACGATGTAGGCGATGAGGCTGTAGACGCCGATGCCGCCGATGACGACGGCGAGGCCACCGAATGCCAGCAGCATGATTGAGAGGGAGCGCGACGCGGACTCCGATGTGGCCACCACTTCGTTGAGGGTCTTCACGCGCGTAACCGGCGCCTGGGAGTCGATCTCCGCCACCACCTGGCGCAACCCTTCGGCAGCCGACACCGCGCTGGCACGCGTCCTCAGAAGCACATACATGGTTGGCCGCTCGCGCGTTGGTGTCATGGGCAAGTAGACTTCGTCGCCATAGTCCGCGGCGAGGCTGCCTTCGTGCGTGTTGCCGACAACGCCGACCACTGTGGCGGCTTTATCTGCGACCCATACTGTTGGCTGCGTCTCGTCGACCACGTTCAAAATGTGCTTGCCCACCGGGTCCTGATTGGGCCACAGCCGATTCGCCATGGTCTGGCTGATGACCGCTGCGCGGCTCGCTCCCGAAGCATCCTGCTGTGCGAGCAGACGGCCGCGCACTGACTGGATTCCCAGTGCGGACATGTATCCCGGCGAGACGATTCTTGCTGTGGCCTGCATGGCTTCGGTTCGCGCACTGCGGGGATGCCCCTCGGCGTCATAAACGAAGCCGCCCACCGGAGCCCTCAGAGGCAACGAATCCGTGAGCGCGACATCCTCCGTTCCGGCGATCCCTCGGGCGTGCTCGAGCAGTGAAGCAAAGAATGCCTGGCAGCGCCCTTGCGTGCTGCATGCGTTTGCATCGAGGGAAACTTCCGCAGTCACAACGCGATCGCTTACAAAGCCCGGATTGACTTTGGAAAGGCTCCAAAGACTATGCAGCATGAGGCCGGCGGCCGTGATGACAACAACCGAGAGCGCGATTTGACCGACGACCAGCATCATGGACACACGAAATTGTCCTGCCTTGCCCGCGACGCTGCGGCTACCGGAAAGCAGCGACTCGCGCAAGTTGGGCGACGCCATCTTGATTGCCGGAATCAGTCCGAAGAGAAGGCCGGTCACAACGGAAGCGGCGGCAGCGAACAAGAACACGGGCCAATGCAGGGAGATGTCTTTCATTCTGGGTGTGTCGGCTGGCAACAGCGTTACGAGCGCCTGCAGACTGACTGCGGCGACGATCAATCCCAAGGCACCGGCCAGCGCACCCAGAACAATGCTTTCCGAAAGCAATTGTCGAACCAGACGCCTTGCGGAAGCTCCCAATGCACCGCGAATGGCAATCTCCCGCTCGCGGCCAGAGGCGCGCGCCAGCATCAGATTGGCGACGTTTGCGCAGGCAATCAACAGAATCAATCCGACCGCCCCGAAAAGCAGCATGAGCCGCGGACCAATGGCGCCCACCTCCGACTCCAAAAGGGGAACGACGAGCTGATTCTCCGGCCAGGTGTCGGGCATTTGCCAGGGGAATAACGGCAAGAGCAGGCGTTGCATCTGACGGAGTTCAGCCTGGGCGCTTGCAGGGGCTGCGCCCGGTTTGAGGCGGCCAAAGGCGCGCAAATCGAACTGCTGCCAGGGGTCGAGGGCGTCGCCAGTTTTGAACGTCACAGGCGTTACAAACTGCGTGTCTTCGTAGGGGAATCGCACGCCGGCGGGCATTACGCCGATTACGCGGCGCGAAATGCCGTCGATGCGTAGAGTCTGCCCTACGGCATCAGGGCTTGCTGCGAAGTGCTCACGCCAGTATCCGTAACTCAGCACAACTACTGGCTCATTCGAAGATGCAGCATCCTGCGGAGAGAAAAAGTGTCCCGCTGCAGGAGCCAAATCGAGCGTACTGAAGGCGTTGGTCATGACCTCGGCGCCGAAGACGCGGCTTGCGGAATTTCCTTCGCCTACATTCCATTCGGCGTCGGGCCCGAACCCGCTGATTCCGGAAAACGAGGTCGATTTTTCATTGATCGCGCGAAGCCATCCTTTGGGGAAATAAGCGGAGTTGGGGTCACGATCCCCGTAGCCGATACGCATCAGCTTTGCCTGCTGGGGAAACGGGAGCGGCCGGAGCATGATGGAATCCACCAGCGTAAAGATCGCCGTGTTTGCGCCGATACCCAACGCGAGGGTCAGGATGGCAGTCACGGAAAATCCGGGCGTCTTCCACAGTTGTCGGAATGCAAATTTAAAGTCGGCCAGCACTTCGCCTCCTCATCGATCTAAAGTCTTCAATGGTGAGTGTTGCATGCCGGGAACCAATGTTTGCGTGGCGATATGCTCAATATAAAAGGGTTGCCACAGCCGGTTGCGCGGGGTCTGTTCGCTACTGGAATCGAGTGTTCGTAATCGGACGGATTGGGATGGGCAGCTTACTCTCTGCCCTTTTTACGGATCTCGATATTCAGGCGCTTGATCTTCTGGTTGAGCGTGGAAAGCGGGATGTGGAACTGCTCTGCCGCATCGGTCTGGTTGCCGTTGCATCGCTCCAGCTTTTCAATGATGATGCGACGCTCAATGTCTTCGAGGATGTCGAAGAGCGACGCATTGGGATTGTGCTCGAGCAGCGCATCCTGGAAACTGCGGCCGGTGATGTGGCCGGGGAGCAGGTCGGAGCCGATGACGGGGCCGCTCGAAAGCACCACGCCGCGTTCGATGGAGTTTTCAAGCTCGCGCACGTTGCCCGGCCAGTCGTAATCGACCAGTGCGCGCAGCGCGTCCGCGGAGAGCTTGCGCGGCGCCATGTCGTTTTCCTTGGCGTAGAACTCGAGGAAGTGGTTGACGAGCAGGGGAATGTCTTCGCGGCGCGAGCGCAGCGGGGGCAGATCGACCGAGATGACATTGAGGCGGTAGAAGAGATCTTCGCGGAACTGGCCGTCGCGGACCGCCTGGCGCAGGTCGATGTTGGTGGCGGCAATGATGCGGACGTCCACCTGAATCTCTGAAATGCCGCCGAGGTGCATGAAGCGGCGGTCCTGCAGTACGCGCAGAATCTTGGCCTGGGTATCCATGCCCATTGTGGCGATTTCGTCCAGGAAAAGCGTGCCGCCGTTGGCGACTTCGAACAGGCCCTTTTTTGCGGAGACGGCCGAGGTGAAGGCGCCTTTGACGTGGCCGAAGAGTGTTGACTCCAGCAGTTCGCTGGGCATGGCGCCGGTGTTGATGGGAACGAAGGGCTTGTCGCGGCGGGGGGAGTTGGCGTGGATGGCTTTGGCGATGAGCTCCTTGCCGGTGCCGCTTTCGCCTTGAATCAGCACGGTGGATCGGCTGGGCGCGACTTGGGCGACGAGATCGAACACACGCAGCATGATCTCGCTTTTGCCCACGATGTTGACGAAGTTATAGCGCTGCTTGAGGGTGCGCTTGAGCTGTAGATTCTCTTCTTCGGCCTTGTGACGGGCTACGGCGGAGCGGATATCGGCCAGCAGCTTCTCGTTGTCCCAGGGCTTCTGGACGAAGTTTTCAGCGCCGGCGCGAATGGCATCGACGACATTTTCAACGGTGCCATAGGCGGTGATCATGATGACGGGCAGCTCAGGATGGCGGTCCTTGATTTGCGGGAGGAGCTCGAGGCCGCTTTGGCCGGGAAGGGCCAGATCGAGGAGCACGAGGTCGAAGTTTTCCTGCTCCAGGGTGCGCAATCCCTCTTCGCCGTCGATGGCCATGCGCACCTGGTACCCCTCGAGCATGAGCAGCACTTCGAGCGACTCGCGGATCGCGGATTCGTCGTCGATGACAAGAATGCTCGCGCCGCCGGTTGCGCTGGTGAAGGCTGGGGACGGGCTGGATGTTGGAACGGGCAGATTCAACGGTATTTCGACCTCAGGCATGAACTGACTTCCTTATGAGAGGAAACTCGAGATGAAAGGTTGTTCCTTCTCCGATGGCGCTTTCGACATGAATCTTGCCCGCGTGCTCCTGGATGATGCCGTAGGAGACTGAGAGGCCAAGTCCAGTGCCGCGGCGGTCGCCGGGTTTGGGCATGGTTTTGGTGGTGAAGAAAGGATCATAAATGCGCTTGAGGTGTTCCGGAGCGATGCCGGAGCCGGAGTCGTTGACCACGGCTTCTACGTGGCCATTGAAGAGCGTGGTAACGCGCAGGCGGCCGCCGCCGGGCATGGCTTCCTTGGCATTCAGCAGCAGGTTCAGGAACACTTGCTGCAGCTTTCCCTGGTTGCCGTGAATGGCAGGAAGTTCTTCGGCCAGGTTGAGATCCACCAGGATCTGCGCGGTCTTGAACTGATGCTCCAGCAGCGAGAGCGTGTCGAGAATGACCTGGTTGAGGTTGGTGTCGCGGAATTCCGTGGTGGAGGTGCGCGAGAAGTTGAGCAGCCCGTTGGCGATTTCCGCGGCACGGAAGCTCTGCTGGGTAATCTTTTCGAGCACCGGCCCGAGCCGGAGGTCGCCTTTCATCTGCTTGGAGAGCATCTGCGCATACGAGGAGATGACGGCCAGCGGGGTGTTGATCTCATGGGCCACACCGGCAGCTAGCAAGCCAATGGAGCTGAGCTTGTCGGCCTGGGCGAGCTGGGTCTCGAGCGAAACGCGCTCGGTGATGTCGTCGACCAGGATGATGCGGCCGACGGAAACGAAATCGCGTGAAAGCAATGGGGCAATGGCGATGTTGGCCATGCGCTGCTCGCCGGCGCGGGTGGTGAGGCGGAACTTATAGAGGTGATGCACGCCGGGCTCATTGCCGAATCCGGCCAGCGCATCAATGAACTCGGCGGGAAAGACAGAGCCAAGATCCTGTCCGAGAGCTTCGCCGCGGCTGAGGGCGTACATGGCTTCCATCTGCGCATTCCAGCTCTCGATGCGGCCTTCGAGGTCGAGCGCCAGGATGCCCACATTGATGGATTCGACGATGTTCTCGTTGAACTCCTTGAGCCGCTCGAATTCGGTGATCTTGCTTTGCAGGCGGGCATAAAGGCTGGCATTCTGCAGGGCGATGCCGATGTAGCTGGCCAGTGACTCGAGCAGTTCCACGTCTTCGCTGGAGAGGAAGTCGCCGCCGATCGTGCGGCCGAGTCCGATAACGGCGATGGTGCGCGTGGCCGCGCCATCCTGAACGCGGCAGGGGAGATAGTAGTTCAGGTCAAGCAGGGCGGCGGTGCGCTGCTGGTCCGGCGGGAGATGCAGGGCGGCCAGGGCGTTTTCAAGGAAGATGTGCGAGTGATCGGCGGCGTGGTCGAAATCGAGAAAACCGAGGTCGAGACGTTGGTAAGCGGCACGTGCCTCAGCGGGAAGACCGTGGGAGGCGGCGAGGCGCAGGCTTGGGGAACCTTCGCTGGATTCCGGTGCAAGGAAGATGGCTACGCGAGCCACCAGCAGTGCGCGCGGGAGGCGCTCGACGATGGAGTCCAGCAGTGCTTCGAGGTTGGTTTCCGAGCTGAGACCGCGGCCGAAGTCGACCAACGCCTTGCGGTAGTCGTAGCGATGCCGGTCGAATGCCCGGTCGACCCAGCCCTGAATGCGCTTCTTGAGCGGCTCAAAAATGGCGGCAAGCAGCACAATGGTGATGCCCAGGCCCCAATCGCGCACCAGGGCCGGCATGCCGTTATGGGCCAGCACCGCGATTACCGCGATAGCGCCGTATGAGGCGCCCAGCATGAGACCGGTGGCCAGCGTATAGGCGACGCCGCGCTTGAAGATCAGATCGGTGTCCATGAGCCGGTAGCGCACGATGGCCCAGGCGAAAGTGAGGGGGAGGAAGACCAGGCAAAGGGCGGCCGCGTCCTGGAGCTTGCCGGGGATGAGGCCGGGAAAGGTGAAGTCCGTGAGGAAGGGAAGGGCGTAGAAGAGCGTGAAGGGGACAACGGCCAGCAAGGCTCCGCGAGTGAGCCACTTTAACTGCTGGCGCTGCAAGGGCGTGTTGGCAAGGCTATAACTGCGGACGAAAAGCCCAGCGGCCAGAACATAGAAGCAGGCGTCATAGCCGGTCGCAGTCTGGTTGAGCCGGTGCGCCAACAGACCGGTGGCCATGCGGGTTTCAATGGCCCAGATCCAAAGGCCGAGGAGAGCTGCTCCGGGCGCGTAGACCAGCGGCAGCAGCCAGCGGCGGCGGATGTTTTTAAGCCTCTCCTCAGGAAAGCTGAGGGCGAAATGGAGAAACAGCGCAGGCTGCAGCGAATCGGCCAACACGTTGCACCAGAAAACTCCCCAGTCCAGGGTATTGAGTTTGCCGGTGTATTTCAGTGAGTAGAGGGCGAACGAGGCCAGGCAAAAGAGGTAGAAGTGGGTAGCGCGCGGCGCTGTCCAGCGGCGGAAAAGGACGTAGATGCCAATGGCCAGATAAATGGCACCGATAATGCGCAGGCCCAGCTGCAGGCTCCTGTCTGCCGGCTCCGGAATGACCACGACCGCCGTGTCCAGGGCAATACCGCTTCGGGTGATGGCGTAGCTCGCCTTTCCATACGAGCCAGTGTTGTACAGAACCCGTTCCAGGTCTGCCACTCTCTGGATGGGGGTGTAGTTGGCCTTGGGCACATAGGTCTTGGGATGAATGCCGGTGCGCTCGGCGGGAGGGGTGGAGAGTGGATTGACGCCTGGGAGAGTGTCAGTGGATTCGAGGTCGGAGCTGTCGCCTGCTTCAGCGCGCTGAGTAGGGGTATCGGGGACGACGGCAGCCCCGGTCAGCAGGTCATGAACCTGGATGCCAGCACGCTGGCCGGGCATCTCGGGCAGAACTTTTTCAGCTTCGAGTCCGCCGGGCACCTCGCGCCACCAGACGCCGTCATCCGGCTGCTGGAAATGCCGCTCCTGCTGTAGATTCAAGACCGCCAACAGGAATAGGCCGACCGTGGCTACGGCCAGCAAGGTCGCCTGCAACCTGTTGAAGAGGCTCGATTCCATGGGGGACACTCTTACGGATCAAATTTAGATCCGCTCATAGCCGTTGCACGTTGGTTGCCATGCGGACCACGTAAACCGTTTGTTGCAACCCTGACTGACAACCGATTGAGAATACGTAAGATAGGGACGCTAAGTTCCACGAAACGTCAACCGTCTGGAAATGAAATTCCCAGGAAAATGCAGGAAATGGTAGGGGATATACAGAGAAAGGGATCAGTCTATGGAAATAGGTAGCTGTTTGAAGGGACGCGATTTATTGCTCAAAGATACAACAAATCCACGGCCGAACTCTGTGATTTTTTCGATTTAGAGCTGACCGTAGGTGGCTTTGGGTCCATGTTTGCGCTGGTAGTGGTGTTCGGAAACGTACACCGGAATTTCGGAAACGGACGCTATGGCAGGGTCGTAATCAAGGCGAAGCAGAACGCTGCGGAAGGCGAGGCGGGCGATGTACTCAAGAACATCGGCGTGCTCGACGGCCTCGGCGGGGGATTTTCCCCAGGCAAAGGGGGCGTGGCCGGCGACCAGTACGCCCGGCACGGCGACGGGGTCGAGGTTTTCCGACCGGAAGCGGCGGACAATGACTGTGCCGGTATTGCGGACGTAGGCTTCGCTGACCTGCTCGGCGGTCAAGGGCTCAGTCACCGGCACTGGACCGTGAAAATAGTCGGCGTGGGTGGTGCCGAGGCAGGGGATGGGACGACCCGCCTGCGCCCAGGAGGTCGCGAACTCGGAGTGGGTATGGACGATGCCGCCGAGCGAGGGAAACTCCCGGTAGAGCAGGGTATGGGTATCGAGGTCGCTGGAGGGACGCAGACTGCCTTCCACGATTTTTCCGTCGAGGTCGGTCACCACCAGGTCGGCAGCGGTCAGCGAGGCATAGTCCACGCCGCTGGGCTTGATGACTACCAGCGGTTTGCGGCCGGAACGGTCAATTCCCATGCGGTCAATGCCGCTGGCGTTGCCGAAGGTGTGGGGCGCGAGACCACGCCGGGCGATTTCCTTGTTGGCCTGGAGGACTTGTTCGCGGAGAGAGGCAAGCAGCATGGAGCAACGACTCCCGATGGGCGGCAAGATGGAAGCGGCAGGATAGAAAACGTTTGCCGGAGTCAGTATAGCAGCGGGTTGGCGCGAAGGTGTGCCGATTCGGAATGCACGACTTGGAGCCGCTGGTAGTACTGGAGGCAAATGGCTGCCTGCTTTGCGGTGGGGAAGCGCGGGCAGTAGGATGGAAGGTAATTCCATGAATGCAAGGTTTGTGCAGGAGGTTCAAATGCGGCGGGCTTTCTTCGTTGTCCTGGGAATACTCGGTTTCTGCCTGGTGCCGGCGCTGCAGGTTTCTGCCAAGGACGCTGACGACTTTCCGCTGCGGGTAGTGATCTTTCACAATACCGAGCACGGGCGGCACCAACGGGAGGCGAAGACCTTCAACGAGACGCCTGATTACCTGGATGGGATTGGACAGGCAGATCTGTTTGAAAACAGCGTGCCCGTGGCTTTTGAATACAGCTATGCCTGCATGCCCGGAATGCGGCCCTCGGGGGGCTATGAGACGTTTCCGGCGCGTTGGAAGAAGCGGGATAAGACGCTGGAGATCCTGGTGCCGGAGCCAGGCAAGCCATGGAACAACGAGTCCTGCGTTTTGCACGCGACGATGCAGCCGGGCACGGTGTTCTTTTGGGATAAAGACGACGATGTGATGCAGGAGCCCGCCGCCAAGTTCAAGGACTGGATGGTGAAGCACCAGTTCGATCCGGAGAACGGCAAGGTAATGCCGATTGAGCCGGAACCGGCCGCTGCTAAGAAGTAAATTCCTCGTGCTTGCGGAATATTGCGTGGCGTAGCGGCAAAGGCTGCGTAAATTGAATTGAATGCGAATTCGCTGCGCGGATGTAAACTGGCGCCCAATGGAGGCGTCTACATGAGTGATGGCATCCGGCACCGCACTCGAAGCGATGACCATGAGCACAGCAGCTGAACTCGCCGCGCGGGAGTTCACGTGCGTCGTGGAGCGGCATCGGCCTCAGATCTTCCGGTTTCTGCTGGCGTCCACGCGCGATGTGGATCTTGCGGAAACGCTGACGCAGGAGTGTTTCCTGAAGGCGCACCGGAACTGGGGCAGTTTTCGAGGCGAGTCAACCGCGATTACGTGGTTGATGCGGATCGCGATCAACCTGCAGAAGGACCACTGGCGCAACCGGCGGATGCAGTTCTGGCGGCAGACGCGCGTGAATTCAGTGGATCTGGACGAAGCCAGCGAGTGGTTGCCGAGCGGCGAGCGGTCGGCGGAACAAAAGCTGCTGGCCAAGGAACAGGTGAAGCGGGTGTGGCTGTCGGTGAAGGGTCTCAGCGAGCGGCAGCGAACGGTTTTCCTGCTTCGTTTTGTGGAAGAGATGGAGCTGAGCGAGATTGCGCTGACCACGGGGCTGAGCGAAGGAACGGTCAAGGCGCACCTTTCGCGAGCACTTGGAAGAGTGCGTGCGGAAATGGGAGGCAAGCGATGAGATTGTTGGACGGTTGGACAAGTAAGACGAACAGAACGGCTGAGCAGGAAGCTCTGGACAGGATGGCTGCGGGCGCGCCATTGGACCAGGATCTGGATGAGACTTTAACCCGGGCGCTGGTCGACTTCAAGCTGAGCGTTCATGCCTGGAGCGATGCGGAATTGAGCCGGCCGCGCATGTTTGCTCAAGGAGTGCGGCGCAGGAGCTGGCGGCTGGCGGCGGGTGTGGCGCTGGGGTGCACGCTGGTTGTGGGCGGTGTGAGCGGCGGGGTTTATGAGCGGCATCAGCGGCAGGAGGCGGCAAGGGTTGCCGCGGAAGCGCAGGCTGCCGAGCAGCAGCGACTGGTTGCGGCCGAGAAGGCTCGCCAGGATGAAGAGGATCTGCTGGCCAAGGTGGACAGCGATGTATCACGGGAAGCGCCAAGCGCCTTGGAGCCACTGGCTCAACTGATGGCCGAGGATGAAGTCCAGAAGTAATGGAAAACATGCATCACAAGCATTGTTTTGATTAACGGAGGGTAAGGGGATGGAGACTTCCATGAAGTGTTTTTCTGGAAGAGGGATTTTCAGGGGGCTGCTGGGCGCAGCGATCGCCGGCGTTATGTTGGCGGGAGTAGCGCTGGCGCAGGAGCCGGCAGTTGGCGGGGAACCGAGACCAGGGTTCGGCGATCACCGGCCGCCTTTCGAGCGGGCGCTTGGGGTGAATGGCGACCATCCGCACTGGTGGGACAACCCGAAAATGATCGACAAGCTGAAGCTGACGGACGACCAGCGAAAAGCGATGGACGCAACCTTGCTTCAGCATCGCGCAACGCTGATCGATCTGCGGGCCAGCCTGCAGAAGTCGGAGCTCAACCTGGAGCCTCTGATGAGTCAGGATCAGCCGAACGAGTCGCAGATTCTGGCGCAGATCGACACGGTGGCGCAGGCACGCGCTGAACTGGAAAAGGCAAATGCGCGCTTCCTGCTGGCGATTCGCAGCAAGCTGACTCCGGACCAGTGGAAGCAGCTGCAGGCGGACCGTGCCAGCCACGCGATGGAGCATCACGATTGGGCGCGCGGGCAGGGACGCGGAGCAGGACCAGGGCCGGGAGGGCAGTTCCGGCGTCAAGGGCCGCCACCGCCGGGTGCAGGCGCTCCAGATGGACCGCAGAACCTGGTGGGTGAGAATTAGGGTGGTTCGCATGGACTGATGGTCCGGCATCCGCGGTAAACAAGTTTCAGCACGACCGAGGTTTCAGGCAGAGAGCAATGCGGTCGCAGTCCGGACCGGTGGCGGCAAGGGGCAACCCTCTTGCCGCCGATTTTTTTGTGCGGTCATGCGGACAGCGGGGACGGGGTGGGATCGTACGGCTGTCGGGAAACGAGACAGGCAGGTGGAGCGAATTCAGACACCGATTGCAGCGGATTCATACAGGGTGTGGCGCGGATCGGTACAGCAGGTGCACGAAACCGGGACAGACCTGACGCGGAGTGCAACAGTGTGCATCGCTACGCTTCAGAAGATTGTGACTAAAGTTATTTTTCTAATCACCGATGAAGTGGGTGGATGCAACAACGCTCATCCGGTAGTTACGGGGCCAGTCGGACAGTGAAATGTCCGACGGCAAAGGGCGAGAAGGACTGCATCGGAGAAGGAGTCGAATCCCATGGCCCTCGGTGTCTTGAACAATCTTTCGGCGATTTACGCAGAGAATAATCTGAACAACACGAACACGAGTCTGCAGACCGTCCTGCAGCAGTTGTCTTCAGGTTCAAAGATCAACTCAGGGGCCGACGATGCCGCGGGGCTCTCGCTGGTCAATGGGCTGGCAGCCAACTCAACC
>JBEKRU010000128.1:0-16084 GCA_049518435.1 Occallatibacter sp. | reverse complement strand
ACGTTCGCCGGGAACGCGGGTTCGGAGTCAACCCGTGGACCACGAACTCACGCTTCCTCATTTCACAACGTCTGCTTATCGATGAAACCTACGCCGGCCCCCTAGCGGACTGGCTCGGCACATTCCGGGCGGGCAGCCTGCTCATTCTCGATGAGGCCCACCACGCCGCTCCTGCAAGCGGTCAGCGGTATGCCATCGACTCGCAAATCACGCGGGCCGTTCGCGATCTCGCGCAGCGGTTCGAGCACCGCCTTTTCCTTTCGGCGACCCCTCACAACGGCCACTCGAACAGCTTTTCTGCCCTCCTGGAGATACTCGACCCGCAACGCTTTTGTCGTGGTGTCAAGGTTTCGAAGAAGATGCTGGAAGATGTGATGGTGCGCCGGATCAAGGAAGACCTCCGAGAGATCGTCGGCGGGTTCCCGAAGCGCGAAGTTGTCCAGGAAGAAATCGACGGGGTACCAAGCAATGCGGCGGAATTGCGACTCGTGATACTGCTCGACGAGTACCGCCAGCTTCGGGAAAAGCGCCTGAGCGTTGAGGCACGGAAGGTGCAAACCGCTTCGGGGTTGCTGATCTGCGGGCTCCAGCAGCGACTCTTTTCGTCAATCGAAGCCTTTGCCAGGACACTCCGTGTTCATCGGAGGACGGTTCACCGGCAGTGGGAGGCTCTGCAGACTCAAAGCAAGTCGTCCTCTGTAATTCCCGGCTATCGGGTAGAGCTGTTGGGTAGGGGTACTGGTTCGGATGACGATCGGGCGTTGCTCTCAGAAATCGAGTTGGGCCTCGAAGAGGAGGCCGAGATCGCCGCGGTGACTGCAGCGACAGCCGGTTCGAACAACTCCGATGCAGCCCGCGAGCAGTTTGCCCAGGAGCAGACGCTCCTGGACACAATGGCTGAACTGGCCGAGTCCAGCCGGGCGCTGCCAGACGCGAGGGTGACCAAGCTCATTGGTTGGATCAAGGCCAACATGTGTCCCGACCTTTCGACCCCAGGCGCCAAGTGGAACGACATCCGAGTCATCCTATTTACTGAGTACGATGACACGAAGCGCTACCTGCAACAGCAGCTCACTGCCGCACTTTATGGCGCGGATCGAGCTGACGAGCGCATCGCGATCTTCCACGGGCCAACGCCCGTCAACGAGCGCGAGGTGATCAAGGCGGCGTTCAATGCCGATCCAGCTAAGCATCCCCTCCGCATTTTGATAGCGACAGACGCTGCGCGGGAGGGCTTGAACCTCCAGGCCCATTGCTGGAATATCTTCCATTTCGATGTCCCGTGGAACCCCAGCCGCATGGAGCAGCGGAATGGCCGCATCGACCGCAAGCTGCAACCTAATCCAGTCGTGTATTGCCGCTACTTTTTCTATAAGCAACGGCCAGAGGATCGGATACTCAGGGCGCTGGTCAATAAGACCAATACAATCCGAGAGGAACTCGGCAGCCTATCTCAGGTGATCGACAGCCGTCTCGATGTTCTGATGAAGAATGGCATCCGTCGCCGCGATATCGATGCGCTTCAACTTGAGATCGACTCCGCCGACCTTGAGGAGGATCGCCGCGCCGCAGTGGAGGAGGAGTTGGAAGCCGCCGGGGAGCGCCAGACCGAACTGCGCGAGCAGATCGAAAAGCTGAGTACGATGCTTGAGAACTCCCAGCAGGCGATCGCGTTCTCGAAGGACCACTTCCGCTCAGCCATTTCCTGTGCCCTCCAGATTCTCGGCGCCGATCCGTTGAAATCCTCACCTAGGGATCCAGACGGTGGCGAGTGCATCTTCCCGGCCATGGACCAGCGCGAGGGCGCCGACCCAACCTGGGCTGAAACTATGGACAGCCTGCGAGCGCCTCGGCCCCGCGATCAGAAGCTGTGGGAGTGGCGCCGGACCTCCCCGATCCGACCCGTGGTCTTTGAGGACCCCGGCGTAGTGACGGATGAAGTAGTACAACTGCACCTGGAACAGCGGGCCGTCCAACGGCTCCTTTCCCGGTTTACCGCCCAGGGATTTGTTCACCATGATCTCTCGCGGGCGTGTCTGGCACACACCGCGGATGCAGTACCCCGCGTTCTTCTCATTGGCCGTCTCTCGCTTTATGGCCCCGGCGCGGCGCGGCTGCATGAGGAGCTTGTGCCCATTACCGCCCGTTGGATCGACCCTGCTGTTCGACGCGGTGAGTTGACGCCATACAGTCGGGAAGCCGAGACGAAAACGATGACCCTGCTGGATGCCGCATTACTGGAAAAGCATGAGCGGCCTGTAGCAGACGTCATCCTCAAGCAGTTGCAGCACGCAGCATCCAAAGATGTCCATGAGCTGCTCCCGCACTTGGAACAGCGGGCTGAGGAGTACGCCCGCGATGCCGTCGCGTTGCTGGAGAAAAGGGCGGCGACGGAGTCGAAGGCAATGCGGGAAATCCTTGAGCAGCAGCAGAAACACATTGAGGGTACGATCGAGCGTCATGACCGGTCCCCGCAGTTGACACTGAATTTCCCTGATGATGAGAAGCGTCAGCTTGAGTCGAACCGCCGCTATTGGAACCAACGACTGATCGCTCTCCGAACCGAACTGACTTCAGAACCGGAGCGCATCCGTGCTCTCTATGAAGTCCGTGCCAAGCGCATTGAACCCGTCGGCCTCGTGTACCTGTGGCCGACTTCGAGATAGATCATGGCGAAAGACCCTGCAGTTCTCGCGCATCAAGAGTGGTTGGGGTACGTCCAGCCAGTGGGTCTTGTCGTCTCCATTCCGGCTATGCTGGACGCGAATGTCCGCATCAACCAGAACGTGGAGCCCGACCATCGCCACTTCATCGAATCACTCCCCACCGACAGCGATGGCGAGCCAATCCCAGAGGTAGCGGATTTCCCGCAGTTCGCTCAGACCGTTCTTGGCTGGTCGCAGAGCGATCTCTATGGTGCCCCTGGCGAATCGCAACTCCCTGAAAATCTTGAAGTACCCCTACCTGATTACAACGAGACCCTACGGCCTTCGCACGCCTTGCGGGAGTTCGAGCCGGCCCCCGGTGCTCGCGAGTGGATTCTGGTGGTCAAAGTTCTTCCCATGGGCATCGACTTTGATGCCGTTGACGAGACGGACTCGCGGCATTGGCAGGCAAGCCCGCAGGCCAAGTTCGAGCGGCTGCTCCGGCAGACGCGGGTCTCGATAGGGTTGCTGTTCAATGGGCGGCAGATTCGGCTGGTCTACGCTCCAGAAAAAGAGTTGAGCGGGTATATCACCTTCAACCTCGCGGAGATGGTGAAGGTTGCCGGCAGACCCATCTTCGCGGCGTTCCATATGCTTCTCTCGTTTGAGCGGCTCTACAGCGTCGGCGAGCGGGAGCGCTTACCCGCCATCCTGGAAAACAGCCGCAAGTATCAGAACGTCGTCTCCACGCAGCTTGCCAGCCAGGTGCTTGAGGCGCTCTACGAACTTCTGCGTGGATTCCAGGCTGCCGACGATCAGGCGCAGCGAGCTTTACTGCGCGATGTGCTGGCCAAGGATCCCGACCACGTCTACCGTGGGTTGCTCACCACGCTGCTGCGCATGGTCTTCGTGCTCTATGCCGAGGATCGCGGCCTACTCTCTACCGACCCCGTCTTCGCCAACTACTACTCCATCACCGGGCTTTACGAACGCCTGCGCATCGATGATGGGCGGTACCCCGACACCATGGATCAGCGCTATGGTGCGTGGGCGCAACTGCTTACGCTGTTCCGGCTCATCTATCGTGGCGGGAGCCACGCGGCATTGAAGATTCCCGCTCGCGAGGGGTACCTCTTCGACCCGGACCGGTATCTCTTCCTTGAGGGCCGCATTGCCGCGAATGATGGGGTCAGCATCCCGCGAGTGCCGGATGGGGTACTGTTTCGCGTGCTGTCAAAGCTGATGCTTCTGGATGGCGAGCGCATCAGTTACCGCACCCTGGCCGTAGAGCAGATTGGCAGCGTATACGAGGCCATCATGGGCTTCGAGCTGCACGTTGCTTCCGGTCCGTCTATCGCCATTAAGGCAGCCAAGAAGCATGGTGCGCCCACCACCATCAATTTGGACGCGTTGCTCGCCACCCCGGCCAAGGATCGGGTTAAGTGGTTTGGCGACGAGACCGACCAGAAGCTGACCGGTAAAGCGGTCGATCTGCTCAAGTCGGCGGCAACCATCAATGACCTGATGACGGCGCTTGAGAAGAAGATCGCATCGGCGGTCACGCCGGGCATTGTGGCCAAGGGAGCCATGATCTTCCAGCCATCGAATGAGCGGCGGCGCAGCGGTTCCCACTACACGCCCAGCAGCCTGACCGGCCCCATCGTTGAGGCAGCGCTGGCTCCTGTTCTGAAACAGCTTGGAGACAACCCAACTCCAGCGCAGATTCTCAACCTGAAGGTTTGCGACCCCGCGATGGGTTCGGGAGCCTTTCTGGTGGAGGCTTGCCGCCAACTTGGGGATGCGCTGAGCCGTGCTTGGAACGCGCACAACGAGCGGCCTATTCTGCCGCCGGATGAAGACGAGGAGCTTCATGCGCAGCGGCAGATTGCTCAGCGGTGCTTGTATGGGGTGGACAAGAACCCGATGGCGACGGACCTCGCCAAATTGTCGCTGTGGCTGGCGACGCTGGCCAAGGATCATCCGTTTACGTTTCTTGATCACGCGTTGCGTTCGGGCGATTCGCTCGTGGGGCTCTCGCGCAAGCAGATCACAGCGTTCCACTGGGACAAGGCGGACGCGCAGCAGAGCTTTCTTGAGGACACGGTTCGGAAACGGCTCAAGAAGATCGGCGAATACCGCCAGCGGATTCTGGATGCGCGCGACCTGATTCCCTATGCGCAACTGGAGCAGCATCTGGAGGCGGTGGATGAGGACCTCGGGTGGTTGCGGCGCATTGGCGACACCGCAATCGCGGCGTTCTTTTCGGCTGAAAGACCGAAGGCGCGCGAAGCGGTGCGGGAGGGGTTGCGCGACCTGACGGAAAAGACCGTGCGCAGCGTGATTGACCTCGAAAGCAACGCGAAGATCGAGGAGGCAGTTGCAAAACTATACGCGGGGCCCAAGGGGATTCGGCCGTTTCACTGGGAGCTGGAATTCCCGGAAGTATTTCGCCTCGATGAGAGCGGAGAGCCGCAGTGTGGGTTCGATGTCATTGTGGGGAATCCGCCGTTTGCGGGCAAGAACACGTTGATCGCGGGAACACAGGATGCTTACCCGGATTGGCTCAAGGCGATTCATGAGGAATCCCATGGGAACGCCGACCTCGTCGCGCACTTCTTCAGGCGCAGCTTCAATCTCCTGCGGAAGGAGGGCTGCTTTGGACTGATCGCGACAAATACTATTGGGCAGGGCGACACGCGCTCGACGGGTCTTCGCTGGATATGTCACCACGGCGGCATCATCTACCGCGCGACGAAACGCTTGAGGTGGCCAGGAGAGGCGGCGGTGATTGTTAGCGTCATTCACGTTTCCCGAGGAGAAGTGGCCCGTCCCTACCTGTTGGACGGCCGCAATGCAGATCGAATTACAGCATATCTTTTCCACGCTGGCGTGAACGAAGATCCGGCAAGACTTGGGACGAACATGGACAAGTGTTTTGTAGGTAGTTACGTCCTTGGTATGGGTTTCACCTTTGACGACACAGATAGTAAAGGGGTCGCATCTTCGATTAATGAAATGCGACGCTTAATAGAATTGAATCCACATAACCAAGATCTGATCTTTCCATACATTGGCGGCGAAGAGGTCAACACAAGCCCGACTCATGCTCACAAACGCTATGTTATCAATTTCGGAGAGATGAACGAAGAAGAGGCTCGACGATGGCCGGACCTTTTGAGAATTGTTGAGGAAAGAGTCAAGCCAATCAGACTCACCCAAGGGTCTATTGTGAATCCAGAACGCTGGTGGATGTTTGCCAGACCGGCATCGAACCTCGCACGAGCTTCGTGGGGTTTGCAGAAAGTCCTAAGTACGACGTTACATTCAAAAGATCTGTCGTTTAGTTTTCTGCCGGCTCAAGCCGTTTTTTCCCACGCGCTCGCTGTGATTCCCATTCAGAGGCATGCCGCATTCTGTGTTCTCCAGTCTAGCGAACATGAAGTATGGGCGCGATTCTTTGGATCGTCCATGAAGGATGACCTGCGCTACACCCCCTCAGACTGTTTTGAGACTTTCCCGTTTCCCGTAGCTTATGAATCGAATGCAACGTTGGAGCAAGTCGGCAAGACATACTATGAGTTCCGCGCCGACCTGATGATCCGCAACAACGAAGGCCTCACCAAGACCTACAACCACTTCCACGATCCCAACGAGGACTCGCCCGATATCGTCCGCCTGCGCGAGCTGCACGCTGCCATGGACCGCGCCGTTCTCGATGCCTACGGCTGGCAGGACATCCAGCCAACCTGCGAGTTCATCCTGGAGTTCGACGATGAAGAAGACGAGGACGAGAACGGCCGGCCGAAGAAGAAGAAGTATCGCTACAAGTGGCCCGAGGCGATCCACGACGAGGTGCTGGCCCGTTTGCTCGAATTGAATCGCCAGCGTGCTGTCGAAGAAGGTCAGATACTGATGCCGGAGCAGCCTTCCAACAGCCCATGGGCAGATGAGAACATGAGGCCCATAAAGAAAAGCAGTCGGAAGGGCGAGGGCGCGGACTCGCCGGGGCTTCTTTTCAGTGCAACGGATGAGGAAGCATAAGCGATGGCTGAAGAGATGACCTCTGTCGAAGTGCGCAGCAAGCTGGTGGAAGCCCTCCGCCTGGACTTGGTCGGTCCCGGCATTACTCTGGGCAATCCTACCGAGGTGCTGACTCAGGCGCCTTCACGGTGGTACCTGACCGGATTCCTTGTACCCCTGGGAGCAAAGGCCGAGCAGCGTACCGACGAAACTGCCGAGGATGATCTCGACCAGGCTGGGGGCGGCGGAGCTGTGGACGAAGATGTTCCCACGGAAAAAGCTTCTGCCCGCCCACGGTACTTCCCGTCCTCTATCGGCGCCAGCATCATTGTGCCGGCAGGAACCAAGGGGATGCGAGTCATTGTTCGGTGGGGAGACTACCAGCGCGGTAAGGAGCTACCAGAAGAATGGGCTCGGACACCACGCGAGGAGGTGGTTCCGATCGACCTGACCAAAGCTACCGACCAACCGCTTGAAGTGAATGTACCCCAAAGCGATGGCTTGGTGGTTGCCTACTTATCTCGCCCTGTAGGGATGCTGGCCATGGAAGCCGACGTCCCGACCGGTGCTCGCACCGTATCCATTTTTGTGGTCAATCGGCGGCGTGAAGCTCCAGACGATAAACGCGACGAAGCGTTCGCCTTCCAGGTACAGCTTGAGATTTATGCAGACGTTGAGTTTCTTCGCCGCCCGGACCTGCGCGGCATTGCCAGCGACGACTGGGATGAGAGCGTTGCCGATCTCCAGTACAGAGACGACGGCGAATACTCCGTGGGCCACAACGTTGCCACAGAAGCGATCCGCGAGGATGGCACCTGTTGCAAGCTGGTCCGCACTTGCTGGATTCCAGACGCCGAAGTAGAGAAGGTGGAAGCGGCAGACATCCCCGGTGTTGAACGCTCGATGGACGCACTTGGCGTCCTCAAGGATGGCGCTGAGGCCAAGCAGAAGCTCGGTCCGTTGGTGGATCAGTACAGGGAGTGGATCAAGACAGAAGCCGCGAAGGTCCCCAAATCCCCAGAGAAGCGCTACAAAACAGGGCAGGAACTTGTCCTGAGAGCCAATGTCGCCGCCAACCGCATTGAGAGCGGGATCAACCTGCTGGCGACACCGGACTGCCTGGAAGCTTTCCGGATAGCCAACAAGTGCATGGCGGAAGCAGCCCGCCGCCGGTTCGGCGTAATGCAGGGAAAGCCCTACGGCGAAGTGAACCCTGCGTGGCGGCCCTTCCAGTTAGCTTTCATTCTGATGAATCTGAGATCAATTGCCGAGCCGGGTTGCGATGACCGGGAAGTGGTGGACCTGCTGTTCTTCCCCACCGGTGGCGGCAAGACCGAAGCCTACCTCGGACTGGCGGCCTTCACCCTGGTGCTGAGGCGGCTGCGGAATCCTGGGATCACCTCTGCCGGGCTGAGCGTGCTGATGCGATATACCTTGCGCCTGCTGACGTTTGAACAACTCAGCCGCGCCGCGACGCTGATATGCGCTCTCGAACTGGAACGACAGAACGATGTTGAGAAGCTCGGCGATTGGCCGTTTGAGATCGGGTTGTGGGTGGGCCGGGCGGCGACCCCAAACCGCATGGGTAAGATCGGCGAAACCGATCAGAACTCGGCCCGCGCAAGGACGATTCGGTTCCTGAACGACGACCATAAGCCTTCGCCGATTCCGCTTGAAGAATGCCCATGGTGCGGGACCAAGTTCAGCAGGCTGTCGTTCAGGCTGATTCCAAACAACAACCATCCGACGGACCTGAGAGTTTCCTGCATCAATCGAGACTGCAAGTTTGGACGTGGTGTACCCCTGCCGATCCTCGCGGTAGATGAGCCCATTTATCGGCGTCTTCCATGCTTCCTGATTGCAACGGTAGACAAGTTCGCGGCTCTCCCGTGGACCGGACATGTCGGCGCATTCTTCGGAAGAGTTGAACGCAGCGATAAGGGTGGGTTCTACGGCCCGTGCGATCCATTAAAGGGGAACAAGCTGCCGGTGCCGCGTCTGCAGCCGCCTGACCTGATCATCCAAGATGAGCTGCATCTGATCTCCGGCCCATTGGGAACGATGGTGGGCTTGTATGAGTCCGCGCTGGATGAACTCTGCGTTGTTGAGAAGGATGGCAAGCCTGTGAAGCCGAAGATTGTGGCTTCAACGGCGACGGTACGGCGTGCGGAGACACAGATCAGGGCGTTGTTCAGCCGGAATGTCGTGGACATATTCCCGCCGCCTGGACCTGATCGGCGGGACTCATTCTTTGCCGAGACGCTGCCATCGACTGAACGCAACGCCCGCCTGTACGTTGGTGTCGCGGCTCAGGGTCGAAGTCCGAAAGTCGCCATGCTGCGCGTGTATTTGGCGCTCCTCGGGGCGGGCCAGAAATGGCACAACGCGATCAAAAAGCGCAATGTACCCCTCACCTCCGCTGATCCGTATTTGACACTTTTGGGATACTTCAACAGCTTGCGTGAACTTGGCGGTGCGCGGCGTTTGATCGAAGACGAAGTTCGGAACCGGCTTGAGGGGTACGCCGACAGAAAGCGCAAAGGCGAAGTAACAGGACTGTTTGATCGCCGGAAAATTGGATATGAGCCGGTTGAGCTGACCAGCCGGGTTGACACCGCTCGAGTCTCGGAGGCAAAGCGGCGGCTGGCCCTGCCGTTCAGCGACGACAAGCATGTGGATGTGGGGATCGCGACGAACATGATCTCGGTTGGCTTGGACATCACGCGGCTTGGGTTGATGGTGGTGTTCGGGCAGCCCAAATCCAGTGCGGAGTACATCCAGGCGGCGAGCCGTGTTGGCCGCGATGCGGATCGGCCCGGCCTGGTGGTGACAATTCTCAACGTCCACAAGCCTCGGGATCGCTCGCATTACGAGCGCTTCGCCGCGTACCACGAGACGTTTTACCGTAGCGTGGAAGCGACGAGCGTTACGCCATTCTCTCCGCGGGCATTGGACAAGGGCCTCGCAGCGACCTTGGTTGGACTGATCAGGCAGGCACATCGGCCAATGACGCCGCCACTGGGGGCCATGCAGGTCTTGAACGAGCGCACCAATCTGGATCAGTTCGTAAAGGCCATCGCAGAGAGAGCGCAAGACCATTCCAAGGATATGCAGAAGGATGAGCCTGATCGTCTGCGCCTCAAGGTGCGAGGAAGATGCAATGACCTTCTCGACTCGTGGTCCAAGGAAGCGCAGGACTACCAGTTGCATGGAGTCGGGTTGCAGTACAACCCCCAGGAGACAGGCGGAGCCAAGCCGCTCTTGTATGACTTTCTCAGCGCCGAGTTGAAGAGTCTTCCTCCTACGAATCCGAAGATGAAGTTCCGTGCCAATCGCTCGCTCCGTGATGTGGAAGCAGCGGTCAACATCTGGGTGAAGACCCTCGACAACATTGACCTTGAGGACGATGAGCTATGAGCCGGGCCGTGAAGCCGCCGCAGGGGGAAATCCGACAGAGTCAGTTGGTGACGACATTCGGACCAGGATCAATGGTCGATCTGCCAGACCATTCCGTCCTGATTGCCGGACTCGACGCTTGGACACAGGGTGGAGAGTTGATCTCCGAGCCCCGACTTAGCCGCAAGCTCGCGGCGGTTCTCGGCGTTCCGTCGGTGGACTTGAAGACGCCGCCGGCAGCGGATGATGATCCAACAGCTCCGCCGAGGGGGATAGTCGCGTTCCAGTTTCCTGAATGGTTCATCGTTCAGGGAGCCGGACAGACAGAGGATGGTGGCAGTTCCCGAACTCGCCTGTTGGTCCATCGGAAATCGCTCACCAGAGGGAAGTTCATTGATCGAGATCAGAAGAAGCGCTCAGTTGTGCCTGTCCGTTTTGTCCGGGCCTGCCGAGCCGGCCATATCGGGGACATCGACTGGTATGCTTTCACGCACAATGGGCCTTCGGACTGCGCCAAACAGGGGCGCCAGCTCTACATCGACGAGAGGGGTACAAGCGGTGACCTGACTGAAGTGTGGGTTCGATGCGAGTGTGGGAAGGCAGAACGTAGCATGGCACAAGCGGCGGTTCTCGCCAACCGTGCGCTTGGTTCATGCGATGGCTCTCGTCCATGGCTGGGAGCATTTACCAAGGAAACGTGCGGTGAGCCGAGCAGACTGCTGATCCGTTCCGCATCCAACGCTTACTTCCCGCAACTCATGAGCGTGATCTCGCTCCCGGACCGGGACCAGGCGATCACCCAGACCGTGGATCGGATATGGAACTACCTGGAAGCGGTTGAGGAGATTGATCAGCTTCGATATGAGAGAAAGAAGGCCGCAGTAAAAGAGGCGCTCGATGGTTTCTCAAATGAAGAGGTTTACGCGGAAATAGAGTCGAGGAAGTTCGGGGGTACAAAGACAGACAAGTCGGTCAAGGTTGCAGAACTGGAAACACTGATTTCGGCGAAGGACGAGATCGGGGAGGACCGCCCGGATGGCGTCTTCTACGCTCGCAACTTGCCGCGGAAAGTTTGGGATCAGCCGTGGATGGCGCCGATCCAGCGAGTTGTGTTGGTGCACCGCCTGCGAGAGGTAGTCGCCCAGGTCGGTTTCACCCGGTTTGAATCTGCTGCGCCAGATACTGAAGGTGAGCTGGACATTGGAGTGAAGCGGGCGGCTCTGGCACGAGAGGTTTCCTGGCTTCCAGCGTTCGAAAACAGAGGGGAAGGAATCTTCCTGCAATTCAGCGCGGACTTCATTAAGAAATGGATGGAGAAGGCCACAGTCAATGCCCGTGCTATGGCGCTCGGACGAGGATTTGAAGCTTGGCGAAAGGAGCACTCGACGACAAACCGTCAGCCTCCGAACTTAGCCTACCTGATGATGCACTCCTTCTCGCACCTCCTGCTTACCGCGGTTGCACTGAAGTGCGGGTACCCCGCGAGTTCCATTCGCGAGCGGATATACGCCTTCCCCGCGATCGGATATGGGGTTCTCCTGTACACCGGCTCATCTGACGCAGAGGGCACCCTCGGCGGACTGGTTCAGTTGGGGCGACAGATTCACGAAGTGGTGAAGGGCGCGTTAGACCTTGGGATGCTTTGCTCAAACGATCCTGTCTGCGCACAACACGATCCACCAAACGTGCATGAACGGCGCTATCTGCACGGCGCGGCTTGCCATGGTTGCCTGCTGATTTCAGAGACAAGCTGTGAGCAGCAGAACGACTTCCTGGATCGTTCGCTTGTCGTACCAACAGTGCAAAACCTGGGTGCAGAGTTGTTCTCGGAGATACTTGCCAATGAAGGAAGCACTGCTGCTGCTGTCAGCAACTGAACTGAGGACGCTTGCTTCCAGCCTGCGGACGGGTCGCCTATGTGCCCCCTTCTCGGCATCCAACCTGGGCCGCTATTTGGCTGCGCCCCAGGCCGCCCCCGTGGCCGCGAACCTGCAGGCCATGGCCGACGCCGACATACAACCGGCAGCCATTGCATACTCGCTTGAGTTGCTGTCGTCCGCATTTTCGGAACGTCCTTCGATCGGGGATCTTGTCGACTTGGTTATGAGCGGACCCCCGATAGTAGGTCAAGGCAATCGCGGGACAAGCGTGGTGGTGAGCGATCTCTTCCGCAATGCTGAGGAGAGCATCCTTATCGCCGGCTATGCGGTCTACCAAGGGCAGAAGGTCTTCCATGATCTGGCTGAGCGCATGGCTGAACGCCCGGCAGTTAATGTCCGAATGTTCCTCGACGTTCAGCGCCGGCCAGGTGACACGTCAACCTCGGCCGAGATCGTTCGACGGTTTGCCCATCGGTTCCAATCCGAAGAGTGGCCACCTGGAAAGAGGTACCCGGAGGTATTCTATGACCCCCGGGCTCTATCCTCGGACCGACACAAACGCGCTGCTCTTCACGCGAAGTGCGTGGTAGCCGATCATGAGCACGTTTTTGTTTCGTCTGCGAACTTCACAGAAGCCGCGCAGGAGCGCAACGTCGAAGTCGGGCTCCTGGTCCATTCCACATCTGTTGCCGAGCGCCTCACGCACTTCTTCGATGCCTTAACAGTCTCCGGACACTTCCTCAGAGCGCTTTGATGGGTACGCCAGAAGTTGGTGAAACGATGAACCCAAAACTCCTGACTGTCATCGCTACCAAAGCTGACCGCCTTGTCCTGATCCGAAGCTAGAAAAGAACTTGCATCGTCAGCCTGTGCGGGAAAGAATATGTGAGACCGGAGATGATTGCGACAGCCTGTTTTGGTTTGACTGGCACACATAATTGCCGGTAATGAAGGTGCCGACTTGAGCGAACGCTACCAATTCGCACCCCAAGACGCGGAACTGCTTTGGGCCGCGACACTACTCCTCCGCAAAGTGATGAGTTCGGGTAGGCCACGTCCATCGCAGATGGTGACCCTAGTCAAACTGGAGCGCGTTATTTCGGGACTGCCTCATGTGACACAGGGCGTGACCGCTTCCGTGTCAGTTTCTTCCCCCCGGCGCACTTTCGGAAAAATCGAAGTTGATCATTGGTGGGAATTCCGCGTAGAGGAAGGGACACTGGCATTAGCTAGCGGAGGTCACTTCCAAACCCCTGCGACGGGAGATGCAGCCTTTGCCACCATGATTTGGACGGCGATTCCAGAAGAAGCTACAGAACTGAACGACTATCGGGATTCGCTTCGCATGGTGCCGAGCGTGTGCTCATTCCCAGAAGGTGTCGAAACCATCGACCTCTCGGATATCGCCTACGCCATCGAGATTTCTGATGACCAGCTTCTCGTCTCAGGGGACGCGCCAGAAGAGCAACCCGGAGCCAATAACGAAGACGTCCAACAGACCAGTGCTTATGCCGCGAGTGATGACGAGGCGGCGCTCCAATTCGGCCTGTTCACAGCACCCGGAGGTTCCTTAGCGATAGCACAACCTGATGGTAACTCGCGGGCTGAATCTCCCCGCGCCCTGCTGGACAAGTTGTTCACAGATTCCCGCCTCTACAAACAAAGCCAGGACTACAAAAATCTCCTTGACTTCGTTGCAATGCTACCGAACTTTGCACCGTTCAATGCGATGCTTCTACAAGTACAGAAACCGGGCTTGAAGTTCGCTGCTTCGGCTCACGACTGGGCTGAACGTTTCGGGAGGGCACCAAAGCCAAAGGCTCGCCCACTGCTGATTCTCTGGCCGTTCGCCCCCGTTGCACTTGTCTACGATGAACTCGATACAGAGGGGCGGAGTCTTCCCAGAGATGTGAGGAGCTTTTACGCCGAAGGTCCAATTGGGAGTAAGCGGATTGAGAGGTTTTGCTCATTAATGGCCAGCCGAAGAGTCTATTCAATAATGGTTGATGAGGGCGACTCGCGAGCTGGTTCAATCCAGGTAGTCAGGCGCCCAGCAACACCGAAGGAGCACCCCACCTATCGGATGTTCATCAACAAAAACCACGAGCCCCCGGTCCAGTTCGTAACGATCGCACATGAACTTGCGCACCTATTTCTAGGACATCTGGGCATGGACCTCAAGCTCCAAATTCCTGATAGGCACGGCATGACCCACCGCCAAGTGGAACTCGAAGCCGAATCAGTGGCTTATCTGGTTAGTGCTCGTAACGCAGTGAAATCATCGTCTGAGACGTACTTGACCAACTTCGTAGAACAAAACACCACTATTGACGACCTCGACGTCTACCAGGTTATGCGAGCCGCGGGACAGATTGAAACGATGCTGAAGCTCGGCCAGAGGTCCAAGTTTCAGGAGGGCAAGGCGAGGCGGTGACGGTTAGGGAGTCAACCATGACCAGCAACAACACCAAGGAGCAGTTCTCAAACTCGCCGGATCTCGCCAGCGGCATCTTGAACGCAATTATGGACGCGCTCACCGCGCATTCCACAATGAGCAGGCAGGCGCTCGACTCGGACAAAGTGCGCAGTGGGCTGAAGGACGTGCTGCTCGGGCCGGCAAAGTTGTACGAGCCGCTGAGGGCCAAGGGCGAAGGTTCGGAACTGGCGGATCGAGAATGACATCGCGGCCTTGAATACCGAGGCCACTGCGGAGCGAGGAAGCGGGAAGAGCCGCATGGAGTCACGATATGCCGACACTTGACGAATGGGAACAAGCGCTCGCCACACCGCGACGGATCGTGGTGGAGTCCTCTCCACGACTCCTGCAACAAGTTCAGCACCGACACGGGCTCAAAGATGCGAAACGCCAACAGGCTCCGCCACCCCGCAAAGCCAATCTAACTGTAGTTGCCGCGTTCGATCCCACAATGGAAATACAGATCGTCCCGGCGTATATGCTTCATCGGCTTGGCGTGGTAACAACACCACAGATTGAGGATCTGGCCGACATCTGTTCGACGTGGGCCTACTTCAGATATCTCTGGGCATTTGACATCCCAGCTCCTGGAGCAATCAATCCTCCACTCCGGTTAAGCGAGGCTGCGCAGCAGATAGACTTTCATCAGAAAGGGTTACTTTCCGATCAGATCGGCGTTGGAATGGCAGCGTTCTTGCTCGGCACTTACCTCGATGCCCCATTGTCTGTTGATGTTGACGTTGCAGTTCGTCATGACGCGACATGGCCTGTAAGGCTTCAGTACAAGACTGAACCGGATTACATCTTCTTCAGCGCAGACCAGAACACCTTGTATGTCGTCGAGTGCAAAGGAACTCAATCCGCTCGCTCCTCAGCACTCGAACAACTTCGGCGTGGAACTGAGCAGGTGCCTTCTCTGGTGTTTGAGGACGGTCGGAGCCCGTTGTCGCCTCCCGCGAGCGTGGTGCCGTGGTGGTTAGGAGCGCTGGACCTGATGGGTCATTGCTGGAAATACGGGTAACTCCCACATAGTCCAGCATTGGGCAACTTCAGCTCAATCTACCCGCGCAGTGAAGTCAACGAGTCCGGGGACCTGGGATACAGTTCGAAGCCCTCTGCTTTCGGCCAGGCCAAGCTCAGCGGGAGACTGTACTTCTCCCTCAGGAGTCCAATGTATTCAATGTCAGTGACAGTCGGTCTATGATCCAGGACTAACCACCAACACTGAGCTTCAGAACGAGGCGGATAGTGGTTGTACTCAAAAAGTTGACCCAATGCCTCTCGGATGGCGGATCGGGTATTCGCACCATAGCAGACCTTCAGTTCGGCAAGATGCTTCAACCCTTTGTGACTGAAGATGAGATCGACCCGACTCTGCTCCTGCTGAGCCCGCACTCCGAAACTTGTTCTGAGCCAGCTTCGAAACCGGTTTGACAGTGCCGCGTGCAATCTCATTATGTTCCGCTTGGAAGCTTGGGTCTCCCGGGAGTAAGCCCCGTCGTTCAAAGGGTACTTTTCTTCAGCGTTAGTTCCCGCTACCTCGACGTCCTTCACTGCCCCGTGTCCGCCGATTTTCTGCGCCCATGCAGGATCGAAGTGCATGACCGTGATTCTTGGGCCGCCGTCGCGATATCGGAATGGAACGAAATCATCGTCCCAAGCGACCG
>JBEKRU010000127.1:0-16210 GCA_049518435.1 Occallatibacter sp. | reverse complement strand
TTCCCCTTCGGCTACGGCCTCTCCTACACCACCTACAAATATGCGGGCCTCGCCGTAACTCCGGGCGCATCCTCGGGCGACAAGGTCAAAGTCTCCTTCACCGTCAGCAACATTGGCGCCCGCGAAGGCGCGGAAATCACAGAAGTCTACGCCGCACTCCCTGAGAGCGCGCAAGAACCGCCCAAGCGCCTCGTAGGATTCAGCAAAGTGAAGCTAGCCGCAGGCGCAAAGCAAACGGTATCCATCGACATCGACCCCAAGTACCTGTCGATTTTCGATGAAGGCAAAGACGCCTGGTCCCTGCTCCCCGGCGACTACACAATCATGGTAGGAGGCTCCTCAGACAAGCTCCCACTCAAAGCCACCATCAACATCAAGTAGCAAATAGCGGACTGTAGCGCCGGTCTCCTGACCGGCTGTAGCGTGGGCCTCCGGGCCCACGCTTTTTTGGCGGCGCTCCTGACAGTCAACCAGCCGCAAAGACTCCGTCGCAAAGAGCTTTGTAATCAGGGCATGACTTCAGTCGTGCCGCAAAACACTCCAAAAATGGGAGTTGGGCTTTAGCCCCTGCCACATCTGGCCTAGGCGGGTGTCCCACATCTGACCAATAAATCTGGGTGGCCCATGTCTCGATTCTGAGACATGGGGTGTAAGATGCAGCCATGCCGAAAGGGCTCGTTCGTTATCAGCAATGCGGCTGCCTTCACCTCGTCAACTACACGTGCTATCACCGATTCGAGCACCTGGGCAGCGCAGCGGCGCGCGAACTTTTCGAGCGTTCTCTTGAGACCATGCGCCTCCGTTACGATTTCGTAGTCTGCGGCTATGTCGTCACGCCGGACCACGTCCATTTGCTTGTCAGCGAACCGAAGAAGGCTCTGCTCAGCAAGGCGATTCAAGCCTTGAAGCTGTCCGTTTCAGTACAGAGCCGGGAGCGCCCTTTTTGGCAGGCGCGGTACTATGATTTCAACGTGAATACCGAAGAGAAGCGCGTCCAGAAGCTTCGCTATATGCATCGCAATCCGGTTCGGCGCGGCCTGGTTGAGAAGCCAGAGGATTGGGCCTGGTCCAGCTTCCGGCATTACGCGACAGGAGAAGTTGGAACCGTCGAGATCGAGTCCCATTGGACCGCCGCACGGCGTGGAAACCAGCTGCCGGATGGCCCGCCCTTCGAACCGCCCCAACACTGACGGTGGGTTGGGTGGCCCACATCTGTTCAATAAATCTGGGTGGCCCGTGTCTCGATGCGGAGACAAGCGATAACAGGAACTCGGAAGCCGAGTCTCCCAGGTCTGAAAATCCAGACCTGGGCCACCCGCCTTAGGAAGGCAGCGATCAGGAGAAAACATTGTGAGAACATCTAGAATTGGCATTGTGGTAACAATCGTTGGATGTGTCGTCGCCCTTTACATCTCTGCGTTTTCGTTCGCCGTAATGACTTTCGGGGGTACTTCAATTCAATTCACGTCGGTTAAAGAGTGGGTGTTTGACCGCTATATGCTTGCCCTCTTTTTGTTTCCATTTTGCCTCTTTACATTTGTTCCGCGTTGGTGGTCGACAATCCCTCTTTGGCTTAGTTGTCTGTGGGTGTCGTTCTTTCCATTTTTCCTTAGGGGCGATGCCGCGAACAAGTGGGGACATCCCCTCGGATTTTTGGGCCGCAATAGAGCATTGGAAATAGCCTGCATAATGCTCCTCCCGATCTCGATTCAAGCAGTCTCAGCTGTCAGGAGGATCGAAATTCCCAAGGCGCAGCGCCCGTTCCTATGAGGAACTCCGCCGATTTGTGTATGTTTTTTAACTTTCCCGACATCGTTCTACCGGCAAAGAACGAGAGGCAGAATCAGGGCGGGTGGCCCACATCTGACCGATAAATCTGGGGGTGGCCCATGTCTCGCTTCTGAGACATGGGATAGCAGGAAGGGCGGGTGGCGTACCCTAAGGCAGGTGGCCCAGTCATCCCTGGACGGAAAACCATGATAAACGATGAACAGCTGTGCCCCGCTCATCACAGCCTCTTCGTGATGAACGGGCGGAAGTCTAGGTTGAGTCATGCCCGTGCGTTCCGCACGCCTCGGTACTGCAGCCTTCACGGACAAGATACTCGTAAGCCCGGAAGGCCCTCAAAATCCTTGAGGTTAACGGTTAACAGAGCATAGTCATTCTCCAGTGCCTGGGCAGCTATCCAGATATCGTTGACCCGCGTCCTCGGCGACCGGCCTGACTGTTTCATGAACGCGGCCAGGATGCCGAAGGCGGACGCCGTAAGGGAAGAAACATCCAGAACGGGCCGCTGCTCAAAGCTGCGTAAAGACCGCATGCGCAGCATCCGTGTTGCTGGATCGCTGCACGATTCGACGCCAAAGCTCAGCTCTCCGAGCGAAATCGCCGAAATGTAGACCTGCTCGTCGCCGGCGGCCCTGAGGACGGCTTCACTGGCCATCTGCCCACTCGCCAACCCTACCCAGATCGAGGTGTCGAAGATCATCCCCACGGATTACTAACCCCTTCATCGAATTCTCCATGGCTGTCCTTGAGCCAGGATTTGCCTTCGGCGGGGGTTAACTTTCCTTCCAGCCCCGCGACGGCTTGCGCAGCAGTCATGGTTCGCTTGGCGGGCACAATATGGGCTATTTCAGTGCGATTCCGCATTACGCTGACTGTTTCGCCAGTAAGAACGCGTTCCAGGATGGCGCTCGTGTTGCGTGCAAGATCGGAGGCGCTAATGACCGGCATTGTAATACCTCACTCAAAGAAGATGCGCAACAATACGTATAGATACATACTATTCATATTCCAGGCAAAAGGAAAGTGGAAGGGGTGTTCCGGTCCCGGTCATTCTATTCAGACCTGCAGCGGATCCCGGTCCAGATTACTCTTCCCAACGACCCCACCGGGGTGCTCCGGTGCTCCGCATTTGAGGACCGGGAATAGAAGCAACCACTGCACCTGCCCCCTCCAGTCCCTGACCACTGACAACTGATCACTGACCACTGTTTGCACACAATTACCAGCACTGAGCGCACACTGATTCATGGAGCAAAGGACGGAAAGAAGCGCGGAAAAGTGGAAAATCGGCGGGCAAAAAATCAAATACCCACCCCTCCCCCCACAAAGAACATCCTCCGGAGGGGGCTGCGGATCGAACAAGTACCTATGAATCAACGTCTTGCAAATACCACCCCAGTACTCATCAGTAAACAAATCACCCTCAAAAACACCGTTTTATGTCAAAAAACAGGCGGTTTTGATGTCATTTCGTGCGAAATTGGCCCCAATTTGCGGGATTATTCCCCATCCGGCGGAACCTGCTCCAGCAGCCGCTTCCAGGTCTTCTGGTTCTTCCGAAACCCCTTCTTCATATCCTCCAGAATCCGCTCGAAATCCGCATTCGTTTTCAAATGATTCCACGCCGGATTCTTCTGGAACCATGGATAATTTTCATTCCCCAGGTAAATCGCCCTTCGCAGCCAGTGCAGCGCCTCGCTCGAATCACCTTCCACAGCAAAGTACGAAGCCAGCCGATAAGCCATCTCGCTGTCCGCCTCCGCCGCCGCCATCGTGTCGTCCTTCAGCAGCGCCGCCGCCCGCTCCCGCTGTCCAGCCTGCACATAGCACAACGCAAGAGTAGGCACCGCAATCCGCAGCGAGTCATCATCGCGCACCACGCCTTCCAGAATCTCGATCGCCGCGCTCAAGTTACCCAACCGCATCTGCTGATACCCAGCCGAAGTCCGAAGCAGCGGATGCCGAGGCTCCAGCGCCAGCCCTTTTTCAAGCTCGTCCCCAGCCAGCTCAATCTGGTTTTGATAGTGATACACGCGCGCACGATGGTTATACAAAATCGCCGCATTCGCAGGATTCAATTTCAAGGCGCGGCTAAACTGCTGCAGCGCCTCCTCGTACATCCCGTCGGCCCGCAGCGCCAACCCGGCAACCATGTGCACGTTCCAATCGTTCGCCGCGCCCGCCAACAGGTTCGCAATCCCATGCCGCGCCGACTCCTTCTCACCACGCGAAAGCAGCATATAAATCCGATACAAATTCGCTTCCGTCGAAGCCGGATCAAGCTTCAGCGCCTCATCAAATGACCGCCGCGCATGCATCACGTGAATCTGTCCGCCAAACCCATGCCGCACATACTGCAGTTCGGCAATGCCTAGCCCGGCCCAACCCGCAGCAAACTCCGGATCCTTGCTCGTCACACTCGTAAGCAACGCATGAGCCCGATCCAAATCCATGCGTGCCCCCGTTCGCACCATGAACGAGCTCAGCAGCGCACGCCCCTGCAGATAGTCCTCGCTCACCGGCCCCGGAAGCGATCCCACGTTGTCGCGACTACCCACCCGCGGCGCATCAATCTGGTCCCCCGCGCTCAGTCCATGCAACGCCGCAAACACCTCGTTTGAAATCTCCGTCTGCACAGCAATCAGATCCAGCGAGGCCACCCGGATCGCCCCGCCGGAACGCACGCTCTGCGACCCAACATCCAGCAGTTGCCAGTTCAGATCGAACCCTTCCTCCGAGCGCAGAAAACTCCCCACCAGCACAAACGACACCAGCAGCTTCTGCCCCACGCTCAACGGATCCATCTGCGCAATCTTCAGCGGCATCAGCGTGCTTGAAGGCCGCACCACCAGCGCCGGAATCCGCGCCAGTCTCGCCGCGATTGCATCCGCCAGCGCAAACCCATACAGCGGCGCAACCTCCGTCGCGCCAAGGTTGGTAAACGGCAACACCACTAACGAACTCTGCGGCGCCTTATCCACAGCCGACTCCCTGAACCGCTCCGCCAGCATGGAGAGAAACCCCGTATTCCGCTTCTCCGCCTCAATGCCGGTCGTAGGAAGATTCGCCGCAGCGTCCCCAGGAATAATCCCGGTCTCAATCTGCAGCGCCTTCATAATCGTCTTCAGCGCCTCGCGCACCTCGGCCGCCGACGCGTATCGCGAGCCTGGAATCTTCTCGAGACACGACGCAATCACGCTCTTCAGCTCCGGCGAAATCCCCTTCACAATAAAACTCAGGTCCTCCGGCTCAAGGAATTGAATCGCGCGAATCACCTGGAAGTCTTCCGCCTCGGGCCGCGCAAACGGATGCCGCCCTGAAGCCAGCTCATACAGAATCACGCCCAGTGCCCACACATCCGACTGCACACTCGACTGACCCGTTACAAATTGCTCCGGAGCCATGTAGCGAATCGTCCCACCGCGCGCCGTATAAGTCGCCGCCATCGACGCGCCTCTGTCCATCGCGGGCTTCGACGGATCAAAGCTCGCATCCTCAGGCCGCAGTCGCCGCGCCAATCCGAAGTCCAGAATCTTCACCAGCCCGCCATCCGTCAGCATCACGTTCTGCGGCTTCAAGTCGCGATGAAAAATCCCCAGCCCATGCGCCGCCTGCAATCCATCCGCAATCTGAATGCCCACCGAGAGCACCAGTTGCAAACTCGCCGGCCCGTTCGCAATCAGCCGGTCAAGCGACTGCCCCGGCACATACTGCATCACGATGTAGCCTTCGTTCCCGCTCTCGCCTACTTCGTAAATGCCGCAGACGTTGGGATGCTCAATCGCCGAAGCCAGCCGCGCCTCGCGCAGCACCGTCGTGCGCAGTTGCTCGGCCGACAACAATCCCGTGCGCAGAATCTTAAGCACCACCGGCCGCTGCAACAGCGTGTCGTTGGCCAGGTAGACCACCCCGCTGCCACCCGCACCCAGTCGCCGGACTATCTCGTAATGTTCAATCGTTCTGCGCGCCATAACTCTATCTATAAGTGTACCGGCATAGGGATTGCGCGCGTATCAATCGCGCAATTTGAATGCGCCCATCGGAAGGCAGATCGCCTGCCCGCATGCCACTCCCAGGAATTATCGAAGAACGGTGAAAGAGCGACGCAGCTTGGGGCCAAATCGATAAATCGCAAAATGATCGTCCAACGAAGCAGCGCGCTCAATGCCCAGACGTTGCATCACGGCGAAGCTGGTGCGATCTAAGATGGAGAAATCCTGGTCGCGCCAGGAGTGCCCAATCTGCCAGGCTGCCTCAAGATCGGCCAGAGAGACAGGCTCAATCGCCGCCACCCCGCTTCGCAAGCCCTCCCAAAATCGCTCTGCCACTTCCTGCCTAAGCCGATGGTGAAGTAATGTCCACGTTTCCACCAATACATGGTCCGTGGTGACCAATGCCTCGCCTGCCTTAAGGATCGCCTTGGCGCGAGCGTTATCCATGTCAGTCGAATCCGCTGCCGCAAACCAGATCGATGTATCGACGAACAGACTCACCGGGAACGGCTACTCGAACGCCGCGTTCGGCTGCGCATCGTTTCGAAGGCTTCGGCAATCATAGAATCCTTGTTCTTGGCAATGTTAGAACCGCCGGAAGATCCGAGATCGAACACACAGCTCACATCAACCTTCGTTTCAGGACGAGCAAGATCCTGGGCCAGCACGCGGCGGACGTATTCAGCCAGAGACACACCCATCTGACTGGCTCGCTGGCGGGCCCGACGTTGCAATTCTGTTTCAATCGTAATCTGCGTTCGTACCATCATGATGTCACCATCATACCATCAAGAGGGCCAGAAATTGCCTTTTCCTGGTCCCGATCCCCCGCTTCAATGTCCCCGTCGCACTTCCCCATCCACCAATTTCTCCGGCGGCAACTTCGCCAACCGCGCCTGGCTGCGCCGCCCCATCAAAAACATCGTCAGCCCAAACACCAGCAGCACCAGTCCCCACCACAGATTCGCATTGATCCCCAGGCTCGCCGCATAAATCGGTGAGCCATTCGACGCCAGCCCAAACACGGTCAGAATCACGCCCACCAGCGTAAACATCAACCCCATCGGAATCCGCAAATCGAGACTCATGCTTGTCCTCTCCGTCTAATAGAAGAAAATATTCAACGCCACCGCGCCCACCAGCACCGCCAGCGCCAGCGTCTCCGGCCGCTGCCACCAAAGCTCATTCTCCGGCCGCTTCGGCTTCGGCGTCAGCGAATGCACCAGCCCCACCAATTCCGCCTCCGGCCTCGCCTTGGTGCAGAAACTCACAATCACCGTCACCACAAAGTTCGCGCTGAACGCCCAAATCGCCGTCCAGAAGTTCTGCGCCATATCGCTGTGATACGTATGCAGAACCGTAATCCATCCCCCGTGAATGCCCGGATGCGCCAGCATCGGCAGCGTCAACCCATGATGCAGCATCGCCGTCGCCGTGCCCGCAATCAGCCCCGTAAACGCCGCATGCCCCGTCGCCCGTTTCCAGAACATCCCCAGCAAAAACGTCGCAAACAATGGCGCGTTTACGAAAGAGAACACCAGTTGCAGCGTGTCCATAATGTTGTTGAAGTTGATGGCCGCATATGCCGTCCCAATCGACAGCAGAATCCCCCCCACCGTCGCCCATCGCCCCACCGCCATGTAATGCCGGTCGCTGCCGTTCTTGTGGATATAGCTCTGATACAGGTCATACGTAAACACCGTATTGAATGCGGTCACGTTCCCCGCCATACCGCTCATAAAGCTCGCCAGCAGCGCCGTCAATCCCAACCCCAGAATCCCCGTCGGGAAAAAATGCAGCAGCATGTTCGGCGTCGCCATGTCGTAATCCAGCAGCGGATCGCCATTCGTATCCAGCATCGCCTTGCCCGTCACCGGGTTAATCTTCGCCGGCACCAATCCCTTGCCCTGCTCCACCTGCGCCGAAACAATGTTGATCTCGTGCATGATCGAGCCATCTGCCATGCGCGTAATCACCGTCTTCGTATGCGGAGTCGGCAGCCCGATCGCCAGCAGCCCGGGCAGAATCACCAGAAACGGAAACAGCATTTTCGGCACCGCGGCAATCAGCGGCACCTTCCGCGCCGATTCCATATTCTTTGACGCCATCGCCGTCTGAATCACCAAAAAGTCCGTACACCAATATCCCGAACCCAGCACAAACCCCAGCCCCATCCCCAATCCAATAATCTCGATCCCCATCGGGTTCGTGCTCGCGTGCGCCACGCCCTTCCACTCATGCATGTACTGCATGGGAACGGAAGCCTTCAGCCCCTCCCACCCGCCAATATTCTTCAGGCCCAAAAACACCAGCGGAAAGAACCCCGCAATAATCAGGAAAAACTGCAGCACCTCGTTGTAGATCGCGCTCGTCAGCCCGCCCAGAAATATGTAAGCCAGCACAATCACCGCAGACAGCACAATGGAGACCGTAAAGATCCACTCCGTCGGCCATCCCATGGCGAAGAACAACTTGTCAAATACATGCAGCGCCTGAATCAGCCGCGCCATCGCATACATCGAAATGCCCGAGCTGAACACCGTCATCACCGCAAACGAACACGCATTCAGCGCGCGCGTCTTCTCGTCGAAGCGCATCCGCAAAAACTCCGGCACGCTCCGTGCCTTCGACCCGTAATAAAACGGCATCATAAAGATGCCCACAAAAATCATCGCCGGTATCGCGCCAATGCCGTAAAAGTGCGCTGTCTCCAGCCCATACTTGGCCCCGGACGCGCCCATCCCGATCACTTCCTGCGCCCCCAGGTTCGCGCTGATAAAGGCCAGGCCGCAGATCCACGCCGGCAGCGCGCGCCCCGCCTGGAAAAAGTCCTTGCTCGTCTTCATGTAGCGTTTCAAGGCAAACCCAATGCCCAGCACAAACACGAAGTACAACAGCATGATCAGCCAATCGACTTTGTGAAGCTCGATCACGAACAACTCCTTCGAGTACAAGCAATCTTACAGGTCGCAGAGAGCAACCAAACCACTCTACGCAGCCACCCGAACCCGAGTCCAGCAGAAAATGAAAAGGTTTTCATGAATCTCTCTTCGACTCTGGAGGCTTGCGTGAAAATCCACCTACCAGGATGCCGCAACCCGCTTGCCCGATCGAGTCGTGAACTCGGCGTGCCCCTTCCTCAAAGATAATGTTCTAGATAAAGGCAGGTCGAAATGGATGATCTCATTGTCGTCCAGGAATCCCATGCAAGGCGGATTCACATCGCCGATCGCAAGGATCGAGAACCGAGACGTTTGCCATCCACCACAGTGGACCACATGAGGTGAGCCCCAGGGGCCAACAAGATATGACTGATTAGGATGCACATCAGTCAGCGTGACGATAGCTGCGGAGCCTGAACTATTTCGGTGGACAAATCCACCTTGGAGGCCGTCGACGATGACGCTTCCGCTCGAAGGAAACCACCAGGACGTATATCCCTTCATCGTAGAGTAGGTGAGCGGAATGGCAAGAGCAACAAGAAGAATCGCCAATGTCCGCATTGAGAGCATCGCTAATCTTCGCATCGGCCCATTCTAGCTCCAACCAATCAGTTCCATGCCGCGCTTCTTTCCACCCGCCCCATTTACACTAGAAATGCATGATTCCCACCCTCACCTGGACCCCCGACGGCGTAAGCTTCATCGACCAAACCAAGCTCCCCCTCGAGGAGAGCTATGTCCTCGCCACCACCTACGATCAAGTGGCCGACGTGATCGTCACCATGGTCGTCCGCGGCGCGCCCGCCATCGGTGTCTCCGCCGCCTACGGTGTCGCTCTCGGCGCGCAAAACACCAAGGCCGCCACGCCTGCGGACTTCGCGCCCGAATTCGAAACCATCTGCGCCCGCCTCGCCTCCACCCGCCCAACAGCCGTCAATCTCTTTTGGGCCATCGACCGCATGAAGCGCCTCTTCGGCCATCTCCTTACCACCGGCGCAACCCTCCCGCAAATCAAGCAACGCATCCTCGCCGAAGCCCATGCGATGTACGACGAAGACATCGCCGCCTGCAAAACCATGGGCGCATTCGGCGGCGCATTGCTCCCCGACGCCGGCGGCGTCCTCACCCATTGCAACGCCGGCGCACTCGCCACCTGCGGCTACGGCACCGCCCTCGGCGTCATCCGTTCCGCGGTCGAGCAGGGCAAAAGCATCCACGTCTACGCCGACGAAACCCGTCCCTTCCTGCAAGGCGCGCGCCTCACCGCCTGGGAGCTCATGGCGGACGGCATCCCCACCACCGTCATCTGCGACAACATGGCCGCCAGCCTCATGCGCGCCGGCCGTATCCAGGCCGTCGTCGTCGGTGCGGATCGCATCGCCGCCAATGGCGACGTCGCCAACAAAATCGGCACTTACAACGTCGCCATCCTCGCCAGGGAGCACGGCATCCCGTTCTACGTCGCCGCCCCCTGGTCCACCATCGATCTCGCCACCGCAACCGGCGAAGCCATCCCCATTGAAGAGCGCCCCCAAATCGAAGTCACCCACCACGGCGGCAAGCAGCTTACCCCGCACGGCGTCGGCATCTGCAACCCCGCTTTCGATGTAACTCCGTCAAAATATGTAACCGCTGTCATCACCGAACGCGGCGTCCTTCGCGCCCCCTACACCGAGTCGCTCAAGGAGATGGAACTCGCGGCGAAATAAGAGGGGTCTCTTGCCCTTCCAATCTACAATCACGACACCGGTGCTTCCCCGCACTCCCATCTTTCGCCTTCGTAAGCGCTCGCTCATTCGCGGCCTGGCACTCTCGCTGGCCGCCTTCGCCGTCAGCCTTCGCCTCGCCGGATTCCCTGATATCCGCGCCCTCCACGGCTCGCGCTGGCAATTCCTCGTAGCCTGCGCCGCCATTTGGGGAATGGTCGAAACTGCCCGCTGTCTCCGCCCCAAGTGGAGCCTCTATCATGCAGGTGTTCTTATCCTGCTTTACTCCGAGCTCATGATCCTCGCCCTGGTCCTGTTTCTCTGCATCTATCCCTGACGCCCCATTTCACAAATTCGTATCAGGAAAATGAGCTGTCATCCTGAGCGAGCGCAGTGAGTCGAAGGACCTGCTTTTGCACTTCGGCGCCCATGCCTACATGCAACCATTTCCCCGGCAACCCGCTCCCGTGTACCATGAGGCAAACCGCGCGAGACATCCTGCGCGCTATACCCATCAATTCCGCTTTGATCACAACCAGTTGGAGGAAGAAATGATTAAAGGATTCCGAGATTTTATTCTGCGTGGAAACGTTGTCGACCTCGCCGTAGCCGTCATCATCGGCGCTGCTTTCAATGCGATCGTCACCTCGTTTACCAAAGACGTCCTCGGCCAATTCATCGCCGCCATTGTCGGCAAGCCCGACTTCAGCGGCGTGGTTTTCAAAGTCAACGGCACGCCCATCCTCATCGGCAACTTCATTAACGCAACCATCTCGTTCCTCATCGTTGCCTGCGTGGTGTATTTCGGCGTTGTGCTTCCCATTAACACCTTGATGGCCCGCTTCAAAAAGCCCATCCCCCCCGTGCCGCCATCCACCAAACCCTGCCCCGAGTGCCTCAGTGACATTCCCCTCGCCGCCCGGCGCTGCTCCCACTGCGCCCAACCCGTCGCGTAGCCCGGCTGCGTCAGGACGATGATGGGTGCCCCCGGTCCCTCGCACTTAGGGACCGGGGATAGCGTGAACCTCAATCCCCTCTAAGCGCGCCGCGGCTAACTCCATTAGCCCCGCTAACCCCGCCCCCTCCCATATACTTCCCCCATGATCCCCATCGGCTCCCACCCGGCGTGGCATCCGGTCTTTGAGACCCTCGCCTACGCCGCGGGATACGCCGTCTTTCGCCACCTCCGCACCAAACAGGGAGATGTAGTCGCCGAACCCCAGCGCTGGACAGTCCTCGCCGCCGCCGCCGTCGGCGCACTCGTCGGCGCACGCCTCCTCGGCCTCGCCGAACAATGGCCCACCGTAGTCCAAGCCTGGCATCAACGCCAAATCCTCACCCTGCTCCTCTCCCCCGGCGGCAAAACCATCGTCGGCGGCCTCTTAGGCGGATGGCTCGGCGTTGAAATCGTCAAACGCCTCAACGGCATCCGTCGCCGCACCGGCGACCTCTTCGCGCTCCCCCTCTGCATCGGCATCGCCATCGGCCGCATCGGCTGCCTCCTCGCCGGCCTGGCCGATGACACGTACGGCAAACCCACCACCCTCCCATGGGCCGTCGATCTCGGCGACGGCATTGGCCGCCATCCCGTCCAACTCTACGAAATCCTCTTTCTTGCCCTGCTGGGATTCGTCCTAACCCGGATTCAAGTAGAAGGCACTGTATCAGGGCATGACTTCAGTCGTCCCGAAAACAACTCCACAAAGTCCCGGGCTTTAGCCCCTGAAGGTTCCCGCTTCCGCATCTTTCTCGGCGGCTATCTCGCCTGGCGTTTCGCCATCGACTTCATCAAGCCCCAGCCCCTGGTATATGGTCTGAATCTGATCCAATGGGCCTGTCTGGTTGGGCTCGCCTTGCTCACGCTGGACCATGCACTAACCAGGAAGGATCTTCATGAGCAAATCGCCCGTTAACCGATTTCCATTTGCCAAAATCGTAGTCATCTTCGCCGTCGCCTTCTTGGTCGGCATCGGCCTCTGCGGCCTCGACTATCTTCTGGCCGCGAATGGCATCGGCAAAAGCACCGAAGAATTCGGTGTCGGCATCCTCGATGCCCCGTCGCTCATCATCATGGTCCTCTCAGCGGCCTGCCTGGGCCTCACCCTCATCGTCTGGATGATCTCCGCCATCGTCTCCAGCACCTTGTCCAGCAGCGACATGGAAGACCCACTGAAACCATTGAACCTCGACGAAAAAGTGTCACAACCCGAAAAACACCATCGCCGCGCGGATGATACAAACATCGATAAACAGGAATAACCTGCATTGCATACGCCCACACCAAGCGCCGGAGTCCAGTTCAACATGAAGAGTTGGTGGAAACAGCGAAGCGGCCCAGTAAAAGTCCTTCTGGTGCTTGCGACGCTACTGGTCTTGCAACTCATCCTCGTCGTGGTCACTCCATCGCTTTCGCAGCGCTGGGATACCGCGCACCACGTTCCCGCCGGCGAAGGCTGGGGCACCTTCAGCCTGCTAGTAGGCCAACTGAGCCTGTGCTTCTATAACGTAGTGGCCATGCTCCTCACCTGCGTGGTCTGGTTCATTCTCTGGCTATATCGCAGAACAAAACTCGCGGAGAAAACCAATGACTGAAACGCCCGGATGGTGGAAGCGTCGAAGCATTCCAGCCAAGGCGATTACCATCCTGGCTTCCTTGTGCATTTTAGAATTCGGATTGTGCGCTGGCCTTCCAAATGACGCCAACGCAATGGGCCTGCTTACGGTGCTATTTTTCGCCACTGCGGCTGCCCTATTCGTCGCGTTTCTGCTTTGGATTTTCATGCCAACGCCCCCAAAGGATTACCATGACCGATAAACTCCGCCCCTATCTCTTTTACGACATAGCCATCTCCATCTGCTCCATCTGCTACCGTCGCATCGACGCCAAAATCGTCTTCGAAGACAACAAAGTCTGGATGCTCAAACGCTGTCCTCAACACGGTCACGCCCGCGTCCTGGTAGCCGATGACATCGACTACTACCGCCGCTCCCGCGAAGTCTTCATCAAAACCCCCGAGCAGCCCATGGTCTACAACACCCCCATCAAATACGGCTGTCCCTACGACTGCGGCCTCTGCCCCGACCACGAGCAGCACAGTTGTCTCACACTCGTCGAAATCTGCGACGCCTGCAACCTCACCTGCCCCATCTGCTACGCCGGCAGCGGCCAGCACCGCACCGAATACCGTTCGCTCCCGCAAGTCGCCGCCATGCTCGACTGCGTAGTCCGCAATGAGAAGCACCCCGACGTAGTCCAGATCTCAGGCGGTGAGCCCACGCTCCATCCCGACTTCTTTCGCATCCTTGAAATGTGCAAGGAGCGCCCCATCCGCCATCTCATGGTCAACACCAACGGCATCCGCATCGCCCAGGACGAAGACTTCGCCAAGCGCCTCGCGGACTTCATGCCGCAATTCGAAATCTATCTTCAATTCGATTCGCTTCAGCGCGATCCCCTCATGCAGTTACGCGGCGCAGACCTGCGCAGCATTCGCGAGAAGGCCCTCGATCGCCTCAACAAACTCGGCATCTCCACCACGTTAGTCGTCACCGTCGCCCGCGGCGTCAACGACACCGAACTCGGCGGCATCGTCGACTACGCCCTCAAGCAGCCCTGCGTTCGCGGCGTAACATTCCAGCCCGTCCAGCAGGCCGGCCGCGTCCAGGGCTTCGATTCCGCACAGCATCGCCTCACGCTCACCGAAGTCCGCCGCCGCATCCTCGAACAGACCAGCGTGTTTCGCCCTGAAGATCTCATCCCCGTCCCCTGCCATCCAGACTCGCTCGCCATGGCCTACGCCCTCAAGCTCGCCGGAAAAACCGTTCCCCTCACCGGCATGGTCCCGCCTGAAGTCCTCATCGATGGCGCAAAGAACACCATCATCTACGAGCAGGAAGCCGGCCTGCGCGATCACATCTTCAAGCTCTTTGCCACCAATCATTCGCCCAGTTCGCAGGCCTCTACGCTAAAGGAGTTGCTCTGCTGCCTGCCCAAGGTCCTCATCCCCAAAGACCTTGGCTACAAGAACCTCTTCCGCATTCTCATCGTGCAATTCATCGATGCCGAAGCCTTCGACGTACGCAGCGTCAAGAAGACCTGCATCCACATCGCGCATCCTGACGGCAAGCGCCTCATCCCCTTCGACACCTTCAACATGTTCTATCGCGGCGAACTCGAGACAACGCGCCTCGCCGCCCTGCGCAAACAAGAAGCTGAACCCATCGGCGTCTAGAGCTGAGGCAGCGCTGTGCCCCATTCATCGCACAGTTCCATCGTGCGATGAGTGGGATCGTCGTAAAGCCCCGTGCCCCGTTTTTGCGCCTTCTTTCTGGCGCAAAGGCGGGAAGCAGTAGCCCGTGCGAGCCTCCCGTGAGCTCCCAGCCCCACTGCAGGTGGCGTTGGCCGCACTGTAGGTGCTTAATCCAACTCCCGCAGCGCCGGCGAAAACGCGAAGAACCCCAGAAACGCCAGCGTCGCCAGACCCGCCATCATCGCAAGCGCTTGGCCTGTCGGTATATGCCGTGAGAGTTCACCAGCCAGCAGCGAACCCAACGGCGGCAATCCCAGAAAGCTGGTTGTGTAGATACTCATGATCCGTCCGCGCATTTCATCGCTCGATAGGTGCTGAATCGAAACATTGAAACACGAGATCATCAGTATCCCGCTGCAACCCTCGAAGAACGCCAGGCACAACGACAGCACGAAGATCTGCGAAAAGCTGAAGGCGATGATAGCCAGGAAAAACACGATCCCGGTAACTGTCAGCACCACCCCACGGCGCCGTATAACGCCCAGCACGGCGACCGTCATCGCGCCCAACACTGCCCCCGAACCGGACGCCGCCAGCAGCCATCCAAGGCCACTCTCCCCGGCATGCAACTGAATCTTCGCGAAATACGGAATGAACGTGAGGAACGGCAAACCCAGCAGGCTCACCGCCGCCGTCATCCCGATCAGAACCCGCATTTGCGGCTCGCTATTCAGATACGCAAACCCGCCGCGCAAGCTCGACAACATGCTCTCGTGCCGCGCGGGAATCTCTTCCGGATAGTCAATCCGTGTCAGCGCAAACAGAACGGCGAGAAAGCTCAGCCCGTTGAGAAAAAAGTTCCCAGCCACCCCCAACAGAACCATCGCGTACCCGCCCAAAGTTGGCCCCAGAATACGCGACATGTTGAACTGTGCGGAGTTCAGCGCAATCGCGTTGGTCAGGTCTTCGCGCTTCACCAGCCTCGGCACCAGCGCCTGGTAGCTGGGTGCATTCATCGCCATGGCCACGCCGTTGCAAAACGCAATGGCCGCCACCTCCCACACCGTAATCACCTTCAGCCATGCAAGCGTGGCCAGCAGAAACGCCAGCAGCATCATCACGGTCTGCGTCACCAGCAGCAGGCGGCGCTTATCCACACGATCCGCAATCACTCCGCCAAAAAGTGTGAAGAACAGAAATGGAATCGACCCCACAAATCCCACCACGCCCAACCAGAAAGCGGAATTTCCACTGAGCACAAGCACCAGCCAGCCCTGCGCCACATTCTGCATCCAGGTGCCAATGTTCGATAGAAAATTCCCGCTCCAGAACAGCCGGAAGTTCGGGTTCCTCAGCGCGCGCACCACCTGCGGAAACCGGTCAGCCTCCACATCGGCCATCGCCTGCTGCACCGCCGCAGTCTCCTCAGGCGTTGGGCCCATGGCCTCCTCATGCACATCGCGAAATTCGCTCAGAGCCACGACCCCCTGAGCTTAGTGTAAGCTGTGGAATTATTCGCGTGTCGCCCCGTG
>JBEKRU010000126.1:0-16873 GCA_049518435.1 Occallatibacter sp. | reverse complement strand
GGACAAGATGCGGCGGGAACTAGTCCGATGATCTCGCGGCTACAACACGGACCGAGAAGCAACCGCCAGCCCACTGTATGACGTCCGCTCACAGCCCGTAGGTAAAGCCGTGGAAGACGGCAACTTATTTAATTAAGCTGCAAGTGCCAGATTATCGTTGGCAACTTTGTTTTTGCAGGCGATTACGGGTGCCCACACCCCGACATGTCTCCTTAGCCGCAATCGATCCCGTCGAAACCGTGACGCCCCCATCGTGCTGCATCCAAGGTAGGATGCCAGGTGCGAGCCGGGCCAACTGGCTCGTGCTGCATTGATCTATTCTACGCCAATTCTGTTCTTCAAGCGTTGCAGGACGGTTTGGCCTGCTGTCGAATCACAGCCCAGCCAAATGCCCGCCGCGCCTCATTCCGCCCGCAGAGATTTCATTGGGTCGATTGAGGCGGCCCTGCGCGCGGGAACGTAGCATGAGATGAATGCCACAGCTCCCAGGAACAGGGAGACAATGGTAAAAGTGAGCGGATCACCTGGTTTGATTCCGTAGAGCAGGCCCGCCAGCGCACGTGTGGCCACGAACGACAGCACGAGGCCAAGCGCGATGCCGATCGACGTGAGACGCATGCCTTGCTTCACAATCAGGCGCACTACATCGAACCGGTCCGCACCCAGCGCCATGCGTACGCCTATCTCGTTGGTCCGCTGGCTGACCGAGTAGGACACCACGCCGGAAAGCCCGATGGTGGCCAGCAGCAGAGCCACGGATCCAAACACTGCCAGCAGCACTCCAGTTGTATGCGCTGCGAACAATGGCAATGCCATGTACTGCGAGATCGACTCCATCTCCATCGGCACCACATTCGGATCGAGGGTCTGAATCACGCGGCGAATCTCCCGAAGCGCAGCCTCCTCACCCGTTCTCGTGCGCACCACCAGAAACTCCTGCGACTGCGAGCCAAGCGGAAAATACATGAAATCCAGTGGATCTTCGCTGAGACTGCGGTACTTTCCGGTCTTGACCACGCCAACAATCTCCGCCGTCTGCTTGCCATCTTTGAAGTGCTGCCCGATGGGATTCTGTCCGTGCCAGTAGTGGTTCGCCATGGCTTGATTGACAATCACTGTTGCCGAGCCTGGCTGCATGTCCTGTGCCGAAAATCCGCGCCCGCTGAGCACCGGTACTCCCATGGTGTTGAAGAAATCCGGCGCAACCGATGCTTCCTGAACAAAAATGCTGTTCTGTCCCGGAGGCGGGGTGACCCCGTCTATATGAACATCGTGAACAGAGCGGCTGGTCCCGAGCGGCAGATTGTCTGAAAGGCTGGCAGAACTCACCCCCGGCAATGCACGTACCTGCTCCAGCAATTGCTGATAGAACTGGCGATCCTGCGCTTCCGTATAGCCAAGGCTGCCTGGATCGAGCACGTCGCCCCAGATGGATTCCAGGGTGGGCCACTGCCACACCTCGCGGCTTTTCTGCTCAAGGATCGTACGGTTCCCAAAGGCGCGGCGGGCGGCCTGCGCGGCTTCCTTCGGGCTTATGCCCTCGCGCATCAACTGCTCGGTTCGCTCCTCGAGGTGCAGGCGTATCTCTTCGGCGAGATCGTTATAAAGGGCGCGGCGACGGAAGATACTCGGTATCCAACTCATGGGGAATGCCTCTCATTTGGCTGTAGTCTTGCCGGGATTGAGGACCAGTGCGATGCCTTCAAACATGCCTTCGAAGCTGGAAATTTCCTTATTAAGGCGCCGCGAGAGGTGGAGTTTGTCATAGGCTTGTTTCAAGAAGGCCTAGAGTAAACTAGTGTCGAGCCGGATGTCAAGCGCAAAAAAGCCCGGCTTGATGCCGGGCCTGTCTTGCCGAACTCTCGAATCGAAGATGGTTCCTACTGCTTCTCCAGGTCGATCGACTCGTATTCGTGCCGCGCAATCGCCTCGCGGATTTGGGTTGGCGTCTTCCCCAGCTTGGTCTGCTGATAGGCGAAGAGCCCTTCTTTGGCGCAGGTAGAGCATTCTGTCCCGTGCAGCGTCTCGAAACAGCTGCGCAGGCTGGTGTGGCCCAGCGCCCGGTCGCACCGGCAGTTGCAGGGCAGCTGGTACACCACATTGCCAACCTTGGCCACCTGCTCGTACACATGCTTTTGCCAGGGATACTGGAAGTTCTCCCCCGTCAACTTTGCTCCCGACAGAATAGGGGGCAGGGTGGACACCTTGAGAGGGGCGGAGAGGTGATAGGCAGGAACGTCGTTAGCCGGGTTCGACCACTGCGCATAGCTGGCAAGGGTAAGGGTGAAAACGCCTAGACTCAAAACCCAACGACGATTCATGCGGAGCCTCGAAGTGAATTTCTAAGTTCAATTCTAAACCCAGCAAAGAAGAGACTCCGCTCCGGCGCTCTTCACCTCCGATTGCATCACCAAGGGCACTGCCATCCGGCTCTCGGGCAAAAAAAGACGGCACGAACGGTCTAGCTGTTCGTGCCGGGAGGCCAGTGACGCAACTTACTTCCAGCTCCGGTGGGGCAATCTCTGCCGCTCCATCACTGGAATATATACACCATAGCATAGATTCAATCGAAATCAAATACAAAAATCGAAATTTCCTGTTGCCCAGAAAGCCCGCTACTTTACCGCCGACCGCCGCATCTAAGAAGCGCCGATCTATCTATTCGTCGACGGAAGGCGCGGAGGGCGAAATCCTCAATCAAATGGCAAGTCCTTTGGAACCAGAGAGTTTATCTACCTCCCAGGAAGCCGCTGGAGCACGGGGAGATTGGTTTAAGCTGGGAGCGCTCGCCGCCGTCTCAGTGTTAGCGGGCGGCTTGGCTGCCGCATGGTGGTACAGAAGTACCCTAAAAAAGCTGCACCAGGCAGAGGAAGCCGGTCCAAATCCACAATCTGGGTTTTCCGGTGACGATTCGGCTGAATAGTCCTACCCGTCCACCCGCGGCGACTCCCGATTATTGCGCGACTCGGTCAGGCCAGCTTGTCGGCTCCGGCCGCAATCGCGAAATCCTTACCGGTCAGACCCCCCGCATCGTGAGAAACCAGGGTGAGTTTTACCTGGTTGTATCGAATGTCGATATCCGGATGGTGCCCGGCCTCCTCGGCCAGATCGGCAACCTTGTTGACAAAGCTGATTGCGTTCGGGAAGGTCTCGAACTTGAAAGTTCTCACAAGTTCACCGCGCTCGACCTTCCAGTCGGGGCGCGATTTCAGGTGGGAGGCTATTTCTGTAGCGGAAAGCAGGCTCATGTTTTTCTCCATCAACGAACCGGTTCATCCTATTTGCCGCAGACGGCAAAGCGCAGATCAAGACTGCTCATAGCGAGGAACAACGGGCTTAGTTTGCTGGCGGAACGGGAGTGTGCGCGATATCGAAGGTCGAAAAGCGCTTGTTCTGGCCGGTGATCTCTGAGCGCAATTCCAGCCAAAGTTCATTGGGGATTTTGAGGAAGATCTCGACGACCGCAGGATCGAATTGGGTCCCCGAACATCGCAGAATCTCCCCCCGCGCCACGTCGAAGCTGCGCGCTTTGCGGTAGGGGCGGTCGCTCGTAATCGCATCCAGTGTGTCGGCAACAGCAAAAATTCGGGCGCCTATCGGAATTTGTCCCCCGCGGATCCGGTTCGGGTAGCCGCCACCGTCGAAGTGCTCCTGGTGGGAATAGACGATCTCCGCAGCCTCTGACAGAAAGGGGATCTTGCGCAGCATGTGATATCCGCGCGTGCAATGGTCGCGCATCACCTCCTGCTCCTCGGAATTCAGCGAGCCCGGCTTGCGTAGAATCTCGTCCGGAATTGCCATCTTTCCAATGTCGTGGAGGAATGCTCCGCGGGCGATCACCTTGATTTCCGCCGGTGAGATCCCGATGGCCCTGGCAAGTGCAATTGTGTAAGCGGTTACACGCTTGGAGTGACCCTCTGTCTCTGAATCCTTCAGGTCGAGCGCATCACCGAGAGCCTCGAGCGTCACGTCATAGGAGTGTTCCAGGTCTTCCATCGCCTGGCGAAGCATTTCGGTCCGGGCGCGCACTACCTGCTCCAGGTTCTGCTGGTAGTTATGGCTTTCCTGCATAGCCTGGCGGTGTTCCAGGGCGCGCTGCACCGTGCTCACCAAGTGTTCCCGCTCAAACGGTTTCAGCAGGTAATCGTAGGCTCCCCGGCGCATGGAATCGATGGCCACACTGATGTCGTGAATTGCCGTAACCATCACTACGGGAAGATGCGGCTGCTGCGCATGCACCCGCTCCAGCAGTACGATTCCGTTTCCGTCCTGCATGACAATGTCTGTCAGGACCAGGTCAAAGGAATTCAGCTCCAGGGTCTCAAATGCCTCACGGCCGCACGATGCCATCTGTACGTCATATCCCTGGCGCTCCAATGTGGCGCCGATCATCGACCGGACATGCGCTTCGTCATCGACCACCAGAATCCGTGCTGGACGGCGCGTCCGCGCAGATTGGCGCGCGTCTGACTCCGCGCGTGTGTTCGCAGCCGGGTCTGGTGTCCCCATTTCAGCGAGTTTCAATGCCAATTCGTCCCCCTGGTGAACCGTCGCCAGCCGAGTCAGTGGCTGCAATGCAACGCTCTCTCCGAAACCATTCCTACCGTGTCTTAAGCATGAACTTATTAAACCGCAATTGCGATTGTTCCGGAAAGCCCCGCACCAAGACCCACACCTTCTGCAGCTTTTCCCCTCCGCTCCGCCCAGTCTCCAGCGAATCGATTTTCCTCTCTCCCGAGCCTCTTGTTCGGTTCGATGTTCCAGGGGCCATTATCGGTTCATCCCAACGATACGTTGAATCCGGGAAAACGGAAACGGGAATATCGAATTCGTTCTGAGCCTTGACCCAAACTCGGAAGCCCCGGGTCAATCCGGCTTCGCTGCCAAGGCTTACCGGTACCATTTTCTCACTTGTTATGTCATGACGGTACGCTCAGAAAAATCTCCATGCAACCCGGATTCGACCCGTAAAACAAAAAGGTCGAAGCACAATGGGGCGACGTGCTACTTTTTCGAATCATCCCGTCCCCGCCGCGCGGTAGCCCAACCTTTCTTGGTGATTTGATGAGACCGGGCCACCGCCAGCGAACCCTCCGGAACAGTTTTGGTAATGCACGATCCCGCGCCAATGTAGGCGCCGTCCTCAACGCTGACCGGAGCTACCAGCGTGGAGTCGCTGCCCACAAACACGCCCTTCCCAATCCGCGTCGCATGCTTGCGAACGCCATCGTAGTTGCAAGTGATGACGCCGGCCCCGATATTCGTTTCCTCGCCGATCTCGGCGTCGCCCAGGTAGGCCAGGTGACCGGCCTTTACTCCTTTGCCAAGCTTGGCCTTCTTGGTCTCCACAAAATTCCCAATATGAACGTCTTCGCCAATTTCGCAACCCGGCCTGATCCGGGAAAATGGGCCAATCTGGGCCCCGTTTGCAATCGTGCTGTCCGCCAGCACGCAGCTCTGCCGCACCAATACACTCTCGCCGAGAGTGCAGTTTTCAATCACGGAGTAAGACCGTATCCGGCAATCGGATCCGATGCGCGTTGCGCCAAGAAGCTGCACAAAGGGTTCAATGATGGTATCGGCGGCAACTTCCACCTCTGCGTCAATCACGCAGGTCTCCGGACGGAAAATGGTGACCCCGGCGGCCATCAGCCGGTTGGCGGTAGCTGTCCGCAGAGCAGCATCCAGGGCCACCAGTTCCGCGATGGTGTTCGCGCCCAGAAGCCGGTCCGGTTCGCTCGTTTTCAAGGCGATCACCTTTTCTCCGGCACCGTGCAGAACCTTGGCCATGTCCGTCAGGTAGAGTTCTCCGTGCGGATTGTCGGTGGTCAGCTTTCCCAGGTGTTCCAGCAGTGTCTTTGTGCGAAATGCATACAAACCCAGGTTGATTTCGCGCAGTGAAAGCTGTTCCGGCGCCAGCATCTTCTGCTCCACAATGGCAACAACCTCGGCAGGGTCTGTCGAAACTTCGCCGCCCGGGTTGGACTTCGCGGATGGGTGTATTACACGCCCATAGCCCGTAGGGTACTCTGGCTCGGCTGAGACCAACGTCATTGCCGCGTTGTGGTCCTGGTGGAACTTCCACAGCGCGGTCAGGTCTTCGGGCTGAATCAGCGGCACGTCGCCGGAGAGAACCAGGATGTTCTCGTAGCCCGCGATCGCCTGGCTCGCGCTCTGGATTGCATGTCCGGTCCCGCGCTGTTCCGTTTGATCGACAAAACGAATCCCGGTGGAGGCGACAGCGGCCTTTACCTGCCCTGCCTGGTGGCCAACCACCGCATAAATATCGACGGGATCGGCAATATGGACTGCCGCGGAAATCACGTGCTTCAGCAGCGGTTTCCCGCCAATTTCATGTAGCACCTTTGGCCGTCGCGACTTGAGCCGTGTGCCCTTGCCCGCCGCCATGATGACCACTGCAAGCTTCGAGCGTACTCCCGGCTCAATCTCTGCAGCACTTTCCGTACCGTCACTCACTGTGGCTTCTCCATAGCACCGGATGCCCCACCCATGCCTTTCGGCATCGGGATGGTGATGTCGATCGGATGCGGCGTCCCTAAATTCAGCTCGTCGAGCCCGGGCTTGATCTCCGACCCATTGCCCACCACCAGCACCGCAAGCTTTTCCGGATGAACATACTTCTTCGCTACAGCGGTCAAATCCGCTACCGTCACTTTTTCGAGGGCCGCCTTGTAGGTTTCAAGATAGTTGGCCGGATAGCCATAGAACTCCAGCCGTTCCCGTTCCGCAAGCACCTTGTCCCGCGTGTCGTAGCGGAACAGGAAGGAGTTGAGGAGGTTGTCCTTGGCGCGGTCCAATTCCTCCTGGGTAAAGGGGCGAGAGTTCAAACCCGCAATCTCGCTGATCGCCGCTTTGGTAGCTTCCACCGTGCTCGCACTCTTGGTCACAACAATCACGCGGAACTCAGCCGGATGATCATAGGCCAGAGAGAAACCGCCGCCAACCTCATACGCCAGTCCCAATTCCGTGCGCACCTTCTGGAACAGCCGGCTCGCAAATCCGCCTCCCAGAATCTCGTCCATCACCACCAGCGCCGGCACGTCGGGATTGTGCCGGTCGATGCCGAGACCCACGATCTGCACGTCGGATTGGTTTACGTCATCCTTGTTGATGAAGGAGAGGCCCGGGGCAGGGCCGGGAAAGGCGTCGTGTCGTGCCGGTTCGGGCTTCACCGCGGGCAGCGATTCAAAGGCCGCGCGCAGCTTTGCCTCCATCGCCACGGGGTCAAAATCGCCGGCGATCCCGACAATCAGTTTTCCGCCAATCGTCCGGTCATGCCAGGCCTTCAGATCGTCCACCGTGACACTGCCGATGGTGGCCAGTTCCGGCTGCCGCGTGTAGGGGCTGTTCGCGCCATAAACCAGCTTTGCCGATTCACGATCCGCAATCCCCGATTCCTCGTCATTCCGCCGAACAATGCCCGCGGCTTCCTGCTGCTGGGCCAGTTGCAGCTTTTCAGGATTGAACTTCGGATGCAGAAGCAGGTCCAGCGCCAAAGAGAACACCTGGTCGGCATCGCCCTTTAGCGAGTCCCACTGCACTGCGGTCGAGTCATCGTCCCCCGCGGTTTCAATATGCGCAGCCTTGGCTTCCAGAAGATCGTCCAGTTGGTCGCCGTCCATTTTGGCGGTCCCGCTGGTGCGCCACGCCTGCCCGTAAAGCCCGACCAGGCCAGCCTTTGCCGGATCTTCGTCCCGCGAACCGCCCGGGATCAGTATGCCCCCGGAGACGAACGGCAACTCATGATCCTCCTGGAGAAAGATGACGATTCCGTTCTTGAGTTCAATGCGCTTGGGCTCCTGAGGCTTGAAGTCGTGCAGTTTTGGCACCGGGATTTTTTCCCATGGCTTATTCTGCTGGGCGTTGAGTCCTGCAGGTGCACTGAACAGAACCCCTACCAGCAGTAAAAGCGGCAACCCAATCTGATCCCTGATCCCTGATCCCTGATCCCTGTTCTTCATTGCGCGCCTCCATCGTTCTTCGCCGCGCCTGCGGGAGCGTTGGTAACAATCTCCGCGCTGGTGCGGTTACTGGCCACAAACACCTTGTTGGCAACGCGCCGGATATCGGCCTTGGTCACTTTGTCCACCTTATCGAGTTGTGTAAAGAGTTCGCGCCAGTCGCCATACCGGGTCTGGTATTCGGCCAGGCTATTCGAAAGCCCCTGGTTATCGGCCAGCCCACGCAACAAATCGGCGCGCGTGCGTGTCTTGAACATCGCGAGCTCATCGTCCGTCACGTCCGCGGTTTTCAGCTTCTCAATCTCCTTATGGATGGCGTCGCGCATCTCGTCGGGAGTATGCCCTGGTAGCGGAACCGCGTAGAACGCGAACAATCCTGGATACTTGTCGCCGGGGAACCCGCTGAACCCCTGAGCTTCCGCGGCTATCTGCTGGTCGCGCACCAGGCTGCGATACAGCCGCGAAACACGCCCATTCGACAGGATGTCGCCAATGGCGTCGTAAACCGTGTCATCCGGATCCCGATAATCTGGCCGGTGATAGCCTTCGAGGTAAAACGGCTGCGTCTGTTCCCGAATGGTCACCGTCTTCTCGGCAAACTGCTTAGGTTCAATTGTGGTCATCTCCTCCGGCTTGGGGCCGCCGGGAACCCTGCTGAAGTACTTCTCCAGCACCGGCATCACTTCCGCTGCTTTTACATCGCCTACGACAGAAACCACGATGTTCGAGCCGATGTAGTACTTCTTGTGGAACTCCATCGCCTCCGTGGCATTGATCTGGCTCACTTCACTTGGCCAGCCGATGGCGCTGCGTCCATAGTTGTGCGCAACGTAGGCAGTGGCCAGAAATTGCTCTACCAGGCGGCCAATTGGGCTCGAGTCGGTACGCATGCGCCGCTCTTCAACCACCACGTCCCGCTCCTTGTAGAACTCGCGCGGCACCGTGTCGGACAAGCGGCTGCTCTCCAGCCACGCCCAGAGCTCCAACCGATTTTCCGGCATCGACCAGAAGAACATTGTGTTGTCCATCCCGGTTTCGGCATTCAGCCCTTCCGCCCCGTTGCGTTCCGCCACATCGGTGAATTGGTTCGGGACCACATATTTGTGAGCTTCCGCCTGCGCTTCCAGGAATGCCTTCTTCAGCGCGTCCAGCTTGGCAGGGTCGCGTCCCACCGCCTTCAGGTACTCCGCCTCGTAGGCGTTGTTGGCCGCTTCCACCTTCTCGAGCGCCACCTTCTCGTCCGCGTAGTCTGTGGTCCCAATCTCGCTGGTTCCCTTAAAGGCAAGATGCTCGAACATGTGCGCCAGGCCGCTTTGGCCGGAGGGATCGTTCACATCGCCTGCGTCGACAAAGGTTGTATAGCTGAAAACCGGCGCATCGTGCCGCTCGCAAACAATCAGAGTGAGCCCGTTGGGAAGCACCTTGGTGGTGATTTTCTGCTCAAAACTCTTCAAATCCTGGGCCTGGACGCCCGCAAAGGCCATCGCCGCCAGCGTCAGAGGCAAAACCCCATTCCGAAACCACAGAAGAACTCTGCTTTGCATCCAATCTCCTTGTACAGGATCCGCGAAACCGCGCGAAACCGGAAGTCCCTGCTCTTCCAAGCTAGTGCCCTCGACCGGAACGGGTCAAACTTGCGGGAATGCGGTTCAAAAAAACATAACTCGATCTCCATAACACTTTCGTCCTTTCCGGGTTAATGCAAACGAATCGAAATTTGGATACCATTGACTATGACGCATTTTTCTTCCCCTTCTCTGCCGCCTATCGGCCGACGCCGCTTTCTGCAAGCGGGCCTCTGCGGAGCCGCCGGTGTGGTTTTGTACCCAGGCGAGATTGAGCGCCATTGGATCGACGTCACGCATCGCGAATTCCATCTGCCCGGTTTGTCTCCAGGCATGAACGGTATGCGCATCGTGCAGCTCAGCGACATCCATCTGGACGAATACACGGAGCCGTACTTTCTCCGCCAGGTGGTTGACCGCGTCAACCGCTTGCAGCCCGACGCAGTTTTTCTCACCGGTGACTTTGTCAGCGACATACTTGGAAACCGGGACTTTGCCCTCGGAGCCGCACGCCAATGTGCCCAGATCCTCAGCGGCATCCAATGCAAAAGGGTCTATGCCATCCTTGGCAACCACGACGTTGCCGTCGATGCGAAGCAAGTGACTGCGGCACTCGAAGCCAACGGCATTCCGGTGCTTCGCAATGCTTACATGCCCTTCGATTTTGCAGGTGGTCGCATCTGGCTGGCCGGACTCGACGATGTCATCGAAGGCCACCCGGACCCCGATCTGGCCATTCCTGCATCCATCCGCAATCGTCCCAACGAGCCCGTCGTGCTGCTGTGTCATGCGCCCGACTACGCTGACACGCTCCTCAGCCATCCGGCGGGCAAATCGGTCGCCCTCATGCTCAGCGGCCACACTCATGGCGGGCAGGTTCGCCTGCCCTTCTTCGGCGCTCTGGAACTTCCCATCTGGGGCAAGAAATATGTTGAGGGATCATTCCAGCTGGGCAGCATGCAGCTCTACGTCAACCGCGGCATCGGCACCATTGGGGTCCCATTTCGCTTGAATTGTCCTCCGGAGATTACCGTTCACACGCTGCGTGCGGCCTGACGTCAGCCTACCCGGAACTGGTGCATCGCCGTGTCCAGGCCGCTGGCAAGAGCGGATAGATTCTTGCATGCTGCAGAAGACTCTTCGGCAGATGCCAGATTTGCGGTCGTCAACTGCGAAATCTGGTTGACGGAATCGGCAATCTCGGCGGACGCCGAAGTCTGCTCACAAGCCGCGGTTGCAATCATTTGGATCTGCTGCTCCACTTCTTTCGACGATTCAATAATCGCCTGCAGGCTCTGCCGCGCTCGATTCGTTTCCACAAGCCCGGTCTCCACCGTACCGTGGCTCAGCGACATCAACTCTTCGGTCTGGTGCGTCTCCTCCTGAATGTTTCGGATGGTTCCGGCAATCTCCTCCGTCGCGCCCCTGGTGCGTTCCGCCAGCCGGCGAACTTCACCCGCCACGACTGCAAATCCGCGTCCGTGCTCGCCCGCCCGTGCCGCTTCAATTGCCGCATTCAGGGCCATCTGGTTCGTCTGTTCGCTGATCTCCTGGATCACGCGAACAACTTTGCCAATCTCTTTCGAGCGCTGGGAAAGCGATGTCATCTTTTCCGTAACCGAGGTTGTGGCCGCCGCAATCTTTTCCATGGTCGAAAAGACTGCATCCATCAGCATCCCGCCGCTGGACGCGTTTTCAGCCGATTTCCGGCTGGATGCGGAGGCGCTCTCAGCGTTGTGGCTGATCTCGCCGACCGTCGCCGTCATCTGCTGCGCCGCCGCGGCAATCTGGCTGATCTTGCCGGCCTGAATCTGGGTGTTGCTTCGCGTCTGTGCAGACTGCTGGCTCAGCGCCTCGGTCGCGGTAGCAAGCGTGTCGGTACCTTCGGTCACCGATTGCACCACGCCGCGCATCGAAGCCACGCTGGTGTTCAACGCCGTCGAGAGACGGCCCGTCTCATCCGCTCCAGCCTCTTCCACACTCGCCGTCAGATCCTTGTTCGCAACACGTTCGAGCGCCGCGGTTGCGCGCGCCAGCGGAGGCGCAATCAAACGCGTCAGCTTCATTCCAATCAACGCGCAAAGCAATATCACACTTGCCATGAAAACACAGATCGTGATCAGAATCGTGTGGTCCATCCGCAGAATATCCCGACCCTCCCTCAGGCCCACTTCGTTGTTCAGCGCTACATCCCGTTCCACCGTGTCGGCTGCCGAGTTATACGTCTTCTGCGCCTCAGCGGAAAGGATCGTCTTCACCGCCTCGGCCGACTCCCCGGATGCCGCCAGATCCCTCGCCTTGTCGCTCACTGCCACATAGTCCTCGAGATTCCGTCGAATCGAGTCGTAGGCATCCCGCTCACCCGGCAGCGAAACCATCGGCTTGTATTTGTCCATCCCAGCCTGGTAGTCGGTAAAGTACTTTTTGCGCTTCACCAGGTACCGGTCCGTGCATTCCTGCTTATCGCACAACAACAGCAGAACATCCGTGCGGCGAATCGTCGAAACTGCATAGCGAATGTCAGCGAGAACCTGCATCTTTGGAAGCGCACTGTTCACAATGATGTCGCCGACGGCAGCATTGATCCGCAACAGCCCAACCAGGGACACCGTGCCAAGCGCTGTGCACAGCAGACAGACCACACCAAACGCATAAGCAAATTTGTGGGAGATCCGGAGATCCTGGAGTGCTGGCACCTGGTTCGCGTCCCTTCATGTCGTGAAAAATCGGTCTGAAATCTTTATCGGCGGCCTCTAGATTCACAGGAGAGCCCTTCTTAAACTGCTCCCAGCGCGCCTTCCCGCAACGAAAACAACGGAACCCTGCGGAACCGCCATCCGGGTCCTGCCGCTTCTTGATAACATGAACACTCCATGGCTCAAGTCCCCACCAACCGTCGACTTTTGAAGCTGCTTCTGCGCGCCCTCATCGAGATCGCATTCATCATCTTTCTCTTTTATTCCAATCTTTTAATGGGCGAATTCAGCCGATCCAACGGGCGCGGCAAAACCCTGGCCTGGGCATTCAACGACATGCTTACGGAAAAGAACTTCGCCATCGCTCTCATCTCCGCATGCATTGGCTACGTGGTTTTTGAGCATCTCCGCAAAAGGCTCTAGCTGCCACCGAATTGGCGGTTCGCCACCTTGACCCGAACCCATGCTCTTCCGTATGCTTCGAGGGTTCCTACGGGGTGGAGCGTCGCTCCCTCCAGCCCGCCCTTGGGAGGGTACGCATGAGCGCCACGTATTCGGCCGCAACACTCGCCCCGCCTGTTCCTGCTGTTGTACTTCCATTCCTTGTTCGCCGCGCTGCCGTACTCGGCGCCGGCACCATGGGTTCGCGGATCGCTGCCCACCTGGCCAACGCCGGCATCCCCACGCTTCTCCTCGATATGGTGCCCGCCGGCGAAGCTGTGAAGAATAAGCTGGCGCTCTCGGCGCTTGATGCCCTGGCCAAAGCCAAACCTGCCGCCTTCTACGATGTCTCCCTGGCCTCGCTCATCACCCCCGGAAATTTTGACGAGGACCTACCCAAACTCGCCCAATGCGATTGGGTAATCGAGGCCGTTGCCGAAAACCTGGCCATCAAGACATCTCTTCTCGGGCGTGTTGTCCCGCATCTCGGCCCGCGCGCCGTGCTCACCACCAACACCTCCGGCCTGCCTGTGAACCAGATCGCCGCCGGTCTTTCCTCGCATCGCGACCGCTTCTTCGGGACGCACTTCTTCAACCCTCCGCGCTATATGCGCTTGCTTGAGATTATCCCCACCGCCGAAACCGATACATCCGTCGTCGCCGCTTTCTCCGCCTTTGCCAACCGCACGCTCGGCAAGCAGGTAGTCCGCGCCAACGACACTCCGAACTTCATCGCCAACCGCATCGGCGTCTCCGTCATGTTCAACGCGGCCACGCTGATGCTGCAGCAGGGCCTGACCGTCGAAGAAGCGGACGCCCTCACCGGACAGGCCCTTGGCTGGCCGCGCACCGGAACCTTTCGCCTCGCCGACATGGTGGGCATCGACATCCTGGCCCACGTCGCCGCCAACTTTCCTCAAGGCGTAACCCAGGGCAGCTTTTCCGCCGTTTTAGATGAGATATTGAAACGCGGCTGGCTGGGCGACAAAGCTGGCCAGGGCTTCTATAAGAAGAGCCGCGGCGCCGACGGCAAGGAACTTCGTCAGACGCTCGATCTTGCCACATTCGAATACCGTCCCCTCGCCAAAGCCGCGCTGCCCGCTCTCGAAATGGCCAAAAACGCCGCCACCCTCCCCGAGCGCCTGCGGCTTCTTCTCGCCAACGATCCGAAAAAAGACAAGGCCGCCGCCTTCCTCTGGCCATTCCTCTCCTCGCTCTGGAATTTCGCCGCCGACCGCATCGGCGAAGTCGCCGCCGACGCACCCTCCATCGACCAAGCCATGCGCGCCGGCTTCAACTGGGAACTCGGCCCCTTTGAAATGTGGGATGCCGCTGGCGTTGAGTCCACCGTGACCCGCATGAAGACCCTTGGCCTGCCCGTCAGTCCACGTGTCGAAACCCTGCTGGCAGCCGGCAAGTCTTCCTGGTACGCAAGCGACGGCCGTGCCTGTTTCCAGCCTGATACGAAGGAGCTCGAGCCAGTACCCGCCGTCTCCGGCCACGCCAAAGTCGCCGATTTCCGCCGCACCAACGGCGTCATTCGTTCCAACGCCGGCGCATCGCTTATCGATCTAGGCGACAACATAGCCTGCATCGAGCTTCACTCGCTCAAGAACGCCATCGGCGGCGACGTGCTGTCGATGATCTCCTCCGTGCTCAAGCCGGATTCCGATGCCGTTCGCGACTTTGCCGGCTTTGTCATCGCCAGCGATCGAGAAAATTTCTCCGTAGGCGCCAACCTGATGCAACTGCTGCTCGCCGCGCAGGAGGGCGAATGGGACGAACTGGCCGGCGTGATCCACAGCTTCCAGCAAATGACCGCAGCCATCAAGTTCTGTCCTCGCCCAGTGGTGGCGGCCCCCTTTGGCCTCACCCTCGGCGGAGGAGCGGAAATTTGCCTGCACGCCGCCCGCCGCCAGCCCCACGCAGAAACTTACATCGGCCTGGTCGAAGCCGGCGTCGGCCTCATTCCAGCCGGAGGCGGCACCAAGGAGATGCTCCTCCGCGCCGTCGATTCAGCCGTCGCAATCGCCCCTCCAGATCCCAAAGACCCGCCTTCGCGCTTCGCCCAATCGGCGGAAATGGCCAACGCGCTCAAGCGTGTCTTTGAAACCATCGCGATGGCCAAAACCTCCACCTCCGCCGCTGAAGCCCGTCCAATTGGCATGCTGGCCCCCGCCGACCGCATCACCATGAACCGCGAGCGGCAGCTTCTCGACGCAAAAACCCAGGCGGCCGCCCTTGCCGAAGCCGGCTACACCGCTCCGCAGCCGCGCACACAGATTCCCGCTCCGGGCACCGCTGGCCTCGCCGCCATGGAAACCGGCGTCTTTCTCATGGGCGAAGCCGGGTTCGCCTCACCCCACGACCAGAAGGTGGCAAACTGGGCCGCGTACATCCTCGCAGGCGGCCGCGTAACCGCCGGCTCGCCCGTCACCGAGCAATACCTGCTCGACCTGGAGCGCGAAGCGTTTCTCTCCTTATGCGGCGAGCGCAAGACCCAGGAGCGCATCGCCCACACCCTCAAAACCGGCAAGCCGCTGCGGAATTAAGCATGAAAGCAAAGCTCAGTCTGATCTCCGTTGCATGCATCGCGCTGGGTACTCTCACTGCCACTTGCCAAAGCACCGCGTTTTCACCGCCGCAGCCCCACCCCCCCCAACTCAATGACTCCGGCCAGGTCGTCGTCGATGGCCGCTCCACCCCCTACCTCATCCGCCATCTCCCCGTCAGTTCCTTCCCCGACCTTCCCCCTCAGGTGCAACAAACCCTCAACCAGCGCGGCTGTCTCATTCCCCAGACCTACGAAGCCCACCAGCCTGAGAATGTCGTCGCCGCCCGCTTTGAACGTCCGGGATCCCTTGACTGGGCCGTCCTTTGTTCGGCGCAGGGAACTGTCTCTCTGCTGGTCTTTTTCACCAGTAATCCCGACCAGCCTTTTGTCCTCGCATCCGCTCCGGAGACCAAGCGCCTACAGGCACATGGCGCCAGCGGCATTCTTGGCTTCAACTGGGGCATTGATCCCGCCTCGCCGAACCAGGTTCATCAGGCTCAGTCCGGCCTGGCCCATCACCCGCCGTGGGTAGACCACGACGCCCTTGCCGATTCCGTTGTCGACCACCGATCCATCTACCATTTCTATGAGAAGAACGCCTGGACCCTGCTCGAAATGCCGCAATAGCCGTCCATTAATCAGAAATTCTGGGTGCCCCCGGTCTCGAGTTTGAGACCGGGGTAGTACCAGTCGCCGAGATCCCAAGGAGCGCCACCATGCCGGAATCCGTTTTAGTCAGCGCCGTTCGCACCCCCGTCGGCCGTGCCCCCAAGGGCGCGCTCTCCACCAGCCGTCCTGACGACCTGGCCGCGCTCGCCATTAACGGAGCGTTGGCGAAAATTCCTGCGTTGGACAAATCTGAAGTTGAGGATGTGATTCTCGGATGCGCACAGCCAGAGGGCGAACAGGGATGGGATATGGCGCGCTGGGCCGCCCTCCGCGCCGGCCTTCCGGTCAGTGTCCCCGGCGTCACCGTTAACCGCCTTTGCTCCTCGGGACTCGAAGCCATCGCACTCGCCAATCTGCGCGTCCGCTCGGGCGAGGACCGCGTGGTCATTGCCGGCGGCGCGGAGACCATGAGCCTGCTTCCCTTCGGCGGACTCAAGCCCAGCCCTAATCCTTATATGGCCGAGCATTACCCCGCCTCGCTGCTCACCATGGGCCTCACCGCCGAGCGCGTCGCCCGCCACTACTCAATTAACCGTGACGCTCAGGACGACTTCGCACTCCGCAGCCATCAGAAAGCCATCGCCGCACAGGCCGCCGGACACTTCACCGACGAGCTGATTCCAGTCCCGGTGACCACGTCCGTCCCCGGCAAAAAGGCCGGAAAGCCGGTAATGACGGAGTCACTTTTTTCCGCCGACGAAGGCCCGCGCGCCGATACTTCCGCCGTAGCCCTCGCCAAACTCAAGCCCGCCTTTTCCGCGCAAGGATCGGTGACAGCCGGCAACTCCTCGCAGACCTCCGACGGGGCCGCTGCGGTTGTTTTGATGGATTCAGCACGCGCACAGGAGCTGAGCATCCAGCCCCTCGCCCGCCTGGTCGCGTATGCCGCCACCGGCTGCCTGCCTGAAGAAATGGGCATGGGCCCGGTGACTGCGATTCCCAAGGCGTTGAAGAAGGCCGGCCTGA
>JBEKRU010000125.1:0-16931 GCA_049518435.1 Occallatibacter sp. | reverse complement strand
CGTAGGCAAGGGAATAGAACTCGTCCACTCCGGATCGGATCGTCCCCGCCATGTAGTCGATTTGATCTACATCGGGAGACTCACCATACTTTACGAGGAAATCGTAGAAATCCTTTGCGATACGAATCGTCAGATGCAAATCTTCCCGGTACATCTCATGCAAATCAGAGCCGGTCACGATTGTGTCTTCAATTTGTTGAACTTCATTCATCGTCAATTCCTCGTTGCAAGCCGACGATCACGGAACCGCACAAATAGAAGGTATAACAGTCATCTCTGCGTTGGCATTGACGCTGTGGGCTTTCTTGTATTCTCGCTGACTACTGTTGCCCGATCTCGCAGTACCGGCGGATTGTCGCCAATCCGGACAGAACTCCGTTTTCGGGTTTACTTTCGGTTAGCTGGTCATTCAACAGGAACCGGGAACTCAATCTTCAGGAGGCCCACACATCCGGCCTGATTCGCTGTTTTAGAAGGTGTAGGAAAGACTCACGGTCGGCGTTGAAGCGAGTGAACACTATGGATTTCTTGCAGCCACGGATCACGATCATTCCGAAGGAAGAACGGCATTCGATTGCGCTCACCATTTCCCATTCGATCATCACCCTCTTCAAGAACAGGATAGGTGGAGCCTCGATCCCCTTGGGCGAGATGGAAACCGACCGCAGAGGTAATAACAGTGTCACAAGAGAGATCGTGCCGAAGATCAAACCGAAGGATTGCAGACCCTCTAAGTGAACATCGAAATCCGCAGCAAGAGCGCAGAATGCCCCTCCTGACCAAGCCAAAACGCGGTAGGATCCAAGGATCGGGAACACTGTTGTGTCCCCGTGAACGACCGCTTGGCGCGAACCCGCTAATTTCGCGATAGAAGCCAGCAACGCGTAGATAAGAAGCACTGATAAGTAGTGAACCATGGTGGTTACAGGCAATCATACGCCGCACGAATTCGTATTGGTCGGATGGTCGCCTATTCGGAAGCAACACCACTTTGAGACTCTCAAAGGCAGCCGCAGATCCTTCACTTCGTTCAGGATGACACAGCTGTGGGTGGAAGATGATTGTGCCGAATGGGCAATGTGGATGTATGGCCGCCTGTTCGGAAGTAACGCCGCGTTGAGAGTCTCAAAAGCAACCGCGGATCCTTTGCTGCGTTCAGCGACTGTATGTAGGTCTTGGTGAAAAACATAAAGAGCCATAGATAGATGGATCTATCCCACCTTAACCGCGATAATGCCGCGGCGAAGTTTGATGGTATAAGGACGAAGGCTTCTCGGGGATGAGGTAGCTTTTTGGTTGAGGACCAAGACTTCCTGGATCGAGGAGAAGCCTTCTATGAGGGGCACCCAATTTCGTGCTGATACAAGGATGACATTGCTGAGGGTGGAGCAGACGGTGCCGGACGTGAATCGTGGTTGAATGGTCGACTATTCGGAAGTCGGTTAAAAACATCTCCCCGCCATTCGGCCTTAGGGAGTTGGAGGCTGCTGGGGATCGGTGAAATCTGTCAGGTCGAAGAGCTTCAAATCATCTTCTCCGGGACTGCGGACAAAGAGGCTGAGCGCCACGCCATAGGGGGTGCCTTCGTAGTAGGGAACGTGAATGGTGTGGCGGCCGGCTTCGAGCTTGATGCGCCCTGGCTTGGTCAGAGCGGAGTGGAGCGTGTCGAGGTCGATGACGTTCTCATCGTCGATCTCGAGCATGGCTCCGTCGTCTGAGGTCATTTCGAAGTTATAGATTCCGGCAGTGCGAACAAAGAAGTCGGCATGGTAATCGATGCCAAACCAGATGGTGCGGTCGGTGACGCCGGGGATGCCATTGGTGCCTTCGAACACCTGGTTGGGCACCGCAAGCGAGCTGGTGTAGATGGATCCGATGGGATCGAGCGCGCGGAAATCGGGCAGCCTGAGGAGGCCGGCCTTCAGTTCGTACACGTCGCCGCAGAACGCGTCGGGGTGGGGCACGACTGATCCGAAAGAGCCGATGGGGCCCTGGGGTGGCACGGCGTAATAGCGAAAGGGCGGCGGTTTCACACCCGAGGCGCCAGATTCGGCCTCGGCTTGCGCCTGCTGCATGACCGCCAGCCCGTACCGCCTCCTCTCTTGATTGAGCTTCTCCATGAGCGCGGGGTCGGCGTGATGGTCATCAACTGAAAGCGGGAATTGCACGTCGACCAGGCCAAGATTGCCGGTTGCGCGGTCGCGCACCACGAAGCGGGTCATCGCCAGACCTTCGGGTGGAGTGAAGTCGAAGAGGCGATCGAAGCCGTGTGCCTGGGCGTGCGCGTACTCGACTGGGGTGAGAACCTGGTCGGTTGAGGCGCTCATATAGTTAATGGGCTTGCCTGCGGCGTTGAAGTTGCATGCGCCGTAATCGAGCTGAAGCTGACGGCGGTTTTCAGGGTAAGAGACGAAGTCGAGTGAACCGGACTCGATGCTGACGCTGTAGCGGACCTGGTCTTGCGAGCCGGTGGCGATGCGGTAGGCCCGAAGCGAGATGGAAAGCGGTACGACGGGATGGCTGCAGGCGTCGATCTGAAGCTCGCGGGCGATGTCGGTTGAGGATTTTTGTGGGGCGGCTTCGGGAGTTGCGGTTGCACCAATGTAGTAGCCGTGGCGATAAAAGAGGCGCACGCCGTGGCGGGATGTGCGGATGAGCACCTGATGCTGGCCGCTGGTGAGGCCTTCAGGGCCGGGGTGGTAGGCGAGTTCGTAGTGGATTGTGTGGCGCTGCAGGCAGCTCTCATTGGCGGCGATGCGAAAGCCGCTGCCGGGAAGAGGACCGGAGTTGGACGCGGAGGGATCGACGAGGCGGAGGCTGGAGATGGTGACGGGAGAGCCGTGCGCATGACTGTCTTGCTCTACGATTTCGAGGTCGGCGGGCGTCAGATCGGCAATGGGCTGGTTGTGTGCGTTCACGGCGATGATGTCCACCAGCACTTCGCGCGTGGTGACGTGGAGGACGTAGGGGGATTCAGGAGCTGGTGTTGGTGGATTGCTGGCGCCGGGATTTTGCGCGCCGGCCGCGCATGCGGCTAGAAAACTGCCCACCGTGAGGATCGCGAGGAGACCCGAGGGAAGAATGCGAGCTGACGAGGACACGAAATCTCCACGGAGTGCTTGCCGGTGGGGTTGCTGGCGCGGCGAGCTTGGATCGATTGATGGAACCGGGAATGATAGCACTCCCTGCCACCTGCGGTGGGGCGGACGCTCGCTATTCGCTCGCACGGGTGTACTGCTTCCGAGCTACGCGACAAGAAACAAGAACGTGGCGTGGGGCACCCAGGCTGTGGATTGGCCTGGTGGAGAAACGCTATTGCGGAGTGGGGGCGCTGGGTGGGTTGGACGACGCGGCTGGGGGCTTGGGATCGGCGGTAGTCTCGGCGGTCGGTGCGGGCGGGGTGTCGGAGGGGACGGCTGCGGTGGATTCGGGAATGATGCGGATCGATGATCCCAGGCGGTGGTAATTGGTGAAGCTGGCCTCGTTGATCTGCATGTCCGGCGGGATGCCAAGGGTGGCGTTGGTGCCGGCGAGTCCCTGGGTGAGAGCGAGGCTGATGAGCGGACAGATAAAGCGGCGGTCGCCGATGACGACGGGACCATATTCGATGAGGACGTCGGCGCGGGTGACGGGGAGGTCGATATCGAGATCGGCCTGCACGGTGATGCGGAGGATGGCGCCGGAAGCGGGATCGATGGTGAGGGAGCCATGGTACGCGGGCAGCCGGTGGAAGTGAGTGTCCGGATCGTCATCCATGTTGGCCGGCGGGGGCGGGCCGCCGATGGGCCGCCGGCTGCCGCCACGCAGGTTCACTCCCGCCTTGGCGACGATGCAGCAGTAATCGACCCGGTAATGGGAGGCGGATTTGGGCACCGAATAGCGGTAGACGGCGAGTTGTCCGATGGGGGTCTGTTCCCAGTGGTGGAAGGCGATTTTTCCCTTGGTGGTGTCAAGCATGATGAGAGCGAGAAAGGGGCCGAATTCGCCGTTGGTGCGGAGGCCGGGTTCGGGCCGGGAAGCGGGAGTTGGACTGGGGAGCGTTGCGGATGCGTTGACGGCCTTGGCAGCAGGGGGCTGGGGCGTGGGGGTTTGGGCGGGGGTGTCGTCGCGAAGAGTGATTTCGCGGGTGGAGCTGCCTACCAGGTGCAGGCCGGCGTGGACCGGCCACTCATTCTGCTTGATGGCCTGCGGAGTGTTGTCGAAGCGGAAGGTGGAGCGGGTGGCCATGAAGTCGGGCAGGCGGAGCAGGGTCTGGTTGACGTAGAGGCGGGCGCGGTCGAGGATGCGCTTTTCGGTTTCAGGATCGGGCGGCGGGGTTGGGGGGCGGCCTGCGGCGGGAAGGTCAAGGAAGGCGGACTGGTCGGCCAGGAGTTGGAGGGCGAGGGTGGATTTGGGACCGAGGTGCAGTTTCTGGTCGATGCGGCTGCGCTCGGCGTTGTTGAGCTGCTCGGTGAGTTCGAGGTCGCCGAAGATGCGGAGGATGCTGTCGTCGTCTCGATGCGCGGCGCTGGCGCTGGTGAGGATCTGCTCAAGCTGGGCGACGTTCACGCGCTTGACGGCGGCGGCGGGAAGAGAGATGGCCGCGAGCATTCCGAAAAGAATGAGCCTGCGCAATGGTTTCTACCCCGCGGGTCTGTGGGCATCCGGGGCCGGGATTCGTCGGGGACCCGCCCAGGAAGCTTGCTTAAAACTGTACACCACTTCTACAACCTTTGGTGGAGGGGACGGCGCCTGCGGTGCGGCAGACGCTCGCGGGAGGCTCGCACGGGCTTTTTGCGATGGGCCACAGACGGGATTGGGCATCTTGCGATCCCTGGTCCCCAAGGTGCGAGGGACCAGGGGCACCCGGCTTGACCAGGGGCACCCGGCTGTATAGATATCCTCAGGCGCTGATGGCTAGCTTGCTTTTGAAGAAGGCCATGGATTTTTGGAGGCCCTCGCGGAGGTTGATGCGGGGTTCCCAGCCGAGGAGAACACGGGCCTTGGTGATGTCGGGGCAGCGGCGGGTCGGGTCGTCCTGGGGCAGAGCTTCGAAGCAGAGCTCGCTGGTTGAGCCGGTGACTTCAAGGATGGCCTGGGCGCACTCCAGGATGGTGAATTCAACCGGGTTGCCGATGTTCACGGGGTAGTGCTCGGCGGAGCGGGAGAGGCGGACGATGCCGTCGATGAGGTCGTCGACATAGCAGAAGCTGCGGGTCTGGTTGCCGCTGCCGTAGATGGTGAGTTTTTCTCCGCGGAGTGCCTGCATCATGAAGTTGGAGATGACGCGGCCGTCGGCGGGATGAAGGCGCGGGCCATAGGTATTGAAGATGCGGACGAGGTGGGTGTTGACGCCGCGATAACGGTGGTAGGCCATGACGAGCGACTCGGAGAAGCGCTTGGCCTCATCGTAGACGGAACGCGGACCAACGGGATTGACGTTGCCCCAATAGTCCTCCGACTGCGGATGCTCGAGCGGGTCGCCGTAGCACTCGGATGTGGAGGCGTGGAGATAGCCTGCGGAGTATTTTTGGGCGATTTCGAGGGTGTTCTCAGTGCCGATGGAACCTACACGAAGGGTTTCAATGGCGAGGCGCAGATACTCGGGCGGGCTGGCGGGAGAGGCGAAGTTGAAGACATAATCGAGCGGGCCGGGATCGAAGGGATTGCAGATGTCCCGTTCCTCGAATGTAAAGCGCGGCTGGTGCGCGAGGTGGGCCAGGTTGTCGGCTGAGCCGGTGGAGAAGTTGTCCACGCCGACGACGGAGTGGCCTTCTGCCAGGAGACGATCTGTGAGGTGGGAACCAAGGAAGCCGGCGGCACCAGCTATCAATGTGCGCATGTTGAATCTCTAACTCCCGGGCGCGGCCTTAAGTGCGGACGCCGGCCAACTTTCAAACCAGTGAAGTTATAAACACATGGAGAAACCATTTACAGTACCATGCTGCGCGGCTTTCCCTGTTGAGCCTGATAACTTGCGGGCCGGCCCACACTTACATAGGTAAACCCATGATCGTGCATTCGCTGAGGGGCAAACAGGTTGCGGCCGTCGATGACGATGGGGAAACGCACGACGCGATTGAGCTCAACAAGATCGATAGCTGCGAACTGTTTCCAGTCAGTAAGAATGAGCACCGCGTCGGCATCCTTCGCTGCGTCATAAATGCTTTCGGCGTAGCGCATTTTCTCTGACGGCGGCAGGACGGCTTTGGCACGGTCTATGGCGGCCGGATCGTAGGCGGCGATGGATGCCCCGGCTTCAAGGAGCCTGCGAATGACGGCAATTGCGGGCGAATCGCGTATGTCGTCGGTGTCGGCTTTGAAAGACAGGCCGAGTGCGGCGAGGTGTTTGCCACGCAGGGTCCACAAGGCGGAGAGCACTTTCTTGAAGAAGATGTCCTGTTGATTTTCGTTGATTTTGCGGACTTCCTGAAGCAGTTGGAAGTCGACGCCATGCTGCTGGGCGACCCAGTGGAAGGCGGCTACGTCCTTGGGGAAACAGGAACCGCCGTAGCCGAGGCCGGCGCGGAGGAACTTTGGGCCGATGCGGCTGTCGAGACCGATGCCGGTGGCGATGTCTTCAATGTCGGCGTCGACGGTTTCCGCCAGGTTGGCGACCGCGTTGATGAAGGAGATTTTTAGAGCGAGGAAGGCGTTGGAAGCGTGCTTGATGATCTCCGAACTTTGCGCCGATGTGACGAGCAGTTTGGCCGGATGCGCCTGGCTGCAGGAACCGGGAAGTGCGCCGGGTTGGGTGTAATAGCTGCCCTCTGTGAGGGGCGCGTAGATGCGGCGGAGGACATTGGCGGCGCGTTCATTGCCGGCGCCGACCACGATGCGGTCGGGATGCAGGAAGTCGATGATGGCGGTTCCTTCGCGGAGGAACTCGGGGTTGGAGACGACGTCGAAGTTTTGGGGATCGACACCGTGGCGCTGGAGCACGCGGCGGATCTGCTCATTGGTGTAGACCGGGACGGTGCTTTTTTCGACGATGACCTTGTAGCTCGAGATGGAGCGTGCGATTTGAGAGACGACGGCCTCGACGTAGGAAAGGTCGGCGGCGCCGGTGTCTCCCTGGGGAGTGCCGACGGCGATGAAGACGGCCTCGCACTGCTCAACGGCGGCGGCCAGGTCGGAAGAGAATTCGATGGAGTGGTCGCGGTGGCGGGCAAGCAACTCGGGCAGGTGGTCTTCATAGATAGGTACGCCGCCCTGGCGCAGAAGCATGACCTTGGCCTCGTCGTTGTCGACGGAGAGCACGCGATGGCCCATTTCGGCAAAACACACGGCGGCTACAAGTCCAACGTATCCGGACCCGATGACACAGATGGAAACTGGCTTGGACATCAGGTTTCAAGTCTCCTTCGCTCCTTCTCCCCGAAGATGGCGGGGTGAGGAGGTTATGGACTGCATTGCGTGCCGGCGCGGCATTGCGAATCCTGATGGGGAGCAGCCGGGGCGGTATGGAGAGCCCGCCGGGGCGCCCGCTGGGAGGATTGCAGACAGCACGACTCAATGGACCGGATTCGAGTGTGCCGGGATCGAATGCCTTTAGGCTATCCGGTTCGGGTGGATGGGGCAACCGGCGGATTGCATGGGGTGTGCTGAAAGGTACTGGCTGAATGAACTGAGATTGCGTGGTGGCGGGCGATGATGAGGCGGAAGCCGGTGGCAGAGCGTCGATGGGTCAGGGTAGAGTGGGATTGCAGCCGTTGTTTCCATGGCGGCATTGGTTGTGAAGGAAAGGCAGAGTGTTGTTATGAGTTTGAACGGGCTGGCTGCGCTGAGTGAATTTGCTCCATTTCTTATTGAACCGCGGTTCGCGGAACGGGTGTGGGGGTTTGCGGATCTTCATCCGTGGTATGACCGGGTTGCCGGCAGCGCACCGCTGGGAGAAGTGTGGCTGACCGGGGACGAATGCCTGGTGGCCACGGGACCGCATGCGGGGAAGACACTGGCCAGCTTGTTTGGAGAGGCTCCGCAGGCGCTGCTGGGAGCGCAGGCTCCGGACGGCGGATCGCCGCTGCTGATCAAAGTGCTGTTTGCGAAGGAAAAGCTGAGCGTCCAGGTGCATCCGGACGACAAACTGGCGCAGAAGTACGGCGACCCGCGGGGTAAAACGGAGTGCTGGTATGCGCTGGCGGCCGAGCCCGGGGCCAAGGTGGCGTGCGGTTTGAAGCCGGGGGTGACGATCGACCAGGTGCGGGAAGAGATTCAAGCCGAGACGCTGGAAGAGAGTCTGACCGTGCTGGACGTAAAGCTGGAAGAGATGATTTTTGTGGACGCGGGAACGGTGCATGCGATCTGGCCGGGGTCGATTCTGCTGGAGACGCAACAGAACTGCGATCTGACTTACCGGCTGTACGACTATGGGCGCGGGCGGGAACTGCATATCGAAAAAGGACTGGAAGCGACGAAGCTTGTGACGAAGGCGGGTAAGGTTACGCCTGTGGAAACGGAGCCGGGACGGACGACCCTGCTGAGCGCGGATTATTTTTTGATTGAGCGGGTAAAGGTGAACGGGAGCATGAGCGGCGCGAGTCTGAGGGGCAAAAACGAGCCGGAGCGGGGGTTGCAATATTTGTTTGCGGCGGCCGGGACGGCGCGGATTTCGGGAGACGGCTTTGAAGCTGTGGAGTTGGCGCGGGGCGGGATTGCGGGGGTGGCTGCGGCTTCGCCGGAGTTTTTGGTTGAGGACCTGGGCGGACTGGAGCTGATCCGCATCACGCCGTGCTGGCCGCAGGCGAAGGCGTGACGATGGCGTGGCGCGAGGCGGTTGTCGAGTGCATCCGCGCCGAGGCGCTGCCGGTGGACAAGTTTGGCCACATGCCACGGCTTTATGCGCTGGCTGCGCGGCTGGGCGCGGGAATGGAGTTTGACGACGACGTGGTGTTTGCCGCGGCCTGGATGCACGACCTGGGCGTGTTTGTGGGACACCGGCCGAGCGACCCGGCGAAACTCGCGCATTGGGATCACGTGCCGTATACCATTGCGCGGTCCCGGGAACTGCTGGCGAGTTGGGGGTTTCCGGCGGAGAAGCTGGACGCAGTGGCGGAAGTGATCAGGACGCATCAGCCCAAGGATGAGCCGGTTTCGATAGAGGCAGTGCTGCTGAGGGACGCCGACATTCTGGAGCAACTGGGAGCGGTGGGAGCGCTGCGGGCACTGGTGAAGATTGGGCGGGATACGCGGTATCCGACTTATACGACGGTAATGCCGGTGTTGCGAAAGGCGGCGGAGGAGTTGCCGGGGAAATTGCGGTTGGACGCGGCGAAGGAATTGGCTGGGCCGCGGGTGGAGTTTCTCAAGCTGCTGATTGCGCGAATTGAAGAGGAAGCGGACGGGATGCTCCATTGAATTTAGCGGCGAAGGCGGGACTGGACGAGAAACTGGCCGAGGCGGCCCATCCGGCTTGAAGCGCGGAACTTTTTCCGCGATGCCGGGTTGATACCGATGACGGCTTCCGGGCAATCTCGTCTAATCAATTGAGCCGGAAGCAGCAAATTCAGAGCGTCCTTCCCCTCGGTCCAGCATCAATGAGACCGAATGAAGGCGCTTCGAGGCAGAGGAGAAATATAAAGATGAATCGGCCATTGTTCAAATCGCGCAAGAAAGTTTTCCCAGCGGTAGTGGCGTGGGTTGGCCTGGTTGCCATGTGCGGCGTGTATGCGATTGCGCAGGACGCGGCGCCGGCGCCGGGACAGCGCACGGACGGACAGATCGAAATGGACGTGGTGCACGCCCTGGACGCATCCAAGGCGCTGAAGAACGACCTCATCACGGCGGCAACCATCCAGGGCGAGGTGACCCTGTCGGGCACGGTCGCGAGCGCGGCATCCAGCGAGCTGGCGGAATCGATTGCAGGCCATGTGGCGGGCGTGACCAAGGTTGACAACAACCTGAAGGTTGGCAACCCACAGGATGCAGCGGCGGGCGACCCGAACGCGCAGCAGACGGATAACCAGGACTATGCGCAGGCTCCGCCTCCGCCACCACCGGCGCCAGGTGATGGGGCGAATGGATCGATGCCTGCTCCGGACCAGCAGCAGGCGCAGGGACCGGACCAGGGACAGCAGGCTCCGCCTCCGCCGGCTTATCCTTACCCGCCGGCGCGGCCGCAATATGCCCCCGCACCTCCCAGGGTGCAGGCATATCAGGCTCCTACCGGCCCGGTGACCATTCCGCAAGGTACGCTGCTGCAGTTGCGTACCAGTGAGGCAGTGGGCACCAAGCGCGCCAAGGATGGCGAACCGGTGCAGTTTACGGTGATCCAGGATGTGGCGTTTGGCGGCGTGCTGGCGATTCCGCGCGGCGCGACGGTGCATGGCGTTGTCTCTGAAGTGAAGAAGGTGGGCGCGGGCGAACTTGCCGGCAGCTCTGAACTGACGCTGAAGCTGACCTCGCTTGACCTGGGCGGACAGAGCTATCCACTGGATACCGACGCCTTCAAGGTGAAGGGCCCGAACAAGGCCGGACAGACAGTGGGTAACGGAATCGGCGGCGCGATTGTGGGTGCGATCATTGGCGGCGCACTGGGCCGCGGTGAAGGCGCCGCGATTGGCGCAGGTGCGGGCGCGGCGGCGGGTGTAGGCGCCTCGGCAGCGTCTCGCGGACCGAATGTGTGGATTCCGGCAGAGGCCCTGGTGAGCTTCCACTTGAAGACGCCGCTGACGGTCAATCCGGTAAACGCGCAGGAAGCGGCGCGGCTGGCGCAGGGGCTTTATAACGGAGGCCCGAATCTCTACCGGCGCGGCTATTATCCCTACGGATCGCCGTACTATGCGGGCTATCCGTACTATGGGTATCCTCCGGTCTACTATCACCCGTACTACATGGTTGGCGGGGCGTATTACTGGAGGTAGAAGAGCAGGGAACAGGGAACAGGGATCAGGGAATAGAAAGACGGCGGGCATCCTGGAAGAGCGGGATGCCCGTTTTGTTTGGGCTTATCCAGCGGAGTAGGGCAATTTGGGAGTTCGAAGTGTTGGGCGGGGTGCGCGGCACTTTCCCCGGTCCCTATTCCCTATTCCCTATTCCCTGTTCCCTGTTCCCTGTTCCCTGTTCCCTCGTCCCTGTGTTCTCCAGTCGTCTATAATGTCAATGAATCGCGTCCATCGAAAATGGAGCGAGAATTGCGCATCCGCGGGGATGGCCGCCGACCCTGTGTTGGCCCACAGCGATACCCCGATCGCGCGTAGAGAGCTGAAGGTTCAAGTCCATTCATGATTCGTTTCCTGCAAAATGACAACCGCATCACCAAGGCGATATTTGTCGTCATCATTGGCGTAGTCTCCGTGGGCATGGTGGTGTATCTGATCCCCGGACTAACGGGCCAGAGCGCCACGGCTGCCGACGCGTATGCCACCATTTACCCCCACTGGTGGAGCATGTACCTTGGCTCCGGCGACACGGTAAGCCAGCAGAAGGTGGAGATGATGGCGCGGCAGCAGTTGCAGCAGCAGCGCTATCCCGACAGCCCCATGATTCTGAACCTGTTTGAGGATCGTGTCGGGAAGCAGATGATCCAGACGCAGGTGCTGCTGACCGAAGCGGAAAAGCTGGGGATTCATGCCACGGACGATGACGTGATCCAGTACCTGCACAATGGCCAGGCGGGCCAGGTGCTGTTTCCGAACGGGAAGTTCATTGGCCAGGACGCTTATGCCAACATGATTGCGACGCGCTTCAATCTCTCGGTGAAGGATTTTGAGGATGAGGTGAAGCACGACATCGTGATTCGGCGTCTGCAGGCGATGATCACGGCCGGTGTGACGGTAGGCGACAAGGAAGTGCAGGACGAATACCGCAAGGAAAACATCAAGATCAAGTTTGACTATGCGGTGCTGACGTCGGACGAGCTGTCGAAGACAATCAATCCTTCAGATGCGGACCTGGAAGCGTTCTTCAAGAAAAATGCGGCGCGGTTTGCGACGGCGGTTCCCGAGGAGCGCACGATCAGGTACTTTGCGTTTACGCCGAACCAGATGCCGGGCGGGGTTCCGCAGCCGACGCAGCAGGAGATTCAGCAATACTTTACCGCGCACCAGAATGAGTACACGACTCCGGAGCAGTCAAAGTCGCGGCACATCCTGATCAAGGTGGATGCGGGCGCGGACGCGAAGACGGACGCGGCGGCGAAGGCCAAGGCGGAGGGGATTCTGAAGCAGTTAGAGAGCGGCGGGAACTGGGCCGACCTGGCGAAGAAGAATTCCGACGACCCGGGCAGCAAGGACACGGGCGGCGAACTGGGCTTTTCGCAAAAAGGGCGGATGGTGCCGGAGTTTGACAACGCGATTTTCACGCAGAAGATTGGCGACATCAAGATTGTGAAAAGCCAGTTTGGCTATCACATTGTGCAGGTGGAGGAGCGGCAGACGGCACACTCGCAGCAACTGAACGAGGTGCTGCCGACCATCCAGGCCACGCTGATTCGGCAGAAGGCGGCGAAGGCGGAGCAGGATTACGCACAGGCGCTGACTTCGGAAGCGATCAAGAGCGGGCTGGATAAGACGGCCGCGGCGCACCACCTGGAAGTGGTGACCACGCCGGCGGTGAATCGCCAGGGAACGATTGCGGCGCTGCCCGACGGCTCGCAGATATTGAACAAGGCATTCCTGGGCAAGCAGGGCGACCCGCCGCAGTTTGCGGCAACTGGCGAGGGCTATGCGGTTTTCCAGGTAACGGGTGTAACGGCTGCCCACGCGCCGAGCTTTGCGGACTGGAAAAGCCATGTTCTGGACGCCTACCGCCAGGAACAGATACCGGCACTGCTGAATGCCAAGGGCAACGAACTGGCAGCCAAGGCCAAGAGCGAAGGCGATCTTGCCAAGGCAGCCAAGGAAATGGGCGCGGAGTTCAAAACGAGCGACCTGGTGGGGCAATCGGGCCAGGTGCCCCTCGTGGGCCAGTTGGGCCAGGTGGCGCCGCAGCTTTTCGACCTGAAACCGGGCGACGTGAGCTCACCCATCAAGAGCGGGCAGAACACGGTGGTGGCAAAGATTGTGGACAAGGCGGAGCCGAATCCGGCGGAGATTGCCGGCAACCTGGACCAGATGCGCGAGCAGATGCTGGAACAGCGTCGGCAGGAGGCTTTCGGCATCTTCCTGGGCGGGGTGATGGACGATTACAAGAAGAACAAGCTGATTCGGATGAGTGCGAAGGCGAAGACGCCGGGACCGCAGATACCGGACAGCATGTAGGTGAATCGGTTGGTGAAAAGGCCCGCTTCCCTTTGGGGGGCGGGCTTTTTTGTTTGGATCGCGGATGAGCGGCGTACGCGTATAGTTGTGGGACGTTGGGGAGGCAGTTATGTTCGGAGCGGTCGCGGAGTTCGTTTCTACACGGGAGGGTGATTCGGCGGAGTTTGTCGAGAAAGCGCGGGGCATTGCCATTGGCGTGGCTCGAGACTATGTGCCGGCGCGGCTGTACGTGGTTCGGATTGACAATTGGTTTGGGCCCAGGTGGATGCATTTTGCGGGAAAGTTCACGGTTGGAAAAGGCGCCGCCATTGGGGTTCATAAGTCGAGGTTGCGCGTGCCACCGTTCGTTCCGCATCGGGTGGTGGCGGAGCGTGTTTTTGTGGGGCCGGATTTTGAGGAGACGGTCGCTGCGGAGCCGCTTCATATCGAATGCCCTAGCATGAAAGCTTTGGAAAGACGAATCGCGGACATCGACAAAGAAGCGGCGTTCCTTTGGTTCAGTGGGGCGTCAGAGGCACAGGGGCGCGGGTCGGTGATGGTCTATCTGCCGGATGCTTTCGATGAGACGGCACATCAACGGGGTAGTCTTCGCGAATGCGCGGCATTTTATGCGGGTTTCTCAAAGCGAAATGGGGAGTGGGAGCCAGCCATGCTGCGTGGGGTTTCTCGTGGTGAAGTGGCTCATCTTGAGGAGAGCGGTCGTGCGGTGATCGAGGACTCCCCCGCGCTGATGAACTAGTAATAGAGTGCCGGAAATTGAAGATTAAAAGCCCGAAGGCGGATGGTTGACCTTTGTGGTTTCCCACCCATCGAGCGGTAAAGCTGCTCGATGGATGGGGCACCCGGCTTGTCCGCGCAAACCGGCAAAAAATACCCGTGGCTAAAGCCATTCCAGTTGGGAGGCTTCATTCAGGGGCCTGAAAGGCCCCTGCTCCCTCCGTTGTGCCCGATGGCAAATATGCTGGATTACATGACAGCGGGTTCCAGGAAAGGCTCGGCTTTCAGGGCTGCTCGGCGGGGCATGGTTCCTGGGCGGGGACCGGCTGCGCAACAGGCTCCCCAGGAGCCACGACTTGCTTCGGCTTCGTTTGCAGATTCAGCAGCAACAGCCCGGCGAGGACTACGACGATGCCGGCCAGGGCTGTCCAGTGAATCTGTTCTCCAGCGATGAAGCCCCAGAAAAAGCCCCAGATGGGAAGCACATACGTAACCGCGACTGTGCGGGTGGGGGAGATGGTGGCGAGCAGGCGGAAAAAGAGCAGGTAGGCCAGGCCAGTGCCGAGGACGCCGAGAGTTGTGATTGCGGCGACCGATTGCCAGTGCAGCGCCACCGGGTGCGGGCCGATGACGACCACGGGAAGCAGCGTGACGGCCGCAAGGGTGAGTTGGAAGGTTGCAATCACGACTGGTTCGACGCCTTGCAGCCAGCGCTTGGAGGAGACCGCTCCGGCCCCGTAGCTGAGCGTGGCGATGCAGATGAGAAGTGCGCCGAACAGGAATCCGCCGGAGCCCGATCCGGCCGGGATTCCTGATGAATGGCCGTAGACCACGCAGAGCACGCCAAGGAAACCGATGACGACGCCGGCAGCGGTGAGGCGGGTGGCCCGCGCGCCTCCCGTCGCTAGGCCGATGAGCAGCGCCCAGATGGGAGTGGTGGCATTGAGGATGGAGGCAATGCTGGAGGGGACGGTGCGTTCTCCCCAGGGGAAGAGGCAGAAGGGGATCGCATTGTTGAATAGCGCCGCGATGAAGAGCGGAGCGAGGGTGCGTAAAGGCGGCATTTTGTGGCGACCCGCGGCGAGCACGATCCACAACAGCAGGGAGCCAAAGAAGAGGCGGCCGAAGGCGACCCAGACAGGAGGAAGATCGTCGCCGGCCAGGCGAATGAGGATGAACGAGGCTCCCCACACGGCCGAGAGCAGAAACATTTCGAGAATGCTGCGTAGCTTCACCCGACGACCTCCGAGCAACTCCCTGGACAGTTCACGAATCGATGATGGCGTTTCTTGCGAGGAATGTCTTCCCGGAACTTGCTTCTCTTCTATTGATACCTCGATTCGAGAATTGCAGCGACGAAAGATACGGATGGCGACCATCTGCAAAAGAGATGAATAGCGGCTTGATCGAGGAAGTTGCTTCGGTAATCGCGCATCCAACGAACGGCAGGGGGATAGATAATAGCCTCATGGAGTTTCAACGTTCATCCGGAGTTTTATTGCATGTCAGCTCGCTAGCCTCGTATGGGGGCATCGGCGACCTGGGGCCTGCGGCACACGAGTTTGTAGCCTTTCTGGCCGCGGCCAAACAGCACATCTGGCAGGTGCTTCCTCTTTGCCCCACGGGGTATGGGAACTCGCCCTATGCGGGCTCGTCGGCGTTTGCGCGCAACCCATACCTCATCAGCCTGGAGTTTCTTGCGGACTGGGGCTGGATTGACGGCGCGCGCATTGCCGGACTGGCTGGGCGCGGCGGCAACGTGGATTTTGGAGAAGTGGAGGCGAGGAAACTTCCTTTGCTGTATGAGGCGGCGGGAAATTTTCTGGATCGCGGGCCGCAGGACGCCAAGTTTGCCGGGCAATGGGCGGAGTTCGAAGAGTTTTGCCGCGTCGAAGCCGACTGGCTGATCGACTACGCCTTTTATGCGGAGTTGCGCAGGCAGTTCAACACTGGGGCATGGACGGCATGGCCGGAGCCGGTGCGCAAGCGGCGTCCCGAGGCCCTGGCGCAGATTGCCGCGAAGCATGGGCGGGCGCTGGCCGAGGAGCAGGTGATCCAGTTTGCCTTCACAAAGCAATGGAACGACCTGCGGGAAAAAGCGGCGAAGAGCGGTATCCGGATCCTGGGCGACGTCGCGATTTTCGTGAACATGGATTCGTCCGACGTGTGGGTGCACCCAGACCTGTTTGAGCTGGATGAGGAATTGAATCCGACCCGCATTGCGGGCGTGCCGCCCGACTACTTTTCGCCCACCGGGCAGCGCTGGGGAAACCCCTTGTATCGCTGGGACGTGCTTGAGGAGCGGGGATTTGACTGGTGGATTGAGCGGGTCAAGTGCGCCTGCAAGTTATTCGATATCGTCCGGCTGGATCACTTCCGCGGTTTCGAAGCCTTCTGGGCGATTCCCGCGGCAGAGGAGACGGCCGTGAATGGCGCATGGGTAAAGGCGCCCGGACTGAAGCTCTTCCGGGCGTTGGAAGAAGCGCTGGGTCCGCTGCCGCTGGTGGCCGAAGACCTGGGCCTGATTACACCGGAAGTGGAAGCGCTGCGCGTGGAACTGGGCATGCCGGGAATGCGTGTGCTGCAATTCGGGTTTGGCGGCAAAGACGCGCACATGCACTTGCCGCACCTGTTTGAGCCGGGGACCGTTGCCTACACCGGCACGCACGACAATGACACGACGCAGGGGTGGTGGGATTCGGCCGGCGTCACGGAGCACAACGCGGTGGAAGCGTATGTGGGCCCGGTGAACGGGCAACCGGTTTGGCCGCTGATCCGCGCCACCGAAGCGAGCGTGGCCGAGTTGGCAATTGTGCCGGCGCAGGATCTGCTGGGACTGGGCTCGAAAGCACGCATGAATACGCCCGCGGTTGGAGCCGGAAACTGGAGCTGGCGCGCGCCGGAGCGGAGCTGGACGCCGGAGCTTGCCGACCACCTGGCAAAGCTGGCCGAAGTTACGGACAGGGACTGCGATCCGCTGAAAGAGCCGGGGATTCCCGCTCAGGGTGAGTGATGGGTTTCAGAATCCCGTTCTGG
>JBEKRU010000124.1:0-28202 GCA_049518435.1 Occallatibacter sp. | reverse complement strand
GGTCGGCAAAGCTGTAGCGATTCTGCACGGAGACAATGGGCACGATTCTGCGAGCGCGTTCGACGTGCTCGCGCGTGACGTTGGAGAGTGCGACATGGCGGATTTTGCCCTGCTCGCGCAGCGTAGCCAGCGCTTCAACCGATGCCTCGAAAGAGACGGCATTGTCGGGAGCATGGAGCTGATAAATATCGATTCGGTCGAGACGCAAGCGTTTGAGGCTACCCTCCAGCGCTTGACTCAGGTGTTTGGGACTGGCGTTATGTGTCCATTGATTGGGCCCGGGGCGTTCCCATCCGCCCTTGGTTGCTATCACGAGTCCGGCGGGATAAGGATAGAGCGCTTCTGCGATCAACTCTTCCGAGACTGCGGGTCCGTAGGAGTCTGCAGTGTCTATCAGGTTAACGTCCAGTTCAATCGCGCGCCTCAACGTTGCAAGAGACGCTAACTTATCTGCAGGAGGCCCCCAGATGCCGGGGCCTGTAACGCGCATGGCTCCGTAGCCTAGTCGATTGACGGTGAGGTCGCCTCCAATAGTGATTGATCCTGAAGCTGCAGCAGTGATGGTTTGTGTACGGCTCATAGAATTCTCTCCTCAAATACAAGGTTGATTGTTCGGGTTAATGATTCAAACAGGTCACTTCGATCTCGGTTCATAGGCGGAGATCCGCTTTCAAAGTCGCTGCGGGAGTTGTGACGCATCCCAACCACCTCCAAGAGCCTTGACCAGCAATACGCTGGCTTCGAAGCGACGCTGCATGATTTCAATGTCGTTGCGCTGGTTCTGAAGCAGTGCAGTTTGCCAGGTGATGACCTGGAGATAGGTATCGACGCCGTCCTCGTAGCGTGTATTGAACAGGTCGAGCGATTGCTGCGCCGAGTCCGTGGCATCGTGCTGTTGGCTCGCTTCGATCTCCAGGTTGTGCAGTGCGTTCAGGTTGTCTTCAACCTGCTGGAATGCCGTGAGCGTTGTTTGGCGGTAGGCGGCGACGGTGCCGTCGTACTGCGCAAGGGCGACGTCAGAAGTGGCGCGCCGACGGCCGTGATCGAACAGGGTCTCCGATAGCGTTGGTCCGACGGCAAAGAAGCGGCTCGGCCATGAGAACCAGTTGATCGCCGATGTGCCCGCGAAGCCCGCTACTGCCGAGAGGGACAGCGTCGGATAATAGGCCGCCTGCGCGATTCCGATCTGCTGGTTGGCTGCGGCCATGCTGCGCTCATAGGAGGCTATATCGGGACGACGCTCAAGTAACTGGGAGGGAAGCATTCCGGGAATGGCGGGAATTGTTGGCGCGGAGATGGTGATTGGGTCAGGCGGAAGGGTCAACTCCGCTGGGGCCTTACCCACAAGTACGGCGATTGCATGTTCGTAACTGGCGCGCTGAATATCGACATCAGTTGCCTGCACCTGCGCTGCCTGGAGTTGCGTGCGTGCCTGCGTTACATCGGAAAGCGGCGAAGCGCCTCCGTTGTAGCGGTCCTCGGTAAGTTGCAGCGCGCTCTGAAATGCTTTGACCGTGTCACGGAGAAGCTTGCTCTGCGCATCGGCAGAACGAAGATCGAAGTAATCGACTGCTAACTCAGCGTGCAACGAGAGACGCGATGTCTCGAGGTCGGCTGCCGAGGCCTGTGCCTGTTCGCGCGCCTGCGTCACTGTGCGGCGGACGCGTCCCCATAAGTCGATCTCATAATTCAGGTCAAATGGAAGAGCGAAATCGCCGTCGCCATTGTTGGCTCCTGTCACGTTCAAATAAGGCTGATTGTTGGAGTCTCTGATGGCGCCCACACTGGGCGCGACCCCTATTGTGGGCGCCTCAGATGCCCTGTTGAAGCGGACGGCTGCACGAGCTGCGCGAAAGTTCGCCTCCGCCTGTTTCAGCGTCTGGTTTGCCGGATCGATCTGTGCCTCGAGCGTGTTAAGCTGCGGGTCGTTGAACAGCGTCCACCAGTCGCCCCTCAATTTCGCATCACTGGGTTGCGCCGGCTTCCATCCATCGTCCGACTTGAAGTTTTCCGGTAGTGATTCTTTGAAGGCCGGCGCGGTCGGGGCCGTCGGGCGGATGTAGTCAGGACCGACGCGGCAACCGGTGAGCACAAGCCCCATCCCTGCCCCGAACAAAAGGATTATCGCATCCCTTTTCTGACAATCGATCATGACTGGCCTCTTGAATTCGCGATCTGCGGATGCACCTCAATCCCGCTGGCAAGTGAGTCAGGCGGATCGAGAATGACTTCGTCGGCGGTCTTAAGACCAGAAGTAATCTCAACCGAATTGCCGAAGTCATGGCCGATTGTCACCGGCACAAGCTGGACGCGGTCACCGCGGACAACACCGACGCGGAGACCCTCGGAGCGGAACAGCAACGTATTCGAAGAAATTGTAACCGTGTTGGCGATCGCGGGGAGATGAAAGTGCGCAAAGACATAGGCTCCGGGGCGCAGCACGCTTTTCGCGTTGTCGACATCCACCTCGACATTGAGGGTGCGTGTGGAGTGGTCGATAGCGTTGGCGTTGCGCACGATAGTGCCGGGAATCGACTCGTTGGGATTTGAGTCCTGCGTCAGCGTCGCGCTATCGCCATCATGAATCGAATCGGAGAAGACTTCAGGGACCGCGACATAGACGCGCAGCTTGTGGGTTGCATCCATGTGAAACAATTCGCGCGGATTGGATGACCCTGAGCCGGCATCGATGAGGTCTCCGATGTCTGTATTGCGCGCGGTAATGACGCCATCAAAGGGCGCAACGATGCGTTCGTAGCTCTGAAGCTGTTCGAGCCGGCGTACGTTGGCCCGACTTGCGTCGACAGCGGCCTGCGCTGCGATGAAATTGGCGCGGGTCTGGTCGGCCTCCTGCTGCGAAACGGCGTGCTTGGCCAACAGCGCCTGCCACCGGTTGCTGGTCACGCCGGCAAGATCGGCATTAGCCTGCATACGCTCCAGTTCGGCACGCGACTGGTCCAGTTGCTGGTCGATCTCGGGTGTTTCAATCTCGGCGAGCAGGTCTCCCTTTCGCACGCGCGAGCCGATGTCAAAGTACCACTTCTTCAGGTAGCCGTTGGTTCGTGAGTAGATGGGTGTATCTGTGAACGCCTGTACACTGCCGGGAAGTGCGAGATCGTCGGCTTTCGATCCCGGAATCGGATGCACAACATTGACCGACGGGATGGCCGCTTCCTCGGTTGCGACGGACAGTCCCTTTTCACTTGCAGAACGAAGGTGAAGTCCGTACACGATTGCCACCAGCAAGGCCACCGTCAAGAAGATGCCGATGGTGCGAATGCCGCCAGGGTTTTCAGTGGACGAAGCGGCGCGCGGCGCATCCGTGTGTGCGGGAGCAACATCGGTCCTGTTCGCTTGCACCGTTTGTTCCTGTGTGCTCATCTCTTTCTCTCCGTCAAGGGTTCCAGTGCCGGAACTCATGCATACTCCTCTGCCAGGCGTTTCTTCTCGCGCGCCTGCTCGCTCTTTTCTGATCCATGAATCAGCGCGAAGACGCTGGGAACGAACAGCAATGTGGCAACGGTCGCACAAAGCAGGCCGCCGATCACCGCGCGGCCGAGCGGCGCGTTCTGTTCGCCACCGTCACCCAGTCCAAGCGCCATGGGCACCATACCAATGATCATGGCCAATGCGGTCATGAGGACCGGCCGAAAGCGTGTGGCGCCGGCCTCTATTGCCGCGCTCACCGCGTTGCCGTGTTCATCGAGTCGGATTCTTGCGAACGATACGACCAGAATGCTGTTGGCCGTTGCCACGCCCATGCACATGATGGCGCCCATCAGAGCGGGCACACTCAGCGTTGTGCGCGTGAGGAAGAGAAACAGCACAATGCCTGCCAGCGCTGCGGGCAGCGCAGTGATGATGATGAATGGATCGGTCCAGCTTTGAAAGTTGACCACGATAAGCAGATAAACGAGGACAATGGAAAACACCAGGCCACCCAGCAGGCCTGCGTATGAACTGCGCATCGTGTCCACCTGCCCCTTCAGAGTCACGAACGTTCCGCGCGGCAGGGACTTCCTGTTGCTGTCGAGAATTTTTGTAATCTGCCGGCTAACTGCGCCCAGGTCGCGGTCCTGCACGTTTGCATACACATCAACCACGCGCCGGATGTTGTAGTGATTCACGACCTCCATCTCATGTCCGCGGCCCACGCTGGCAAGGTCACTGAGAATCTCAGGATTCGTCGGTACGGTTGCGGCCGGTGCGCTTCGCGTTGCCTTGTTGATAGGAATGTTCTCGAGGTCCTGCATCGTGTCCATTTTGTACTGTGGTGTCTGCGCCACGATGTCGTAATTCACCATATTGCCCCAATTGAGGAAGAACATGGGCGACACCTGGAAGCTGCCGCTCAGCGTATTGAGCACGCTCGTTGAGACGTCCTGCTCTGTGTACCCGCCCTGCGCGGCCTTGGTGCGATCCACGTCCACTTGAAGAGTGGGATAATCGAACGGCTGCTGAATGCGAAGGTCAGTGAGGCCGGGAACGTCGCGGAGCTGAGCGAGAAGCTTGTCCGCCTGGGCCTTGCTTGCATTCGCGTCGTTGCCTTCAATCTCGATGTCGATGGGCGCTGGCAATCCAAAGTTGAGAATTTGCGTCGTGATATCGGCGGGGAGGGTGTAAAAAGTGGCTGCCGGAAAGATGCGGGGCAGATTGCGCCTGAGTGCGCGCACATAATTTGCTGTCGGACCATGATCTGGCTTGAGCGAGACCAGGATGTCGCCATCTCCCGCGCCCAGCGTGCCGTTGGTTAGGTGCTGCGTGTTCAGCGCGCTGTAAGGCAGGCCGATGTTGTCGAGGATGTTGTCAATCTGCTTAGCCGGTATCTCCTTACGAATTTCTCCTTCGACCAGGTCGAATAGTTGCGCGGTCTCTTCAATGCGCATTCCCGAAGGCGCGCGGACATGAAGAATGAACTGCCCGCTGTCCGTCTGAGGAAAAAAGTCTTCGCCAAGGAACGGCACCAGGATAAAGACCGCGAGACAAAGGCCGAGGAATGAGGGAATGAAGATACGGCGCCGGAAGACGAGCGACTGCAAAAGCGAATGGTAACGCGAGCGCACACGTTCAAAAACCCGCTCAAATCCCTGCTGGGAGCGCGCGAAGATACCTTTCGCTGCAGCGCCGTGCTCCTTTGCTCGCAGCAGGTACATTGCCAATGTAGGCACCAGCGTGCGGCTCAACAGGTAGCTGGCAAGCATGGCGAACACCACTGCCTCGGCCAATGGAACAAAGAGGAATCGCGCCACACCACCAAGTAAGAACATCGGCAAAAACACAATGCAGATGCAAAGAGTCGAGACGAGTGCGGGTACAGAAATCTGCGAAGCGCCTTCGAGGATGGCCTCTCGAAGATCGTGGCCTTCCTCCAGAAATCGCTCAATGTTTTCGATGGTGACAGTGGCGTCGTCGACCAGAATCCCAACGGCCAGCGCAAGTCCGCCGAGCGTCATGGTGTTAATGGTTTCGCCAATCAAACCAAGAATGATGATGGAGGAGAGAATCGATAGCGGAATCGAGATCGCGATAATCAGTGTCGATCTCCAACTGCCGAGGAACACAAGGATCATCACTGCTGTCAGGGCGGCCGCGATGATGGCCTCACGGATTACACCCTGGACGGCTGCGCGGACAAAAATGCTTTGATCCGAGAGCGGCGTCATCTTCAGTTGTGGCGGGACTGTGCTCGCCACACGCGGTAGGATCGACCGGATGCCCTTGACGACATCCAGAGTTGAGGCATTGCCGCTTTTTAGAATCGAAATCAGAACTCCACGGTGCCCATCCTGGCGAACGATGTTGGTCTGCACCTGGAATCCGTCACTAACGCTGGCTACATCGCGTAGATAAATGGTGGTACCGTTAACCTGCTTGATGGGGATATTGGCGAGACCCTCAACAGTGCGCGGCGAGCCGTTTGTCCTTACGTCGTACTCCGACTGCCCGATCTTGATGGTGCCCGAAGGCTGAACCACGCTCTGCAGCGCCAATGCGCTTAGAATATCGCCCGGCGCAATGCCTTTGGATTGCATCTCGGCCTGGTCCATGTTGACGCTGATTTGGCGCTGCTTGCCGCCGTAGGGCGACGGCACCACTGCGCCCGGTACTGTGATGAGCTGTGTGCGGATGAAGTTAGTCGCGTAGTCGTTCAGCTGCGCTTCTGACAGGCCATCACCAGAAATGCCAAGCTGGAGAATAGGTACGCTGGATGCCGAAAAATTGATGATCTGCGGAGGCAGTGTGCCGGGAGGAAGCTGCCGCAAGAGATACTGCGATGCCGCCGTGACCTGGGCATTGGCAGTATCGAGCGAAGCTCCGGGCTGCAGAAACATCTTCACGATCGCTTCGCCGTTATATGTGGTCGACTCGATATGCTGAATGTTGTCGACCAGCGTGGTGAGTGCCTTCTCGTATGGCGAGGTCAAGCGACCTTCGAGCTCTTCGGGATTAAGGCCGGTATATGTCCAGCCGATTGAAACAACCGGAATATTGATATTGGGGAAGATGTCTGTTGGGGTGCGAAGGATGACAACCGGCGCGGCGATGAGAATCAACAGCGCGAGAACGATAAACGTGTAAGGTCGATTAAGAGCAAGCTTGACAATCCACATACAGTTCCTTTGCGCTCTTTTCTGCTGCCATCGCGGTTGGTCTCGCCTTTATCGGCAATTCAGCACGATCGGCTACACGTACTCAAGTCATTGCACGAAGCCTGCCATTCGGCTTCTCTTTTAGATTCAGCAATTCGAGGTTGTATTGGCGATTCGGCTTTGAACGCTGCTGTCAGATGGCCGACATGGAGTGACGAACCGGGTTGATGGACACGTCGCATCGGGCTCATCGACACAAATGCAACTTGTTTTCGAATTAGCCGTCTATTCCCATCAGAAATGCGGCGCGAGAAGCGTCGAGGATCACCTGGGAGATTGCTATCATGCAGACTCGAATTTTCACACTTACTTATGGAGTCATATTTGCGCTGGGATTGGCCAGCTCCGCTTTTGCACAGGAAAAGGAGAATCATCAGCCCTCAGCGCGGGAGCAGCTTCAGCAAATCTATACGCCTCAATCAATCGATCAGGAACTCGCAAAGCTCACGAAAGACCTGGAACTGACTCCGGATCAGCAGCAGAAGGTCCGGCCTCTGCTACAGCAGCACCACGAATCAATTCAGGTGTTGCTCGACAAGAATCCGAATGCCTCGCGCCAGGATCTTGGCCCGCAGATTCACGCAATCAGCGACGAAACACATCGTCAAATCCATGCCTTGCTTACGGACCACCAGAAGGAACTGGAAAAGGCAATGCAGCAACGTGAGCACAACGGTGAAGAAAACAGGCGGCCCGCCCCGACTGCAGCAGAGCCGCCCGATCCATCCCTCTCGATCGCATGAAGCACTCGGAATTCGCCGGAACTATGCTTGTTGGTTCCGGCGAATTCCCGGCTAGTCACCTGGAATGCAGGGCAGTGACGGCGCGACTCGGCTCCGCAACGACTGCGGTGCGAGGTTTGGGTGCCGAGACCAGGATGGGAAGAAGAGTTGATACGGCCATGATGCCTGCGATCACATGGAGGCCGCCTGTATAGGATCCGTCGCTCTGTCGCATATGAGCGATGAGCAGCGGCCCAAACGCGCTGGCGGATCCCCATGCTGTCAGCATAAGTCCGTAGATGGGACCAACATTCTTCGAACCGAAATAGTCGGCAGCAAAAGCCGGCATGGTGCCGAAACCGCCCCCGTAGCACATCAGGATAATGAACGACAGAACCGTGAGGACGGTGGCGGAGGCGATACCAGGCAGCACCCAGAAAAGACCCACCTGCAACAAAAACATGGTTACGAATGTCCATCGCCTGGTGATTGCATCCGAAACCCAGGCCCAGAAGACCCGGCCCAGGGCGTTGCCGATGCTGGTGATTCCAACCATGCCGGCAGCCACGATTGCGCTTGCCCTGCCGATTTCCTGAAACATGGGAGATTCCTGCGAGATGATCGAGATACCCGCCGATGTGTTCAGAAACAGGAGCAACCACATTGCCCACCATTGCCACGTCTTCAGGGCGCCACCGAGCGTAAAATCCTGTGCGGCACGTTGCGTGGTCTGGGTCATGCTCGGAACCCAGCCATCCGGCTTCCACCCCGCCGGCGGGTTCTGCATGAAGTAGCCCGCGCCCATTGTGACCACTAGATAGGCAACGCCGAGATAGGCGAATGTGTGTAGAACGCCCACGCTCTGAATAAGACGAGTCGCCACGGGCGCAACGACCAGCGCACCGGCGCCAAAGCCGCCCACCGCAATCCCAGTGATAAGCCCCCTGCGATCGGGAAACCACTTCACCAGCACTGCGATAGGAACGATATAGGCGAATCCAACCCCGATTCCTCCGATAACTCCATAACTCAAATAGAGCCACCATAGCTTGTCTGCTGAGAAGCTCGCGAGAAAGACGCCGAGGCCGTAGAGGAAACCGCCCGTGAGCGCGACGACGCGCGGTCCTTTCAGGTTCAACCAGAGCCCGCCGAAGAAGCAGGCGACTCCAAGAACAAAGATGGAGACTGTGAACGTAAAGGTTACTTCTTCGATTGACCAGTGAAATTGTCTTACAAGCGGGGTCCGGAAGACGCTCCAAGCGTAAACCGCACCAAGAGCCATCTGCATTAGGAATCCAGCTACCGCGATACCCCAACGATTTGTGTTCGACATATACTCCTCCACGGCTGATTTCATAGCGGGCTGCGTGCCTATTTGCAGCCGCCACTCAGCTTGATTTGATTGCCAAGACTTTCCAGGAACTTGTTCAAGAGCGCCATGCTGCGCCGCAATTCCTTATGAGTAAACTGGAACATCAGCGAGAAAAGGCTTGGCGGCTCAATAATCGGCTGTCCATAGCATCCCAATGTTTCGCCGACTGCAACGGCAACGCTTTGCAGCACGTCGGGATTGATGGCGCCAAGTATCTTGCCAAGGATGATGGCGTTGCGGATTGCGCGGATAGAATCGTCCGACCTGGCTGCATCTACAGCCGTCTCAATAAGCTTGTCGCTTGCTCCCAACGCTCCAAGTAATAGCTCAAGCACGCCATGTTCATGCAGCTTTCCAAGTAACTCATAGGAAGCAAGCAATGCCTCGGCGTGCTCCAGCGGCGCTTGATCCAGGCGCTTGCGAAGTTCCTCGCGCGGATCGCGAGGTGGTAACTCAAGGGGGATTGGTCGCGCCATCTTTTTCTCCTTCCTTGCGGTCATTGTTTTGCGGTCTGGATTTGAACCAGGTGCTCGCCGGGTTGGCGATAATCCTTGCGCTTCCACTTACGTTCTACCTCGACGCCCGTCTGAGGCGTGGGATGTCCGTGCCGGGGGTTCGTGCGTGGGAGCGGGTCGTCTCCAATCTCTCCCAAGACCCGGAGCTGCACAGATGTTTCTTTATATGCAGGGGTATGAGTGGCCTTGTCCGTATGGCTGCTGGTAAGACGATTAACTGCTTCGTCCGTAGAGTTCATGGGCATATAAAGCTCTTTTCCATGCACTCTTGTTGTGACGACGGCTTGTGCCTTGGCCTTGCCGTAGCGCGAAGTTAACTGGATCCAACTTCCGGTCTGAATGCCGCGCTCGCCCGCCAGTTCCGGCGACACTTCCACAAAGGTGCACGGCGTCTTTTCGCGAATGCCCTCGGTGCGATACGTCATGTTGCCTTCATGGAAATGCTCCAGAAGACGTCCGTTGTTCAAATGCAAATCGTATTCGGCATTGGGCTGGTCGGTCGGCTCGGACCAGGGTACCGGGTAGAACCTGGCCTTGCCGTCAGGGAAATTGAATTCTTTGGTGTAGAGGAGAGGTTGATCGCTTCCATCTTCGGCAACAGGCCACTGCAGTGTCTTATAGCCTTCAAGGCGCTCGTAAGTAACGCCGGCCATCAACGGTGTAAGTGATGCAATCTCTTCGTAAATCTGAGAAGGATGCTCGTACTTCCAGCCTGCGCCCAACCGGTTGGCGATGTCCTGAATAATGATCCAGTCAGGACGGCTCTCTCCCAGCGGTTCAAGAGCTTGATACAGACGCTGAATGCGTCGCTCGGTGCTGGTGAACGTCCCCTCTTTCTCCAGGCTGGGACTCGCCGCCAAGATCACATCCGCAAATTGGCAAGTCTCGCTGAAAAAGATTTCCTGTACGACAAAGAAATCAAGCTTCGACAGAGCGTCGCTCACAAAGTTAGCGTTGGAATCAACCAGGCTCATCTCTTCGCCGAAAAGGTACATCGCCTTGAGTTTGCCTTCATGGATGGCGTCGATCATCATGTGGTTATCGAGTCCCGGCTTCGGGGGTAAAGGAACCTTCCAAGCTTTTTCAAACTTGGCCCGAATCTCCGGATTCGCCACTTCCTGGTAGCCGGGAAAGTAGTTCGGCATGGCTCCGTGGTCACTGGCTCCCTGTACGTTGTTATGTCCGCGCAACGGGTACGCGCCCGCTCCCGAACGCATATAGTTACCGGTCGCCAGCAGCAAATTGGAGATGGCCGTCGAGGTGTCGGAACCCATAGAGTGTTGCGTCACGCCCATCGCCCAGAGAACGCACACCCCATCTGCCTCGGCAATCATATGAGCAACCTTGGTCAGGGTTTCCACAGGAAGTCCGCACCGTTCGCTGGCCATTTCAAGAGTGAACGATTCCAGGCTCTTCTTGAACTCATCCGCGTTGTTGACCCATTTATCGATGAATTCCTGTTTCGCAAGTCCATTGTCGAAAATGTATTTGGTTACTGCGGACAGCCAGATAAGATCTGTGCCGGGCCGCGGACGGAAGAACACATCCGCGCGCTCCGCCATCTCATGCTCGCGAATGTCAGCGACAATCAACTTCTGGCCGTGCATCTTATGGGCGCGTTTGACGCGGGTTGCGATCACAGGATGGCTTTCCGCCGTATTGCTGCCGACGATCAGCACCAGGCCCGCTTGTTCAATATCCGTGATCGATCCAGCGTCGCCACCGTAACCGACGGTACGGAAGAGTCCCGCGGTTGCCGGCGCCTGGCAGTAGCGCGAGCAGTTATCCATGTTATTGGTTCCGATAACCGCCCGAGCCAATTTTTGCATGAGATAGCTTTCTTCATTCGTGCACTTCGAAGAAGAGATGAAGGCCAGGGAGTCGGGGCCGGTTGCCGCCCTGATCTCTGAGAACCTGCGCGCAACCAGGGTGAGAGCCTCTTCCCAGGAAGCTTCACGGAACCCATTTCCCTCGCGGATAAGCGACTGTTGATGTGCCCCCAGCTAAACTTGCCCTTGATGCAAGTGGAAATTCCGTTTGCCGGGCCCTCGGCCGGCTCGACCTTCAGAATATGGCGGTCTTTGGTCCAGACATCGAAGCTGCAGCCGACTCCGCAGTACGTGCAGACGGTCTTGGTTTTCTTGGTGCGCGACTCGCGCATGTGCGATTCGACCTCGGAGACTTGAAGAATGGCACCATAGCCTATCTCCGGTTCGACGCCCTTGACTACGTCGATCATCCCGCCAAGCGCTGACTTGGATAGGGACGTCATGTAACCGGCCTCCCCAAGCATTGACCTTTCCATCAATGCATTGCACGGGCAAACGGTGACACAGTGGCCGCACGAGACGCAACTCGATTCGCCGATCGGCTTGCCGCCGTCCCACAACACGCGGGGGTGCTCATCCTCCCACCGGATGGTCAGCGTTTCATTGACCTCGAGGGTCTGGCATGCTTGAACACAGCGCCCGCACAGAATGCATTGGTCGGGGTCATAACGGTAGAAGGGATTCGACATATCCACTTCGTAAGGCTTGGGCTTGTAGGGAATCTCCTGATGCTCAACCGCGAGCAGTTTGGTGGTGTTATGTACCGTGCAGTTTCCGTTGTTGTTGTCGCAGACCGTACAGTAGAGCAGATGGTTGCCGAGGATGCGGTCAAAGGCTTCACGTTGCGCCGCGTCCGCACGCGGCGAAGAAGTCACCACATTCATCCCCTCCTCGGCCATGGTGCCGCAGGCTCTCACCAACTTACCGTCGGCCTCCACCATGCAGGTGTCGCATGATTGAATCGGTCCAAGCTGGGGGTGATAGCAGACATGCGGGACTTCAGTTCCGGTGCGGGTGATCAGGTCAATTAGCCGTTCTCCAGGCCGAATTACCTGTGGTCTGCCGTTAATGGTTGCCGTCATATGCTTCCCACCTCCGTCTTCTGCCGTGCTTCCCGACCTGGAGTCGATTCCGCTGCTTTGATAAGCACTTTCCGGGCCACTCGGTTCCGCAACTAACTTCCATGATTTTGTGATAGTTCCGCGCACGATTCCGACGGACGATGAAGCGAATTCGTCATCAAGTGTCGAATGCCCGACACTAGCGGGGCCAATCGAACGAGTAACAGGTACTATGTGGCCTGGTCTGAATCGATCCGAAGCTGTCTGGGATGGCAACGCGCGTGCAACACCACGATTGCGGGTCGTTCGAGGACGAAGGCAAAACGACCGGCAGACGACAAGGAGATAACGTCATTTCTATGCAAACAACAAAACTCAATAACCTAACAGCAACAGTTGGGTTCATCGGTCTTGGACTCATGGGAAGCCGCCTCGCTCGGCGCCTGGATTCGTTCGGGTGGCGTGTTCGAGCATGGAACAGAAGCCCCGAACCCGCCGAACAACTCAGCAAATGGGGATTGGCCATTGCACCGTCAATTGCCGATCTCGTAACAGGCTCGGATGTGATTCTCTCTTCCCTGGCTAATGACGATGCGGTTCGATCCGTCTACTTCGACAAAAGTGGAGTCTTCTCCGTCGCAAAACCGGGAACCATCATCCTCGAGATGAGCACGATCTCGCCGGGATTGTCCCGCCAGCTTCATCAGGAGGCCAGCACACGAGGTGTGAAATTGCTTGATGTAGCCATTTCTGGATCGACACCTGCCGTTGATGCTGGAACTGTCACGCTACTTGCGGGAGGTGACAAAGAAACCTTCGAACAATGTGTTCCGATCTTCCACTCGATTGCTCGGCAGTGGTTTCTGATTGGACCAGGATCTTCAGGCGTGCAAATGAAACTGGTTGTCAACCTTCTTCTGAGCCTTGATATGCAGGGACTTGCAGAGGCAGTTTCGCTCGGAGACCATCTTCAGATTGACCGAAATATTCTGCTGCATGTTCTGTCGAAGACCGCGGTGATTGCTCCAGCGATGGCGGGGAAGATCGCGAAGATCAAGGATGGTGATTATTCTCCGGAATTTCCTCTGCGCCTGATGAGCAAGGACATGGATCTGGTTATGGATGCCGCGAAGGAATCAGGGGCCGAATTGCCCGCTGCCTCCATCGCCCAATCGCTTCTTGCGTCCGGTGTCAGTGCAATTGGTGACTTGGACATCGCAGCCATCGCCCCCAGTGAGCTCCGTCGTATCTTCTTGCATCCGGCTCGTAACCCATCTGAGTAATCCTCTCCTTCTTACAATCCGTTCATCATCTGCTTCAGTTGCGCTCGAGCGCGCCACAAGCGGGACTTGATTGTTGCCACCGAAACTTCTAAAATCCGCGATGCTTCACCTATGGTCAGCCCATCCAGGTAGTGCATCTGAATTGCCTGTCGCAGCGAGGGTGAAAGCTCCGACAAGAACTGCATAAGGAATCCATGCGATTCCGAACTGGCGCACACGTCTTCGGGGCTTGGTTTGTCGTCCGCCAGGGTGTCCGAGAGGAAATAGTCCTGCTCTTCATTCAATTGTTCATTCAAGGAGACGAACGAATGGCGCGGCCTTCTGCGCAACTGCGTCAGAGCGCTATTTGTAACGATGGTGGTTAGCCATGTTGTCATCTTCGCCGTGGCCTTGAACTGATCCAAATGCTTGTAGGCGGATAAGAAGGCATCCTGTACCGCATCTTCAGCGTCATGTGGGTCGCCCACGTAGCGATAGGCCCTTCTGTAAAGTGAAGGCAGATATTGTGAAGCAGCATTTTCAAGTTCTTTCAAGCCTTGTGGGCGAGTGTGAATGGCATAGTGCTGCTCGTCTCCGATCTGCGAATCTAGCACCTGCATATCGTGTATACCTCCTTGGCACCTGTAAAGTGCACGCTGCCTGCCAAACATTCCAGCCTGGGTTAGTTGTCCGGTTTCATAGATTTACTTCAACCGGGGGGTTGGTCCGGCCTCATGGATCCCACTTCACGCGTCAGGTATTCGACTCGGCGTCCGCTGACCGACAGACCTGGGGAATGACCGTGCGCAGTGCGTCACATCGATCGTTGATAACAAGGCTTATAGGAATGCCGTTAGAGATTGGCCGGAGCGAAGAATGCTCCGGTCAATGTTATGTTGGGCTATGTTGGGAAAGAAGCTTTGAGGAGGTAGGATGTCGAGCCGCGAGGAAGTCACTGCAAAAATCATCAGCAAGAAAGTTGAACTGGGTCTCACCTGGAAGGGAATAGCTGTTGAATTGGGCGAGAGTTCGTCGATCCTCTATACAGCCGCCCTGTTGGGGCAGATGACATTAACTGCCAATGAAGCGGCCAAGGCTGCCGCCATCTTCGGACTGACGAAGGAAGAGGCGGCTTGGTTAGTGCTGTCGCCGGAGCGCGGAGCAAGCGCGATCATGCCGCCGACCGATCCGTTGATTTATCGGTTCTATGAACTCGTCCAGAACTATGGCACAACATGGAAGGCCCTGATCGAGGAAGAGTTCGGAGACGGCATCATGAGCGCGATTGACTTCACTATGTCCATCGAGCGGGAGCCCGACCCGAAGGGCGACCGTGTGAAGATCGGGATGTCCGGGAAGTTTCTGCCATTCAAGCGCTCTTAGTTAGTGTTCGACTTTAAAGCGATAGGTGAATCCCAGATAGGCATAGGTCAGCGGAGCGCCGTGCTTCTCGCTCGTCATCAACTCGCCGGGGAAGAAGTGACCAACACCAACATTGGTGACGAACGACTTGTGGAAGATGTATTTGGCAGAAGCATCAAATTCGCTGCCGATATCGTCGCTCTTGAACCCGCCCGTGGGCGCTGCAATCAAGCTCGCGCCGGCACCAGAGTAGACGGCATCGGAGATCGTCGCAGCGTGGAGCGATCCGCCTTGGAACAGCATCAGCAAGTTGCTGCGCGGCGTCAATTGCAGGTTCATGCGACGCTGCTTGATGTTCTGGAACCCGAACAAGTCAACCAGGCCGAACGCATTGTGGTTGCTTGGATATTGCTGATTGAAGGTTCCTATGCGATCGGGATTCGTATGCGGATTCCCGGTTGCGTAGTCATACTCCGCCTCGATGTGCGGTTGCCAGGGCAGGTGCTTCGTCCCATAACCGCCGCGGACGATCGCCGAGCCTGCATGGATTGAATCGTTGCTATAGCTGCCGCGCTGGAGATCGCCGGTGCCCGAAGAATCAAACCCCAGCGGCAGCTTGGTGGTGTAGTAAGAGCCGAAGGTCGCCTCGGTCTGACTGCCAACCACGCCTTGCTGGCTGGTGACGCGAGGCAGGGCAAGAACGAGCACAAACGGTTCAATCGTGGTGTTCGGCACATACGTCGCCAGCTTGGCATGCACGCCGTGGAACGTCAGCCCCGCGCCGTGATTGTCCAGACTGGTGGGGTGAACCGTCACCACCGAAGTGCTGAAGAGATTTAACTGATTGACGTTTCCGATTCGCGCATAAAACCCGTCCCAGGTGCGGCTGTTGTTGGTCCAGTCGCTGATACCCACCACGCGTTCTTCGCCAATCCTCAACTCCTGTCGACCCACGAGGACCTGCACCGGCTTGTAATGGAAATCGAAGTAACCCTGCCTCAGGTCGAACGAGTCACGCATGTTCGCCGCTGTATCCCGCAGCGGAAGCCCCAGTGCGTGGAGATCCATGAACTGCGCATAGAACGTCAGCCAATTCGTGGGCACCACCCTCAAGCCGCCCCATGCGCGGGTGAGTTCATACAAGCGATCCTTGCCCGAAACGTATCCCAGCGAGGTCTGCTCCTCAGTGCGCCCGCGCAGTTCCATGTCCAGCGTCATCCACTTCGGAATGTGACTACTGTGGAACGGCTGGACAACGCCTTCCTTCAGCGGATACAGCGCTTGCTGCGCCAAGCCGGACGAGGCAAACATGAAAGCGGCAGCCATGACCGAAGCTCGCGCCACGACGGACCACCCCTGATAAATCGTTGTAACACCGACAACACTACGCATGGCACAGCTCCTCTACACGCTCAGGAACCGTGCATTGCACGCCGGTTCGGTGCGTTATTTGAATCCAGGTTGCTTCCCCGTTACTTCTCCGGAGTGATGACAACTTCCGTCTTGCTGATCTTTGCCAGGAAGTCTTCGCCGGTGCCAATGTGCTCGTTCACCAGGCGCGATGGAGTATGGGCAAGCCACTCACCGAGCGAAATATCCTGGTATTCTCCTGTCGGGAAAACCTCCAGGAACACCAGGTCGGTGTCGCCGATGTTCTCAATGTAGTGCGGCTGTGACTGGTCGATGTAGCCGACGTCGCCGGCGTGGAAGTCCATGGTGCGGGCGTGTGCTCCGGCAGTGAAGACAGTCATGCGGCCGGTGCCTTTCACGTAGTACTGCCACTCATCGGCGTTCGGGTGCCAGTGCAGTTCCCGCAACCCGCCTGGCTTCACAGTTACGATCGCCGCGGCGATGTTGGTAATCGGGAAGTTATGACGGTCGACGATCTTTACACTGCCGCCCGCCGTCACCTTGGTAGGTTCCATCTTCCCTGTGAAGAAGGCGAACGTATCCGGAACGGGGCCGTTAGCCGCATATACCTGCCTCTTCTCCTCGGCCAACGGACGAGGCAGATCGGTCGCGAAGATGAATCTTTCCCTTGGAGGCACGTTGTCAAAGGTCGACTCCGGAACGTTGAAGTTCTTCGCCAGCACCTCCTTCGGCGTGTGGTGAAGCCAGTCGGTCAACAGGAACGTTTCGAACTCGTTAAAGTTGCCATCGTCGAACACCAGCAGGAACTGGCAGCCATTCTCACCCAAACCTTGAATCGAGTGCGGTACGCCGCCCGGAAACAGCCAAAGATCTCCTTCATTCACGTCTTCGACAAACGCACGCCCCTTCTGATCAACTGCCGTGATGCGCGCGCTGCCGGCGGTCATAAAGGCCCACTCGGCGCCCACATGCCAGTGCAGTTCGCGCACGCCTCCGGAGATCAGACGCATCTCTACTCCAGCCATCTTTTTCGACAGCGGGAAGTCGCGCACCGTCACCTGGCGGGTCCATCCGCCCGATTCAATGCGTCTGTGCGCCATAGCAAAGGGGTACTTGAACGGAGGCTGGCCGCCCGCGTCGGTCTCCGGCGGGTAGACCGAATCCGGCTCCTGCGCTTCCAGACCCGGATTCCTCGGCCCCAACTGCTGCTCATTAATGCCGGTATGCGTGTCCCTGCTCAGGTCCTTCGTCTGCTGCGACTGCGCTGCGGCCAGAATCGGAAGGCCGGCTGCCGCCACCAGCGCGGCCGAGGTCTTCCCCAAAAACGATCGCCGGCTCACGCCGTCATTGCTCATCTGATTGTCTTGCTCTGTCATGCTTCTCCCTCCCTTTGCTCCGCTCCATCGCGACAAACCCTCGCCAGCCGCGCGCATTTGTTCACGAGTTCGTCGAGGCAACAATCTAGAATCCGCTGCCATGCGCCGAATCTCGATCGCCCCGTTTGTAGGACGAGGATTCCCACTACGTCAGCGAAATGCACGTATGATGCCAATCCTGCGGACCTGGGTTATCCCCTTAATTCCAGCGGTATACTTCAACCGGGGGGCGAATAAACCTCATGGAATCCGCCTCACGCGTCGGATATTCGACTCGATGTCTGCCATCCGACAGACTTCGGGCAGGAGGCCCGCGAATGACCCTTAGGAGTTCTCCTACGGTCTTCGTCATCGATGATGATGATGAGGTGCGTTTGTCCATTCAGGGCTTGCTGAAGGCCGCGGGCTTACACGCCGAACCATTTGCAACGGCGGAAGAGTTTTTGACCAACAAGGTGCAGCATGGTCCGAGTTGCCTCGTCCTCGATGTGTCCCTGCCCGGAGTGAACGGTTTAGAGCTTCAGCAGAAGCTGGCCGAAGCCGGAGTTCGTATTCCCATCATCTTCATTACCGGCCATGGCGATATTCCCATGACCGTCAAGGCCATGAAGACGGGTGCAGTGGAGTTCCTGACCAAACCCTTCGACGACGAGGATTTATTGAATGCAATTCAGCAGGCTTTCGATCGCGACCGCGTCACACGCCACCTGCAGGGCGAAATTGACGAGTTGCGAAGACGCTACGACTCGCTCACCGCACGCGAGAGGCAGGTGATGGGACTGGTGGTTTCCGGAATGCTTAACAAACAAGTCGCCTTTGAACTCGGGACCAGCGAAATTACTGTGAAGATCCAACGTGGGCATGTGATGAGAAAGATGCGCGCTGAATCCCTTGCAGAGCTTGTCCGAATGGCCACTAAGCTTCAGCTTCCCATCAACAGGCAATAAGTCAAATTCGCGGCTGCGGGGCATTGAACTCCCGCAATCTGACGACTAGTACGGTGGCTTCGTTGTGATCCACCCGACGAGCCTTTTCGGGTAAAAAGGATTTTGGGGAAAAGAGAGTTTGAATATGAACCATTCGGAAACAATGAATGCAGCCGCAGGATCGGCAAGACCGATAGCTCAACGCTATGCATTGGCTGTGGGTACGGTCGCGGTGGCTTTTGGCCTGGCAAGCGCGTTCACTCACTTCAATCTGCCTCAGCCCTTTAGTGCGTTTGCGCTATCCGCCATCGCAATCACATTTTGGTATGCCGGCACCGCCCCCGGCGTTCTTGCGGCGGTGCTGTCGTCGATTGTCCGCGACTACCTCTTTGAACCCAACACCAGCACCCAGTCTCGCCTCCTGTTCGACCTTGTGTTTCTGGTCTTTGCGTTACTCATGACGCAAGTTCTGCGGCATCGAAACCAGCTTGAAGTTCGAGTCGCGGAGCGAACCGCGGAGCTGACTCAAACGAATGACAACCTCAAACGTGAGATCGCCAAGCACAACAAGGTTGAGGCGGAACTGCGCCTGAGCCAGGCCTATTTAGATGAGGCACAGAGGCTGAGCCACACCGGCAGTTGGGCATGGAGTCCACCTCCGGGCGACATCAGGTACTGGTCCGATGAATGCTACCGCGTGCAAGGCTTTGACCCGAAAGGGGGGCAGCCGAGTTTTGATGAGTTCCTGCAAACCGTTCATCCCAACGATCAAGCCCGAATAGTGGAAGTGATTGACAGAGCAGTGCGTGAAAAGGAGGAGTTCGAATTCGACTACCGCATCATTCATCCCGACGGCGGAGTGAGAGAGGCCCGCTCGCTAGGCCATCCCATTCTGGGCCCAACCGGCGATCTCGTCGAATACATTGGTACCATCATCGACGTCACTGACCGCAGGCAGGCGGAGAAAGAGCGCGAGCGATTGCGCGAGGCACAAGCGGATCTCGCTCACGTTAGCCGGATGACCGCCATGGGAGAACTGACCGCTTCCCTGGCGCACGAAGTGAATCAGCCGATAACTGCCGCTGTCAACGGCGCCAGCACCTGCGTGCGGTGGCTGACACGAGAGGAACCCGACCTGGCGGAGGCTCGCGAAGCTGCTCTGGGAGTCATTCGAAATGCTAAGCGCGCGGCAGACATTATCAACCGCATCCGTTCGATATCGAAAAAGGGCGAATCGAAGCGGCAACTCGCCGATGCCAACGAACTCATTCGAGAAATGATCGCCCTGCTGCGAAGCGAAGCAAAGAGACATTCCATTTCCGTCCGCACCGAACTCGATGCCGAACTTCCCAAGGTCATGGCAGACTCTGTGCAGATACAACAGGTATTGATGAACCTGATCATGAACGGCATCGATGCGATGAAGGATGTCGACCGGGAACGTGAGCTCACCATCCGTTCTCGGTGGGCAGACAACCGCATGCTGTTGATTTCGGTTAGCGATACGGGCGTGGGGCTTCCACCGCAGCAGGAGGACCGCATATTTGATGCCTTCTTTACCACGAAATCTCATGGCATCGGCATGGGACTTCGCATCAGCCGTTCAATCGTCGAATCACATGGCGGCCGCTTGTGGGCTGCCGATAATTCCCCGCACGGCGCAAGCTTCCACTTCACACTTTCCACACCAGTCGAAGTAGGAGCATGAGGCCGCCAAGGCAAGCAAGACTCATACGAACGTATGATTGCGTGCGGTGCATTGAAGGCTCATAGTCGTTCTATGAGCTGCAAGAACGAGAACAAATTAGTGGCAATCGTCGACGACGACGACGCGGTCCGCGGCACCTTGAAGGAACTGCTCAGATCGGCGGGATACGCGTCGCAAACATTCGAGTCGGCAGAAGATTTTCTCGGATCGGGCCAACAACAGGAAACGGCGTGTCTTATCACGGATATTCGCATGCCGGGAATGTCGGGACTGGAATTGCAGGCCAGGCTGAACGCGGAACGTTGCAGAATTCCAACTATTTTTATTACGGCACACGGCGATGAACAAATGCGATTTCAGGCATTAAGGGCGGGTGCCGTCGAGTTCCTGCCGAAGCCCTTCGACGACGACGTTCTGATTGAAAGTGTCCGGGCAGCTCTCAACCGCTAACTTCAGAAGGAAGGTAATCGATGAGCACAAGGTTCCCCGTGGGGCCATCCGATGATTGTGCCTGCAGCGATGAAGGCGTTCGCCCCCGCAAATTCGAGCAACTCATTGGTCGCAGTCCTGCGCTGGAAGCGGTGCTCGAAGGCGTCAGACGAGTGGCGCCAACAAGTTCCACGGTGTTGATCCAGGGTGAGACCGGCACAGGCAAGGAACTGATCGCACGTGCGATCCACAATGTCAGCCCGCGGTGCGGGCGTCCATTCATCAAGCTGAACTGCGCCGCCATCCCATTGGACCTTCTGGAAAGCGAGCTCTTTGGACACGAAAAGGGCGCGTTCACCGGGGCAATTACGCAGAAGCCTGGACGCTTCGAGTTGGCCGACAAGGGTACGCTTTTCCTTGACGAAGTGGGAGATATTCCAGCGCCATTGCAGCCCAAACTACTTCGTATATTGCAAGAGCAGGAATTTGAACGCCTGGGCAGCAGTCGAACTCATCACGTTGACGTTCGGCTCGTTGCTGCAACCCATCGCAACCTGGCGGAGATGGTGAGAAATGGCGATTTTCGCAGTGACCTCTATTTTCGCCTGAATGTGTTCCCGGTTGAGTTGCCACCTTTGCGAGAACGTCGCGAAGATATTCCGGCGCTGGTGGAGCACTTTGCCGATATTCTTGGCCGGCGCGTGGGCCGGTCCATCGACCATATTCCCCCGGAGACCATGATGGCTCTCTGTTCATACGACTGGCCGGGCAACATCCGCGAATTGCAAAATCTGATCGAACGTGCCGTGATTCTTTCCAACGATGGGGTTCTTCCGAATCCTTTACTGACTGCCGGAACACAGCGTATCAGCGTCGTCGCAGCGCCAACTACCCTGATGGATTCCGAACGTGTCCTGATTCTGCGCACGCTTGAAGCAGCTGGCTGGGTAATTGGCGGACGAGATGGCGCAGCCGCGAGACTTGGCCTGAAGCGCACCACGCTGATCTACAAAATGCAGAGGCACGGAATTGCACGGCCGTCTTTCGATAACAATCTCGAAATGACCGAGTCCCCATTTGACGCGTCGGTGTTTGCGCCGCAGTTGCAGTAGCACGGAATCTTGAGTTGTCGCCACTTCAAGCGCCCATTCGTCCTGTTATGACGGCAATGGGCACATCGCCTTCAATGGGAGCTGAGAGATGAAACTGAGAATTAAGGGAAATTCCTTGCGGGTTAGGGTATCGCGCTCGGAAATTGTGAGATTTCTGGCTGGCGACGCGCTGGAGGAGACAGTTCAATTTACGCCTGAGGCACGAGCAAAGTTCACGTATGCCTTACAACAGGATCGCCCCCTGGGTAGGCCGACCGTTCAATACGTGGAGAACAGAGTGGCGATTCTCATTCCCGCCGACCATGCAAATGCGTGGGGCACAACCGATCAGGTCGGGATCGCGGAGGATATAAGTCTAGGAAACCTCGGGTCACTTGCGCTATTGATCGAAAAGGATTTCGCCTGCCTCGATCGAAGCGACGAAGACAACCAGGACACCTTCCCAAATCCCAATGCCGGAACAACATGTTAGGGCCAGTCAAAGCCAAAAGGGGTCGATATCAACTAATCTCAAAGGATCGGCCCCTCTGCTTCCATAAACTTCCCACTCCTATCCGACTAGAGTTTCTGCAGCAACTTTCTGCATGCTCACTGCATTCAGCTTTTGAATTGACGCCGCATCCAGGTTCAACCTTGCGGCTTCAACCAGATCGTGCAGTTGCTTGTCATTTGTCGCGCTGGCAATCGGAGCCGTAATTCCCGGTTGCGCCAGCAGCCAGGCCAGCGCAACACGCGCGGGTGTCGATGCGTTTGCATGCGCCACTTCATCCAACGCTGCAACCACCGCGAATCCCCAGTCATTCAGGTACTTTTGCACCATCGCTCCCCTCGCGGCTTTCTCCGTGTCCTGCTTGCTGCGATACTTGCCGGTCAAAAAGCCTGCAGCCAGCGAGAAGTATGGAATCACGCCCACCCGGTACTTCTCCACCACCGGCAGAAGATCCGATTCATAGTCATGCCGCTCCACCAGGTTGTAATGCGGCTGCAGGGAGATATAGCTTGCGAACCCATTTTTGCGGCTTGTCTCCAGCGCTTCCGCCAGACGCGTTCCGCTGTAGTTAGACGCGCCGATATACCGGATCTTCCCTTCCTTTACGAGTTGGTTGAATGCACCCAGCGTTTCTTCCAGCGGGGTCTCCGAATCGTCCTTGTGAGCCTGATAGACGTCGATGTAGTCGGTCTGCAAGCGCTGCAGCGAATCTTCAACCGCCTGCCTAATATAGGCCGCCTTCAATCCTTTTTTGCCTTCTCCCATTTCCATTCCGACCTTCGTCGCCAGGATCACGTTTTTGCGCTTCCCGGTCTTTGCAAACCACTTGCCGATGATCGTCTCCGACTCGCCGCCCTTGTGTCCCGGAACCCAACGCGAATACACATCGGCAGTATCTACGAAGTTCAGTCCGGCATCGAGCGCGGCGTCCAACTGGCGAAACGTTTCCGCTTCCGGCAGCGTCCAGCCATAGACGTTTCCACCCAAACAAATTACTGGCACCTCAGGCCCATCAAATCCAAGATTTCGTTTTTCCATCAGTAATTCTCCTCTCCCTATTAGAGGTGGAAAAAGCGCAAATGGACGCATATGATGCGATTTCGCCTATTTCAGCAACCGAACAAGCGATTTTGAAATCTCATTCGTTAGTGATTGCGAGATCGACAAGCAACCGCGCCACAGCCTGACGGCAATGGAGAAAATCGACATGGTTTCTAAATATCGAATCGGAGGGATCACTGCGGTCATCGCTGGAACATTACTGACGACCGTCCTTGCTCAGAGTGGCCCTGAAAACGTGGCAACCGGCCACCGCGACATCCTGTTGCAGACCACCCAATCCTGGAATGGCAACGCTTACACGCACTATCCCACGGGACAACCTCAACTCACAACGATCAAACTGACCATCGCGCCTCATACCGCGTTGCCGTGGCACACTCATCCATTCCCAAATGTTGTCTATGTGCTGTCTGGCTCTCTAACTCTGCACGACAAGGCCAGCGGGAAGACTCTGGTGGTTCATCAAGGCCAGGCCGTCGGGGAGTCCGTTGACGATGTACATCGGGGAGAGTCAGGCGACGAACCCACAGTGCTGCTGATCACCTATGCCGGCACTCCGGGCGTTCCCACCTCAGTTCCTGCAAAGGGAGAAAAAGCGGAGTACTGATACCGAGCGGGCTTCAGTTTAATGCGCATGGGATCGTCCGAATGGTGTGAGTGCGGGGAACGCCAACGAAACGATGCCAGATGTGTGCACGTTCCGCAAGAAGCTGGATTGAGGGATACGATTCTTTGTCCCGCGTGCTACGGACTTGGAGAAAAGACGCGGCACGGAACACGGTGCACCGTGCCGCGATTTGGTTAGAAGGAAAGGCGAGTTCCGAGCTGGATCACGCGTGGCCCGCCCGGGCCAAGCTGGCTGTAAACACCGGTCGGTTGCGCGTAGCCGGAATCCGGTACAACTGATTCAGGCGTATAAGTGCACACACCATTCACCACGTTATACTCCGGTAGATTCAGGGCGGCGCCGAAATCCTTTGAGCCGAAGTTGGAATGATTGAACAGGTTGTAAGTTTCGCAGCGAATCTGGATGGTGCGATTGTGTTGTTCTCCGGGAAGCGGAACATTCTTGAACAGCGAAACGTCCCAGGTCTGCACGCCGCCGGAGCGGATCCTGTCCGGTGTTCCTTCATAGGGATGGCCTATGGCGGGAATCACCGGTTTGCCAGTTCCGTCCAGTCCGAGATACGCGGGCGCAACTTCGCTGTACTGCCGTCCGCCGTCGTGCTGATTGGCAGGAACCCAGAACGGCGTCCAGTTCGGCGTACCGGTCATGAAGTTTGAGACGCCCGAGATCTGGTAGTTATCCGTGAGATAGCCCAGCCAGCGAGAGCCGCCTCAGTGTCGGGCGACCCCGGGAAGGTCATACACGTAGTTCACTGCGGCAACATTTCTACGATCCCAAGAGGCGACCTGGTAGTTATAGAGGCGGGGATTGAAGAGATCCACATAACTGCTGTCATTCGATTGCGTGGTCATCGACTTCGACCACGTGTAAACCGCGCCGAGAGTCAAGCCTTTGCTGAAGCGGCGCTGCAACGATGCCTGCAGGCCGTTGTAGTTGGCGGTTCCATCAAACTTTGTATATGGAATTTCGCCGTAGCCCCAGTAAGGAGCGAGATAGTTGGCCGGGTACGGTGGATACCTGCCCACCGAGATCGGCACCTTCAACTGAGGACAATACTCCGGGCGCGCTCTGCGGCGCTGAAGTCACGGAGATAAAGAGCGCAGCCACCTCCAATTACAACGGCCTGGTTGCTTCCATCAAGCATCAGTCGAAGTATGTGACTCTGCAATTCAACTACACATACAGCCACGCGCTTGATGAGGTCTCGAATGGCGGCTTTCTGCCCTTCGGATACGACAGCGCCGGTTACGCCAACCCCACCACCATCGATCCGTTCAACCTCGCGCTACAGAATTACGGCAACGCGGATTACGACCTCCGCCACAGCTTGAACGGCGACTACCTGATCAACCTGCCCTACTTCGGCGGCCCGCGCCTCCTCACCGACAAGTGGACCCTGGGCGGCACGCTCTTCTGGCACAACGGCTTCCCCTTCAGCGTCACGGATGGAGATGTCAGCACCTCACTTGAACCCAATTACGGCGGCGAAGTCCTGGCCACGGTCGCGAATCCTTCTTCGCTCCCGCGTCACTGCGGAATCAACAAGGCTTCTCCCACCACATCCTGCTTCGGCAACTCAGCAACCGGATACAGCCCTGACTTCGCTGATCCCACTGGATTTGGCGGTCAGTCAAGGAACCAGTTCACGGGCCCCGGCTACTTCAACACCGACTTCACGATGCTCAAGGGTTTCAAAGTCCCCCGAATGGAGTCTGGCCTCTTTGAAGTCGGAGTCGAGGCATACAACATCCTCAACCATCCGAACTTCCTCAATCCGGACACAAACTACTCCGACGGTCCCGGCTTTGGTGTGATCACTGCAACTGCCAGCGCACCCACAAGCGTTTTCGGTACCGGTCTCGGCGGCAACTCCTCCGCCCGCATCCTGCAACTGAAAGCAAACTTCAAGTTCTAAACTCAACCGGTCAACGAGGCCTGCGCTGCGTATGAAGCGCGGGCCCCGGACTGCTGGAAAATGTCCATAATAGTCTTTGTTGCATTGATCGCCACTTACATCTTTTCTATATCTGAAGTTTTGAGTCTTGCTGCAATAGACGAATCGTAATAACAACCGCCGGAATCAGAAACACCAATGACCCGACAACCCACATAATCACCGCGCCAGTAACCTGGTCCGCCATCAACGAAACGTGAAAAGAGTTCGGCCGTTCAGCGTAGTAGAGATAGACCGGACGGCCGCAGAAAGCCAGAAAGGCCGAGAGAGCCGTATTCACAATGTCCGCGCCTACAAGGTACGGGAGCATGATCCAGCCTGGAGAACGCGCGCTTGTGGGCCAGGGACGAATGATCGGCCACCAGAACAAAATGGACGAACCAAGAAAGCAGATGTGTTCGAAATCATGCCATAGTTCGTGTTCCAGCGCGAAGTCATAAGCCTTCGGTATGTGCCAGCCAAGGAAGACGAGATTCATTGCTAACCACGCGACTAGCGGAGAGGTTAAAAAGCGACCCAATATGCGCAGTACTTTCAATCGGAAAAGCGGGCCGAGAAGTTGAACTGTGACAACGCGGGGAAGGCCTCGCAGCAGTGGAACTTGAGGGTCACCGAGAAGCAGGAGCGGCGGAACAAACGACATCAGAAGCAGATGCTCCACCATGTGGGCACTGAGAAGCGCATCGGCAAAACCATCCATAGGGGAGCCAATCGCGAGCCAGAGCGTGGCAAGGCCGAGCAGGAATGCCGCCAAGCGGCCAGCGTGAAACTGTGTGGGGCGAGTCTTCCGGATGACAAACCATCCGCGGATATAAACAATGGCGCAAAGCAGCACCATCGTCGTGAGAAAGACCGGTGGCGACCACTCTTCGAAGATGGCCTGGAACTCAGGGGGCATTGAAGTAGATTAATTGCAAATCTACGGACCGCCCGGCGCAGACATCTTGGGAGGTACCTGCGATGGGGACTGCTCGGTGCTTGAAACCAATTTGCGCGAAGCATCCATAGCGGGGGAAAGATTGCCGCCGCGAAGTGTGAGCAGAAAATGCACCAGCGCGGTAGTCTCCGCGGGGTTGAGTGCGTTTCCATAAGCCGGCATATTCCCGCCGCCCTGCAGAACCTGGCGGATGATCTGATCCTCGGTCATGTGCGAAGCAACGGTGTCAAGGGCCGGTCCGCGCATGCCACCTGCGCCTCCGATGGAGTGGCAATTCCGGCATTGTTTGTTTTGCAGGACGAGCGCGCCCTCCCGCTCAAGCGGAGTGCGATCCTTTAGATCGGCGACGGGAATTGGATCGCTTGTCCATGCGTTCATGATGGGGCTCCACGGCGTGTACATCGCAAGACTTGTGAAGGCGCCAAGAGTTACAGCGATGACTGCCACCATCAGCACAGCCACGGGTCGGCGCGACCAATGCTTTTCGCCCTCTCCTGAGACAAGCGGTAGCAGCAACATGCCGCCGATTACGAGAATAGGCGCGATAAAAAGCACAGGGGTTTCAAGGCTGGGCGGCAGATAGGCGAGGACCGCATAGATCCAGAGGAATGCGAAGTCTGGCTTGGGTGCGGTTTGGATGATGGTGGGATCGGGTTGGCCGGTGGGGCCGAAAGGTCCAAACCATGCAGCGCAAGCCATAATGGCAAGGATGATGGCCGCTGAGAAAATGGCGTCCTTCCATGCGGCGTCAGGAACAAAAGGAATGCCGGTCTGTTCAGCGAGCTTGTGGTATTCCTGCACGTAGGTCTTCTTGTTCACCAGACGGCCCGGCATCGGCCAATCGTTGATGCCGAGACGTAACACCATCCACAGATGCAAGCCGACCAGCGCGAGCAGAATTCCGGGAATAACGAATACGTGGAGGGTGAAGAAGCGCGACAGCGCCGGTCCCGCAATGATGGGGCCGCCCAGCATGAGATCTACGAGCGCACCCCCTACAAATGGAACACGGCTAACAATGGACGCGCCAATGCCGAGGCCCCAATACGCGTCCTGATCGAAGCGGAGAACCTGCCCTGTGAAGGCCATGCCAAGAGTAAGCAACAGCAGGAAGACACCGATAATCCAGGTGAGTTCGCGCGGGAATTTGTACGCGCCGAACAGAAAGACTTGCATCAGGTGAATCAGCACGATGGCGATCATGAAGTCGGAGCCCCAACCGTGCATGGCGCGAAGAAACCAGCCGAGCCTGACGTTGTGATCGAGGAATTCGAGACTGCTCCAGGCGTGGCTGGCGCTGGGCGAATAGACAAGGGCAAGTAGAATTCCAGTCATCACTTGAAGAACAAGAATCACCGTTGCAGCACTGCCAAATACATACCACCAGCTCGATGTGTTGGACGGGACCTCATGCTCCGCCGCTTCGATTGCGGGAG
>JBEKRU010000123.1:0-17287 GCA_049518435.1 Occallatibacter sp. | reverse complement strand
ATCGCCCGTCGTCAGAAGACGCAGTTTCTCTCGGGGGCCAGCGAGTTTGAGGCGCAGCTCCTGGATGGAACGGTGGGGCCGGCAGCGGCTTCGGAACTTGTCGCTTTCATTCGGCTGTTTCGCCAGTTGCCTTCGATTGACGAAATCCTTCTGAACCCCTCGACGGCGCCGCTTCCCACGGAGCCTTCCGCGCAAATCGCCATTGCTACCGCCCTGGGGAGGGCCTTGAGCGACGCCTCGGTAGGGAGAGGAATCGCGTATCTCGACCGGATGCCGACTGAGATGCGAGTGATGGCAATGCGTGATGCGGCGGCGCGGGACACCGCCATAACACACACTCCGGAATTCGTTCGCTTCGGAGTGGATTACCGGGAGGTCATCCAATGATTACTGAGCGCGCAATGCTCGCCGCCGTCCACATCAGCATCTGGACGGCCGTCAAACACGACCGAAAGGTTAGCCGCGATGTCGCGGACCAACATGGGGCACACCAGGGTGCTGGCCGTTATAACAAGCAGCTCCTGCGCGGCGCAGACAAGCTGGATGAGCTCCGAACGCTCGCCGGGCAGATCCGGCAGCACTTCTACAAGATCACGCTTCCCTGGTCCGACGAAGGGTTCCGGCTCCTGCCGGCAAACTTCTACTTCGATCTCATGGAGCGCATGCGCGAGTTCGAGGCCGGTTTCGAGCAGGGTGTTGAGAGCTTTCTCCGCGTTTATCCGCAATATATCGAGCAAGTCAGACCGGAGTTGAACGGGCTCTTCCGCGAGGAAGATTACCCGGCTCCGGAAAAGCTGCGGAAGAAGTTCGGCGTCAAGCTCGAAGTCCTGCCCATCCCGTCCGGCACCGACTTCCGTGTCGAGATGTCGGCCGAGGAGCAGGCGCGGGTTTCGCGTGAGATCGATGCCAACGTCCGCGAATCGCTGATGCGTGGAACGGAAGACCTCTGGAAGCGGCTGCGCGAGGTGGTCGCCCATATGGTCGACCGGCTGAACGAGCCGGAGTCGCGCTTCCACGGTTCGCTGGTCACCAATGTTCTGGACCTGGTGGAGATCCTGCCGCGGCTTAATGTCAAAGGCGATACGGACCTCAACCGCTTCGCGGAGCAAGTCAAAGAGCGGCTGTGCAACTACTCCGCTCAGGACCTCAAGAAGCATGACCTGCTGCGCGTCACGACGGCCGCCGACGCTGCCAACTTCGTCGCCGAAATGGACGGCCTGTTGCGCAGCCGCGAGGCGACAGAACCCGGTGAGACCCCGAGCGCCGATGAGATCTTCAACCGCATGTCTGCGTACATGGAGGCGCCCGTGGCATGAGACACGACGTGACTTGACGCATATGATGGCAGCACCTTGAAGCAAATGATGACGGTTCCTCTCCACTAACCTCTTTGAAACCGATGCACTCTTGGCGCCCCGCGAGACCGTTATGAACCGTAAGTTGTCAGTCAGTCTGAAATGTGGGTATGAAGTGTCAGTAAGAGCGGAGCGAAAGCCAACTGTCCGGAAAGTCGACTTCAGAAACAATCCAGTCGACATGGAAGTCTCACATTACTGACCGCGAGCTCTGAACTCTACAGTCTTGGAAGGTAGTAACGCCGCCCTCTTCTTGCTAATGGTCAGCCCCGCCGAACCACAGCACCGCGCGGCGTCCGCTCACTCCTGAAACGCCTTGGACAACAGATCGACGATGAGGCGTGCTCCATGCCTGCCAGGATCCAGGGTCGGATCATAAATAGTAAGCTCCATGCCGATGCAGCGTGGCGACTGAATTGCGGATCTCACAATTGTTAATAGCTCGTCGGGGTTCATGCCTCCCGGATCGGGACTATCGACAGCGGGCATCCAAACCGGATTCAATACGTCAACATCGACGTGCAGCCAGAAACTACGGTGTTTAAAACGCTCCACTGCCTTCGCCGCGGCATAGTCAGCCCCATCACGTCGAATTACCTCTAACGGCAACGCCGTCATCGGCTCGACCGGGAGAGCGACCGATTGCGAAGTTGGGTCTGGCCAGCGATATCCCAATAACACAACATCCATCGGCCGGATGTATGGCGTTAGGCTATCGATGGAAGTGAGCAGACGGGGACCGGCGCCAGTAACTAACGCCAGGTCCATGCCCGCTGCACCTCCGGTTTCGGAACTTTCGGGTGTCAGCAGATCGGTATGGCCGTCGATAAACAGCAAACCAAAGCACCCTTTCCGACGTAGCGCTAATGCACTTCCTAGGAGAATGCTACAGTCTCCCCCGAGCACGATCGGGAAAAAGGCTCCGTCAAGAAGCTGGCGAATGCTCTCGGCCAGCGTCAGGCTGTAATCGCGAACTGCGCGAGCGTTACGAACTTTGGTTTCGGAATCAGTGGAGTCCGCATAAGGGGGAGGAAGTATCGTGCCAAAATCTTCAGCCTGCAAGCGGATCAATAACCCATGCTCGCGGAGAACCGCGGGCATATGTCGAACTCCGGGCTCCCGGCCATGTGCGGGTGGTTTCAACCCCAAATTCGAAGGCGCGTCGAGTATGGCCAAGCGTCGATGAGATCGCATTTCACTTGTAAACACATTACAACGTCCGGTAATCCCTCGTAGACGGGCCGCTTTAACTCCGCGTAATGTCAGGCCCTGGATCGTCGGCGACATCGAATTGCCTAACTTGTCGATAAGACGCTGGAGAAGTTCCGGCAAGCTAGTGTTCGCCGATCTATCTGGAGAAGCTCCTCGGTTGATGCTATCCGGGTAATGCACGTTTCCAAAGCAATTGTGCTCGAAAAGCGCATTGGCGTTTCGCAACAATAGTACCGATACGCGTCGGGCACGAAATCTACCGGTCCACATTGGGACGCCCTGCAGTTGACGACAAGAAATGGCGGGCACCGATCAAATCGTCGAGTAATACAACAACAGATCCAGCGCTGGTGGCGTGTGTCCAATCGCGCGCAGAAGCCCTGAGACCTGGAATCGACGAAAAATGCAGATTGGCGATGAGCTGAATAAATGGTATGCCGTTTCGCACCGTTCGATGCGCGTCCTGCGACAAGTCGCGTTGCATGACTGCCTGAGATCGGTACTTTAATCGGAGAGGAACCCGAAATGTCTGTGTCGCTGCTATTGAATGGCAAACACGTCACGCTTGACGTGGAGCCGGACCTTCCGCTTCTTTGGGCTATTCGTGAGGCTGCCGGGTTAACCGGAACGAAATATGGCTGCGGAAGGGCGCTCTGCGGAGCCTGTACGGTACATCTTGAAGACCGGGCGATTCGCTCCTGTGTTACGCCGGTTCACTCAGTGGCTGACAAGGCGATTACCACGATTGAAGGCGTTTCCGGGCCCTTGGCACAGGCGGTGCTCAGATCCTGGGAAAAGCAAGACGTGCCTCAATGCGGCTATTGTCAACCAGGTCAGATCATGTCCGCCATTGCCTTGCTGAAACAGGCATCTGTCCCGACCGACGATCAAATCGACACGGCGATGAGCGGGAACATCTGCCGTTGCGGCACGTATGTACGCATTCGGGCGGCAATTCATGAAGCTGCCTCGACTCACAGAGGCTAAACCATGTCTTCCAACACCCGGTCTCCGGCTTTCGACCGGCGCCAGTTTCTCAAGGCCGGCTCTTCGACGACTGCCGGTCTGGTCCTCGGCTTCTGGCTTCCTCAGCGCGGCGGCCGATTCGCCGAAGCGCAGGCTGGAGCAGGACAGCACACCTTGGCACCCAATGCCTTTGTGAGGGTTGCACCAGATAACACTGTGACGATTATTTCCAAGCACTGCGAAGCCGGGCAAGGCATCCATACGGGGCTCGCAACCATACTGGCGGAGGAACTCGACGCCGACTGGGCACAGGTACGCGTTGAATCTGCACCTGCGGATAGGACCTTGTACAAGAACTTGCAATTCGGTTCGCAGGCGACAGGCGGCAGCAACTCAATTCCCAATTCCTGGGAGCAGTATCGCCGCGCGGGGGCAACAGCACGGGCCATGTTGATGAGCGAGGCCGCGAAGAGGTGGAGCATCCCAGAAGGCGAATTAACCGCGGATCGTGGGACGATCAGGCATGTGTCATCATCTCGGCAGGCACGCTTCGGCGAATTGGCGGAAGCGGCAGCATTGCTGCCTGTACCGGCTGAAGTAACGCTCAAGAGTCGAAAGAACTTCAAATTGATTGGAGCGGTCCGAATACCCCGCATCGATTGCAAGGAGAAGACTCTGGGGACTGCCGTCTTTGCGAGTGACTTTTCGCTGCCCGGTATGCTCACAGCCGTGGTTGCGCGCCCACCTCGCTTTGGTGCAGTGGTGCGCGGCTTCGACGCGGCTCCCGCAAAGGCTTTTCCCGGTGTGACAGATGTGGTGCTGATTTCTACCGGTCTAGCAGTGGTCGCCAAGTCATTTATTTCGGCCCGGCGAGGACGCGACCTTCTGCACATCGACTGGGACGAAACCAAGGCTGAAACGCGCGGTACACCAGAACTGACTGCAGAATACCGAGCCCTCTTAGTTCAACCGGGCGCCATTGCTCGGTGCGATGGAGATTGTGCGCTGGCGCTTTCACGGGCAGCCCGAACGCTTACCGCAGATTTTGAGTACCCATATTTAGCCCACGCTCCCATGGAGCCTTTGAGCGCCGTCGTTCGCCTCTCCGCGGACCAGTGCGATATCTGGACTGGAGATTGGAGCATATCGGACATTCAGGATGACGCCGTTCGAATCACCGGCCTGAAACAGGAGCAGATACTCGTTCACTCCCTCTACGGTGGCGGCAGCTTCGGCCGCCGAGGAGGCGACGCGTCACAAGCTGTCGAGATCGCGAAGGCCATCGGCGGACGAGCGCCGGTGAAGTTGCTGTGGACGCGCGAAGAGGATATTCGAGTAGACGCATATCGTCCTATGTATCTACACAGGCTCACAGCGGGCCTGGACGAACAGGGGCGCCTCATGGCTTGGCAGCATCGCATCGTTGGGCAGTCAGTCCTCGGCGGCGATCCCGGCTTTATCATCGACGAAATCGACATCACCTCGGTAGCAGGCGCGAGCAACATCCCCTACGATATTCCGAACATTCTCGTTGATCTTCATACGCCTACTCCCGGTATTCCGGTGGATCAGTGGCGATCGGTAGGTGACAGCCACACAGCGTTTTCGGTCGAGACGTTCCTGGATGATGTGGCACATACTATTGGAAAAGACCCGTACCAGTTCCGTCTGGAACTTCTTTCAAAAGATCCGCGCAGCAAAGCGATTCTGCAACTGACCGCGCCCGCGCCAATGCGTCCGTCACTCTTTGCAACGTTTCCGCGCGACCGGCAGGTGATGCAGCTGGCCGCAGAGAAATCTGAATGGGGACGACCCCTTCCACCCGGCAGGGGACGCGGCCTGGCTGTTCATTATTCCTTTCACGCCTCACTAGCCTATGTGGCGGAAGTGACCGTCGCAGCGGATGGCGGTGTTAAGATCGACCGTGTTATTTGCGCGGTCGATTGCGGCATCGCCATCAACCCGGACGTGATTCGTGCGCAGGTCGAAGGCGGTGTGGCATTCGGTCTGGGAGCGATTCTTTACAGTTCAGTCACGCTGAAACAGGGTAGGGTCGAGCAATCCAACTTTAATGACTATCGTGTGCTGCGCATGAACGAGATGCCGAAGGTAGAGGTGTACATTGTAGACTCTGCGGAGCCGCCCTCGGGAATCGGCGAGCCCACTGTGCCTCCAATCGGCCCGGCGGTCTCGAACGCAATATTTGCAGCCACAGGGAAACGCGTACGCACATTGCCGCTGAGCTCTGCGATTTAGATTTGGAGGCATTTGTGGCGAGGAACAGGTTGCCGGTATTACTCGGCTTTCAGGACGGGGTCTGACTATGCGAAATCTCGTGCGAATGCGATTTGTGCTTGCAGGCTGGGCGCTCGCATCATTCTTTTTCACTGGGGTTCTCCTGGTTGGGAATATAGGCGATCATAAGCCTCCCACGTTCGCCCTTTATGCGAACGCGGTGCATTTTGCTCTATGGACGCTATTATTGCCTTTTCTGACTCGGTGCACGCGAAGTTTTCCACTGGACGGACCGCGCAGGAACCGAAACGCTGTGGCGTTGTTGCTGATTGTCGCTGCCCTTGCAGCGCCAGTAATGGTCACCCAGTGGGCCATCCTGTTCTACACATATTTCCCATATCACTCAGCCGACCTAACACTTTGGTCGTTCCTTAAGTCGGAATCAGGCAGGTTTTTCCCCGTTGACGTTCTGATTGGCATCGTTCTCGTTGTCGCGTTAGAGGGATCGAGAATCTGGCAAAGCCTCCAGACCGAGCGGACACGAGCAGCAGAACTGGAGAGGCGGCTTGCCGTTTCGCGACTCGACGCGTTGCGCATGCAACTGCACCCCCATTTCTTGTTCAACACCCTGCACACCATTGCCGGCTTGATCGCAGAGCAACCGCCTTCGGCCCGCCATATGGTCATTGCACTCGGAGAGCTTCTCCGGCTCACTTTGGAGGACACTGGCCGTCCGCTACGCAGTCTCGCCGAAGAACTGGAATTTGCGGATCTTTACCTCGGCATTGAGAAGCTGCGGCTTGGAGAGCGTCTGGTGATTGACTACGATATTGAGCCGGAGGCCACGCGCGCCGAAGTTCCCCAATTGCTGTTGCAGCCGCTCTTCGAGAATGCCATTCGACATGGCGCAGCACGCATTACAGGCGTTTGCGAGGTCCGCTTCAGGGCATACCGAGAACGAGAATGGCTTCGCCTGATGATCTCAAACGATGGCCCTGCCCCCCATGGCTCGTCGAGGCCGTCTCGGTCCGGAGTGGGACTCACCAACACCAAAGACCGCCTGGGGCTGCACTACAAGGATTCGTTCAAGTTTCAATACGTTAATCGGCCACAGGGCGGTGTTCAGATCGATATAGCGATTCCGTATAGGGTCACCGAGAAGAAAAGAGGCGATGGCGGGTCAACTTTGCGGCTCGAAGGATTCGAGGACACTGAAATCGATCTTGCTACCGAGAGAATACAGGCTAACAATCACATTGTTCATTAGCTCGAATACACTGGGCGGATCGAGGAATTCCGGACAGATGGCACAAACGCCAATGCGCGCATTGATCGTAGATGACGAGCCTCACGCGCGCCGTTATTTGTCCGAACTTCTGGAAGGCGAAATCAATGTCCTCGTCGTAGGTGAGGCATCGTGCGGTGCTGAAGGCATGGAGCAAATCGGAAGGCTCTCACCTGACATTGTGTTCCTCGACATCCAGATGCCCGATTTGGGTGGGCTTGACATGGTCGAAAGGCTCGAATTGCCGAATCTTCCGCTCTTCATTTTCGTGACCGGCTATAGCGAATACGCGGTGCGCGCTTTTGAAGTAGAGGCGGTGGATTATCTCTGCAAGCCTTTCGACAAGGATAGGCTTGTAACGGCCCTGGACCGTGCGCACCGGCGACTGAATCTTTCGGAAGGTGAGATCGAGAAGGATGCGGGCCGCTGGCTTACCCGGCTCTCTATTCGAGTCGAGAGCGGTATTGTTTTCGTGCCGGTTGACCAGATACTTTGGATCGAAGCGGCAAACAAATACGTTGTGGTTCACACAACAGCCGGGACCCACATTGCGCGGCAAACGATCCAGAGTTTGAGCGGCAAACTCGACCCAAACCAGTTTGTTCGCATTCATCGATCCACAGTTGTCCGCAAATCCGCTGTCCGAGGACTGCACCCGCTCTTTCATGGAGATTACATCGTAAAGCTGTTTAACGGTGCGGAGGTCACGTTGAGCCGAACTTTCCGTGCGTCGTTCTTCCACGAAATGGGCGGCTGATCTCCCTTGCTTCCTTGCTTAAATTGTCCATCCTGCACCCGTAAAAAACCGTCTTACGCCAAATCGGTGGAGGAGACAAACTCATCACGCATAGCCTGCATATACACAGCTTGGGAAATGGCTTCCGAGCAAGGAAAGCTCCTCGGAAGTTCCAACACTGACGGTCCCATTGAGGAGGCAGGCCGGGTGAGAGCGAAATGGTATGGAATTCGATTAGTGCTGATTGTTCTAGCAGCCTTTACGGCGTATTCGGCAACTGGTCTTCGGCTCTTCGCGGCCGCCGAAGCCGACTATGTTCTATTAACTCGTTTGCCCCTTGGCGGAGAGGGTTTCTGGGATTATCTTGCAATCGATCACCAGGCCAGGAGAATTTATATCTCCCGTTGGTCCCATGTGATGGTTGTGGATGCGGACAGCTATCAGGTGGTCGGAGACATTCCGGGAATTCAGGGTGTTCACGGAATCGCAATTGCGCCAGAATTTGGCCGAGGCTTCATCACCGAGGATGAAGCGAATCGGATTACGATCTTCGATCTCAGAACTCTGAATAAAATTGCGACGGCCAGGACAGGGAACAGCCCCGACGGGATCATCTACGACTCGAGTTCAAAGAGAGTCTTTGCCTTCAGCGGCGACGGAAAAGTCACAGCAGTGAATGCGGCGACAGGTGAGGCCGTGGGAAGCGCTAGACTGGGGGGCAGCCCAGAGTTCGCAGCATCCGATGGTCGCGGTCATATCTACAATAACCTTGAAGACAAGAACGAAGTAGTCCAGATCGACTCAAAAAGCCTTCGGATTCTGAACCGCTGGCCGCTGGCGCCCGGCGAGAGCCCGTCCGGGATGGCAATCGATCCCGTGCATCATCGTCTATTCGTCGGTTGCCGCAATCGAAAATTGGTAGTGATGAACTCCGATACCGGCGAAGTTGTGGCAACCCTCCCCATCGGCGAAGGCGTGGATGCAAGTCGATTCGACGCAGAAACGAAGTTGGTATTCTGCTCGAATGGGGATGGCAGCCTGACGGTTGTCCATGAAGACTCCGCAGACATGTACTCCGTTATCGCCAGCGTGCCAACACAGGGCGGAGCGCGGACGATGGAACTCGATCCCAAGACTCACCGCGTGTATTTGGTAACCGCTCAACTTGGCCCTCAGCCGACCCAACCGCATACACCACCAGAAATGGTGCCCGGAACGTTTGAGTTGTTGGTGTTCGGTCCAGTGCCGGATCGAGCTTCGTCGTCGAATCAGTGAGATCCAAAGCTGACCAGCTGCGCGTGAATGTCGCGCGGCACCGGGGCGGCGTCATGCCTGCACGAGGAGTTGCCGTGCGTGGTCGTGATGGTCGGCGATTCGGGTTTTGCATCATGTGTGCCTGGATTCGTTGATGTAGGGCCTGCACATCTGGATTTCAGGATGACGTTGAAAGGAGCCATGTCCGCATGAGTCGACTCTGGGCGTTTTTGCTTCCGATACAACTTTCTTTGACTCTGCCGCTTTCTGCGCAGGCAGATGTTCATCAACAGCTCCGCACTGCCGCGAAGCTGGCTTCGCAAGGTCACTATCAAGAAGCGATTGAACTAGCGAGACCGGCTCTTGAGACTGAGCAAGTAACTGAAATCGAACGCGGCAGAGGGTGGACAGTTCTCGGTTCAGCCTACGAATTTCAAGGAAGATTCCAGGAGGCAACGACCGCCTACGAGAATGCCTTGCACGTTCTTCGAAAGCGCGACGAGGATGCCGCGGAATACGCTTCGGCCTTGAGCGCTTTTGGAACGCTCTACCGCGATATGTTCCAGTTCGATGCCGCTGCTCGCATGGAGATGCACGCACTCCAAGTGGACAAACAGATTAACAACCACGCGGGTGTCGCCGCTGACTGCGCGAGTCTTGCAGATCTTGAACTCGGCCTAAAGCACACCCGGAAAGCTCAATTATGGCTAGATAGGGCGATTCATGAGTCTAAGCTGGCGCCCACACTGGGCAATGACTTTTATGCATTTGTCACTTCTTCCCAGGCTTGGCTCGCAGAGCTACGGGGTAACATTCCCGCCGCAATAGGCGGCTTCCAGAAGGAGATTAGCTACTTGACGCGCGCTCAAGACGAACAGAATCCTACCCTCGGCTGGGCCTACATGATCCTGGGAAGAGCATACCTGAAGAACGGCAATAGCAAAGACGGATTGGGCAATATGCGTAAAGGCTTCTCCATTCTGCTGCAGACCGTCGGCACGGGCAACCCGCGCTACCTGTTGGCACTGGTTGCATATGCTGAAGCACTGGTTTCAGCCGGCATGCATGACCAGGCAATTCAGGCGAGGGCTGACGCTGAACAGAAGTTGAGAGGCCTGTACAAAGAACAATGCGCGCAGTGCCGGATCACCTCCCTCGCTCTGCACTGAGTCGGTCGGCTTTTGTTGTTTTAGGTAGCGATATGCTGCAGGCGCCGCCCACGTCCGCTTTCGCGGAAGCGGCCTCAATCGCACGGAAGGCTTCGCCCTGAGCCAGGTTTCTGTGAGGAGCGGCGCGGAGAAACATATCCCCAAAGGAAGCGATCTGGAAAATGTGCGTTGCTTACTTCCGCTTCGGAGGGGAGTTTGATTCCCGGATGTCCTTAAGCCGCGCCGCTTGTAGCCGCCAGCGCCGACACATCCCATTATTCTGGACGAGAGCCGCGCCTACTGAGACTCGCTACATCTCCTTCGAGCCCCCTTCAATGCTTGTGGGAATCGCCAGAGGAGCTATCCTGCGACGGCTTTTCAGCCTCTACAACCAGCAATGTTTCCGGCCCTATCGTGCTCCCCGTCAGATGAGGCACCATTGTGGGCGATATCGATTCATATCCCACGTCCTTCGCGGTCTTATTGGGCGCGTAGAACATCAAGTGCGGAGGCACAAATCCGCTCTTCCCGGATACGTTATTGTAGACATAGTTTTCGTTCGACATCATGTAAAGGAAACCCGGCCCAGGCACTTTGAATCGACCATCCTGATATCCCTTCGCGATGTCATCCTTGACCTCTTCCTCGGACTTGCCCTCTGCCCGCAGTTCTTCCCTGCGCAGGTAAGCAAGCATGATACTTCCGCTTCCCTCCGCATCGAAGCAAGCCGGCGCCGACGAAGTTTGCGTTGTCCCTTTGAAGGACCGCTCAATCAAACAACTAAAGCCGTTCGTACCTTCGCGAACCTTCTCGTAGCCTTTGGGCCCCAAAATGTAAACTGTGGCCTTGCTCGATACCTCGGATGGCGCCGCGCTCAAGGCCAGCTCGATCTGCCGCTCGCGGGGCATGGAAGCGGTGACCAAATGCACTTCCCTCGCGGGTTCCCGTGGTTTGTCTTGAGCGGCAGTGCCGGTGGCCAGGATCCCGATATACAGGAGGCCTGCAGAAGTCGTTGTTATCAATCTCGTCAGCTTCATGTGTGTCCCTCTCTCGGAGTAAAGCGATCAATTGCGTTCGCAAATCTGCCCAATGCCACAAGGTATATTTGGTCGGGGCTGACAATCTCAATTCACTTGAGCTAAACCTTGTATCTACAGTTGATCTCGCTTCAGGAGATACGCAGAAGACATGCGGAGACTCTTATCTCCCCAAAAGATCAACGAACCGATTGGCTGCTACAGCGTCGATAGCAAAGGTGACTCAAAAAGATGCTAGACTCTCCGAAGATCGCGAAGGCCACGGTGAATAACGGGAACCATGCGATACGCTTTGGCGCGTTTGAGGTCGACCTTCCTTCCGGGCAGGTGCGCAAATCCGGAAGCCGCGTCAAATTGCAGGATCAACCCTTCAAGGTGCTGGAGATTCTTCTGGAGCGCCCAGGCGAACTGGTCACTCGGGAAGAGTTGCAGTCCCGCATTTGGCCGGATGCCAGTTTTGGAGACTTCGACCACGCAGTCAATATCGCGGTTGGCAAGCTCCGCGCTGCTCTCGGAGATTCAGCCGAGAATCCCTCTTTCATTGAGACCGTGCCACGCCGTGGTTACCGCTTTGTGGCCACGCTGGACGAAGTTCCGGTGGATGCGCATCAGCGTTCACCAGGGGGCAATCGCGATGGGTCCGGCAGAGTGGTATCGGGATTTAACCGCACGCTCCTGGCACTTCTCGCGGTCGTGGTATCAGGATTTCTTGTCAGCCTGGGCGTTTTCCTCGGTCATCGAACAGCGACATGGCAGCCGCCGGAGTTTCAGCGGCTGACCTTTAGCCGCGGTACGGTGTATTCAGCCAGGTTTGCGCCTGATGGTCATAGCGTGATCTATGCCGCTTCCTGGGACGGTGGGCCAACCGAGATATTCTCTACCGACCCGAAAATCCCGGGTGCGCGAAGCCTCGGACTGCCCGCAACTCAACTGCTCGCCGTTTCCTCTTCAGGCGAAATGGCGGTACTGCAGTCGGTTAATTATCATTCCTTGTTCGCAGTCCGTGGAACTCTCGGCCAAGTTCCACTTACAGGCGGATCTCCTCGTCAGCTCGCTGAAAATATCGACTGGGCCGATTGGTCTGCCGATGGGGCAACATTAGCGGCCGTCCATAATGTCAGCGGCCAACAGCGTCTTGAACTTCCAATTGGCCATGTTCTATATGAAACTGCGGGCTGGATCAGCCATCCGCGGGTTTCGCCCAAAGGGAATCAAGTCGCATTCCTCGACCACCCAATCTATCCTGACGACAAGGGCGCCGTCTCAATTGTCGATCTTGAAGGGCACAAGAGGATCCTCACAGCAACCTGGGGCAGCGTTGAAGGGTTGGCGTGGTCTGCCGATGGAACCGAGATCTGGTTCTCCGCTGCCCAGGCCGGAAGCGAGCATCAGATTTATGCTGTGGATCTATCCGGTCATCAACGTCTGATCCTCCGCGCACCCGGAGGAGTCACACTTCAGGACATAGCTTCCGACGGCAGTGCCCTTGTAACCCGCGATGAACAACGCAACGGAATGATGGCTCTTGCGCCGGAAGCGGCCACGGCAAGCGACATCTCGTGGCGGGACTGGTCTATTCCCACTGATATTTCCGCGGACGGCAACACCGTGCTCTTTGACGAGCAGGGGGTTGAGTCTGGGCCAACCTATATCGTCGCTATGCGGGACATGCGAGGGTCGCCTCCGATTCCAATTGGCCAGGGATTGGCGGGCAAATTGTCTCCCGACGGAAAATGGGCTTCCACGATTATTTCCAATGCCCGGCTTCTGCTGCTACCAACCGGGGCCGGCACGGCCAAGCAATTGTCACCGGGCGACATTCAGCAGTACTGGTTCGGAGCGTGGTGGACCCCTGATGGTAAGGAAGTCGTTTTCTCCGCAAACCGAATTGGGCATGGAGTTCAGTGTTTCGTTCAGGATGTGGATGGCGGCAATCCACGTCCTGTGACTCAGGAAGGCGTTAGGTTCTGCGAGATTTCTCCGGATGGCAAACTGATCGCGGGCAACGGTCTTGGTGGTGTCGGAGGCTCGTTGTATCCCATGGATGGGGGTCAGCCACGCCCGATACCAGGCTTGGAAGCGGGTGAACGTTTCGTATGGACCTCAGATCCGCGATTTTTGTACGTGTACCGGTGGAAGCAATCACCGATCAAGGTCTATCGCTTGAACATTCTGACCGGACAGAGACAGTTGTTCACCGAATTAACTCCGCCCGACGTCGCGGGACTTCATGACATCGCTTTCATTCATTTCAGCGCTGACGGTCGAGCATACGTTTACAGCTATACTCGCCTGCTTTCCGAACTCTATCTGGTTAAGGGTGTCAAATAAGATTCAGGAGCACCTTAACGCTCGTAATGGTTTCGATGGTCATCGTTCCCCTCACGCGGATCACCGCTTATCGTAATGTGAGCCGCAACTGCCATGAAATCGGAGAAGCGCTCATCGAGCATCTGGAGTAAATTCCCGGTTCCGGTCGAGCCACCGCCACACGGAAGTTGCCATTGGGCGAATACCGAAGAAGATCAAACGGCTGGTGACGGTCCAGAGATCGATTGTCAGTTGACGATATCAGGCCTTAGCGTTCATTGACCCCTATTCCGATCGATGCATGTCTCCACCAAGTTGCTGTATAGCCGGCTTTCCGGACACTGAACTTCAATTTCGATGAAGCATAATTAAGCTTCATTTCGTGCTTCTGTTAGTCGCGGTCCCGAATGAACCCCCAACGAAAATCGGTGTGGCTGCTTTGCGCAAATGGTGCGCACCAAAGCGCATTTCGCCCCAATTTGCATTAATGAACCTGGCAGTTTCTGGCTTTTAGTTCGTGACGGCCAATTCGCAGGTACATCGATGACAACCTCAGACTACAGAGATGACAACTTATGCTTCAAATCACACATGAGACGCCAGCTTCACTGCGTATTCAGAAGGCGCGCACCTCCCTCATCCTGGACCATCCCTTCTTCGGCTCGCTCCTGTTCCGGTTGAAGGGGCGCGAGTGCCGGTCGATTCAAACGATGGCCACGGATGGAGTGTCGCTCTTCTACAATCCGGATTTTGTTGAAACCATGACCGCGGCGACACTGGCCGGAACCCTGGCGCACAAGGTGATGCACCCGGCCCTGCACCATCATGTGCGCCGATCCGGGCGCGATCCGAAACGGTGGAATGTGGCGTGCGACTTCGCCATCAATCCCTTGCTTGTTGACGCCGGACTCTCGTTGCCCGATGGCGTGCTCATCGAGGACCGCTTTCGCGGAATGAGCGCGGAGCAGGTCTACAACCTCCTTGATTCGGAGTCGGAAAAAGAGCAAGACTCGAGCACAGAGGATGGAGACGACGAGCCCGGAGGAGAGGAATCGAAAGACGAGACGCCCCCTGGCGGCGATTCACACTCGCCTTCCGCTCCCGTTACTGAAGGCGGAATTGGCCAGGTGCTAGACGCGCCAGAACCGGGCGAGGACACTCCAACCATTGAAGAACAGGCGAGAGAGTGGGATGTGGCGGTCAACCAGGCCAAGACTGTTGCCCGGCAGGCGGGCAAGGTTCCGGCCGGTCTCCACCGGACACTGGAAGGGGCGGCGGAGGCTTCGATCGACTGGCGGGAGATGCTGCGACGGCTCTGGTCGGATACGATCCCGGCTGACTATAGCTGGATGCGTCCCAACCGCCGCCATGTCTGGGCGGGTCTCTACTTGCCGGGAGTGACACGCGAGGGCGTCGGCGAGATCGCGATCGCAGTAGATTGCTCAGGCTCTGTGAATGCGCGGCAGTTGAGGCTCTTCGAAGCCGAGGTGCGTTCGATTCTCGAAGGCCAGCGGCCGGAGCGTGTCCATGTTCTCTACTTCGATTCAGAGGTGCAGAGAGTGGAGACATACGTATCCGGCCAACCGGTTCACCTTAACCCGGTGGGAGGCGGCGGCACCGAATTTGGGCCATGCTTTGATTGGCTTGATGACCACGGGATTCAGCCGCAGACCCTCGTATTTCTGACGGATCTGTATGGCTCGTTCCCGCAATCCGCTCCCGCCTATCCCGTCCTATGGGCTTCGACCGGGAGCCAGAAGGCCCCCTTTGGCGCGGTTATTCCGATGCAGGCTGCCTAGTCCCTAGGGCCTAGAGTAGTGCAGTGGCTAGTGAACAGTGGAGAGCGCCAACTCTACCTACTCGTCACTTACCACCCGCCACTGCTCTCACGTCCAGCGTGTCCAGTTTCTTGACGACGGATTGCAGCTTGCTGCGGAAGCGTTCTTGAGCTTGGTCCTCTGAATCGCCCCAGAGTCGAAGAGTGGTCTTGAGAGCGGTGGAAACCGCCACGCGCTCCTGGGCCGTAAGCAAGAGAGTTGCTGTACGTGAAGGTGTCATTGCCATCTGGCTCCTCCGAAGTCTCGGTACTTTGGATTATCGGCCGTGGTTTTCTTCAAGTCCTAAAGACGCTGCGCTCCGTCCGATCATGATTTGCGCAAAATTTGAGCTTCCATTGGCCGAAGCACGATTTGGACAGCATTCAGAGGGCCGGTTCCTTGGGAACCGTCCACTTCTGCCACCGTAACAGTCCCAGCCCCGAGCTGCACCACCTGGTTTGGAGCTGTCGGCGCGGCGAGGTTGCTGTAGAGAACCCTCATCGCATCGCCGGGAGCGCTAAGGTTGGAATCCAGGATGACCCATATCGTTTGCGCTGCAGTCGTATTGAAATTCGCAACGGTCAGCACCTCCTGATCGTTCAGGATTCGCGAGAACGCCAGTACGCCCGGTGCAAGGTTCGAGATACCAAAGCTATGCTGATCGCCGGAGATGGGACGGAAATAAAACCGGCCGTATCGCAGGGCCGCTTGAGCGGCCCGGACTACGGCAATCTTCTGAATCTCGGCATAGAACGGATTGGCCTGACTGAAGCCCGGTCCTCCCCACAGCGCCTCGCGAACAGCAGGGTCCGTGCCAGAGCCGTGAAGGCCCTGTTCGGTTCCGTAGTACACACAAGGAATCCCCGGCAGTGCCAGAAGACATGCGAGGCCAGCGGTCACCTGATCGTCATAGATTGGAATGCCGTCCGGCGGCATGTAGCGGATTCTGACCTTATTGTCGTGGTTATCCAGAAACGTTACGAAGAAGCGTGTGGCATCGCCGTGTGAACTCAGGATGTCCTGTTCTGTTTGCTTGCGGTATTGATACATCGCGACCAAAGCTTGCGGCGCATTGGAACCCTTCACCACCGGAACCAGGTTGTTATAAAGCGGATAGTCCAATGCTGCGTCCACGCCGACCATGTCGCCCTGAGAAGATGTGTTGCGGCCGATGAATGTCGCGATATCGGCTTCTTCGTTCCCGTCCATGACCTCACCGAACGTGAAGAAATTCTTCTTGCCAATGCTCAGTGCGAACTCGCGCATCGAGTTCCCGAAAAGCTGCGGCAAATCTCCCTTAAGGTAGCGGAGCGTGTCAATGCGGAACGCATCGATATCATAGCGCGCGATGACATATTGATAGGCACGGATCAAAAAGCGCTGAACATCGTTCTCCCACGTCGAGAACTGCTTGAACGGAACGAAGTCGCCCACAGTGTCGTCATACGGAGCAGCGTCCCCCTGGCGGCGGAAATGTTCGTTCTGCTGCAATTCCACCGGCAACCTCATGCAACGCGCTCTGCTGATGACGTTGTACGGCACGGGCATGCGGCGAGCCGAAGTATCGCTGCTCAAGGTCAGCGACATCGACAGCCGACGTATGATGATCCGGGTGGAACGCGGTAAGGGGGGCGCCGGTCGAGATCTCCCTCTCAGCCCGGCTCTGCTGGAGACACTCCGCGAGTATTGGCGCTGGAAAAGCCTCGCACCTACCTTTTCCCCAGCAGCACAGGCCACCGCGGTCCGGACAAGCCCATCTCGGACAAGACCGTCTGGTACGCGTGTAAAGAGGCCGCCCTCCATGCGCGCGTTACCAAGCATGTGACGCCTCACACCTTACGCCACAGCTGGGCGACCCACTTGCTCGAGGCGGGAACAGACCTGCGTACGATTCAGGTCCTGCTCGGCCATGTGGATCTGGAGACCACTGCC
>JBEKRU010000122.1:0-17405 GCA_049518435.1 Occallatibacter sp. | reverse complement strand
ATGGTTGAAGAGGTTATACGCACTGACTCCTAGCTTGACAGCGACTCCCTCGTGCAGTGGAACGCTCTTGGCCAGTGTCATGTCTGTGTCGAAATATCCCGGTCCGGTGAACTGATTCCGGTCAAACGGAGCAAATAGCGAGTTGGCCGCCCCGGCCGTCGGAAAACTCGACGCACTCAGGCATGCAGTTCTCGTCGCCGATGAACCGCAGTGAGTCGAGGTACCTGAAGTTGGAGCTACCTGAGCAATGCCACTTCCGCCAACATTCCCAGATGCCGCAACAAAGTCTGTTTCCGTGGCGCTGAATGGTAATCCCGTATGCAGGAACAACGTGCCGGAAAGCTCCCAACCCGCAGCTACTGCTCTAGGTCCGCGGAAATAGGGCAACATGTACAGATAGTTCCCATTCAGATAGTGACGCGTATCATAATCCGCGTTGCCGTAGTTGTGTTTCAAGTTGTAGGGATCTATCTGCGACGTGATGGAGCTATTGGCGTTGAATTGAAGGATACCTCCATTCGATATCTCATCCAGGCTGTGGCTGTAGGTGTAGTTGAACTGTAAATTAAGGCTTTTACCCTTGTGCAGCACGGATGCCACGAAGCCGTTGTAGTTGCTCGACGCCGTAGAGCTGACTTCTGTCACCGTCCCGAATGCGGGCGCCGGAGAAGTTGCCGGGAATGGTCCGCTGCCGAAGGAGTTTACGCCGCCGTTCTGAACCGGTTCGTGGTAACCATGATTTCCAACGTATTCAACCTGCAACGCATTGTTGTTCGGGAGCTGGTGCTGAATCTCCAAACTCCACTCCTCATAGGTCGGGTACTGCAAATGCGAAGCAACCGTGGTGAAGTTAGGTGGCGCGAAATTCGGGTCGGCGGCGCTGATTGAATTCAGGCTGCCACCGGCCGCATAGCCCTTTTGAAATGTCGTGTTCAACGTTGCGGCCTGCTGCGCTGAACTATAGCTTTGCGTCGGATCGATGCCTCCAAAAAAGATGGTGAACTCCGGGTCCAACGGCGGATTTGATAACTCGGTATCGGCGATTGTGCCTGGGAATACGTCCGTAAACATGCCTGCGCCGCCGCGCACTACAGTATTTCGGTCGAAGGTCGGCGAATAAGTGAACCCAATACGAGGCTCGACCATGAATCGCTGGTAGTTGGGGAAGGCCTGACTCTGGCCGCCCTTGATCAGAGACGAGTAAGGCATTGTGGCAAACGCACTGGCACCTGTGATTGCAACGTACGTGTTGAAGTCCGTTCCAAAGTTAGACAGGCAATTCTGTGGGCAATCCGGGTTTGAGTTTCGTTCCACACGCGCCCCCAGAGTCAGAGTCAGGTTGGGAGTCGGTTTCCAATCATCCTGGACATATTCGCCAAGCGAATACAGGTTGATTCCCATATCAGGCCGAGTTGTGAAGCTCTGAAGCGCCTCGAGCGAAATGCCCTGACCAAACAAGTTACCGTAATTGGCTCCGATTGCGGATGTGCAGGTAGCCACACTTCCACAGGTAAGCGCGAGAGGAATCGATAACACTGTCAGATTGTGGTCCGAAACATAATCCTTCTTAAGGCTGAATCCGGCCTTGAAGGTGTGCTTGCCGAGGCTGTAACTGAAGTCATCGCCAATCTGCACCTGGCTTACATTGCGGCCCTGGGGAAAGTCGAAGTTGTCGTTGTTCAAATTGGCGAAATATCCATCTAAGCCGCCGAAGTTCAGCGTCTCGGGCATCAGGGCCGTCGCTGCCTCCTGGTTAGCAGCGGTGAAAATCGCGCTATACCAGGATCCGGTTAGAAGTAGTTGATTGACTGCCCTGGGAGAGAAGATATGCGTCCAGGAAAGCTGCCCCTCGTCGTCAGGCTGGATAGACTGCATGTTGAAGTCCGGCGTAAAGGGATCGGTATAAGTCGGCTGAGTCCCCTTGTCGTACTTATAGTGGGCGAACACCTTGTCGTTGTCACTGAATGTCTGATCGATGCGAACAGTGAAAAGGTGCTCACTCAGGTCCGTCTTCGGTGCAGCGGTGAGTTGCAGTTGGTCTGCGGAGAACACGGTTGCACTTGCATGACCGGGTACGTTGTTGTAGAGCGAAAATGCCTTTGTGTAAAAGGCGCATTCACCACCAGCCCCAGCCGCATACAAGGAACTGGACGCATTGTCGCAGTTGCCATCGCTTCCCAATACGCCCGCTTCATAGGAGGATGAAGGTAACAGCAGCACTTCCACGGGAGCCGTAATGAACGATAGTTGCTCCCAATTTGCGAAGAAGAACGTGTGGTCCTTCTTGATCGGACCGCCGGCTGCCACAGCATACTGATTCGAATTGGAGAAGGGTCTGGGGTTCGAAGTATTGAACCAGTCATTTGCGTTCATTGCCCGGCCGTTCCACCAGTAGTTTGCGTTTCCGTGAAATGCATTTCCGCCGGAGCGCGAAATTGCGTTCACCTGTGCCCCTCCGAAGCTTCCCATCTGCGCACCGAACGCATTGGTAACCACGTTGACTTCGGAAACATCATTCAAACCCAAAAGGAGATTCGAAGGGCCGGAGTTGTTCAGGTTGAGAAATGGATCGTTGACTTCCATTCCATTCATTGTGAAGTTATTCGATGTTCCTGGAAGCCCGAATACTGAAAAGTTTCCTAATCCCATACCGGTATTCATCACCACGCCGGGTGCAGTCTGCGCCACATAGGTGATATCGCCACCCGGATTGGGCACGCTCTGCAATTGTTCGAAACTGAACGAGGTATTGAGCTCCGCCGAATCTGGCTGTAGAAGTTGCGCGGTCTCAGTAACCTCAACTGTTTGTGCTTCGCTGCCAACATTCAGGTGCAGGGGCACGGTTTCCACCTGGCCAAGTGAAACTACTATTTCAACAGTGTCCTCTCTGAAGCCATCTGCCTTCACAGATACTTGATATACACCTGGCTTCAACAGAGCGAAGCGATAAGCCCCTTGGGAGTCCGTTCTTACTGAGGCCGTCGCCTCTGTCGCTTTATTCTTCGCTGTAACCGTGGCTCCTGTAACTGCTGAACCGCTGGGATCAAGAACAGTGCCCGTGATGTCGCCAGCCAGGAGTGATTGCGAATAAGCAGCGGGGGCTATTCCAGCGCCGAGGAGCACGCCACCCAGGACTATCGCCGCCGACGCAAAAACCTCCAGGCCGAATTCTGAGAATTTGCAATATCGCATCGTAGCCTCCAGTGTTGAATTTCGACTTCTTGGTGTCTTAAACGTGGTTTTGAGGGACGCGCAAGTTCATCCCGCTTCTTGTTTGGTATTTGTGCTCATTTCGCGACCATGGACTTTCGATAATCACGTAGTGAATCTCCGTTCACTTAGCGACTTAAGTACGAGTGAGATTTCCGTTCAAGCTCAGAAACGGCGTTGCGTAACGCCGTGGCGGCGACTTATATCAAGCGCCGAACCGTGTTCAGAGCCTAGCCCAATGGTGAGAATTAGGCCGAGCCTAATCCGCTGGACGATTCAGACATGCGATGAGCAGAAGGTTTTGTGCGCCAGTCCGTGTAACGCCGATATATCGGTTAGACTAAGATGCAATTCATGAGTCGAGAGAATGTCCTGAATTTGCGGTCCTTCTGGCAGATCCAGATCATCGGATGGTGCTGCTACTATCTTTTCGACCTTCTACAATCCATTCATAGCTTTTTGACTAATCGTGTGTTTGTCATTGAAGAGTCGATGCCTATCCTCTTCATGTTCCTGGGGAGTTTCGTCCTGCGCCCATACTGCCGTTCGCTGCTGCGACAATCCCCGTCGTGGATCGCTTTTGAATTGAAAGTAGGCGCGGCGGCAATCGTCATATCCATTCCCGTAGCCTGCGCAGCTGGCCTCGTTTTGCAGAACCTCTATCCTGTGCCCTGGCACGCCTATCTTGCAATGTTCATGTGGTCTGTCTTCATGCTCTTCATGTGGTGCAGTCTGTACTTCAGCATCAAGCAATGGCAGCAATCGAGCATGGAGAAAGAGCGGTTGCTTCGCGCAGAGTCCGAGGTCAGAGAGGCGCGCCTGCTTGCACTGCGCTATCAGTTGAATCCACACTTCCTATTCAATTCGCTGAATGCCGTCTCCACTCTTGTTCTGGATGGAAATGCTCCTGCGGCCACGCGGATGTTGGCGCAGATAGGTGACCTTCTGCGCACGAGCCTGGATTCAGAAGTTACAGCAGAGGTAACTCTCTCTCAGGAGCTGGCATTCACCGAGGGGTACCTGGCAATCGAGCAGACAAGGTTGGGAGAGAGGCTAAGAATTGATATCGCTGTTCCGTTTGAAACGCGCGATGCCCTGGTGCCCAGCATGTTACTGCAGCCGCTGATTGAGAACGCGGTTCGCTACGGAGTCGCGCCACTTGTCGAAGGTGGTCGGATTCGGATCAATAGCGCACTGCATGCCGACAGATTGCGAATCGTGATCGGAAACTCGGGACGTTGTGGAGAGGGCGAGCAGAAAACAAATGGAAATGGAATTGGTCTCGGAAATACGGCGGAGCGCCTGAAAACGCTTTATGGTACAGATTTTGAATTCTCGCTTGGATGGCCCGATGCGGGCGGTTGCGAAGTCGTGCTTGAGCTGCCCTTGCGCCGGGCCCGGAGCCTCCAGGAGGTTTAACCGTGCGCGTTCTAATCGTAGACGACGAACCGTTGGCGCGCCGTGGCGTCGTTCTCAGGCTGCGGAAGTTCAAGGATGTTGAGATCGTCGGAGAATGTGGAGATGGGCAATCCGCGGTAGAAAGAATTCTGGAACGATCGCCTGATGTCGTATTCCTCGATATCCATATGCCAGGAATGGACGGCTTTGAGGTTCTCCGCGCGCTGCCGAGAGAGAGCATGCCTGGTGTCATTTTTTTGACGGCGTATGAGCAATATGTTCTGCGGGCATTCGATTTTCATGCGCTGCATTACCTGTTGAAACCGGTGGACGACACACGCTTCGCGACAGCAGTCAGTCGAGCTCGAGACCTGGTCGATTCCGGATTAAAGGCCGACATGGCAAAGCGGGTAATGAAGATGCTGGACCGCGTCTCGGATGGATACGCATCGCGGTTTACAGTGCAAACCGGATCCCGCATTCAAATTGTGATGGCAGAGGATGTGGAGTGGATTGGGGCTGCGGGCGACTATGTTGAGCTTCACGTCAACGGTCGTTCTTTCCTGGTACGCGAGACGATGGCATCTCTCGAACATAGGCTCGACCCGGCTAAGTTCCTTCGCATACATCGCTCCCGAATTGTGCAGTCAAAAGGCATATTGGAACTGCGGTCAATCGAGAATCGTGAGTTCACGGTGAAGCTTTCGGACGGCTCCGAGCATCGCTCAAGCCGCACTTATGCCGATCGACTGGATCGCTGGTTGTCATTCGGCAGAATCTGACACAAATTGGCCAACCCTAAGTCGATTGAAAAAAAGCACGGAAACCTCCTTGGAGCCTAGTGCCTAGGAGAACGATAACTTCCGAAAAAACTCAACAGCCTTAGGTAGTGCCTTGGGGCGCGGGCTGTAACTTAACCCACATGTTTGAGATGGCCGTTTCGGGGAGAAGGGGCCCGTGGATCTATTGGATTTGCGCAGCGTGTTTTCAGACCCTTTTGGTAGTTGCCATTCTCAACGAGCGCATTATCGCCGATGCGATTAGCGACCACAAATAGGGAACGTAACATCGGTATTGTTTACAAATCCAATCCTCCTGGCCATATAACCGGCTTCCCGGACACCCGGCCCCTTGGTTTAACTGTTAACTTCGCGCCGATGTACCCACCCGGCACACGTGTCGGCCAATTCACTACTCCCGGTCGGGGCAAACACGATGTTCCAAATTTCGTGCCTTCTCGTCCGGTGGCGGAATTCACGTCGGTCGACGCGGGCTCGTCAGCATGCATCACATCACACAATTGTGAACGGTCCGTCGTTTGCCCAATTCCGAGTTGGGCTAGTTGGACCGATCATTGCCCGCGATCCTATTGGGGATTCGGGCGCGCAAATTCTCATACCTCCCGCTTGATCGCCGCCGCGTTCCTTTGAAACCTTTTCCAAATCAGGAGGATTCGATGCGACAGTCATTTCAGCGGGGTTATATCAGATGCATAGAACGCAAGTCCGGACAAGCTTGTTGGGAATACCTCTGGCGGGAATACTCAACCAATGGAAAGCCCATTCGCCGGTCCGTGGTTATCGGAACGACTGACCAATACCAGACCAGAGATCTCGCGATAGCGGCAATCAACGGCCTGATGATGCAGGTGAACGCCGAGCGATTTGGGAGGCCTGGTTATTCGATTTCCGTGAGTGACTTAATCGACCACTACTTCGAAGTGGAACTCTCGGCTACGGCCGTGTGGCACTCTCACGCAAAGCGGTTGATCAATCGGTATTTCCTGAACAACTGGATAAGGTCTCGTTGGGGTGCGCTGGACTTTCACTCGGTGCGCACAGTGGACGTTGAGTATTGGCTGAAAACACAAAAACGCGCCGACGGAGCACTTTTGGCTAATTCGACGAAAGCGAAGATCCGCAGCGTGTTCAGTGTCCTGTTCAACCATGCGATCAGGTACGAGTGGCTTGAGCAAGGAAAGAACCCCATCGCACTTGTCCGACAGCGCGCAAAAACGAACCAGAAAGTATGCCAAACCAGACGACTGGGTTTTCGCGAGCTGTCGAACTCAGGGGAGGCGACCGTTTTGGCCATGCGTCGTCATGGAGAAGGTGATCAAACCGGCCGCGGCGCGGGCTGGATTACAAAACGTTATCGGCTGGCATACCTCTCGGCACTCCTATTCAACCTTGCGAGTCGCCAACGGCGAAAATGTCAGAATGGTTCAGGAATTGATGCGCCATGCCAGCAGCCGTTTCACCCTGCTTATCTATGCCCCAGCGCGGACCGCGGCGAAACAGCAGGCAAAGCGCCGTCTGGTGCAAAGGATTTTAGACGAGGGTACTGAGCCAGCAGTGCCCTCAATTATGTGTAATTCGACTTCAGAAAATCCGTAATTATGGTCTGGCGCTCGCTGAGTTCTAACCCACTTGAAAACAGTACGCTAGGTGCCAATTGGAGTAATTTGGAGCAACGAGAGCAGCACCCAGGACCTGTAAATTGTGGATTTTATGGTGGGCGCTGCAGGATTCGAACCTGCGACTTCCACCGTGTGAAGGTGGCACTCTACCGCTGAGTTAAGCGCCCTGAAGAGGGGGTGGGAAAAGCCGCGCCAATGGGGCATCCCATGGGTTAGAGTAACACCAGCGAGGCTTTACGGCCAACTCCGGCACTGGGCTGGAGTTATGGGGCCGGGTCTTGACGACCAACGATGTTTTGGAGAGCCAGATCGACCCGCGCCGCCGACTTTCCCCCTGATGGGGAGGGGACGCTGCGACCAATTCCCGCGATTTCAGGGGCGGGACTGGGCGGCGGAGGGTTCGGCAAATCTCCCCATGTGGCCTACGGACAGACACCATTTGCCGACCGGACTGGCGGGGCGGGTCGTGATCCAGGCGCCAAAGATCCCCAAAAAGGTGCTGCCGGCCCGGAAACAGGGGACAAGGCGGATCTGGAAAGTGCCAAGGCGGGCCCGGAAAGTAAGCAAAAGACGCAACCTTCCGGCGCGGATGGGGTTGAAGAAGATATGGCGACCCTGGTCCTGGACAACACGGCTCTGGGAGCGGGTACGGCTTCACGGCCGGACTCAAGACCGGAAAATGTAGCGGGCGGGCTGGACCCGACCGGCGACGCGGCGGTAATGCTGCGGGTGGCCGCGGGCGATGAGGCCAGCTTTAACTACCTGGTGCAGAAGTATCACCGGGCAATGATTCATTTTCTCTTCAGGATGGTGCGGAACCAGGCGGTTGCGGAAGAGCTGGCGCAGGAGGTGTTTCTGCGCGTTTATCGCTCGCGGGAGAGCTACCGGGCGGAAGCGAAGTTTACGACCTGGCTTTACCGGATTGCGACCAACCTGGCGGTAAATAATGCTCGGGATACAAGGCACGAGCGGGCGGCGCAGACACTCTACCTGGACGCGCCGGATGAAGAGACGGGGACCACTCCGGACGTCGCGGACGACGAGCCGAGCGTGGAGCAGCACCTGATGCACGATGAGCGGATGGCGGCGATTCGCAAGCACGTGATGGCGCTGCCTGAACGGCAGAAGATGGCCGTCCTGATGCATAAGTACCAGGGGATGGATTACCGGCAGATTGGGGATGTGCTGAAGCTAAGCGAGTCGGCTACGAAGTCGCTGCTTTTCAGGGCCTACCAGACGCTGCGGGATAAGTTGAAGGAATTTGTGTAAGTGGAAAGAAGCCGGGCGACACCGGCAGAAGTGGGGTGAGAGATGGAAACGATGAAGAAACAGTGCAACGGGATGGAGACGAAGCTGGCAGAGATGCTGCTTGATCCGGAACGTGTGCCGGCCAAGGTTCGTGATCATGTTGACGGGTGTGCGAGCTGCCGCGAGGAGTTGGCGGAGTTGCGCGCGACGATGGAGTTGATGGATGGATGGGAGGCTCCGGAGCCGAGCCCTTACTTTTTGACGCGGCTGGATGCAAGGATGCGGGAAGAGCGGGCGACGGCGCCGGCGAGCTGGCCTGAACGCTGGATTGCCGGGCTGCGGGCGCGGATGACGTATGGGCCTTCGATGCATGTGCGGCCTCTGGCTGCGATGGCGCTGACGGTTGCGCTGCTGGTGGGCGGGGGAGCTTATCTGGATTTGGCGAACTGGGATCCCTCCGCGCCGTCGGCTGGACCCACTGCCGTGGTGCACGATTTGCAGACCATGGACAACAATGCGCAACTGCTGGATCAGTTGGAGTCGATGTCGACGACCAACAATGACAACGGGGATTGATTGGATTGATTGGCCCGGATATTGAGAGGGCGACGAGTGGGAGTTGGAAGACGTGGGCAGGGGAAGACACAATGCGGAGCGGATGCCCCGCGCAGGATTGGCTGCGCTGGTGGCCTTGTGTCTGTGTGCGCCGACTGCCTGGGGTTGGGGCCAGCACGGCGGGGCTGTGGGTCACTCGGCTCCGGCGCCGAGGGCTGGCGGGGCGCAGGCACCGAGACAGCAGATGAGCAGGCCGCAGTCGCAGGTCAGGCCCAACTCGCAAATGCGAGGGAGGGTGCCGGGCGGCGTGGCTCAGCGGCCTGGGTATCCGGCGGCTGGCTATCCGAATGGAGCGTATGCGCGACCGGGGTTTCCTGCTGGCGCAGCGCCGGGCGGTGCTTATCGCGCCGCGCCGTATGCTGCGGGGGCTCGTCCGTATAGCTATCCAGGAGCGGCGCCTGCGGGGCATTTGGGTGACTGGCTGAATCAGCATCGGAATCTTCCGGTGCAGGAGCAGGAGAGGGTTCTGCGCAGCGACCCCAGCTTCAGGCGGCTTCAGCCTGCGGAACAGGATCGGCTGGTGCAACAGTTGCACCATGTAAACCAGTTGCCCGAGGAACAACGGCAGAGACGGCTGGCGCGCAATGAGATTCTGGAGCACATGTCGCCGCAGGAACAGATGCGGGTTTATAACTCGATGAACCGGTTGAATGGCTTGCCGCCGGACCGGCGGGCGATGTTGGGGAATGCGTTTCGAGATTTGCGTGCGGTACCGATGGATCAGCGGGCGACGGTGCTGAATTCGAGCCGGTATCAGAATTCGTTCAGCCCGGAGGAACGGGGAATTTTGTCGGATGTGCTGCGGGCGGAGCCTTACGAGCCGGCGCGGTGAGGGTACCCGGAAGCTAAAGGTTAAAGAGGCAGCGGATATTCTCCGCTGCCTCTTGCTTTTGGTCTGAGATTGCCAGCCGGGTTATTTGCCGATGACGAGGATCTGGAATGAGCCGGGGATCATAGGAGGACGGGGCATGCGGGCCCAGGCTGGCGCGCCGGGCGGCGGAGGGGTTGTGGGCGCGGCAGGGGTAGGGCCGTATTCCGCGGTGATGGTGAGGATGTTGCCGGTCTTGGTGTCGAGCGTGAGGACCTTGGCGCGCGCAGGTGTGGGCAGGGTCTGCTCCACGGCGAAGCTGGTGGGCGAGTTCTCCTTGATCACGGTGAGGGTGCCGTCGCCTGCGGAGGCGAACGCTTCCATCGTGTCGGGGTTGAAGGTTGCGCCATCGACGCCGTTGCCGGTGGGCAGATCGGTGAGGATGTGGCCGTCCGTCGCGGAGAGGATGATCATGTTCTTCTTGTCGCGGCAGGCGGCGAAGAGGATGTTGTTCCTGGCATCGAGCGCGAGGCCGGCGCAACCACCGCCTTTGCTGGAGACATCGTATTTGCCGGTCATCTTCATGGTGTTGGCGTCTATGACGGCGATGGCGTCTTTGTCTTCAATGTCGACGTAGATTTTGCCCTTGCCGTCGGTGACTGCCTGCTCGGGCGCGCCGCCGATGTTGATGGTGCCGAGGATGGAACCGTCTTTGTCATCGAGAACAGTGATGTTGGGCGCGGAGTGGCTGAGGATGTAGAAGTGGTGATTGTAGGCGTCGTTCAAATAGCCGTCGGGATTGCCCTGGACGTCGATCTTCTTCAGGATGCCAAAGTTTTTGGCGTCGAACATGACGACGGGCTTGGAGGTGGCGAATCCATGGCCGGTCGCGGTGTCGACTGCACCGCCGTGCCCGCTGACGCCGGGCATGTCGCCCACCTGCTGAAGGGTGTCGAGGTTGAAGACGCCGATGTGTCCCGCGGGTCCGGAGCGGGCAACATAGAGGTTGCGGCCATCTGGATCCGCCGTGACGTAATCAAAGCCGCCGTCGCCACCGACGAGTTGAATCTTGAGGACCTTGTAGGGGCCGGCGTCCTGCGCGTGGGCGTGGCCGGCAAATGGAAGCAGGAAGACAAGGGTGGCCAGTGCGAGCGGCTTTGAGAACATTGTGTATCTCCCGTGTGATGCATGGGCGATGTGAAGGCCCGGAGCAATTTGAGTCGGGGATTGGCTTGAGCTTTATCCCGCATTCGAGGATACACGGTGGGGGCTAATGTAGTGTCAAGAGTACTCGATCCGGGCCTGTTTTCAGATGGTGGACGACCGTCCCGCAGGGGCGGAAGCGCGAATCATTTTATTGTGAATATTGGCACGACTGAAGTCGTGCCCCTTCGCACATCTATGTCAAGGTAGATTCTTTCCTCAGACCGTGAAGTCATGCCCAGGCGCATTTTGCGACCTCGAACGATCTTCTCGCCCGGCGTTCAGAAGAGGTTGCCGGCTACCTGTTCGGCTGCGGTGTAGATTCTGGCCTTGAGGGCATCGCGGTTGAGGATGGGATCGGCTTTGAGGGTGCTGGCGATGGTGATGGTGAAGACCTGATCGCGCACTCGCCCGACAACGCGCTCGCCCACGGCGCCCTTGCGATCGTCTGCTGTGCACACGAGCGCTTCATTGCCGATGGCCTTGATGGGCAGTGCATCGGCTCCGCAGACCTGGGCAACGGCAGACATGCGTGCATGCGGATCGGACGCAATTTCAACGGTGATGCGCAGGGTGCGGGTTACGCCTGTGTCCTGTTGCGTAAAGGTGCAGACGGTGGGCTGGCCGTCGGCGCCAGTCTTCATGCCGATTGCGTCTCCGCCGAGCAGCCCCCCGGCTGTGGCCTCGTTGAGCCAGGGACAGTTGTTGGTTGCATGACTCAGGGCGGGCAGCGAGAGACAGATAACTCCAATGGCCAGAAGGACAAGTCTCCGCGCAATGCTTGCTTTACTGACGGTGTTACTTGCCATTTTGCAACTCTCCTGAGTTACCCACCAAGTCGGAATGCATGTGCCACGGAATGCTTTCAGTCGATATCTCCGGATGGTCGCGAAGATAGTTGAGAGAGTAAGTAGGCGCACCGGGGTCTACCTTTTTATCGATAAACATCGCCTGCTGCTTTGCTGCTTCTTCTGTCTTGCCGATGCGGCGATAGAGGATGGACAGGTTGTAGTGCGCCACGAGGTCGTCGGGATCGATTTGCTGGAGCGCTTCAAACTGTTCCAGCGCGTCCGACACGTCTTTTTGCTGGTAATAGGTGATGCCGAGTTCACGCCGGGCGTCGCGGGACTGCGGGAACATTTCAACGACCCTGCGAAAGTCGGAAATCTCTTTCTCGGTGTTGCCTGCGCGTCTTTGCAGCAGACCATCATAGTAGAGTGCACGTGCGCTGTTGGGATCGATTGCGAGCGCCCGGCGGATAGCGCCACGCGCGGACTCATATTTCTCCCACACAGTTTCAGTAAGTCCGATATTGATGTAGCCATCGGCGTAGTCTGGCCGTAACTTGACCACCTCATGAAATGCCTGGACGGCTTCCATGTACTGGACCTGGTCGAGCAGGGCGATGCCGAGATTGTTCCAGCGCATCCAGTCCTGATTGTCGCCGGGCTCTGCGGGCTCGGGCTTGTTCTCGCCAATTTTGAGCACGCGAGTCTTCGATGCGATTTCGACCAGCGGATAATCGGGGTGATCGCCCTTGCCGAAGATGTTATCGAGATAACTCTGACGCATGTGTCTGTAATTCACCTTCGCAGTGACACTAACGTCGCCAGTTATGTCGGCTGGGAGCCGGAACTGGTAACGCACCAGGACGGATCGGCCCGCCTGCACGGTGTTGTCGTAAGCCACGGAGTGGATGGTCCACACCTTGTGGTTGTCGACAAACTCGCCCTCATTGGTCACCGGGCGGTTGGTGAAGCTGTGAGCGCGTGGGTCAATCAAGCCGTCGGGCTTGAGGAATCCGCTGTGGTAAATCTCCTTCCCGCTCGAATCCTTGACTGTGAACTCGACCCAGGCCTCGTACAGATCGCGTACTTCCGGGATCAGCGAATGGCCGATGTTCTTGTTCTGGACGACCACAAAGGCAGTCACCAAGTCATTCGGCGCAAGGCCAAATGAAGCCTTGCCCAACGGCGCAATCAGTTTTGGAGTGCCATCCTTGTTCACTTCCCCTGCCTTCTCAAGGCCGAAGATATCGACGTTTAGATAGTTACCGGAGCGGAGAAACTCGATGGTCTTAGTTAGTTGCTCGTCGAAGCCGTAGTAGAACGGAACGGCGGTGTTGCCGGCGAGCCAGCGGTGCGAGACCAATGTGCCGTTCTTTGCGCCGTAGTCGGGGAGCGAGATGGCATTGCGCTTCATGTGGCAGCCTTGGCAGGTGGTGAAATCCGCTTGATAGAAGGTGAGCGGATTGCGCTGCGAGAACTTCGACTGTTGCCACTCGTCATAAGCCGTGAAAGCGCGGATGAACTTGTAGTCATTGAGCTCCGCGGGGAGGTTGGCCTTGTGGCAGGCTGCGCAGAATTCAGGCTTGTGCAGGAAGTCGTGCATGACCGCGGCCGAGTGCCGCTCGGGATGACGGAGAATCATGTCGAAGGGGACCTCGCCGGGGATGCGCTCTCCCTTCTCATCGACGATCACCGCGGGGACGCCCATTTTGACGCTGGCATTGCCGTTGGTGGAGTCGAGACTTAGAACGGAGTGGCAGGTGGTGCAAGTGAGTCCATCGGAATCGAACTTGGCGCGGTCGACCTTTGAATCTTCAGTAAGCGCGGCACCCAGCACGCCGATTGGGTTATGGCAACTATCGCAATGACGCGCGAAGGCGATGCCTCGCTCCTTGTCACGAATGAGCAGGTTGACGCTGGTGCGATAGAACGGGGTGCGGAAGGCATTGGAGTGTAGCGCCTGACGCCATTGGCTGTAGGCTTCCTGGTGGCAGGTGCCGCAGTACTCCGCACTGGGATATGCGCCGGGTTGAAGGAAACCCTCACCCTGTGCCTGAATGTTGCCGGGCGTATATGGGTTCTTTGGCCCGTAGTGGAAGTTATAACTCGGAGTTACCTGGGCGTTGTACTCTTTGCGATCGGCTGCGACGGCCAGTTCGGCTTTTGCCTTCCAGTGTGCGATGGCCTCGCGCTGGGCAGGAGTGTCTTCAGCAGGCGGCGCGCCCTTGGGGCGTGGTGTGTAGGCAGGGGGTGGAGTCAGGTTCGATGAGTCCTGCTGCGGCGTGGCCTGCTGAGCCCAGGCCGCACCGGAGGCGATTCCTGCGAGCAATAATCCTACGGTCGCGATCTTTGTGTTCAAAGTCGTTCTCATTCGCTTTCCCATAGAGACTCTCCCGTGCATTGCGGGAGGAGTAGCTCCATCTATCGTATTCCTTTTGATCATTTTCCTGAATGCGGGCCGGATGCTTTGCCGGAGGCGCGATCGGCGGCGATGGTGTCATAGACACTCGGCACCAGCCCTTTGCCTTCTTCGATTGCGAAGTAACGATCAATTCCGGGGAGCGTGTATGTTTCCTTGGCCCCATCGGGCCAGCGAATTTCCACCTTGTCGACGGTGGTGGTTGCGCCCAGGCCGTAGTGCAGGCGGAAGTCGTTCGACGATTCAAAGCTGCCGCCGCTCATGACGTCGCCGCGCTGGCGAATGCCGCCTGCGGTGAGATAGACCGTGGATCCGACGGCGTCGCGGGGACTCTTGGGTCCGCCGATGAGCATGAGGCCGACCCAGTGGTTATGGTCGTCATTCACGTTCTTGAGCAAGACAGGCGTGTGGTCGAGGCAGTTGATGACGACATCGATTTTGCCGTCGTTGAACAGGTCGCCGAAGGCTGCACCGCGGGCGGGAAGTACGTCGGCGAGGCCGGTGCCGGTAACTGCCGGCATGACTTCGAATTTCTTGCCATGATCGAGATTGTGAAAGAGGAGCGGACGCTCGGCGAATGAGGTGCCCCAGTCATGTTGATCAACCTGGGGATAGACGTGACCGCTGACGAACATCAGGTCTTTCCAGCCGTCGTTGTCATAGTCGAAGAATTGAGTGCCCCAGCTAAGGAAAGGATAGGTGGCTTCGGCGATGCCCATCTGCGGAGTGATGTCGACAAAGTTGCCGTCGCCGTCGTTCCTGTAAAGCGTCTTGTAGTCGTCGGAAAAAGTGGTGGTGTATAGGTCGAGCTTGCCGTTGTTTGCGTAGTCGCCCACGGCAAGGCCCATGGCGGCGGTTTCACGCGCGTCCTGATTCAACGCAAAGCCGGAGTAGAAGCTTGCATCCTGAAATGTGCCGTCGCCCTTGTTGAGATAGAGATAGTTGGGCGAGGAGTCGTCGGTAACTAGCAGGTCGACCTTGCCGTCGTTATCGATGTCGACAAACGTGGAAGAGAATCCGTAGTAGCGGCGCTTGTCTTCGACGCCTGCCTTGACGCTGACATCGGTGAAGGTGCCATCGCCATTGTTATGGAAGAGGTGGTCGGGTTCGCCCTGCAGGCCGCGCGGACCGCACATGGTTTGCGCGCCGCGGAAGGAGCAGTTGGCATAGCCGACGGCCTGCGAACCGGCGAGCGGCATTTTGCCCATGTCCCAATGAATGTAGCCGGGAACGAAAAGGTCGAGACGGCCGTCGCCATCGTAATCGCCGAAGCTGGGGCCGGTGGACCAGTTGCCGAGAGTGACGCCCGCGGCCTCTGCCATATCGGTAAAGGTTCCATCATGATTGTTGTGATACAGGCGGTTTTTGCCGTAGTTGCCCACGTAGATATCGGGCCAGCCGTCGTTATCATAATCTCCAACCGCGCAGCCGAATCCCCACCGGCCATTGGTGACGCCGGCGACGGTGGCGACATTGGTGAATGTGCCGTCGTGATTGTTGTGGAAGAGCGCGGCAAGGGGCGGATCGGCTTTGCCGTCATAGGCTTCGTATGTTGAGCCATTGACGAGGAAGACGTCGAGCCAGCCGTCGTGATCGTAGTCGAGAAGGCATGCGCCGGAGCCGATGGTCTCAAGGATGTAGGGCTTCTGCGGCGTGCCCATTTTGTGGGTCCATTTGTTGAACCCGGCCTGCTCGGAGACGTCCTTGAAGATGGTGGGGCCGTTTTTGACGAAACCGCCGGCGGTGATGGGGCGGTGTTCGGAATCGAGGACCGGGGCGAAAACGCCCGCTGTGGCAGAGCCGCCCTGTTGCGGGGTGGCGCTGGCTGCGGGGCTGCCACCATAAAGCGGGGGCTGCGAAGGGGTTGGGCTCTGGGCATTCGCCAGCAGGCTGCCGGCGGCGAACAAGAAACCGAGAGCTTTCACGGACGAGCGGAGTGGTCCGGCGATCGAAAATTTGCGAATCAAGATTTGGCCTCAAGAAAAGGAGAAACAGCTAAGCAAGAGAATTGTCTTCCAATGCTGTGACGGTTGTCACCCACCTTTCGGATTAGACGGCGGCCAGCCTTGAGGGTGAAATGTGCGGGTTGCGCTAAGGTTTGAGGTCGAGTGGGGCGCGGAGGCGGATGTCGCGGGAGGATGCGCCGATCTGGATTTCGAAGGTACCGGGGTCGGCGGTCCAATCTTTGGTTTCGGGGCTCCAGTAGGAGAGGGCGGCGCGGTCGAGGGCGAACTCAACGGTCTTGGTTTCGCCGGGCTGCAAGTCTACGCGCTGGAAGCCTTTGAGCTCGTGGACGGGGCGATCGATTTTGGAGTGGCCGTCGTGGATGTAGAGCTGGACGACTTCTGCGCCGGGACGGGGGCCGGTGTTTTTGACTTTCAGGCTGACTGTTGGCTCGAATTGGCTTGCTTTTGCGTGGCTGGGCTGGACCTTTAAATCGCTGTATTCAAAGGTTGTGTAGCTGAGGCCGAAGCCGAAGGGGAAGGCGGGTTCGACATTCTTGGTGTCGTAGTAGCGATAGCCGACGTAGAGGCCTTCGGCGTAATTGACCTTGAGGTTTTGGCCGGGATAGTTGGAGGCGGCGGGGGAATCTTCGAACTTTTTGGGCAGGGAGACGGGGAGTTTGCCGGAGGGATTGGCGTCGCCGAAGAGGATGGACGCGAGCGCGTAGCCGCCCTCCTGGCCGCCGTACCACATATCAAGGAGCGCCGGGGTCTGGTCGAGCCATTTGGTCATGGTGACGGGGTTGCCGGTGTTGAGGACGACGATGGTGTGGGGATTTGCGCGCTCGACGGCTTGGATCAGGTCGTCCTGGCCGGCGGGGAGATCCATTGTTTTGACGTCGAAGCTTTCGCCTTCGAGTTTGGGATAGCGGCCGACAATGACAACGGCGATGTCGGCTTTGGAAGCTGCATCGACTGCTTCTTTGAGGGATTTCGCGCGGGCTTCGGGGGTGTCCTGGGTGGGGTCTTCGCGCTCCATCCCGACACCGAGGGCGTAAGTGACCTGAATGGATTGGCCGGCGTGCTGTTTGATGGTTTCTCGGATGCCGTCGAGCGGGGCGATGGCGTAATTGGGCTTGACGAGGGAACTGCCACCGCCGCCGGTGCGGGCTACGGCGGCATTGGGGCCGATGACGGCGATGGAGTGGATTTTGGCTGGGTCGAGGGGGAGCAGGCCGCCGGTGTTCTTCAAGAGGACGATGCCTTCCGTTGCGCCCTGGCGGGCGATGACCTGCTGGGCGGGGGTATCGACTTCTGCGCCGCCGGGCTGGGGATGGTCGAAGAGGCCGCTCTC
>JBEKRU010000121.1:0-17555 GCA_049518435.1 Occallatibacter sp. | reverse complement strand
GAGGTCCTTGGCGCCTATCCCCACGCGCATTACCTTGGACACGATATGCAAGGCTGGGCCGTCCTGCCCAGCGGCGAAACCAAGTGGCTGGTCTGGATCAAAAATTGGGACATCGACCGCCAGAGTGTTTACCGCTACAAGGAACCGCTGCTGCTGCCTAAGGGCACGGTTCTGCACATGAAGTACACATATGACAACTCCGCAGCCAACCCCCACAATCCGCACAATCCGCCTGTCCGCGTGCGTGCCGGCAATCGTTCTGAAGACGAAATGGGCCATCTTTGGCTGCAGGTTCTTCCGGTCAACACACCGCCGAACGTCTCTGATCCCAGGCTGCTGATTGAAGAAGCCTGGATGCGCAGGCGCCTGGAAAAGACCCCGACAGATCAAGTAAGTCTCTACAACCTGGCCGCCGCGCTCGCCGGGCAGGGCAAGTTCACTGAAGCCGCCGCCGTTTATCAGCAGGAGTTGAAGCTCAATCCCGGCGACGCGCGCACTCTCACTGCAATGGGCGCGGCTCTTGACGGCGCAGGCCTTTGGCAACAGGCGCAGGACCGTTATCGCGCCGCCATTCAGGGCGCGCCCGCCGGTCAGGCTGGTGGTTGCGACGCGCGCTTCGATCTGGCCAATCTCGAATTACGTCACGATGATTTCAAGGCCGCTGAAACGGAGTTCCGGGCGCAGCTCGCCGCCTGCCCTGAAGATGCGGAAGCGCGCAGCGGCCTTGGAGAGGCCCTTCAAGGAGCCGGTAGAGCGGATGATGCAGAGCGGGAGTTCCGGCGGGCCCTCGAACTGGATCCCGGCGATTTCACCGCGCTCTTGAACCTCGGCTCTATCGCTTCCGACGCAGGCCAGCCGGAGCCCGCAATCAAGTTCCTTGAGGCCGCGACCAGCGCCAGGCCAACCGCCCCGGAAGCCCATGAGAAGCTGGCCGCCGCCTATGCGCAACAAGGCCGGCTCAACGACGCGCTGGCGCAACTACGCATTGCCGCCGGACTCGCCCCCACCGACGCGAAACTCCACTCCTCGCTGTCCCAGGTTCTGGACGCGCTCGGCCAATCCGAAGAGGCTTTCGCCGAGCAGAAACAAGCGCTTCAACTCGACCCAAATGATGCGGACGGCTGGAATAATCTTGGCGCCCTGCTGGCCCGCGGCCGACAAACCGATGCAGCCCGCGCCGCCTTTGAGCACGCCCTCAAAATCCAGCCTGACCACGCCCAGGCCCGTGCCAACCTGGCCCGGCTTTCCACACCGAAGTAAACCGCATCCAATCCTTCGTGACCTCCTCTGATATACCTAAAATCATGCGTGGCGTATCCCCCCGGCCCGTCGCAATTTGGCCCGTCGCAATCTTCGTCGCATTCGCACTGTCCATCGCCGCTCCATTGTCTGCCCAGCAGGGTCCGGACGAGTTTCGCTGGGTCGACTTTCACGCGCAAAGCGAGCAGGACACCATCGTCTGGGTCACCCGCTCGCTGCAGCCGGAAAAGTGGACCGCCATCCGCGAAATCGGCGTCCAATTTGACGCGGCATTGGTCGTGACCACGCTTCGCGCCACTCCGCAGTCGCCCGCCAATGCTGATACATTTACGGTGTGGAACGCCTCGCTCACCACCCATGCCATAGCGCCGCTCCTCAAAGGCGTGAATCTTCGCTGGCTTGACTGGATGCGCTTTCAGGAAGGCTTGCGCCCCGAGCCCGCGCTGCTCTACGAGAACTGCAGCGAGTGCGCCGCCGACACTTTCTTCACCGCCTTTCACTACGACTTTCCGCAGCACATGTGGACTGCGCGCTGGTTGCGCGGCGGCCAAGGCGTGCCGGTCTGGAGCGGAAACCCGCCCACAGGCGTCACCTGGAACCAGGCCTACGCCATCTTGCCTGACCTGAATGGCCAGCAATTTGTCGCCACCTGGGCGCACTTCGATTACGGCAAGCTGAAGCCGCCTGAGGATTATCTGTTCCGCTATGACATTGATCCTTTGACGCACCTTGAGCGCACAGAAACGCTCAGCGGCAAGGACGCGGATGCCATGAAGCAGAAGCTTTGCCGCGCGTCCAACACCATGCCGGGAATGGTTCGGGGCCAGGACTCCCCGCTCTGCCAGACCGCTGAGAAACCGAAGTACGAGCGCAAACCCGTAACCACCCCGCCAGCCAACAATCGCGGCCAGTCCGTACCCCCCGGCGCGCGCCACTGATGCCACTTCTCTTATGATCAATTCAGAACAGTTTGGCCCCCCGGGACGCGGGTACGATCTTCCCCATAGGAAGAGCGAAGCTCGTCTTCCCACGCAAAGCGCGGAGTTGCTTTGCCCCTCGTTGGCTCAATGGCCCGCCCTTTGTTCCCCGCGCAGAAACTTCCAGGGACGGGCGCATCAGGCAAATGCAGCCCACTCGACCGCATCTAACGCACCGGAGAGTAATATGACACGTATTCCACGATTTACGCCCTTGCCTCTGCTCGGTCTGGCGGTTTTGCTTTCAATCGCCGGATGCAAATCGAATCCGAATGCTGCCAGCAATCAGGCGGCCCCAGCGGACCAATCCCAGACCGCTACGCAGGCTTCCGATCCGGCGTCCGCCAACATCGCGCCCATTTCAAATACCACGGCGGCGGCTCCGGCGGCCACCCCCACTTCGGATCAGAGTAGTGCTCCGGCTGCCGATCAAGGCGCTCCCGCTCCGAATACGGATGCTTACTATCAGCAGGTGGCCGAACAGGCGCCCGATGACGATGACGACTACAATGGCGAGCAGGCCGAAATCACCGCTCCGCAGCCGCCGCCCGAGCTGCCGGAATACCAGCAACCTCCCGATCCCGGTGACGGATATATCTGGACCCCCGGCTACTGGAACTATGCGTCAAGCGGCTACTACTGGGTGCCCGGCGTTTGGGTCGAAGCTCCCTATCAGGGAGCACTTTGGACTCCGGGCTACTGGGGTTACACGCACAACCACTATGGATTCTTTCACGGGTACTGGGGCCCGCATATTGGCTTTTATGGCGGCGTGAACTACGGCTATGGCTACGTTGGCACTGGCTACCAGGGCGGTTATTGGAATTCCGGTCATTTCTACTACAACCGTACCGTCAACAACATCAACGTGGCCGTTGTTCACAACGTCTACGAGCATCCGGTCCCGCAGGTCAACGTCCGCATCAGCTTCCATGGCGGCCAGGGTGGCATTCGGCTCCGGCCCCGGCCCGCGGAACTGGTCGCGTTGCGGGAACCGCATGCCGCGCCGATGGCGAGCCAGATCCAGGTGCAGCGCGCAGCCAGCGTCAACCGCGCCAACTTTGTATCAGTCAACCACGGACGTCCCGCCGAAGTGGTCCTCAGCAAGCCGGTTATGGCTGATCATGGTGTGCGTCCGGTGGCCGCGCCGATGCCGCGTAATCTGCCCGCACCGCATCCCGTCGCCGCCGCTGCTGCTCCGGGCCGGCCGATGCAGGAAGGTCATCCAGTAGCCCCCACGCCGCAGCACCCCACGCCGGAAGCGCGTCCCGGTGCGTCGAACCCGCAACATCCTGCGCAAGAAGGTCGTCCGATGGCTCCGGCGCCTCAGCATCCGGGGCAACAGGCGCATCCCATGACGCCGACCCCGAACCACCCCGCACCGGAAGCGCGCCCTGCGGCGCCGGCGCACACTAATCCACCAGCAAGGACGGAACCCGCCCCGCGTGTGGAGTCGCATCCGGCGGCTCCAGCGCCTCGTCCAGCGGAGCGGCCCGCTCCTGCGGTTCACCCTGCGGAACGGCCCGTTCCCGCACCCGCAGCCCATCCGGCAGCACCCGCAGCTCATCCGGCTCCGCGCCCTGCCGCAAAGCCCGCCCCAGAACAGCCGAAGAAGCCTGAGCCGAAGAAGCCCGAGTAGTAAAACGCGCTGAGAGGGAACAAGAGCGCCCTGATTTCCGCATCGAACAGCGCGGGAGTCAGGGCGTTCGCAAGATGGAACGAAATTACTGAGCTGTCAGCACACGGATCGCTACCAGGTTACGCACCCAGCGGGCGGGCCGCTTTTCTCCCGTAGTCACCAGCTTCACCGGACCGTCGTCGGCAATCGGTTTCCCGTCCTGGCTGTCGGCCACAATCATCGTCCCGTCATGCACATCGGGTGACACTTCGCCAATCGAGTACACCACCTTGTATCCGTCCACGCCTTCTGCTACCAGATAGAGCTGGAACTCCTTCCCGTGCGGCTTGTCCGGCACTCCCAGACGCGTCAGAAGGTCGATCAGGGCCACGCCGGTGTAAGTCTGCGTCGCCTTGGCATGCTCGTTATAGACCTTGATCGTGGTATGCGGAAGCGCGGCCAGAGCAGCCGGTGTCCATTCCGCGCTCTTATCCCCAAATGTAATTTTCAAGGGCCCCACTGGCCCGGACGGCTTGGTGTGTTCCATCGCCATGCCGCCCATTGGTGCGGTGCCCGGCGTGCCTTGGGGAGCCTGTGCTGCGACCAGGCCGCCACTCGATACCAAAACAAGAATCGCGATTCCCATCTTTCCAAGCATGATGCACTCCCGGAATCCATCGTATACTGGCTCCATGTCAGTTGTGCGCAACATCGCCGCCATTGCCAAGGGCATGAGCATCACCTTCGGAGAAATCTTCGAGCCGACCCAGGTGGAAAATTACCCGGACGGCAAAGGTCCCTTGCGCGGAGCGGTTTTCGAGCAGCGCTTTCGCGGTGCGCATGTGCTGCAGCGCGACGAAAATGGCCTGGAGAAATGCGTAGCCTGCTTCCTCTGCGCTGCGGCCTGCCCTTCTAACTGCATCTTCATTGAGGCAGCGGAAAATACCGAAGCGCAGCGCATCTCGTCCTCCGAGCGATACGCCAAGGTCTACAACATCGATTACAACCGCTGCATCTTCTGCGGCTACTGTGTTGAAGCTTGCCCAACGGACGCCATCACCCACGGCCACGGATTCGAGCTTGCTACATTGAACGCGACCAACCTGGTGATGCGCAAGGAAGACATGCTGGTTCCGGTGAGCGCTCTGACCGCAGCAAAGTAACCGGGCCGGCCCATTCGGCGGAGACGCTCATGAGCGCAAAGCAAGCCGCTCGCTCAGTCAACTCGGCAGGGAAGTCGCCCGCCTCCGCACCCCGCGGCTTTGACAAAGACCTTGCCGAACTCGAAGCCTTCGCCGAATCCCTCCGTTTGCAGCCGGTTCCCGACGCAGCCCAGGTCGCCTACCTCCGCAAGACCCTGACCCACAAGAGCAACTTCCTCGTTTCGAAGGCCGCCAGGCTGGTTGCCGATGCCGAGCTTCTCGCCCTGCTTCCCGACGTCCTTAATGCATACGACCGCTTCTTCACCGACGCGGCCAAAACCGATCCCCAATGCTGGGCGAAGGACGCGCTCTCCAAAGCCCTCGTGAAGCTCGGCCATCGCACCGTCGCCGAGTATCTCCGCGGCATGCGGCACCACCAGATGGAGCCCAGTTTCGGCCCGCCGGTTGATACCGCTGGAGCGCTTCGCGGAACCTGCACACATGCTCTCGTCGACTGCCCCGGCATCTCCGACTCCGATCTGCTCACCGCCTTGCTCGAGCCCCTCACCGATATCGACAAGACCGTTCGCATGGAAGCCGCTCGCGCCATCGGCCAGGTGGGCGGCGTCAGCGCCATGCTCATTCTGCGCCTGCGCGCCATGCTCGGCCCCGGCGAGTCTGCGCAGGAGGAACCCGAAGTGCTCGGCGAGGTGTACCGTTCCCTTCTGTCTCTTGAGGGTGCCCAGGCCATCCCCATCGTCGCCAGCCGTCTTGAACCCGGCGACGACCTGGCCGCAGAGGCTGCGTTTGCCCTGGCCGACCTGCGCACTCCGGAAGCTCTTAAGCCGCTGCTGGCCCGCTTGAGCGAGGGCCCCGACACCTGGTTCGCCGCGGTTCTCCTCAGCGCCATCGCGCTCACCCGGTTGCCCGAGGCAATCGACTTCCTGGTCTCCCTGATTGAGCGCGATGGCCGCGAAGCCTCGGCCGCCATCGAAGCCATCGGCCGGCTTGGGCCCAGCGCCGAACTCCGTGCCCGCATTCAGCAGGCAGTTGATCAAGTCGGCAGCCCGCGCCTGCTACAGGCTCTTCGCCAGCACCTGCCCGCGCCGGCTGAATAAAGACGCGGAACTCCCAGATTTTGATGTGGCGTGTGTCTTCAATCACAGCTCTCGATGCAACAACGCCCTTCATACCCCCCAGGGGTTTGACGATGCTACCTGCAGGTGTTCTTATTCTCCATTCGGAACGAGCACGGCTTATTCCGTAGTAAAAAAGGAGAATTACAAATGCAGATGGGAGCGGCTATGTTGACCGCAGTTCTGGTGTCAGTTTCGTTGGTTTGCGGATGTGGTAGTGGCGGCGGTTCAAGTCCCACGCCGACCCCCACCCCCACCCCAACCCCGACGGTAGCGGCGGCGCCCACTATATCCACCTCCACAAGCAACGGCGCGCAGAATGGCGCGGTCATTGTGAGCCTGGCAACCACCACCTCCGGTGCAACCATTTACTTCACGCTGGATGGTTCAACGCCCACGACCACGTCCCAGATCTACACAGCCCCTTTCCTTGTTTCTTCGAACATTACGGTCAACGCAATCGCTACAGCTTCGGGCGATACCAACAGCACCGTCACCACCAAAGCCTTCGCGGCCAACATTGCTTCGGGAACGCTCATCTGGTCAGATGAGTTTTCAAATTCCGGCACTACAACCGCCCAGCCCAATCCCGCCACCTGGACCTATGACATAGGAACCGATTGCTGCGGCAACAATGAGCTTGAGACATACTGCGCCTGGGCGTCCACAACCGGTCCCTGCAATCCCTCGAGTCCGAATGCCTACCTTGGCACCGACAACTATCTGCACATCGTGGCCGAACAGCCCACGGCCGGAACCCCGGCCTACACATCCGCCCGCTTGAAAAGCGAAGGACTGTTCAGCTTCATGTATGGGCGGATCGAGGCCAGCCTGATGGTCCCTGAATCCCAGGGAATGTGGCCTGCGTTCTGGATGCTGGGCACCAACATCACCACCACCCCGTGGCCGGCCTGCGGCGAACTCGACATCATGGAGCACATCGACGGCACGAACACCCCATTAGGAGGCCCCGGAACCGGAGCCGCCCCCGGATTCGACTGGACTCAGTCCTCAATCCACGGAACAGGCCTCAACGGCGGCACTCCATACCATGCCTCCGGATTCTCACCCGCTGCCTGGCACACCTACGGCATGATCTGGACCAAGGGACAGGTTCAGTACTATGTCGACAGTCCCTCCAACATCTACGAGACCTTCACGCCATCCAACCCGGGGGTGGGAACGTGGCCGTTCGATCAGGGCCCGCAGTTTATTCTCCTGAATCTCGCGGTCGGCGGCTCCTGGCCAGGAAACCCGGACTCCACGACCGTCTTCCCATCGCAGATGGTGGTGGATTACGTGCGCATCTATCAGCCTTAGCTCGAACAGGAGACACAAAGAGGGGCCATCCGGTCTATTGCATCCAACGACCGTTCGGCCCCCTCTGCGTACCGTTTGCTGCAAACCCACTTGCGCACCCTATGGCCATGTGGTAAAACGTAACTATTCAAGTTTGCCCCCAAAGGGCAAGCCTGAGTTTCATGCAGAGTGGTTGAGGGACGAGCCCTGTGACGCCACGACAACCTGCCCGCGCAAAACGGGAGTATGGTGTCAACTCTTGCCCGGAAACGGGGAACATGAGATTCGGGGGTCGCTTCAGCACTCTTGGCTCAAGCGGCTCGCAAGGTACTTCGAGTCCTATCACGTTCGCTCTTTTGAGCCAGTCACTGCTCGTATACCTGGATCACTCGCATACATGCGAGGGATGAGTGACGACTGCTTACGAATTGCGTTGTCGGGAATGTGGCAAGTCCTATGGGATTCAACCCCTTTCCATCTGTGATGAGTGTTTTTCTCCGCTTGAGGTGACGTTCGACCTTGAGTGCGCCCGTACCCGCTTTACCCGCGAAGCCATCTCCCACGGTCCCCTGAACATGTGGCGCTATCGCACCCTGCTGCCGGTCCCTGACACCTATGAGCCTCAGACACCCGCCGGATTGACGCCGCTGGTGAAAGCGCCGCGCCTCGCCGCCCGTATCGGCGCCAGCAATCTCTACATCAAGAACGACGCCGTCTGCATGCCCACGCTCAGCTTCAAAGACCGCGTGGTTGCCGTTGCCTTGGCGAATGCTCAGGCCTTCGGATTCGACACCGTCGGCTGCTCGTCCACCGGCAACCTGGCCAACGCCGTCGCCGCACAGGCCGCGCGCCTCGGTCTGAAGACCTTCATCCTCGTCCCCGCCGATCTCGAGCCCGCCAAGATCCTCAACACCCAGGTCTATGGCGCAACGCTCGTCCGCGTCGAGGGCAACTACGACCACGTCAACCGCCTCTGTTCGCAAATTGCCGACCGCTACAACTGGGGCTTCGTTAACTGCAATCTCCGCCCCTACTACGCTGAGGGATCGAAGACAGTAGGCTTTGAAATCGCTGAGCAACTCGGCTGGCGTCTGCCTGACAACATTGTCTGCCCCATGGCCGGTGGTTCGCTGATCACAAAAATCAAGAAGGCCTTCAGCGAACTCATTGCCCTTGGCCTCGTTGAAGACAAGCCCGTCCGCTTCTTCGGAGCGCAGGCCACCGGATGCTCGCCGATTTCGACCGCAGTCAAGAATGGCACCGACGTCATTGAGCCCCAGCGCCCCAACACCATCGCCCGTTCGCTGGCTATCGGCAATCCCGCCGACGGCACCTATGCATCCCGCGCCATCCGCAACTCCGGCGGCTGGGCTGAAGACGTCTCGGACGTCGAAATTGTCTCGGCAATCCAGGAACTTGCGGAGACCGAAGGCATCTTTACCGAAACAGCCGGCGGCGTTACCACTGCGGTCACCGCGCGCCTTTACGCGCATGGCCGCATTCGCCCCGACGAACTTACCGTGACCTGCATTACCGGCAATGGCCTTAAAACCACCGATTGCCTGCAGGGCGCTTACGAACTCAATCAAGCCATCCGTCCCCGGCTCAGCGACTTTGAAGCCTTCGTGGATGAACGCACCGCTGTAGACCAGGTATTGAGCCAGGTGGGAGAAAGCCATGTCCGTTAGAGTCTTGTTGCCGAATGCATTCCAGAAGCACACCAACAACGTCCGCGAAATTGCCAGCACCGCTGTAAATTTACCCGAGCTCGTTACGGAGATTGAGGGCCGTTTTCCCGCCTTGCGCCAGCACCTCCGCGGAGAAGATGGCAAGATTCGCCGCTTCATCAACTTCTATGTCAACGAAGAAGACATCCGCTTCCTCGGCAACGAAGCGTATAACTTCAAGGAAGGCGATGAAGTGTTGGTTATTCCATCCATCGCCGGCGGTTGCTGCTAAGTTACTTTCATCCACTTACACATGGCACTAAGGGCTCTTCCACTGCGTAGAGCCCTTTTTGTTACTCGCTAGTTACAAGGTTACTGGCGGGTTACAAAGCGAAAAAAGTATTTGCACTGTGTTCGCACCAGCTTCACTCTCCTTTTACACGGGTGGGCGGATACTACTCTCGTGATCCCATACGGAAGGCAGAGAGTTCCGCTGAAACTCGCTCTGGGTTCCACGCCGCTTGTGGAGCTTTCCCTCCCCACCTATTCTCCATTCCCGCCACAGGCTCCAGCCCCTCCCAGCATTCATGCTGAGGTCGGGCGCTATCGTGTGCGGCTTGCGCAAACCAGCGAAGACCGCGAAGCCGCCTGCCGGTTGCGCTTCAAGGTCTTCAACATCGAGCTCGGCGAGGGTCTTGAGAGCTCCTACCGCACAGGCCTCGATACCGATAAGTTCGACAGGGTCTGCGAACACCTTCTCGTCGAAGACAAGCTGGAGAGCAACCCGGCCAGGCGCATCGTCGGCACTTACCGCATGCAGTCCGGTGACAGCGCGAAACGTAACCTGGGCTATTACTCTGAGCAAGAGTTCAATTTTGCTCCCTTTGAGCCGCTGCGCACCAGCATTCTTGAACTGGGCCGCGCCTCCATCGACCGCGAGCATCGCACTCCCGAGGTTCTCACGCTTCTCTGGCGCGGCATCGCGCAGTATGCTACTGACATGGGTCTTCGTTATCTGATTGGCTGCTCGTCCATCAACTCCAAGAATCCCGCAGACGGCTGGCAGGTGTATCGCCAGCTTGAGCACTACGTCGTCCCGCCCGAGCTTGCGACGCTGCCCACCCCGGCCTACGCATGTTCGACGCTGAACGCGGATTCGTCGCTCGCAATCGACGCCGAAGCCCAGCCCGCTAGCGAACCCGTCAAGGTTCCCAAGCTTCTAAAGACCTACCTCGCCATCGGTTGCCGCATCGGTGGCCCTCCGGCCTGGGATCGCGAATTCGGCACCATCGATTTCCTCACCTTTCTCGATCTCAAGCTGGTTTCGTCCTCGGCGCGCAACCGCTTCCTGGCTCCCCTCACACAGTGAGTATGCGCGCGACCCGGCGCGCGGTGACGTTGGGACTGCTCCTCGTGTATTGCCTTTTCCGTTCGCTGCTCTCGCGACTGACCGGCCCGGACACGCCCGCGCGCCGCGCGCAATGGAATCATTCCTCCGCGAAACTTGTTCTTGCGGCTCTCCGAATCCGCTTGAAGATCACCGGCAATCCGCCTTCACGCGGCCTGCTGGTTTCCAACCACCTTAGCTATCTTGAAGTCCTGGTCTACGGCGCGGCGCTGCCCTGTTACCTGGTATCGAAGGCGGAGATCGCACGCTGGCCGTTCTTTGGTACGCTGGCAAGGGCTGGCGGAACCCTCTTTGTCGACCGCGCCAGTCGCGCCAGCGCCATTCAGGTGTCCAATGAGATCGCCGAGCGGCTCAAAGGTGATGTTCCCGTCCTCTTCTTCCCTGAAGGAACCAGCACCGATGGCACGTTGCTGCGCTTTCGCTCCCGGCTCTTTACGCCCGCGGTGGAAGCGGGCGTTCCGGTGACCGCCGCAGCCGTACGCTATGTGCCGGAAGACGGTTCACCTGAGCGCGATTTTTGCTGGTTCGGCGATGCCGAATTCCTGCCTCACTTGTTGAAAGCCCTCGGCGGCCCCAACGTTTCTGCTGAAGTCCATTTTGGCGAGCCGCACATCTACACCGATCGCCGCACCGCAGCAGATGCCACCCGCGTTGAAGTTGCGGCCATGCGCAATGCGGGAGCGCCCATCCAACCGTCTGAGTTACTAATGCCCGCGATAGTAGAATGACTGTAGACGGAAGCTAAGCCGCACAGCTTCTATCTCCCTTTCATGCAAACAGTTATCGATTCCATTCGCCGCTGGTTCCGCGATCCGGTTTTCCTGCTCGCCCTCGCGGCTGGTCTTATCGCGTTCGTCGTGCAATCGGGAGAACTCGGCACCTCCGACACGCAGTACCGCCTCCAGGCTGCGCATGCGCTTTGGACCTCCGACCCAATCGTCTCCCCCAATGATTACCCATCCTTCGGAGTCCGAGGCCGCGGAGGAAAAATTCAAAGCTGGTTTGGCATAGGCCAGTCGCTGCTCATGCTGCCTTCCGATGTGCTCGGCACCTGGCTTGAGAAACTCCCCGTCTTCGCCAGCTACTATGGCATCGATCCCAATATCCGCAATATCTTCGTCAGCTTCACGGTCAACATCTTCGTAACGGTCCTCACCGCGCTGGTCTGTTTCCGCTTTCTCAGGCTATTACTCTTCACCGTCAGCCAATCCGTTGCCGGCGCGCTGGCTCTTCTGCTGCTAACCACCCATCTGCATTACACGCAGAACATGCAGGAGAACAATTACATCTGCCTGCTCACCCTTGCCGGCTTCTGCTTCCAATACGAGTGGGTCCGCACAGGCAACCGCCGCGCTCTTGCCATTGGCTCCGCCGCCCTCGGCCTGAATCTCCTCACGCGCCTCACCACTGGCCTTGATCTCGTCGCCGCCTCGTTATTCATCCTGCTCGTTCTGTGCTTCGAATCGGACAACAGGCACATGCTCTGGTTGCGATGCCGCGCTTACGCAACCGTCGCATTTCCCATCTATTTGTTCTTCGGTTTCCTTGACCGCCTTTATCAGTTCTACCGATTCGGATCGTTCTTCAATACATACATCGGGCTCGTGACCATCGAACAGAAGCTGCGCGATCCATCGCTCCCCGTCAACTATCCGTTTGAGACGCCATTCCACGTCGGCTTCCTTGGAGCGCTCTTCGCTCCTGAGAAATCGATCTTCCTCTTCGATCCTTTACTGATCCTCACGATCCTGCTCGCTGCCGTGTTCTGGAAGCGATTCAGCCCCGCCGTCAAGGCGTACTCCATCACCGGATTCCTGTTGCTGCTGGCTTACATCAGCTTCTATGCGCGCTACACCGTCTGGGCAGGCGACTTCGCCTGGGGCGACCGCTACGTCTCAACCGCAGCCGAACTCGCCGCGCTACTCGCCGTCCCGCTGCTCCTGCGCCATCGCAAAGCTCTCGCCAACCCCGCTCTCGCGCGTTGTATCTGGATCGCCGGCATTGCAATCGTCACCTACAGCGCCATCGCGCAATTCGCATCGCTGGCATTCTGGTTGTCGCTGGAGGAATACCAACTCGAAACACTCGGTCATCCGACGTTCGTTGTCGGCCTGCGCCTTGAGAACATCGCCGCTTTCGCGTTGGGAAAGATGGACGCCTGGGGCCTGAGCAACCACGCCATGACAGAGGACCCATGGGACTACGTCCACATGACGACATGGAACTTTCTTCCATTCCTGTTGCAGCGTGTCGGTGAAACACCGGCGTGGGTCGTGAACCTGCTGTACTCCCTATGGAGCGCAACTCTCGCCGCCCTGGCCGCGACCCTGTGGCGCCTCCGCAAGGTTCTCCGCTCCCCCAATTTGAGCTGAATTCCAACAACGAGAAGGGCACGGCCGCGACTCGGTGCTCACCGCCCGGCCGCCGGCGCACCCGTCGAATCCCGCACCACCAGGCTGGTGGACACCAGGAATTCCCGCTGCAAATTCTTATTGTGGGGATCCTCCGCCTGCTGGCGAAGAGCCTCAAACGCGGCGCGGGCAAGATCGGTACGCGAGAGCCGGATCGTCGTCAGCGGCGGAAGCGTGTACTCAGCAAAATCAATGTCGTCCAGGCCAATCACTGAAAGGTCCTCGGGTACGCGCAACCCAGCCATGTACGCCGCACGCAACACGCCGATCGCCGTCATGTCGTTGGAGCAGAGGATTGCTGTGGGCCGAGTCTCAAGCAATTGCAGTTGGCCAAAGCCGGCCACACCGCCCTTCAGCGTGTGGTCGCACTCGATCACCCATTTCTTCTGGATCGGCAGCCCTACCGCTTCCATCGCCGTGCGATAGTCGCTCTCGCGCGTAAGGGCTGAGTGCAGCTTGCGGGGGCCGGCCAGAAACGCGATCCTGCTGTGGCCCAGTTGGCGCAGGTGGTTCACAGCCGCCTGAATGCCGGTTGTGTAGTCCAGCAGAATGGTGCCGACCTTGGGATTGTCCGGGCGAAATTCTGCTAGAACCATGGGCACATCGTGGTGCACCAACTGGTCAAGCACCGGCTCTTCCTCGCCAAAGGTCAGCACAGCTACGCCCTCCACCTTGCGCTCCAGCATGCGGCGGACGCACGTGGTCAACACCGCCGGATCGCCGTTCGACGAGCTCACCAGGATCTCGTATCCGTGCGCTACCGCGATCTCTTCAAAACGCTGGATCAGCTCAGGGAAAAATGGATTGGTAATGTTTTCAACAATGATGCCAAGAATCCGGCTGTGGCCTGACACCAGGCTGCGCGCATGCGTGTTGGGAAAATAATTGAGTTGCTCAATCGCCTGCCACACCCGTTTCGACAACCGGTCGCTTACCGCGGGAGATCCGTTGATGGTGCGGGAGACGGTGGCGATGGACACCTTGGCCAGGGCGGCTACCGTGCGTATATCGGGGGTTTTGACGGCCGCCTTGCGGGTTCCTTTTCGAGCCACGAACCAATCCTCTTCCACATTAACTGAGTGTGAAAGCAATGGTAACGCATCGAATGGGTTGTTGCGCGGGGCACCCTGCAAATCTTGCGAATGCGGGAGTACTTCGCAGGGTTCGTGACAGAACCTCGCATCGCAGCCGGCTGTGTTCTATGCGTTGTCGGAGATCAGCAGGCGCAGATCGCGCAGGTTGTGTCCGGTGGGGCCGGTGACAACCGCATCGCCGAGCGCGGTAAACATGGGACAGGCATTGAAGGACCGCAGAGACTCCTTCAGGTGGAATCCAAACTCATGAGCGCGCGTCACCGTGGTCGGATCGGCAATGGCTCCCGCCGACTTCGTGTTGCCATCAATGCCGTCGGAGCCTGCGCTGAACACCGTAAGCCGCTGGCCGGCATATTGCTCCAGGTCCAGCGCGCATTCCATTACAAACTGCTGGTTGCGTCCGCCTGCGCCCGGCGTGCGGTCCATCTTCACCGTTACCTCGCCCACAGAAATCAGGCACATCCTCGGGTGAATCCGGCGCAGAGAGTGAAAACGCTCCAGCAGGTAGCGCGCCGCATCGGCATAATCCCAGTCGTCGCAGCCGTTATCCACGGCTACATAAAAGCCGGCTTTCTGCGCCAGCGTGCGGGCGTTTTCCATCAGGTCGTGGCTTGAAAGCAGAATCTCGAAAACCGAATCGCGAAATGCCTCATTCTCGGCACTCATTGAAGCAGCGGAAGTCACGCGGCGCGCAGGCGCGGTAGTCCCCGCCTTCTGCGTGAGCGGAAAGAGGTGCGGACGCCAGCCCTTGTTGCCAGGCGACTCGGGCAAATCCTCACGCTCGAAAAACGCGCGGATGGAAGGCGGAAACTTGGGAGCTAGTTCGTACTTGGCAATCAGTGCGCGCACATCCTCAACGGTGGAGTGGTCAGGCGTCGTGGGACCCGAAGAAAGCGCATCCAGCGAGCGCAGCGGCACGTCTGGCAACAGCAGGCTCACCTTTGTCGCTTCCGGCGCGGCCATCGCCAAACGTCCGCCCTTTACTGCGGAGAAATGCTTGCGCAAGGTGTTCATCTCGCTGATCGGCGCGCCCGAGGCAATCAAAAGCTGATGAAATGCGATGGTCTCATCGAGCGTCACCTGCGGGTCCAGGGGCAGGTCGAAAATCGCCGAGCCGCCTCCTGAAATCAGGAAGAAAATCAGCGTATCTTTGCGAGCCTTTTTCAGCATGGCCAGCGTGGCGCGGGCTGCGGCAAACGAGTCCTCATTGGGCACCGGGTGGCCGCCCTCAAAGTAGCGGAAACGCCAGTTGCGATTCTTCGGAACCTGGTTCCAGCAGCAGATGCCGCGCAGTCCCTGTCGCCGCTTCATGCGGTCCAGAAGAGTATCCAGCATCGGCCCAGCCGCCTTGCCCAGCGCGATCACAAAAATGCGCTTGTAGGCACTCAGATTGATCGTGGAAGGGCCACTGCCATCCGGCAGCAGGCGATGCAGCGTGTTGCCTTCAAAACGAATGCGGCGGTCGAACGCCGTCGCAATATTGCACGCTTCCAGGGCCCCTGTAAATATTCCCGTGGCCGTGGCGTGCAGAGATTCCAAACCCGTATCGCTGACCGGTGTCAAAGCAGTAGCTCCTTCAGCCAACCGGAAAGCGCTGCCTGCATGGGCTCCAGTTGACCCGTGAAAAAGTGATCGGCGCCGGGAAGGAGCACCGCGGTTTTAGGTTCGGCGGCTGAACGCACAACCTGCGTCCACTGTGCGGCAGGCGCAAACTGGTCCTGGTCTCCGCTGATGAAGAGTTTGGGAATGGTGCAATCGGCAAGGTAGGGATACGAGTAATCGCGGCCGCTTGAATGTATCGGAAGGCCGAGGGCAACCAGTGCGCGCACCATTGAAATGGCCTTGTCGTTCGGTCGACAACAGGCTCTCAGCGCCATTGCCGCGCCAAAGCTGAACCCAGCCATCACCACCGGGCGATTGTATGCTTTTTCAAGCCAATCTAATGCGGCCAGAACATCGCCGGTTTCCGCTTCGCCATCGTGCTCGCCCTGGCTCAGCCCCGTTCCCCGAAAATTGAAGCGAAGCACCGGCAAACCCAGCCCCCAGGCCGAATTGTTCATGGCCTTCATGGCATGGTAGACAACCTTGTTATGCATGCTGCCGCCGCCCAGCGGATGCGGATGGCATACCAGGGCCGTATACGGCGCGTCCGGATTGCCTTCATTCAAGAGAGCTTCGAGGCGGCCCGCCGGCCCCGTCAGGCTCACGCTCCTCACCAGGGACGATGCAGGAAGCTGGCTGGCGGATATGCGTCTCTCTGGGCTAGAAAAGCTCTGGACCGGCGTGGCGGAATTGGTCATACCACTCCACATTCTACGCCTCTCCGGACTAGATTCAAAAACTCCGCCAGATTCCAACATGTGTGCACCCGGGCCGGGACTCCGCGCCGCGAAGCGTTGACTGAATCGGTTTACTCGTCACCATGATTCCTGAGTGAGACGCTGGGGATCACCCCGTAAGGTATTCTTTCAGCATCATGAACGGCCATCTGTCTTCTTATCCCACCGAACCGATCGACCCCATCCGATTCACTCTGGAGCTATGCCAAATCGAGTCCACCACCTACCACGAGGGCGCGGTTGGCGACTTTCTCGCCGACTTTCTCGCCGGCCGTGGCTGGGCAGTTGAAAAGACCGCGGTGCCGCAGCCGAAGGAGAGCGTCGCCGCAGGACCGCGCTGGAATGTGTACGCAGGTATCGCCGGCGAGTCCCCTGACCTAGTCTTTTCCACGCACATGGATACCGTACCGCCCTACATCCCGCCAACTGAGGATGCCGAGTACCTGCATGGCCGCGGCGTGTCCGACGCCAAGGGAATCATCGCCGCCCAGGTTGCGGCAGCCGAAGCCCTTCGCGCCGATGGGTTCAAGGTCGGCCTGCTGTTTGTCTCCGGCGAGGAGCGCGACTCCGCCGGTGCGCAGGTAGCCAATCTCAATCCCAAAGGCGGCCGTTTTCTCATCAACGGAGAACCCACTGACAATCGCCTCGCACTGGCCTCCAAAGGCGCTCTGCGCGCGGCGTTCCGGTGCTCCGGCAAAATGGCGCACTCGGCCTATCCTGAGCTGGGCGAGAGCGCCGTGCACAAAATGATTGAGGTCATGTCCCGCGTTCTCGCGCTCGATCTTCCTGTGCTCGAAGACATTGGCCCCAGCACCGTCAACATCGGCCAGATTCACGGCGGCCACGCCCCAAACGTCATCGCCGACAAGGCGGAAGCCCAGGTGCTCGTCCGCACCGTCACTCCATCCGGCCCGGTGCGCGCCGCGTTGCAGCAGGCCGCGGAAGGCCTCGCCGAAGTCGAGTTCACGCTCGACAGTCCCTTCATCCGCATGCGCGCCGTCGAGGGATTGCCCACCATGATCGCCAAGTTCGCCACCGACATTCCCCACCTCAGCAAGTGGGGCGAGCCGCTGCTGCTGGGGCCCGGGTCGATTCATGTGGCGCACACGCCGCATGAGAAGCTCTCCAAGAAGGAACTGCTCGAGTCAGTGGAGTTATATGTGAAGGTGGCGAAGCAGTTGCTGGGGTGAAAGGCGCGCGAGAG
>JBEKRU010000120.1:0-17650 GCA_049518435.1 Occallatibacter sp. | reverse complement strand
GCGCCCACCACTGCCTGCGCCTTCCTTCAAGTCCCCTTATCGGAAATGCCTCGGAGCATCTCTCGCTAAACAACCATCCTGCCCCGAGGCATTTCCGATCAAGGCTAACGACTATTCGGCCAAGTGGAATGTTGACCTCTCCCGCGACATCAAAGCCCACATTCGAATTACTCCTCGCTTCGCGGCGCTCGCTGTAGGACTTCGTTAAGTGCCCGTACCAATAGTTCATTCTGCGAGCGCGTGCGCACGCCGATGCGGAAGTAATGTTCGCCCAGACCTTCAAAGTTTGCGCAGGAGCGAAGGACGACGCGATGCTCGACAATGAGCCGCCGCCAGAACTCCAGGCCATTGCCGCTTTCATCGATTTTCATCAACAGGTAATTGGCCGCGCCGGGAAAGACGCAGAGCCCCAGTGCCTGCAATTGCTCTGCCAGCCAACTGCGCTCCGTTGCATTCATCGCACGCGTCCGGGTAATCGAAGTCCGATCTTGGAGCACCATCCGCGCCGCTTCAGCCGCCATCGAGCCCACGGGCCATGCAGGAATGCCGGATTCCATGGCAGCGCGCATCTGGGGGCAACTGACCGCATACGCAACGCGCAATCCGGGCATCGCAAAGAACTTAGTAAAGGAGCGCAGAACAATCAGTCCGGGGCTTTTCGCGGCCCATTGCGCGAGGCTGTCTTCAGGAGCGTAGTCGATGAATGCCTCGTCGACAATGATGGTTGCGCCCAGCGCTGAGGCCGCTTCATGCAACCGGAGCAATTCCTCCGCGGGCATTAACCGTCCCGATGGGCTTTGCGGATTGGCCAGCAACAAGGCCTGCGCGCCCGAGACCTTCAAGCTGGCAGCCACCAGCGCGCCATCCAGCAAAAACCCCGTGTCTTGTGTCAAGGGAAGAGAGCAGCACTCCGCACCGCATGTGCCGAGCACCTTACGGTATTCGGTGAACGCAGGAACCGGAACCAGGCATCGGCGCGGACGAAGCGCACTGAGAGCGGCGCCGAGCAACGGCATCACACCGCTGCCAATGGCAATGGCCTGCGCGCCCACCTGCACGTAAGCCGCAATTGCTTCTTTCAGAGCGGTATAGTGCATGTCTGGATACGCCGTCAGAATCGTGCGCGCTCGAAGGGCCTCGCAAAGGATTTCCACAAAAAGATCGGACGGGGGGTGGGGATGAATGCTGGCGCTGAAGTCCAGCAGCGATGCCTCAGGCACGCCGGACTCAGCGGCCAATTCGCGCAGTTGCCCGCCATGCGCCGGAAGAAAATCTTCAAGCATGTTTCTTCCTAAACGCAAGCAAGAATGCTCCGCCAAAGCCAAGCAGAGAAGCCAAGCCGACAGCCTTCCACGCGCGCCGAGCATCCTTGCGACTCGGCGGCGCGAATTCGCCTCCCAGATGCGGGGACGCGATCAATTCGCCTGCATACTTGTTCGTCCCGCCAAGCCGCACGCCGAGCAGGCCGGCAATGGCCGCTTCCACTTGCCCCGCATTCGGACTGGCGTGCTTGCTGCCGTCCCGCAGCCAGATATGGCCGGCGCGAACTCCGCTAGCTTGTGGGATGAATTCGGCCGCTACACAAAGCAGCAACGCCGCAATGCGCGCCGGAATGAAATTGGCAACGTCGTCCACGCGTGCCGCAACCCGACCGAAGTAAAGATACTTCTCGTCTTTGTGTCCAATCATCGAATCGAGAGTGTTAATCGCTTTGTAGGCCATCGCCAGAGGAACTCCGCCCACCGCCAGATAGAAGAGCGGGGCAATGACGCCATCCGACAGGCTTTCAGCAAGTGCTTCCACCAGGGCGCGGCAGATTTCCTCTTCTCCGAGTTCTTCCGTGTCGCGGCCAACTATACGCGCAACCCGCAGACGCGCTCGCTGCAAATTGCCGTTCTCCAGTGCCCGCATGACCGCCGCAGCCTCGTCGAGAAGGTTGCGGGTACTGAGACAGGTACTAGCCAGCCAAACCTCCGCGGCGGTTGCAATTGCCGGATCGTTGCCCCGCAGATGCTTCAACAATGCGTATACACAGAGCGCAGAGAGCGCCGGCACTCCCACCGCAATTAGTGCGCCTGCTGCCAAGTCAAAGCGCTTTCCGGATCTGCGACGACGAAGCGCCCGCTCCGAGGCGTCGATGCTCCAGCCAATGAGCCGCACTGGATGCGGCAACCATTCCGGATCCCCAACACACCAGTCCAGCGCATAGGCGACTGCGAACTTGCCCTGCTCCATCAAGAGAGCCTCCTCTCAGCCTGGTTTTCTGCCCGGTCCGTGCAACGCGGCAAATCGAGCATTGCAAACACGGCATCCAGATCGAGGGCACCGGCAAACGCATCGGCAAGCAAATCCAACTGTTGGCGACGCAACTCGCTCCACGCAACCAGGCCGGCCGGAGCGCCCATTTGCAGCGCCGCGCGCGCTGCACGCAGGAATGCATGCCGGAAGTCGTCTCCGTCGAAAATGCCATGCAGATACGTGCCACAGATACGCCCGTCAATGGACGCACATCCATCGTGCAGGGCCTGCATTCCATTGTTCTGCCGCGCAATGCGCGCAAAGGGCGCCGCCCCGTCGAGATACTCCGTCGTGCCCAAGTGAATCTCGTAACCACCAACTTCACACGGATCGATCGGTTGACCGAAGAGCGCGCTGCTGGCGAGAGTCCCCCGTGCCGGAACCGTGATCTTATCGAGCGCCATGATGGTTCGGACGGGAAGCAGATTAAGCGCTTGTTCAATACCCGCGCGTTCCATGCCGTGTGGGTCGAGAATCTCTTTGCCCAGTATCTGGAATCCTCCGCAGATGCCCACGATCAGTCCCCCTTTGCGCGCAAATTCTTTAAGCGCAGGCTCAAACCCGCACTCGCGCATCCAGCGCAGGTCGTCGGCCGTCTGTTTGCTGCCGGGCAGCACGATGACGTCCGCGAGCGCCATGCTGCCGGGATCGCGAAGGTGCTTGAGGGCCACGGATGGTTCGGCATGGAGTGCATCGAAGTCGGTGAAGTTGGAAATCGACGGCAAGGCGATGACGCCGATGCGCAACTTCCGCGAAGGCTCGGCATCCTCGGTCCATGGCGCTTCAGGCCGCTGGTCGAACCCCAAACTGTCTTCTTCGTCGAGGGACAGATGCCCAAGATATGGAATCACGCCCATGCAGGGTTTGCCCAGACGCTGCTCGATCATGCGCACACCGGGCGAAAGCAGCGAAATATCGCCGCGAAACTTGTTGATGACGAAGCCGGCAATCAGTGCATGCTCATCCTGATCGAGTAGTTCACAGGTTCCCAGCAAGGAGGCGAAGACTCCGCCACGATCAATATCTCCAACCAGCAAACATTTCGCATTCGCCATCTTGGCCATGCGCATGTTCACAATGTCATTCTCTTTGAGATTGATCTCCGCTGGGGAACCTGCGCCCTCAAGGACGATGACATCGTATTGCGTTGCAAGGATGCGGTAGCTCTCTTCCACAATCGGCAGGAGTTCGGCAATGCGCACTTCCTGATAATTGCGCGCGTCGAGCTTCCGCCATACCCTGCCTCGCACCACAATCTGCGCGGCGTTATCGCAGCCAGGCTTGATGAGGATTGGATTCATATGCACGGACGGGGCAATCCCGGCAGCCTCAGCCTGCAGCGCTTGCGCACGCCCGATCTCGTATCCGTCAGGGGTGGCTGCTGAATTCAGCGACATGTTCTGCGACTTGAACGGCGCTACGCGATAACCGGCTCGCGCAAAGATACGGCACAGCGCGGCCGTGGTGAGCGACTTGCCTACATGCGAGGCGGTGCCAAGCACCATGATGGACCGTGCGCTCACTGAGCCTTGTCCTCAAGAGAATATGGCTGATCGAAGTACTCCTCCCGCAAGATTGAGCGCAAGCTGGCGCGCTCCTCCCAACCCGCGCGTTCAAGGTCCGGGCGGTCGGCGAATTCCTCCACATAGCCAATGCAGAGATATGCCACCAACTCCACACCGGAAGGAATTCGCAGCAGATCCTTAACTGCAAGAGGATCGAGAATGCTGACCCATCCGACCCCAACACCTTCAACCCGTGCCGCGAGCCACAGATTCTGTACAGCACAGACGACGGAATAGTTCGATGTCTCCGGCATCGAGCGCCGTCCCAGGCCGTGTCCCTGCGTGCTCGTTGTCTCGCAAACCACGCATAAGTGTTGCGGCGCCTCCAGCAACCCCTCCAGCTTTAGCCGCCCATAAAGTTGGCCGCGTTCTTGTGCATATTCAGCCGCAGCCGCCCGGTTGGCATGTTCAAAGATTTCATACACCTTGGCACGCCGCGCCTCGTCGCGCACCACAATAAATCTCCAGGGTTGCATCAGACCCACCGAGGGAGCAGAATGCGCGGCGTTCAAAAGCCGGCGCAAGGTGGCATCCTCCAGAGGTCGCGGCAGATAGCCCGAGCGCACATCCCGTCTCTCCCGAAGGACTCGATACACAGCTTCCCTCTCGTCTTGAGAAAAGCCGCTCTTGGCACCCGTCACCACGCTCTCGACCACCTTGCTCCTCCGTGTTGATCGTCACGCAACCGCGAGTCCACCCCGCATTCGAGTTCGATCTGTCGGGCGAACAGCCAGATCAGATCGGAGAGACGATTGATATAAGGAAGCGCTTGGGGATCGATTGTGGCGCCGCTTTCAATCAGCCGAACAACACACCGCTCAGCACGCCGGCATACGGTCCTGGCCACTTCGAAGGCAGCAGACTCCACGTGGGCTCCTGGCAATGACCAATCGGAAAGAATCCCGTCCTTGGCCTCGATGGCATGAACCATATCCGTCAGTTCCTCCACGTCCGCGGCAGACAGCGGTGGGCGCGCCTTCTTGCTTTCCGGTGGGGTGGCCAGGGACGATCCAACCCGGAACAGCGTCTTTTGAATACCGTGAACCGCGGCGCCTATCTCCGGATTCTTGCAGATGCTTCTAGCAAGGCCCAGCGATGAGTTCAACTCGTCCACCGTTCCATACGCCTCAACGCGTAAATCCGCCTTGGAAACGCGGATACCTCCGGCAAGGCCCGTCTGGCCGCCGTCCCCTGTCTTCGTAGCGATACTCAAAGTACCTCCTGTTGACAACCGCCGTCCGCGAACGGCTCCTGTAACGGCTGAATGGCGAAAGGCATGACTTGTTCCGGCAACGCGCGGCAATAACGCACCGTAATCTCTTCATCCAGAAAATCGGTCACCATCGGGGGATGTTCTGAAAACAGCGCATCCAGAGAGAAGAAACGGGTGCCGACAGCACCCATCTGGGCAAGGGATTCCGCGTAGACGACCACGCACGGAACCAGGTATACACTCTGCTTCAACAATCGGAAGGAACGATGATACCCGTCACGAAGAAACCATCGGCCGCGATAGGACGCGACTTCCATATACGGACTTTTTGAAGGTGCATGAAGCGGAAGCGCCAGATCGAAAAGCTGCCGAGGACTGTCCCCGCGATGGGTTGGGCGGCTATCGTTATGCGGAAATCCGATCCTGCGCTGGAAGGCAATTAGCTTCCGCAGATCGACGATGGAGAGGTTCCAGACGAGACCATCGAACTCCCCACTCAACGCAACGGCGTCCTGCCGGGATGCAAGCAACGTGGTGAGTTCCCGGGGTTCCTCGACGGAGATTGGAGAATCAGCCGCATAGGACTTCCGCGCTGCCAATCTGCCATGCGCATGACGGGCGGCGTTCCGCAGTTGTTCCTCTCCCAGCAAACCACGATCCACCGGGTGATCGAAGCTCCATGCGGCCAGTTCACGAATTTCAAGATGTTGAGAACTCATGGCAACACCTCACTGCCGCACGCTCGCCCTGTAACAAGGATCGTTGCGCAGTATGGCGCGGTCTTTGTCCATGCCTCGTCCTCACTAAATCCGAAGAACCGTATGAGTCCATAGCGCATGACGCCGCGATGTGTGACGATGGCTGTCGTCATCTCCGCAGCGTCTTTGATCATTGGTGCGATTACACCGTCAATTCTTGCCGTGAATTCGGCATACGCTTCGCCGCCCGGCGCACTCTGCATCGGGAATTCGCGGAGCCATCGATCTGCTTCGCTGGGAAACCGGTCTTCAATTTCCTGCCAATCCAGGCCCTCCCAAAGGCCAAAATGAATCTCCCTCAGTGCAGGCAGATAGCTGACACCGACACCGATGCGTTGCGCGATGGCTGCTGCCGTTCGCGATGCGCGACGCAGGTCGCTCGAATAGATTCGCTCGATTCCCAGCATTGCAGCTTCCTCCGCGAGACCCATCACTTGGCTCTCGCCGGCCGGGTTCAGGTCTGGGTCGCTGTGTCCGCAGAACTTCCCAGCCATATCGGTTTCGCCGTGCCGAATAAAGACGATGGTGTTCATCCTCGCCAAACCCCGCAAAGGTAAACTGCGAGCAATGTAACCTGGCTGGTCGCGCCAAAACAGTCGCCCGTGATGCCGCCAATTCGATTCCTGTAGTACAAGCCGCTCAGGAGCGTTACCGCCAATGCGGCGGCAACCGGCCAAACCGCCGACTGGCGCAGCATGAAACCGACGACGCCGAGGGAGATGAGGGACCCCACGGCAAGGGAGATGCCAGACACCCGGCGGGCAATGCGGGCTCCCTGACTTCCCGGTTCGCCCGCGCCAGGCAGCGCGACCCCGAGTGGAAGCATGACCCAGCGGCAGAGCACTTCCGCGGCGATCACATATTGCACCAGGCTACCGTTGGGAAGGTATGTCAGCAGCAGCACACGCCCTCCGACGGAGAAGACCAGCGCGAGCGCCCCAAAGCTGCCGATGCGGCTGTCCTTCATGATTTCGAGAACCTGCTGCCGGTTCCATCCTCCTCCAAATGCGTCAGCTGCATCGGCGAGACCGTCTTCATGCAACCCCCCGGTCACCAGAGTCGAGAAGAGCACCATCAGGAGCGCGATCACCGCAATGGGAAGGTGCGTCGACAACAGGCGGTAGAGCTCCGCAGCGATAACTCCCACCACGAGGCCAACCAGAGGAAAGTACATCGCCGCACGCGGCAGTGCGTCCGGCTTGTACGCAAGCCGGTTCAGAGGCAGACGGGTCAGGAACTGAAATGCCGCTGCGATGTCCTGAAAGACTCTGTTCATTCGGTTGCCGTACTCACTCCCGCCGATGAAAATGTGGCCATCTCAGTAAATAACCGGACGGAAGACTCAATCAGCGGCATGGCCAGAACCGCGCCCGTCCCTTCACCCAGCCTCATCCCCAGCTTGAGAATCGGTGTCAGTCCGATATGGCGAAGCAGGTGCCGGTGTCCAGGCTCTTCCGAACAATGGCCAGCCAACAAATATCCACTGACCTCAGGCGCAAGCTCGTGCGCGATTGCTGCGGCTGAGGTCGAGATGAAACCATCGCAAACCACGGCCATCCGATTAGCCGCGGCCGAGAGAATAAAACCTGTCATGGCCGCGATTTCCAATCCGCCTACGCAGCGAAGAATTTCCAGGGGATCAGGCGTTTCCTCGTAGACGCCGAAGTGCTTTCTCAGTGATCGTCGAATCACATTGAGTTTGTGGTTCCTTCCAGCCAGATCGAGTCCAGCGCCGCGTCCAGTCACTTCGCCGATCTTCTGCTTCGTCAGTACCGCTGCAATCGCGCCCGCGGATGTCGTGTTGCCAATGCCCATTTCCCCGACGGCCACCACGGTTTGTCCCTGTTCCTTTGCAGCCTCTGCCAGGCGAATGCCGGTCTCAATAGCGGCTGTAAGGTCTCCCCATGTCAGTGCGGGTTCACGAAGCATGTTCCCGGAGCCGTGCCGTACTTTCATCCGACATAGTCCCGGCACTGGTTCAAACTCCGCATCGACACCGACGTCTATGACCGTAAGTTGCACATTGTGCAGCCGCGCAAGCACATTGATTGCCGCGCCGCCTGCCACGAAATTGTGCACCATTTGCGCTGTGACCTCTCGCGGATATGCACTCACTCCTTCCGCGGTCACACCATGATCGGCGGCGAAAACATAGACGGCGCGCCGCAATGGGAGCGGGATCGTGCCGGAGAAGATCGAGTACATCTGCGCTGCGACGGCCTCCAATCGGCCCAAGCTGCCGATTGGTTTGGTGAGGCTGTCGAGCCGGAGTTGGGCCTCGGCCAAGTGGCGGGGATCGATCGGCTCGATTTTCGCAACAACGCTCGCCAGGGAGGCGATAGGAATCTGACTCATAAGGTGCGCTCCATTCGATTCCGCATTCGCTCCAGCAACCTGGGGCGGTGATGCGGGAGGCAGTTGAAGGCGATCTCAAGAACCTCGGGCTGCAATATCTCCTCGGGAGAGCCTTGTCGCATTGGCTTATTCGGGCTCATCAGCCAGACGGACGAGAAAGTTCCCTCAATGAGTGCAAGATGGTGCATCGAGGCGACAATGGCAATGCCCTCACGGCGCAGCAAGTCGATCAGATCGATCATCTCGAACTGACGGCCGATATCAAGGTGCTGCATTGGTTCGTCCAGAAGCAATAAATGCGGCTGTTGTGCAAGGCCGAGCGCGATCTTCGCACGTTGGCGTTCGCCGCCGCTCAGCTGGTTGAAGACGCGCGTCCGCAACGACCACGTGTCCGTCAACTCCATTGCCCGTCGCATCGCATCATAGTCGGCGGCGCATAATCCGCCAAACATCTTCAGGAACGGAGTGCGGCCCTGCTCCACAAACTGCTCGACCGTGAACGAAAATGGGACTTCGACGTTCTGCGGCACGAACGCCACGGACTTCGCAATCTCCCGCTGCTTCAATAATCGTAAATCTCTGCACTTCAGGTGCACTTTTCCATGCGCAGGCGTGAGTGTGCCGGCCGCCAGGCGCAGCAATGTTGTCTTGCCGGCGCCATTGGGCCCCACCACCGCGATGCATTGGTTCTCGAAGACACTGGCATCGAGGTCCCTGAGAACCTTTCGATCCCCATAGGAAAAACCAACCTGGGCGAACTGGATCAGAGGTTTCATGACGTCGCTCCCTGCCTGGTCTTGCGCAAGAGGTACAAAAAGAAGGGTCCCCCGATGAGAGCCGTCAGCACGCCCACCGGCAACTCCGATGGAGCAATCGCGGTGCGCGCCACAGTGTCGGCCACCAGCAGAAAGAGCGCGCCGGCAAGTGCAGTCGCCGGCAGCAACCGAACATGATCAGGCCCCAACACCATGCGCAGCATGTGAGGGACAATCAGCCCTACAAAGCTGATCAGCCCACCAAGAGCAACCGCTGCAGCCGTCAAAATAGATCCGATCACGATGACGGCAATGCGTGTGTGTTGGACGGAAAGACCAAGGTGCATTGCATACTCTTCGCCCAGCGCGAGGGTGTTCAGGTTTCGCGCCAGCGGAACCGAACCCACAAGCCCAATGGCTAGCATCGCCGAGACAATCGCCAACTGCGGCCATGTCGGTTGAGCGATGGTTCCGTGCAGCCAGGACGCCAGCACGCGCATGCCTGTCCCGAAGTCGCGATCCAGCACCTCGAGGAAATAGGACGAGTAGCTGAGCATGGTGCTCACCGCGAATCCCGCCAGCAGCAGAGCCACCACGGGCGTGCGGCCGTCTACGCGCGCCAGCCAATACACCAGCGTGATAGAGCCCAGGGCGCCTGCAAAGGCGAGGAGCGCAGTCGTGCTGAATCCGGCAACAGAAATCGGAGGCAGCAGAAATACTCCGATCGATGCGCCGAGCACTGCTCCGCCCGACGAGCCAATCACGTAAGGATCGGCAAGGGGGTTTCGGAAGAGCCCCTGGAACAGCAGGCCAGAGACGGAAAGCGCACCGCCCACCAGAAGCGACGCCATAATGCGAGGTAGCCGGATTGTAAAAAGGATGATTTGCTGATCGGTGGTAAGCGGTCCACCACCGATCAGCTGACGCACCAACAGCCATATCGGCACATGGACGGTGCCCATCCCCGCGGCAACCAGCACCGCAAAAACGACCGCGGCAGACAGAATCGCAAGCAGCCAGTGCTGCCTGTGCTTCTGCGCCCATCCATGCGACGCGCCGGCGCGGTCCTCGGTCACTTCCCGGGCCACGATTCACCTCCAAGAGTGAACTTCATGCCGAGCCGGAACATGAACGGGAGCGACGGATAGCCGAATGCCTCGCTGTAGTGTTCGTTCAACAGGTTCTGGGCATTTGCCTCAATGGAAACATACCGGTTTGCTTGATAGCTGGAAGTCAGATCCAGCCTCTGGTACGCGCCATCCAAATTGCGATTGGGGAGCAGCAGCGTGGGCAGGTAATTCGCGTCATATTCAAGGAAGTCGCTGTCATCGCGCTTGCCGACAAATGTGCCGCGAAGACTTGCGAAGAGGCGGCTGTGACGATAGCCGGCTTCGAAGTAGCCTGTGTGCGGGGCGATCCGAAAGGGCCGCGCGCCAATGAGTGGTGAATAGGCTCCGATGGGGACTGTAGGAAAATCCGGATTGAAGCTCGGCCCGATTGCGTCGCTCGAAAACGAGCGCTGGATCTGGGCATCGGTATATGTGTATCCGGTACGGACAAACAAGTCTCGGGTCGCCTGAAGTTCGATTTCTGTTTCAACTCCCTGGGCCCGATAAGCTTGAGAGTTATCCGTTGCGCCATACGGCAGGTTGTTGTAAATCACGCTGGGTATGCCAAGTTCCTCAAGGCCTTGCTGGGGGATGTATTCGACGCCGTTGGTGAACTCGTTGTGAAAGAGCGTGAGGCTCACGCGGCTGAGTCCATCTAAAAGCAATTGATCGACCCCGCCGTCATAGGTTCTGGAATTCTCGGGGCCGATGGGAGAAACGTGGTATTGCGCAATGAGTTGGCTGCCGTCGGGAAGAAGTGCAAGCTGGCCATAAAGGGAATCGAGCTGATCGAAGACTGCAGGCTCTTTGATGCCCTCACCGAAGCTGGCCCGCAGCTTGGTGCCGCTGAATAATCCTCCGGTGCCGCCTTGCCCCACTTGCCAGGCGAGCGAAGCACGCGGTGTGCCCGCAATTCCAAAGAGACCATTGTCTTCGAGACCACCGCCAAGGGTATAAAACAGCCGCTCGTGTATGTCTCCCTGAAGTTGGAAGGTGTAGCTATAGTTGCCACGCTCGATCGAAGTAGCTGGGCCGCCCGAATACCCGCGCTCATCCTCATAGCGAAACGCAACCAGCCCGAGAAGGTGCGGATTGAAGCGGTAATCCGACTGTGCGTAGACGAAGTCCTTGTCCGTCGAACCGGGGTAAGTGTACGGATACGGCGGCCCGTCGTTAGACTCCAGTGCCTGGCCGCTGACGTTATATCCGTTTGCCCCCTGAATCGTGACAGGCGCTCCAAGGCTATAGCCGGACGCCGGAGTTCCCGCGGGCGCGAACTCCGCGTATTGCGACCGCAACCGCAGGCCGCCATAACGCAACAGGTTATGCCAATTCGCCGTGGCCTTGTCTTCCCAGGTTACGCCAAAGTAGGCGTCTTCATCGGCTTGTTCGGCTTGGGATGACAGGCCATAGAGCTCAACTGCACCCGGCTGGCCGGATGCGACGCGGTCGTGATGGATCGTGGCGCGAAGGCTGGACGCCGGGGAAAGTTCCCAACCGAAGTTTCCCGTATACGTGACGTTGTGATATTCGTCGTCTGCAATCGCATTATTGCTGTCGAAGCGCGAGTAGTCGGAGAAATAGTCGAATTTCCTGAACCTGCCGCCAGCCGTACCCTCCTGGCGGTACGTGCCTAGGTTTCCGCCATCCAACAGATAAGTGAAGAGCGGAAGCGGCGTGCGTCCTCGCGCCGTCGTCAGGCTGATCACGCCTGCAAGCGCATCCGATCCATACAAGACGCTGTTGGGGCCGCGCAAGACTTCCACCTGCGCTACCGCAGCGCTTGCAATGTTGGCAAACTCTACAGCTCCTCCGATGTCGTTCATCGGAATTCCATCGATCAGAACCTTATTCGCATCGCTGCCGCCGCCGCGTATGAAAACCGAGGTCGTTCCTCCCGCTTGACCCGTCTCCGTAGCCTGCAATCCGGGCACAAACCGCAGTCCCTCCTGTATGTCTCGCGTCCCCTGGTAGTCCGATGTATCCAACACCGTGACGGCTGCGCCTAACTGGGCTTGAGGAGTGGGAGCGCCCGTAGATGTCACCGTAATCTGCTCGGAACGAGATGCGATCTGAAGCATAAAATCCACGGTCGGTTCACGGCCATCCCTGGCTGGTTCGAGCGCCTTGTCCACCGTGCTGAACCCCGAGGCGGACACCCGCAGCCGTGTGCCGGAGTCGGGGTTTCGAGCAATGCGGTACTGTCCGTGTGCATCGGTAGCCGCGGAGAGAACAGGCACTCCGTTTTCGAGCAGCTCAACTTTGGCGTTTGGAATGACTGCGCCCGACGTATCGGACACCGTACCGCGAATTGCGGAGACCGGTGCGGCATGTGTGATGGCGGTGATGGCGAAGATGAGACTGGCAGCCCATCTTAATAGGCATAGCCGCGAAAATCGGAACATGGTTTTCCCCTCGGAAGAATTCAGCGGGACCGGTCTCCTGACTCGCGCCTCAACAGCTAACGGCTGCCTTCCCGGAATCTTCTCCAGTGGCACACAAGCCGCGCCTCTTCGCTTACAGTTACGGGGTAGTGGCGGATTTGCACCGCGCTTCCCAACATCCAGCTGTCATGCGGTTATGGTGAGAGGTGCTCTCTACCTCTCACCGATGAAATTGCCTTGCTAGTCACGGATGGAATTGCTTCGCTAGCTCCTCCAATGCATCGAAGGCAACCGGGCTCGGAAGATTGATCCGATCGTCCACGTAGTAAACCCGGTTGTTCTTCACAGCCGGCATGTTTTCCCAGCCCGGCTGGCCCCGAATCCTATCCATTGACATCCTCGATCCTCGTATGAGGAGGAGTGCTTCGGGCGCCCGCGACATGACGGCTTCCAAGCTCACCTGGGGCCACTCCTGGTCTATGTCGTCGGTTATGGAGCGCCCACCGGCTATCTCGATCAGCTCTGTGATGAAGGCGTGTTTGCCGATGGTAACAATAGGGTCATACCCCACCGGCATGAGGATGCTCACCACTGGCTTATAGTTCACTTGCCGCCGCACCGCAGCCTCGCGTGCGCGTAACTTGGTGATCAACTCTTTCGCGGAATCCTCTCGGTTGAGGGCCTGTCCCAGTCTGGCGATGGATTGGTATATCCCGTCCACCCCATGCGTAGAGACCATGAACACCACAATGCCGAGCCGTTCCAGTTGCTGCAATGTCTCGGTATGGCTCATGTCTGCGCTGCCCAACACCAGGTCCGGATGCAACAACAGGATCGTTTCCATCGAAGGCGCCAGAATCGATCCCACACTGGGTTTGCTCCTTGCTTCCGCCGGATACTTGGTGTAGTCGGTCACCGCAATCACATCCGCTCCGGCTCCAAGCGCATACACATCGTCCACTACGCTTGGCATCAAACACACCAGCCGGTGCGGATGCTCGGGGACTTGGACCGCGCGGCCCAGTTGATCTATCACCGTCCTTGCATTGCATGCGGGAAGTGCAACGCAGAAGACAAGCCATGCGCAAAGCCGCTTCATACCTGCACCTCCAGGGTGCGCGCTCGCGCCGCCGCCGCTGTCACCAGCGATTTGGCGAGCGTCGGATTTCCGCGAAAGTGAAGGTGTATATAACTGGCCAGTACATTCTTGTATCGATAGCCCTCCATTTCATCGCGTCCGGAGAGTGAATATTTCAGCCGATACGCGGCCGGCGTCGCGCTGTTCACGTGCACACGCGAGCAATGAAAGCTGTGTCCACGTACCTTCGTTCCTTTATCACCGAGTATGCACTCCTCGGCGAATTCGACATTTACATAGCCAAAGTGCACCAACCTCTGTGTCATCTCAAACTCGATCGGAAGCACTCCAGCCATCGTGTAACTGTGCCCATCGACTGTTGTCAGTGCACGGCCCAGATAGATCATGCCGCCGCACTCGGCATACACGGGCTTGCCTGACTCCGCGAACGCACGAATTTCGCCACTCATCGAGATATTACGGTTCAATAGTTCCGCATATAGTTCCGGATATCCACCGCCGAGATAAAGCCCGTCGAGATTCTGCGGAAGCCTTGCGTCTGAAAGTGGGCTGAAAGCCACGACCTCCGCGCCGTTCGCCCGAAGCAGGTCGAAATTATCCTCGTAATAGAACGAGAACGCCTTGTCCCGCGCAACGCCAATGCGCACGCGTGCCTGTTCAGGGTGCGGAGTCGGGATGGCCTCGCTAGCTGCCGCGACATCCGGCCGCGAAAGATCCAGCAGCGGCGCAATGTTGAGATGCTGGCGCCCTGCTTGCGCAAATGCTGCCAACCGGTTTTCAGCCGACGTTGTCTCTTCCGTTGTATGGAGCCCCAAATGTCTCTCGGGAATTGCGATTGCCGGGTCCGTCGGCAGATGGCCCAGCAGGGGCGTCGTTGTAACCGAACGAATCGCAGTTTCGAGAAGCCGATAGTGCCGGTCGCTTCCCACATTGTTCAGCACGATGCCTGCGAAGCGCACCGCGGGATCGAAGCTCTCGAAACCCTTGACCACGGCGGCAATGCTGCGCGCGCTCTTGCCGGCATCCATCACAAGTACGACAGGCAGATCCAGGAGCTTCGCAATCTGTGCCGCGCTTCCATCCTCGCCACCGCCGGCTACGCCGTCGTAGAGCCCCATCATGCCTTCGACGATTGCGACATCGGCGTTGCGGCTCGCGCTCGGAAAGATCGCGCGGTTCGCCTCGGCATCCAGCATCCACGTATCCAGGTTGCGCGACGCTCGACCGCAGATGGCGCTATGGTGTCCCGTGTCCAGAAAGTCCGGCCCGCACTTGAACGGCTGCACGCGAAGGCCGCGCTCTCGCAACATCGCCATGAGCGTCAGCGCAACCGTTGTCTTGCCCACACCGCTCGCGGTTCCAGCCACCATGAAGGCAATCATGGCCGGCCTCCGATGCTGCCTTTGAGGGTCATTGGGAGGCCGGCTACCATCAGCACCACATTGTCGGCTATCGCCGCCACTCGCTGATTCAGTTCGCCCAGCGCATCGCGATACTTCCGACCAGCCGGATAAGGCGGCACCACTCCGCTGCCAACCTCGTTGGAAACCAATACCACTGCGGTCGGCACAATGCGCAACGCCTCTAGAAAATCATCGAGACGCCGCTCCATGCTCGCTGCATCGGTCTGAGCTGCCTCCATGGCATTGGACACAAATATAGTCAGGCAATCGACCAGCAACAGGTTGAACTTCTCTCCCTGTTCCATGAGGACACGCGCCAGTTCCAGCGGTTCTTCCAAAGTCTGCCAGTGCGCGGGGCGATCCTCTCGATGGCGGCGGATCTTTTCCTGCATCTCCAAGTCGCGAGCTTGTGCCGTCGCGACATACGCCACGCGCTCAGACTTCCCGGCAAGTTCCTGCGCCCAACGGCTCTTGCCGCTGCGAACGCCGCCGAGAACGAGTGTGACCGACTTGCGGTCTCTCTCCTGCATGCATTACCTCTGACCGCGGAGTACAACTCCACCGTGGACAGCGGGATTAATTGTGTAGGCAGCTTTCACGTTGCCGGTGCTTATCCTGACCGACAGGGGAACGCTCTCCAGCTCTCCCATCGAAGCCGGATCAAGCCTAGATTGGCATCTGGCCGGTCTCCTGACTCACGCTTCAACGAATCCGGACAAACCTTCCCGAGGAAATCCTCAGTGGCCGGAGCAAGCTCCATGTCCAGTTCTCAGCGATTACAGTTACGGGGTAGTGGCGGACTTGCACCGCCTTCCCGACACCAGATGGCTCGATTCTATATCCGCGCGGATGTGCGGTGTCAAACGCCACAAACAAAAACTGACAGGTTATCTCACACCAGTTTGGCCTCGCCAGGATGGAGAAGATCGAGCCATGCTGACATCAAAGGCCATTTGCACGCCGATGTTGCTCCCTGTTCCCAGAGGTCACGAGTTTCGGCCGATGCGCTGTAGATGAATCGGCATTCAGAGGGTAATTATGAGTGCCGGAGGTCCTGATTATTCCTGTCAAGATGCGAAAAGTCCGGTGGCGTTTAAGGCCGGAAGTCGATCATTCGAGGATTGAGCCATAGCCTGCATCGCATCCTCCGAAGATATGGCTCACATTGCACCAAACTATGGTTGACCCAGTTCAGTCCTCGCAAGTCGCCAGTATTTACGAATCAATGCAACAGATGCTGGCTCTGCCGCCAGCCTCCGGACCCGTTTTGATTTCTGCCGTCGACGAGCGGTATGGCCAATCCACCTTGCCCTAAACCGGCTGCTCGGACAAATCACCCCCAAAGCCTCCTGCCCGCTTACCAAGTGAGGTATTGAACCTGATTGATCACTCTACCCGCTGCCAATTGGGACTAGGTGTACGCTTACGTTGAAAATGGTCTCGGATATTGTGTGCGTCATTGCGGACATCAGCTTGCTCAATTGAAGGCACGGCAACAGAACCTCGAGAAAGAGCGAGTCGTGGGTGGGGTGTCAAAATGAACGTATTTTGACAGCAAACCGTGCCCGATAGTGGCGTGACCATTGCCGGATTTGCTCAGATCGCATTATTCCGCCTTATTCGACCGCCTTAACCCGCCTTATTCGGTTCATCAAGAAGTGTTAGGCTGATTCCACACGATCAGCCCGTTGGCCACTTGGTTGTAGTTTTGCCCGCATTTTGCCCGCAAATAGTGCCCAGTGGACCGTTTCTGCCGGTTGTGCCGGTTCATAAGTACCGTGCCGTCTATAATTTGCGGTTCGAGTCATTCCATGGCATGGAAGAGGTCATCGGTTCGATCCCGAGTCGTCGTAGGGCCGGCTTGGCCTTAGCACCAGCTTCGCATGTGTACGAAGCAAGGGGGGCAGAAAAAGCACGCATTTGGAAGGGTTCCAACCTTAGCGGCCCACGAAAAATCAAGGTTCAGTTTGAGACACATCCAATATATTCGTTAACGTTTTGTGACGCGCTCTTCGAAAAGACATAAAACACAACGGCCTGGATACGAAGGATACGAAAGTGCCGGGGAATGTGGTCACTTGTGTAGACTGTAGAGAAAGCAGGGCACGGTGTAGAGAATTGCTAAGCTATGCCTTTGCTCTGCTTTGGATCTAAATCACACAAGAAGCATGGCTTATTCGTATCGGGGTAAAACGGGTTCGAATCCCTCCGCCCCGCCTCGGCCCCTCTGTCCCAGTTCCCGCGCCAACCTCGCCACGCAAGCCATTCGTCGTTTCGTCCAGGAGCCGAGTTGTCAATCCGTGGACCGTTCCCGCCTCCTTGCAATCTGAAGGAGATCGACTTGCAAATTTCCGTCGATGGCAAGTATGCCAAGGGCAGTATGTCTCAACAAATGGGTTCACTCCAGTGGACTGTACCCATTTTTGTGCCCACCCTAATTCAAAATAGGGCATAATCTGGGAAGTATAGGTAGCAATTGGCGGGAAGGAGGGAGTGGGCAAAGTCCACAAAGGATAGGAGCTTATACCAACCGATAGCAGCAGGAGAGTCGGCAAATTCGACGGCTTCTAAGGAACTGATCAAGTTGCTGGGGCCAAGGGGATGAGTTGATAGCCGAGGGCACGGGCCCGAGCGTGGAGACTGAAGAGGGTTCTTTGTTGATGTTGAGTTTCCCGCTCGGCGAAGATGCCTTCCTGATAGGGCTCGCCAGT
>JBEKRU010000119.1:0-17773 GCA_049518435.1 Occallatibacter sp. | reverse complement strand
CGGTATAAAACAGGATGCGCTCTGTCGCTGTCGTCTTTCCGGCGTCGATGTGCGCCATGATTCCGATGTTCCGGCAACGATTCAGAGGTATGGTGCGAGCCACGGCAATTCTTCCTTGCGGGTGTACGACCCGCGGTTAATTCACTTGTTCAATCAGGAATCAGGTTTTCTATCCCCTATTCCCCGATCCCTATTCCCTGCTTCTCCGTACTACCAGCGATAGTGAGCAAAGGCCTTATTGGCCTCAGCCATGCGGTGCACGTCTTCCTTCTTCTTCATCGCCGCACCACGGCCATTGGCCGCATCCAGCAATTCATTACCCAGCTTGTCGATCATGCCCTTTTCGCCGCGATTGCGCCCATAGGTGATCAGCCAGCGAATGGCCAGCGACGTACGCCGGTCCGGATTCACTTCGATCGGCACCTGGTAGTTGGCGCCGCCCACACGGCGGGTCTTCACTTCCAGAAGCGGCTTGCAGTTCTCAACCGCCTTCTTGAAAAGCTTCAATGCGTCGTCGCCGCCGCCCTTTTCTTCCAGGTTCTTCATCGCCTGGTAGAAAATGCCCTGAGCAGTCGATTTCTTCCCACCCCACATCATGGAGTTGACGAACTTTGTCACCAGCGTCGACCCATAAACCGGATCAGGCGCCACTTCCCGCTTCGCTATGTGCCCTTTTCTTGGCATGCTCTCAAAACCTTCCGCGCTTTCGCGCTGCTTCTGGTACCCAAGTCCGGGTTCAATATTCCGTCCCGGAACCAAATTCAGTGATCAGTTTTCAGTGGTCAGTTACTGTGTTGATAACTGACAACTGATTACTGACAACTGCCTTCTACTTCTTGCCCTTAGCCGGCGCCGCGCCACCCTTGCCGCGCTTGGCACCGTACTTGGACCGGCTTTGCTTGCGGTTGGCCACGCCCACTGAATCCAGTGTGCCGCGGACCACGTGATAGCGAACGCCGGGAAGATCCTTCACACGGCCGCCGCGAATCAGCACAATCGAGTGCTCCTGCAGGTTATGGCCGATACCGGGAATATAGGTCGTAACCTCGATCCCGTTGGTCAACCGCACGCGGGCTACCTTACGCAGCGCCGAGTTCGGCTTCTTGGGCGTTTGTGTGTACACGCGGGTGCAGACGCCACGCCGCTGCGGCGAGGCCTGCAGCGCCGGCGAGGCCGTCTTGTAACGGGGGGCCGTGCGCCCCTTGCGAACAAGCTGATTAAAAGTAGGCAAACCGAAACTCCTTACCCAAAAAACCCTTGAAACCTTCACCAGCCGCGCGCAGAGTCCTTCGGACCATTCTCGTCCCCGACGGCATTCCGACCGTGGAGGCGCAAGAAAGCCCTCAAGTTGCTGCTTCGCGTCTGTCTTCGTTCAAACCTCAGACGAAAACCGGGACGGTGGCCGGGCGTTTTCCCCATCTTCCAGGAAAAGCCAACTCCGTTTCGCGGTTCCGGCCTGCATAGCCCTCCAAGGTGGAGAACGCGCAGACACCGTAGCGATTCGCCCCTGCCCTTCGCAAGAAAAGAGCCACTCCGGGGACCTGTCTGGCCGGCAAACCTCACCTGACCGTAGGAATCAGAACCCGTCTCTCAAATCCGATCCGGGCTTCCCGTACGCCTCCAATCGTTAAGACACACGAAAGAGCGCGTTCTTGCGGAACCTTCTTACAATAGCAAGAATCCGGGGTGGGGTCAACGCTTTCAGCCCCTTGTTGCACTTTTTTCGCTAAAACCATACGCAATCTCGATCAGGGCACCGTGTATGTCCCCGCGTTCGCCACTTCTCTTCCAGAGGCACTGGCGGGCAGCGTCGGAATGTCGCCGGAGCTGCTTTCGAGGATTGCCGCCACCCATTCGACAGTGGTTCCCGAAGCGGGTGGCGCCAAGAAGCCGCTGGCAGCAGAGAGATCCGGAAAGGTCAGATTGGTTGAGCCATTCTGATAGTTTGCCGTAGCCATGATCTGATATTGACTCTGTGTTTCGATATCAGCTCCCCAATTGATCCACGCAACCTGGCTAACGCCGGTCGTACCGGTGAAACCCGTGTAATACATAGTCATAGACGGAAGGGCAGCGGGGGTCGGCCCTGCGTATTTCCAAGGCGCCGGGAAATTGAAGGAGACCGGGGCACCGCTAGTGAGTACCGCAAAGGCGTATACAGGTCCAAGTCCCGCTGCCCCTGCGGTTGGAATCGTAGACGCAGCAATCAGGTAGGTACCGCCGTTGCCGACCATCCCCGACGGCATCGACGGGTATTGAGAAGTGGCCTCGTTCGCGAGCACGATGGGGAATTCCGCTCCGCTGGGATTGAAAATGGCATTCGAAGATGGAGCGGCAAATCCCGAGGGAACATTGCTGTAAGTGATCGGCTGCGGTATGGCCTGATCGGCCGCTCCGAGAACTAATGTGGCACCACCATTCAACGACCCAGGGACTGCCTGGCCGCTGAAACTTCTGGCGGCTAACAGAGTCTCGTTGAACGGAAGGCCGTTGGGGTTTGGCGAATTGTAGGCAAGAACATCTACTTGATCGCTGCCGACTGGGGCGGCAAGGCTGGCGTTCGTAATCGTGGCTCCGGAGAATGCACCAGTGTTAGAGAGTTGTCCGTTGTACGCGATGAAGTCCAGAGATGACGTATCCGCAATGGCGGTAGCATCGACACTGACAGAAAGAGTGCCTAACGGTGGGAAGGATCTTGATGACGGGCAACCCAATGAATACTGTGTGCCATCCGAGATCGTGGATTCCAGAACATACTGGTTGGTGATCTCCAACGGTACAACGACAGAAGCGGGAGGACAAACGTAGGCGACGCCGAAATCTGTCGTGCCGCTGGGCACGGAGAGCGTGAGCGTGTTTGAGGCGATCGAACTCGCAGCGAATGAACCGGTACCGATCTTTGTGGCAACCGCGCTGGGAGGCGCGCCAGCAAAGGAGAATGTGACGGTAGTCGGATTCCCGCCGCCCCCCGATCCCCCGCTGCCGGAACCCCCGCCGGACGATCCGCCGCAACCGGCAATCCAAAGGAGCGCGCCGCCGAGAAGGGACACACGAATCACCGTGAACGACATGACGTCCTCTTCTGAGCCACCGCGGCTCAATCATAATGAAGATTCTTGTTTCAACGGAATTCTAGATCAGTGCGCCGCGCGTCACAACGCCTATCGGCTCAATGATGTTGGGCTGAGTCCAAGACCGGCTAAGAGAGAATCACCCCACCAGCCAATTGCGGTACGTCCTATTGGATGCCGTGCAGTTTCCAGCTCCCGCCCTCGAGAGAAAAGTCGGCATGCCGCTTCCGGCTCAGCCTGTTTCCCGGGTTATGCGCGATATCCTGCAGCGGTTGCGGCACCCCATCCAGGCTGACTCCCTCGATGTACCCAGCCCCCTTGGCAGTATCTACAGCGGGCACAACCTCATCCTGTATGTTGCTTACATCGTGTGCCTTAAGGTGATTCGCAGCCACCGTAACCACCGTCACCGAGAACTTCGAATCGGTCGGGCTGTCGGGCCGCCATTCGATCACATCGCCCCCATTGGCCAGCTTCAGAGCCTTCTTCCCGTCATCCGTCAGTGTGAAGTCGGCCCAGTACTTGTTGGGATAGACCTTGGTGCGCGTCCAATATTTGGCGGTTGCGCCCTGCCGCATCCCCAGATCGTTCACCACAATGTTGGCTCCCACCGGGACAGTCTGGTCATAGCTGGCCTGAATCAGCGCCTGTGCCTGGGTTGCCGTCAGTTCCGGCGCCGACTTGCAGCCGGTCAACAGGGTTCCTGATGCTAGTAATGCCAAAGTTCCCAAAGTCTGCAAAGTTCGTACAATTCGCATATCCCCTCCTTACGCCGCACAGGGCGGGCCAAGTATTATCGACCCGCCATTTTTCACCTACTCTTTCCCACTGTCAATGGAATTGGAAGTGACCGCGCACACAGGGGGTTGGAAACGGCTCAATGACTGACTTCGGTGATCCGGCCCAGCAGGAGGTCCAGAAACCCCTTTTCGTCCGACTTAAGACAAACATGGGCATTCGGATCTCCCGGAACAGGCCGGGTAAGGCCCTTATCGTCCACTTCAAGCCGCAGGGGCGTAGCCGGGCACAGCTCGGGACGAATGGCATAGGCGACGGCGACCGGGTCGAAAAGCGTTGGTGTCGTACGATGGATGTCCCCGGCCACCCATTCGTGGTAAAGCAATGTCAACTGGTCGGTCAACGCCGTCCCGTTCTTGAAAATCTGCTCCCGGTTCGACACGTCAAGCGGGATCTGGGTCGAGTCCAGCGGCATCATGAACACCGGAACACCAGAGCCAAGCAGCGCCCTCAGCCCGGCCGGATCGCACAGAATGTTCCATTCCGGCTGGGGAGGGGTCGGCGCCGCGGCAGTTCCTCCGTATCCGCGGTAGACGCTGCCGCCCATCAGCACTACGCGTTTCAATTTGCGAAATGTCTCCGGATCCTTCTTGATCGCCGCCCCGATATTGAATAGCGGACCAATAGCAATCAGCGTGATCTGGCCCGGATGAACCTTGATCTGGTCGAGCAGGAATTGGACCCCGTCGCGATGCTTCGCGCCCGCCGGAGTCTGCTGAGCATACGCAGCCTGGGTAAATACATTGGTATGCGGCGTCGGCACACCGGCCGCATCAGGAATGTCCATCCTACCCACCGCGGCCAGATAGCGATCCACGAGCCGCGCCCGCAGTTCCGTGTCCCCATACGCAGTCGTAATCCCCAGCAACTTCAGCTCCGGACTCTTCAGCACCAGCGCCAGCGCAAAGGCGTCATCGATATCGTCCCCAATATCGGTGTCCAACAGCACGAGTTGAGGCGCTGCTGATGCAGCCGGGTCGCCGCCCGTAACCGCAGGTCCGGATGCGCCGGAAATTACGGCTGCCCCAAGTGCCAGTGCAACCACCGAGAGAACATATCGCAGATTCTTCATGCACAACACTCTAAATGGGCGCGCCCGCTACTGCTTCGGAGCAGTCACCACAGCCACCAGTGAATCGGCGCAGCCATAGTAAAGAAACCAGCGATCATGGAAATAAACCAGCCCCTCCGCGAACGTCGTCCCCGCAACATATTGCCCCGTCTTTTCGTAGGGCAATTCCGGCTTCAGCACGGGACGGTCCGTCTGCGCGATCAGGTGCGCCGGGTTCTTCGCATCGAACAGTGCTTCTCCCGCCGCATACGCGTGCGCCCCCAGCTCCGGATCGCCTGCCTCCTCCGCGTTCTTCCCGTTGTAGAGCACAACAATGCCCGCGCTGGTCTCAATCGGCGGAGGCCCAGTCTCCGGGAAAGTGCTGTCGAAGTGCCCCGCCCGCGGCCGCAGCAACTCGATCGGAGCGCCTTGCGCGTCTTCCACCGGCGTCCAGTGAATCAGGTCCGTCGAAGTAGCCAGCCGGATCGACCCCTCGCCCCAGTACATCCAGTACTTGCCTTCGATCCTCGCGGCGATCAGGCGTGCTTTGCCCTTATCAAGCTCCGTCACAATCCCCGCCGACTTGTACTGAAGCTGCGCATACTTGCCGCCCGCTGCCGTGAAGAACGCCGGCCCGTGCTTCGTCCAATGCGTCAGGTCCGGAGAAGTGGCAATGCCCACCGAGTAGGTCATCCGGTTCCACTGCGTATAGGTCAAAACATAAGTGCCGTCGGGCGACTCCACAATGCGCGGATCCTCCACTCCACCCGGCCACTCTCGCGATTCCTCCGTGTCCACAGCGGGAAAAAAAACAGGATCAGCGCGGCGCGTAAAGTGGATTCCATCATCGCTCTCCGCCAGTCCCAGCCTCGAAGTATGCCCACCAATCTCCATGCTCCCCGAATCGTCTTCCGCGCGATAAAGCACTTCAACCTTGCCGTTGCGCACAATGGCCGCCGGGTTGAACGTGTGAAGCGCCTCCCAGTGCGCCGCCGTCTTTAAAACTGGATCAATAAAAACGGACTCCGTGCGAGGCGCAATCACCGGATTCCCGCTCGCCGGCCGCGTGAAAGGCCCAATCACCCACTGCTGAGCGGTCTGGCCCGACAAATACCCGGCGCCCAACAGCGCAGCAAACATCATCGAACCACGAGCGAACTTCACTGCGAACATGCCTTGACCCCGGACGCCAATGTACGACATGGATCTCCCACCTGTACACCAGCGGCGGCGCAGCAAGGCCGGCGGTTCAATTATCCGCAGCCGCTGAGGCCGAATAAAAGCTCAGCCCCGCATCCCCCTGCTCCAGCAATCGCGTACGTCCAAGCGTGCCGTACCTGTCCTCCAGCCGCTCTTTCTTCCGATGCTCCGCAATCACCACCGCCCCCGGAGCCAGCAGCCCGCCCTCGCTGCCGCCCACAATTCTCATCGCAATCTCGTATTCCGGAGCCGCATCGTAAGGCGGATCCAGAAACACCACATCGAACGCCAGACCCGCCTCCGGCTTCATCCGCCGCAGCACCGTTCCCACGCTGCCGCCATGAATGCGAAATCCCGCCGTCACTCCGAGCTTCGCCAGGTTCCCGCGTAGCACCGCCAGCGCCGCCGGAGCCCGCTCCACAAATTCAACGCGCGCCGCACCCCGGCTCATTGCCTCAATCCCCACCGCACCCGAGCCGGCATACAAATCAAGAAATGCGGCGCCCGCAATCCGCGGCGCAAGCACATTGAAAAGCGTCTCCCGCAGCCGGTCGCTGGTGGGCCGCGTCGACAGGCCAGCCGGAGCCTGCAGCGTACGCGATCGATGACTTCCAGCAATAATGCGCATCGCAAATCAGCATAGCGGAAGCGCCACTTGCCCGCGACCCACTACAATCCAGATATGCGAGGCTGGTCAATCCCCCTGGGCCGATGGATGGGTGTTGAGATACGCGTCCACGCCTTTTTCCCATTGCTGGCAATCGTGTGCCTGGTGCTCAGCGCCAACGATGGCATACTCCGCGGCCTTGGCCTGTTTCTCGTGCTCACGACAGCTGTCATCGTAAGAGAAACCGCACGGTTGCTGGTGGCGGCCTGGCATGGCCTGCGGTTGCGCGCCGTTCTCCTTCTGCCCATCGGCGGAATGTTTGCCTACGCGGATCCCGAGAGCCAGGAAAATGCCAACCGGGGCTCCGGTCAGTTTGCCATCGCATTCGCGGGTCCAGTTGCCAACCTGGCCACGGCCCTGGTGCTGGCTGCCACTTTCCTCGGCGCAGGTGGGGACATCAATCTCCTTGGCCAGCCGCTGATTACTTCAGCGTACCTGCTGCGCAGCCTGGTTTGGATGCAGGCCGGCCTCGCCCTGCTGCATCTTGTACCCGCGTATCCACTGGATATGGGCCGGCTCATCCGTGGCAGCTTCGCCCGCAAACACGGCTTCTCTCCGACTGGCCGTGCCGCTACAGGCCTGAGCCAGGTGCTGGCCCTCACCGCCATGATCGCCGGCATGCTGATGCACAATTACTGGCTCATCATTGCGGGATTTTTCATTATGATCGGCGCGCAGATTGAGGACCAGGGAGTCTTCTTCCAGTCCGTTGTGGACACCGTGCAAATGCGTGAAGTCATGCTCACCGATTTCGCCACGCTCTCGCCCTCTGACACGCTTGCTGATGCGCTGGTGCGATGCGTCCACTCCCTGCAGGAAGATTTCCCTGTCGTGCGCGGTCCTCAATTGGTGGGTATCGTTTCGCGGCAACGCATTGTGGACGCGCTGCGCAACGACGGCAATGGCTATGTGCAGTCCGTCATGTCGCGCGCATTCCAGGTGGCGCGGCCCGAGGACACGCTGGGCACCACCATCCGCCGCCTCACCGCCGGCCGCGGCCTCGCCTTGATTCCTGTCACCGAGAGTGGACGCGTAGTGGGCATTGTGAGCGTGCAAAACCTCATGAGTTCCATGTCCCTCCTTGCCGAGCAGCGCCGCATCGAACGTGAGGAAGCTGGTTAGGAGGCCGTCCGCATGCACGACGGCTCTGATGACCTCGACCGGCTGGCGCCAGGCCTCTACCTCGTCGCCACTCCCATCGGCAATCTCGGCGATATCACCCTCCGCGCCCTCGACGTGCTCAAGCACGTTGACCGCATCGCCTGCGAAGACACACGCCAGACGCAAAAGCTGCTGAACCACTTCAGCATCGCCACACCGACGGTAAGCTGCCACCAGCACAACGAGCGCCAACGCGCTACCGAGCTGATTGACGCCCTCAAAGCAGGTGGCCGCATCGCGCTGGTTTCCGATGCGGGCATGCCGGGCATCAGCGATCCTGGCACATGGCTGGCCGCGGAAGCCATCGCCGCTGGAGTCGCGGTCATTCCCATTCCCGGAGCCAACGCGGCCTTGAGCGCCCTTGTTGCCTCCGGCCTTTCCACCAGCGAATTCCAATTCGTCGGCTTCCTTCCGGAGAAGTCAGGAGCCCGCCGCAGCCGCCTGGAAGATCTCGCAAATGAGGCGGCAGCGCAAGAGACCGCGCGCACACTCATTTTCTACGAAGCGCCGCATCGGATTCTCGAGACATTGACCGATCTGGAATCCGTGTGGAGCGCGGCGCTGCACGTGGTTGTGGCCCGCGAATTGACGAAGATTCACGAAGAGTTTCTGCGCGGTTCTGTAGCCGATGTGCGAAGGGAATTAGCCGCCCGCGATCGAGTGCGAGGAGAGATCACCCTCCTGGTCGAAGCGCCCGGACGCGCCGCAACGCCGTCTTCAGGCGAAGTCGTCGAGAAGATTGCTGTGCGTGTCGCACGTCTTCAGGATGAGGCTGGAATCGACGAAAAAGAAGCGCTGAAACGATTGGCGCGCGAACTCGGAACGTCGAAGAGCGAGCTCTATCGCGAATTGCAGCGAGAAAAAGCAAAGCGCCCTGGCCGGTAGGCTGGGGATTCATCCCCGGCTTCGGCTGGCAGGTGGCAGGGCTGGGAAACCCCAGCATCCGCTAATAGAAGAACTGCGGTTGAGCCGGGGGAGACGACATTTCCTCGACTCGCGTTTGCTGCAGTACCTGCATCGGTGGCCGCTGCGCAGGCTTCACCAGCGCATAGTAGATATGGCTCCGGCAAAACTCGCAATCCACTTCAAGCACCAGGCTGATCGAGTTGCCCAGCGGATGCTGGAAGGTTCTCAGGCACTCTGGACAGCAGATCGTCACCGGTGTATCCGCTCCCGAGCCTTGTCCACTCCGCTGGATCCAGATGGGCGAGGTTACGCTGGACCGCTGCAGAGGAGCTTTTCGCTTCGCTTTGGGAAGGGAACCCAATATTTTCAGCAGAGAACCCACGCTGCTTCCCTTTTGATAGAAAGCGTGGGCCGCAACGCCCGATGGCACCTCGTCACCTGAAAATGCCCCGCTCATTGCAATCACCTGGATGGAAGGAAAACGCCGGCGGACCACCGATAGCAACTCATGCCCCGACATGCCCGGCATAATCAGATCGGCCAGCAGAATGTCCGGCACCTCGTTGCGCATCTCCACCAACGCGGAAAGTCCGTCCTCCGCGTGACGCACGTGGTAGCCAACCGCTGTCAGCACCTGAGCCATCGACGTCCGAACCGAATGTTCGTCGTCTACGATGAGGAGTTTTGTTTCGGTTTGCGTCATCCTTCACCTCACAAGATGAGCCACGGAAGAAACTGGAATGAGGATCCCCGATAGAAAAAGTGGGATGCGGACAACCCGAGGGAGGGTTGCCCAAATCCATTCTCTTCTCAAATTTCAAGCAGCCTTAGATTCAGAAGTCTTCCTGGAAACCAGCATCTTCTTCAGCGTGGGCATTGCGCTGCCGAAGTGCGGGAGAAGCGCGGCCATGCCGTCCGGCGACTTTCGGGAACTAGCGGGAGTCGCGTCCGATACGATCCCCGGCATCTCCATAAGCGTTTTAGCCTGCTGAATCCTGTAAGGGTAGACCCGAACCCGGGCCAGAAAAAACCAGGGATAGCGCGTCAGTTCGATATGCTCCACCTCCACCGCATTCGAGTGGTCGCTCACCCGCCGAAGTGCCAGCTTCAGCGCGCTGGCGATGGCCTCCTGCGAGGTTTCGCCGACACCGCTCCGCAGCGATCCATCCGCAAATCGAATGAAGTTCCATCCGCGCGTCTGAATCCGCTTTCCCAGGTGCCGTGCATCCGTTCGGCGCACAAAACTCCATCCCTCGTGAAACTCGTCCGTCGTTACTTTGAGCCCGGAGGGCAGTTCGACACTTTTATGAAACAGCATGTTCAATTCCGCAATGGTGCGCATGGGCTCAACCTCGTCCTTTTCAGTTTTCGTATTGTGATGATTTGGCCGGCATCAGCATTTCCACGTTTCGGTTTCTCTGGGGAGCCGGGGCGGAGACACGGTCGATCGTCGGGACAACGGAATAGTGAATACGGCTTCGGCAATGCGCGCATGTTGTTTCGCGTATGCTGCCTTCGAGGCCACCACAGGCCACCGGAAACGCCCGAAGACAGTCCGGGCAACAGATTGTGAATTGGGCATCGCCTGCCCTGTCGTATCCGCTGGGCTGAATCCAGATTGGAACGGAAGCGCCTGAATCCGGTTTGGATATGGCGCCATCCTCGGTTTGCAGAGACTGGATCAATTTCAGCAGGCAAGCCAGGCTGCTGCCCTTTTGAAAAAAGGCATCCGCGGCGACACCGCAAGGAACTTCGTTGCCCTGGAATGCGCCGCTCATTACGATTGTCCGCAACTGGGGAAAACGGCGTCGAACGATGGACGAAAGCTCGAAACCGGACATGCCCGGCATGTGCAAATCGCAGATAAGAAAGTCGGGGATTTCCCTCCGAAGACTGGTCAGCGCCGATAAGCCGTCCTCGGCAGTGGTTACCGAGTATCCAACCTCACAAAGCACCAGCGACAGCGTCGTTCGAATGGAGAACTCATCGTCGACGATGAGGATTCTGGTTTTCCCACCGGACATATCTGACCTCACCCAGTCCTCCGCTCAATGGAATGAGTGTCCCAAGAACGGAACTGCATTGCTGGTCAAACTTGAACATGAATCGCGGCCAGCTTCGAAAATGGATTGCGGCCGACCTCTGGATGGGTTCGTTTTCGGGAGATGTCCTATTCGGTTGGAATGTCGTCGACAGGCGACCCTTCGGAGTTGTGATCCGGCAGGTTATCGTGCAGAACCACGTTCAGCAGCGACTTATGAACCTTGATGCGGCCGTTGTACTCGATAAATCCGAGCTTGCGGAAACGGTTCATGAAAAAGCTGACCCGGGAGCGCGTGGTTCCGATCATCTCCGCAAGTGTCTCCTGCGAAATCTTCGGAATGTATTGCTCCGGTTCGCCGGGCTTCCCGAATTCCGCCATCAGCAGCAGAATCCGTGCCAGCCGCTTCTCGCTGGAGTTGAAAAGTTGATCCACCAGGTCGGCCTGGATGCGCATGCTGCGCTCGAGAAGAAACTTCAAAAACAAGTCCGAGAAGCTGTGTTCCTCGTGCATGACACGGATCATCTCGTCCCGGCGAATTTTGAGCGCAGTGCAGGCTGTAATGGCTGTCGTGGTGGACAAACGGCGGCTGGCAGTGGACGCGAGCGCGCCTTCTCCCACAAACTCGCCCTCCGCAACAATTGTGATCGTGGCTTCCTTGCCGGCAGCGGAAACAACCGTGACCTTGGCCCGGCCTTTCTGGAGATAAAAGACTGAATCCGCAGGATCGCCCTGGGTAAAAAAGGCCATCTTGGGCGCCAGATGAACAATTCGGCGCCCCAACCCGGCGCTCGTCAGGAACGCGGATGCATCGAAGTTCGGCTTGCCCAAATCAATCATCGGAATGGCCTTTCCCCGAACTTGCGATTCGGGCTTGCCAGATGTGCGAAAACTGTAGAACCAAAAAGCAGGCATAGACAACCTGCCAAACGCACATGCCGTTCCAGATGCGACCGGCGCATCGCGGCGCGACGCCCAATCGGCTGAAAACCCAGGCACACTCAAACCCGCATGCTGACACAGAATCGCATCGGGGAAATTCCGCATACTGATCAATTCTGATCACTCCAGCGGAATAGAATCAAACCACCTTATTTTACGGCTTGGCGGGCGCTTATGTCAGCGGTTGACAGTATTATATCTGATTCTATTGAGGATACAAGCGCCTTGTCCGCAACCATTCTTCGTGCTCCCGCCCGTGTGAACCCCGCGTGAACATCGCCCCCATGGGTTTTGGCTCGTCCCCGCCGCCCTCCGCCCGGCTCACTGCGAACCAATCGAAATCGAAGCCGCCATCCTCTGAACAATGGTCCCAATTGACCAGACTGCACCTCCCAATCCCGCTACCGTGAAGCTACCTCGTGCGCCTCATTTGCGCGTAAAAGCAAGCGGACGCCGCGCCGGGTAGAAAAAAGGTGAGTTGCATGAAGAAGCTTTTGACGTTAGTGGCAATCGTTGGGTTGACTGGTTCAGCCTGGGCAGGCACACGCGAACACGTCCAGGAACGTCTGGATAACGCCGCCGCGGTTCTGCATGAAGTGATGGCAACACCGGATCGAGGGATTCCGGAAGAAGTACTGGAGCACGCGAAGTGCATCGCCGTAGTACCCCACATGCTCAAGGCCGGCTTTGTATTTGGAGCTGACAATGGCAAGGGCGTCGCCACTTGCCGCACCGCCGCAGGCTGGAGCGCACCCGCATTCTTTGACATCACCGGCGCCAGCTGGGGCTTGCAGATCGGCATCGAAGGCGTCGACCTGGTCATGGTCATCCAGAACGACAAGGGTATGGAGCGGTTGCTTGCCAGCCACTTCCAACTCGGAGCTGATGCTTCCGTGGCCGCCGGTCCGGTGGGCCGTCATGCCTCAGCGGATACCGCGTGGGACCTGAGCACGGAAGTCCTGACTTACTCGCGCGCCAAGGGCCTCTTCGCCGGCATCTCGCTGGCAGGGTCGTCCATCCGCGGCGATGCGGATGCAACCGAAGCTATCTACGGTCATGATGCATCCACCCGCCGCATCCTGAAGGGCGAAGTCGCCGTTCCCGAGTCGGCACGCGGGTTCATCGACGCAGTCAGAGACGCCAAGCACCAGGCCGTTGCTTCCAATTAACTGCCAGTAGACCGGATTCGACGGTGCGCGTTAACTTCTCCGGGTTTCCGCGCACCCTCCATCCTCAGGAGATTCCCATGCTTTGGACAATTTTCGTGATTCTTGTAGTTCTGTGGCTCCTTGGCTTTTCCCTCCATATCGGCGGGGGCCTGATCCACATTCTGATTGTCGTTGCGGTCATCGTGCTGATCTTCAACCTGATCAGTGGTCGACGCGGCCTGTAACCGAGAGTTCACCCGGACGACCAGGCCCGTGTTCAGTTGAGCTCGTTTTGTTTCCCTTGCTATAGTCTTCGTGTGCAATTGAAGACAGCCATCTGCTTTACATTGGCCGCTCTCGGCGCCCTGCCGGCGGCGTTCGTAAAAGCTCAGCCTCCTGCGCAAAACCATGTGCAGGAGATTGAGAAAAAGCCGGTACCCCTTCTGCCACCGGAAGGGTTCGATGATGGCCACGGCTACGTGGTCCCCGGCGTTGAATGGGCACATGCCGCGCCCGCCTCCGAAGGGTTCTCAGCGGCGCGTCTCGAGGCCCTCCGAGCCTTCCTTAAAACTCATCAGACAGACGCAATGATGGTTGTTTCGCGCGGACACGTCGTCTTTGAGTATGGCGACACCAGCCTGGTCAGCAAGGTTGCGTCCGTGCGCAAAAGCGTACTCAATTTGATGTTTGCTGTGGAAGCCAAAAAGGGGCTCGACCTCGATAGTTATTCAGGCCAGACGGTAACTCAATTGGGGCTGGAAGACAAAGTGCCCTTTCTCGACATTGAGAAGCATGCCACGCTGCAGCAGATCATGATGGCGCGTTCCGGAATCTACATCCCCGGCGGCAATACCGGGCAGGACAAGATTGCACCGCCGCGTGGATCGTATTATCCCGGCACCCACTGGTTCTACAACAACTGGGATTTTGACGCAGCCGGCATTGCCTTTGAAAAGATTACGCACCAGGACATTTTCGATGCGATGCGGGATGATCTTGCCATTCCTCTGCGCTTTCAGGACTTCGACCGGACGCGGCAGAAGAAGAACTTCGGGACAACGACCAATCATTTCGAATATGCAACGTATCTTTCCACCCGGGACATGGCGCGGTTAGGGTTACTCGCTCTAACAAGCGGCGCATGGGGCAAAACCCTCTGGGGCGATCCTGGATTCATTCAATTCAGTACCTATCCCACGACACACTTCAACGAAATAGGCGACTGGTATTGGTCGCCTGGCTGGACGGGCCGCTGGGGGTACGGAATTCTCTGGTGGGCATGGGATGCACCGAAATATCCGGGAGACATCATGACCGGGCCCTACCAGGGAGCATTTTCCGCCATGGGCTCGAATGGGCAGTACATCACTGTCTTCCCCTTCAACGACATTGTCGTGGTCCACAAGGTCAACATCGATCAGGACGGGTCGCGCAATGTTTCGGGACCGACATATATGACGATTCTCGACATGGTACTGGACGCGAAGTGCGGAACTGCGGAAGACCGGGCTTGCCGATAAAAAAACGAAGCCGCGCAAGCGGCGAACGGCGCCGCTGTCCCTGCATTTGCGGCTTCTACGCCTCTTCAATCTCCTTGATCAACTGCTCCACCTGCTCCCGCTTGCGGGCACTCATATCCAGGAAGCGAACCCCCACCAGTTGCCGCTGCTGGTCATGCAGGGCCTGAATCACGCCGCTGAGCCGGAATGGCAATCCCTGGAGACGGAACTCCGTTTCCACGCGCGTGTAGATTCCCACCGGAAAGCGCTCATCGGTATGAATCCGGCAGCCGCCCACGCTCAGATCCTGAATCCGCCCCCGCACATGGCAGCCAATATTGATGAGAAGAATATCGGCCGAGGTGTCGACCGGCAGACGGGTCTGCGCCCGGCGATCGCGGCCGGCGTGGTTCGCAGCCGGAAGTGATTGTGGGGGCTGCGACACAGGTGCAGGCTGCACTTCGGGCAGGGTTTCCCGCCTCGGGTTCATTTGAGGACCAACGGCATTCGGCAACGAACTTCCCGGCTCTGCTAAAACTGCGGAAGGCCGAGGTTTTATTTGAAATGCAGCTTGCGCCTGTCCATGTTTCTCTGCTTCGCGGAAACGCGATTCATTGAGAGGCTGCGCTCGAAACGGTTTTACCGACTCTTTAGCCGCCGTGGCTGCCATGTCGGCTTGCATCTCCAAAAGCACATCGCACAACTCCACCCGGTTGCGCGACGGCACCTCCACAAATCGCACCCCGATCAAATGCCTGTCCAGGGTCCACTCCACCACCCCGCCGAACCGGAAGGCAATTCCATGGATGCGGAAAGCGATTTCAACCCGGGTCTTGATCCCCGCCGAAAAGTGTCCAGGTGTGCTTAGCCGGCATCCTCCCTCACTCAGCTCAATCATCCTCCCGGCGATGCACGATCCGTGACTCAGCAGCAGAAGCGTTGCGCTCTCATCCACCGAATACCGGGGGTGCGCGCGTCGCTCCGGCACTTGGCCAGCCTGACCCTCCGGACTCTGTTGCGCTTCCATAGCTGGCTCCGCCCGCAGCCAGCGCTCTTTAATGCCCCGCAGCCGGATCCCAGGGCCGTTGTAGCGCAGGCCGCACCTTTTCACGGCCCTTCAGTCGATCGTATTGATACACATCGCTGGTGGTTCCCAACGATTCGTTGTACAGGCTGATGGCCCCCGTTAACTGACTCAGTTCCTCGCTGAACAAGTGGATTGCTTGCAATTGCAGGGCCGAAGCCGGCAATTCAAATTGAGAAGTCTTAATGAATTTCTGGTAGCCCCGATCCAGCAAGCGCGCCACTTCTCCACGAACCAGCGCTCCAGGCCGCTCCGCAAACGCCACTGCCCCGTTTCCCTCCACCTTCCCAGCATTCTCGGCGGGAACCAAAACCGCACCCGCGCCATGTTTGCTCACCAGGAATCCGCCTGCGGCTCCCGGGAAGGGCTGAACATCAAAACCATTCGTGCGGAGGATTTCCAGTGCCTGATCAAAATTCGGATTGCGGGATTTTCGAGCCATGTTCGCTTTCCAGTCTGCGAGGATGTTGAAATAGAGGTTGGCGGCAATCGAAGCCACCACAACGTCGCATACTCAATCTCGCATATCTGGAACACAGGCTGCAATTTCTGATGGAAACTGGCAAGTCACTTCCCCGGTCAGGCTCACCGCTCGGCGCATCCCTGGGCGCATCGCCCGGCGCATCTCTTGGCGCGTCGCTCGGCACCGCGCTCCCCGAACGCATCGGCGCCACGCCGCTCATTCGACTCGACCAGCTTGTTCGGATTGCCGGGCCGGGTCGCAATCTCCGGGGAATCACCCTGCTAGGGAAGGCGGAGTGGGCCAACCCCGGCGGCAGCGTGAAGGACCGCGCGGCCGCCTCCATGGTAAAAGACGCGCGCGACCGCGGTTTGCTGCAACCCGGCAAAACCCTCCTCGACGCGTCCAGCGGAAACACGGGAATCGCCTTCGCCATGCTGGGCGCCGCCCTCGAATTCCCCGTCCATCTGGCCATGCCCATCAATGTTTCTCCGGAGAGAAAGCGGATTCTCCGCGCATACGGCGCCCACATGGACTGGACCGATCCCGATCAGGGCTCCGATGGAGCCATCCGCCGCGCTCGCGAACTGGCCGGCAACGATCCCGGCCGCTTTTTCTACGCCGACCAATACTCCAACGACGCCAACTGGCTCGCCCACTACCGCACCACGGGTCTGGAGATCTGGGAGCAGACGGCAGGCCGCATCACGCATTTTGTCGCCGGCCTTGGAACCTCCGGCACCTTCATGGGCACCACCCGCCGTCTCAAGGAGTTCAATCCCAGAATTCAGGCCATCAGCTTTCAGCCCGATTCCCCCTTCCACGGCCTTGAGGGGCTCAAGTTCATGGGCGCGTCCATTGTTCCGGCCATTTATAACCCGCACCTCGCTGACCGGGAACTCGAAGTGGAAACCGAGGCGGCCTACGATATGGCGAAACGGCTGGCGCGCGATGAAGGCCTGCTGGTCGGCATCTCCGCTGCCGCGGCTGTGGTCGCCTGCCTCAAAATTGCGGAGGAAGAGAGCGCAGCCGGACGCGAGGCCGTTATCGTGACGGTGCTGCCGGATTCAGCCGATAAATATCTATCCGAGCGATTCTGGGAGGAGGATGGATGGGCATACTCCATCTAACCCGCGCTGTTTACGACGCAATCCGGGCCCACGGCGAAGAGACTTATCCCTACGAGTGCTGCGGGGCGCTCCTCGGCACCGCCATCCCAAATGCCGCCAATCAGGATGGCTGGAAGGTGGTCGCCGCCATCCGCGCCGGCAACACCCGCACCGATTCCGCACACAATCGCTACAACATCTCCGGCATTGATCTGGTCAAGATCGAGCGGGAAGCGCGCCGCCAGGGCCTCGGGATCGCCGGTTTTTACCACTCGCACCCCGACCACCCGGCGCAATGGTCGACGACCGACCTCGCGGAAGCGCATTGGCTCGGGTGCTCCTACGTCATCACTGCCGTCGCCAAGGGAAAAGCCGCGCTGACCAACTCGTTCCGCCTGGCCGGCGTCAGCGAGGAAGACAAGGCCTTCGAACAGGATACGATTGAGGTTGACGACGAAAACACACAGGAAAACTGAGCCATCCGGAATCGAATTTGATTCGAAAGCGCCTGCAGTTGAATCTACTAGAAGTGCACGCGAGGAATTAAGTACGCATGACCATCTTCATCCCCACGCCATTGCGGGCCTTCGCATCCGGCAAAGACGCCGTCGAAGTGGAAGCCGCCACCATCGCGGA
>JBEKRU010000118.1:0-17803 GCA_049518435.1 Occallatibacter sp. | reverse complement strand
GCTGTACTGCAGCGTGAGCATGTTTTCGGTGCGGCAGCCCACATCGGCTGCGCGCAGCCGCAGAAAGCTTTTCAGCAGCAGCCCGGCAGCAACCAGCAAGACCACCGTGATTCCAATCTCCACCGTGAGGAGTGATTTTCGCAATGCCGTGCGCGAAATGCTGCTGGTTCCAGTTCGTGCGGAAGTTTGCAGCGATTTCACCATCGTCTTGCCGGTTGTCGAAAGCGCAGGCAACAAGCCGACAAGCAGCGTGGCCAGGAACATCAGCGCGCACGCAAACGCAATTACAAAGCCATCGAGGCGGATGCTTTGTGCTGTGGGCAGGTCCTTCCAGGCATGCGCGAGCAACTGCGTACCAAGTACCGAAATCAAGATGCCACCCAGGCCGCCAGCCGCGCAGATCAGCACGCTCTCGGTCAACTGTTCGCGAATCAAAGTGGCACGCTGCGCTCCAAGAGCGCTGCGAATCGCTACTTCCCGCTGCCGTGCCGCGCCTCGCGCAACCAGGAGATTCGAGACATTGAGGCAGCCGATAAGCAGCATGCAGCCCACAGCGCACAGCATGAGGTTCAGCGGCTTCTTTACGTTTCCAGCAAGATCCTCATTCAGTGCTCGTGAGGCAACATCGTCGTTCACGGGTTCGTGCAGGTATTGCAGGTGAAGCTGGTACTGAACGGCGCGCGCCTGCGCAACGGCGCTCTCAAGGGTCACATCGGGACGCAAACGAGCTATCACCTGGCTCTGATGAAAGTCGTGATGTTGCAGGAACTCGGGCGAGGCATCCGCTTGGTACGGAAGCCACAACTGGATGCCGGCATCAGGGTAAGTGAACCAGGAAGGCAACACACCGACTATGGTGAAGGGCCTGCCGTTGAGGTGAAGCTGGCGACCCACAATCTTTGCATCCCCGGCAAACCGTCTCTGGAACACGCTCCAGGTCAACATGACAACGGTATTACCGGGCTGGTCCTCCGACTCGGTAAATGTTCGCCCCAGCGCAGGCTGCACGCCCAGGAGCGGAAACAAGTTCCACGAGCCCGCGGCTGTGTGGATCTCTTCCGGCAATTCATTCCGCTCGCCGGTCAGGTTGTACCCGCCGTAACGCACGATCGCCATGTCTTCAAAACCACGAGTCTTCGAGCGCCAATCGTAGAAGTCCGCTGGTGCAACCGGGTTGTAGATGAAGTCTCCTGTGTTCGACACCTCCCCTCTTCGGTGCTCATACAGCATCACCAGGTGGTCGGGATCGCGGAAAGGAAGTGGTCTCAGCAAAACGGAGCGCACAATGGTGAAAAGAGATGTGGCCGCGCCAATGCAAAGTGCCAGGACCGAAATCGCGATGATGGAAAATCCGGGAGTGCGGCTTAATGTGCGAAAAGCATATCTCACGTCGCGGGCGGCATTGGTCAGAAGCATGGGAGAGTTCTGAACCCACAGAGATTCGCGCACCTTCTGCGGATTGCCCAATTTCACCCGCGCTTGCCGCCGGGCCTCCGCGGGCGACATTCCGCGCGCCTCATTGTCAGCCGTCTCCTCGGTCAGAAACGTCTCGATCTCATTCTGCAATTCGGCGTCAGAGCGCTTGCGGTGAAAGAACCTGAACCAGCTCATTACGCACCCTCCTGTTCGCCCATAACGAGGCCGATGGCGCGCGTCATCTGGCGCCAGCGGCTGGTTTCGCGCACCAGCTGTTTACGACCTTCCGCTGTCAGCCTGTAGAACTTTGCCTTGCGATTGTTCTCGCTGGCCCCCCAGTAGGAAGAAACCCATTTACGATCTTCAAGACGGTGAAGCGCCGGGTAAAGCGAGCCCTGTTCCACTTCAAGGACATCTTCGGAGGCGTGCTCAATGACTTTCGCGATGGTATGTCCATGCGCGTCACCGCCGATGAGCGTGCGCAGGATCATCATGTCCAGAGTGCCCTTGAGCATCTCGCTGTCAGGTTGGTTCTTTTTGACCATCCGTCTCTCCACTCGAAGTTCTATGGAAAGGAATCATACACCACTCGAACTTCTATGGGAAGAGATTTGTTGGGAAGACTCTTGGGGTCCAGGTCAGACCCCCGGTAACAGGCAAAAGCGTTCATTGAGCGTGCCCTGGGACGAATCGAAATGATTCGTCCCGAAGACACGGCCTTCTCAACATCGACAAGTTGCCGATGAGAAGGCGACGCCACAGTTGAGTCGGCTCAGTTTCCCGAAACCGAGAGACGACGCTCCGGCTTTACGGCAGTTGATTCAGATAGCACGCACCGCTAGTGTTCTGCGCCGGCGGGGTGGGCGGTGTGGTCCATGCCGGACTGCCGAAGTTGAAGAATTCCGTCATATCGATCTGTGCCGCATCGCGCGCCGTCAGCGCGGGCAAACTCCATCGCGTCTCAATGAACTTGAGAATTGCCGTGTAGTCCGCAACGGTGTGATCGACGAAATTCTTTTTCGCGTACGGTGAAACCACCACCAGGGGTATGCGATAACCGGTCCAGGTGAAGTTGCAGGCAGGTCCCGTGACGGTGGTGCAGATATCGCCAGACATCAGGTCCTTGGGCGCGATGCCGTCGGGGCTTGGCATGGGCTGCGGCGGAACATGATCGTAAAGACCGCCGGCTTCGTCATAGGTCCAGAACAGCACGGAGCTGCTCCACGAAGAGCTCTTCATCAGCGGGTTGATAAGCGATTCGACGTAGGCCTCGCCGGTCTGAATGTTGGTGGGAGCATCCGTGTCCGCATCCGTTCCGTGTTCGTCGAACCCAGCGTCGGAGGCGGGCTCGATCTCGGAAACCTGCGCCAGCGTGCCGTTTTGCAGATCGGTCAGATATTGCGAGATAGGCTGGACATTCTGCGGATACTGGCTTACGACTGTTTGCGCGTAGGTAAAGTTCGACAAATAACTGCTCTGCATGAGGCACGCGGCGGTGTACGGAGACGTGCAACCAGTGCCTGTAGGATCGACGTAAATCTTCCAGGTGACGCCGGCAGTCTGGAGGTTCTGAAAGATGGTGGGCGTTGCAATCTGCGGCGTATCGGCGGCGTCGGTTCCGTTGGGATAAGCGTATCCGCCGGAAGTACCCCCCAACAGGTATTCGCGGTTGATGTTCGTGCGCGACATGGCGGGATTGAAGAACCGGTCCGACGTGGCGAAATTCGAAGCCATGAAATACAGAAAATTCAAGTCGTTGCCATCGTAATAGCCCATGGCGCGAACTCCGTCAGTATCGTAGTAGCCGAGGGCCCGCCCGTCATATGCCGCAGTGTAGACGAAGCCGTTATTTGTCGCAGCACTGTTCCCTGTCGGATCGTTGAAATCCCACTGATTATGAGCTTCATCCCAAGAGGGGCTGGTGTTCTCAGTGCACATGGTATTGAGATGGAACGATGTGACTGGATTGCTGGCATCGGGGATACAGTCACTCGGCGAAGGTTGGCTTGGATCGCATCCCGGGATCGACGGCGCCGGCCCCTGCAGCGGAGCCGCGCCCGTAGTGGGATTGAATTGCGGGAGGCCGTCGAAGGACTGGTCAGGATATCCGTTCTGCGCCCAATACTGGCGCAGTTGACCCAGGTAGTTATCAAACGAGCGGTTCTCCTGCACCAGGATGATGACATGGTTGATTGAGGATATGCTTGCAGTAGGCGTAGGCGTAGGCGTGGGTGTGGGCGTGGGCTGGGTACCAGAACCGCCACAACCGGCAAGAAACAGCAGTAGTCCAAAACTTGAGAGAGCGTAGAGCATTTTTTGCATGAAATCACTCCGGCGTCCGATGGGGAGTTGGATGCGAGTTTTGTCGATTTGGCGGCCTTCAGACAACCATTTTGCTTGGCAGATGAATCTGACATCGTGGGGATCTCTGTGCATGAACAGAATGGCTCTGCGCCTGGCGACGCTGGGGTGGATCGCTATCACCGCGTTTCTGAACACTTGCGCAAGCGAAGCGCCGGAGCATACCGCCGAGACTGATCTCCCCACCTTCACGAGTTCCCACCACCTGCTCGATCTGCTGGTCATCGCGAGGCCAAAGACCATCACGCTCGGCGGGTTTCAGCCCACTGCATGGGTCTTTGCGATGTGCGAGACAGCGGCCGCACACGGAGATGATTGTCCAGAGGATGCGCGAACGGTTTCTCCCTATGGTGGCATTCGTCTTCAGGTTTATCCCGGCGACCACCTGCGCATGCGCCTGGTCAATCATCTGCCGCCGGTGCCCGTCGATGCCCAATATGCGCATGGCAGCGACGCAATGATGAACGAGATGCTGGCAGCTAATCCTGTCAACATTCATGCGCACGGGCTGATCGTCGAGCCGAGGAAAGCGGATTCGACCGACCCCACCTACGGCGATTACGCATATGTGCTTGGCTATCCGGCCGGGCAGATGCCCGCAATGGTTATGCCGGATGAGACTGCAACCGACAAGCCAATCCAGTACGACATCTACATTCCATCAAACCATCCCTCTGGGATCTACTGGTTCCACCCGCATGTGCACGGACTCAATATCAACCAGCTCTCCGAGGGGCTCTCGGGCGTCATCACCGTTGGCTCGGTGAGCGATTACTTGTCGCTTCCACCGGGCGTGTCCACCCTTGCAACGCGCTACTTCGTGCTCAAAGACATGCAGGTGCTAGCCAACGGCAAAGTACTGGACCAGGAGAGTGCGCGCTTCTGTTCTCCATTCCCCGTGCGCGGAGTTTCGAGGGACGGGGTCTGCCAGGGGTGGGACTCGCTGGGCATTCCCGATGAGCGCGATGAACGACCCGGCAACTTTGAGGGCGGAGCGTGGTTCTTCACCGTGAACGGCCAACTCGATCCGCAGATTCCGATGCCGGCCGCGCCCGGCGAACTGTGGCGGTTCCTCAACGCCGGCGCCAGCCGCGCCTACGATCTTGTACTGCAGGATGACCAGACGGGGAAGGACTTGCCGTTTCAGGTCGCTTCTCTCGATGGTGTAGCGCTCGCCGCCCCCAACGGCGCGGTTGCTGCGCAGAGTGGCGTGGGAGCGGTAGGAAAAGCGCGCCTGGTTCCCTGCCCTGTACTATCTTCCGACTCATCGTCGCAGCCGGTTTGCTCGACGCACCTGGTTTTGTTTCCGAGCTCGCGGGCTGAAATCTGGGTCTTCCCCTCGGACCGGCCGGCAACCTTGAAAACCCTCATGCTCTATACCGGCCCCAAGGGCGATCGATGGCCGGAGGCGAGTTTGGCGCATATCGTCGCCGGTCCGGGATCGACCAGCGCCGGGGCCGCGCTGTTGGACGTCAAGCCGTTTCAGAAAGCGCTTCTGTCTCCACAGGGCCTGCTTGGAGCGCCCGTCCGCGCCAACTTCGCGGGTGTGTCTTCATCGCTGAGCTTGCAGCAGGCACGGCTGATTGCAAGCGGAAAATCCAACGCGTCCTCGACAGTGCATTTGAGTGCGCATCAGCGTGCAACCGTTGCTGCGCGGCTCAGGGAAATCTCCGCGCCTGCCGCATCGATCGCATCACCGACATGCAGTGCGTTGTCTGCGGGCCATCGCCGCCGCATCTTCTTCGGGACCCCTTCTTCCAATCCCGCGGCTTTTGGCCTTGGCTACGAAGAGGTCGATCAGGATGGCAGTCCCGTCTCCGGCACATTCCGCGATGTCGCGTCTTTCGATCCGACCAAGATCAACATCTGCCTTCCCCTCGCGGCCCATGACACACCGGTCGCGGAAGAGTGGGAGCTGGTGAACCTGTCTGCCGAGGCGCACAACTTTCACATCCACCAGACGGAGTTCTACGTGCTCCCACAAAATGCGCCTGAAGGGAATGCGGGCGCGCTGATGGATAATGTGGTTCTGCCGAATGGCGGAAGGAGTTGTGACGGATCGGTGGCGACATGGCGAGCCGGACGCTGCCCGATACAGCCGGTGGTTGTGAGGATTCCCTTCGCTGAAGTGGGAGATTTTGTGTATCACTGCCATATTGGCGAGCACCAGGACGGCGGCATGATGGCGCACATCCGGGTTGTTGGTTCTCCTTAGAGCCCGTTATTAACTTTCGCGTAGCCCGCGCAGGGAGCCAATTTTTTCGAATTCGAGGAGTGAGAAGTGACGGATACCGGGTGTCTCCTGGCAACGAGCGACGCCGAAATCGGGAATAATTGGCCCCCGCCCTTCGACTTCCACCCCAGCACGCAAAGACCGCGCGCGTGGGGACCCCGGTGGTTGCGGAGAAAATCGGCTCATACTTCGTTCTCATCCTTGCCTTGGAATAGCCAAAGTCTTCGTCCTCCGCCTCATCTCCACCCCGAAGACCAAGACCTGTCCGCTCGCAACGCGGGCTGCGGGAAAGTTAATAACAGGCTCTAATCAGGCGGCGGATAGAAGGGCAGCTTATCGTTCTTCTCATTGGCGCGCCGCACCGTAACGTCGCTCAGCAGCAACGCGGGCGCAAGCACCGTTACCGGGACGTCGCCAAAATAGTTGGCCACATTCAGATCCTTGCCCGCTGCCTCCACGCTTGACCGCAGTGCGCGCTGGTCCATGTCGTCCAGCTCAGCGCCGCGCACCAGTTCGCGTTTGCCGTCGAGGCTTACGCGGTACAGCAGCCGCGGAGTCATCTCCCCGCCCAGCGTCTGTGCAAAGTAAACACTCTTCAGCCCCCGGTCCTTGGCCAGGTCCATCAGCTTCTTGTTCAGTTCCTCGTCCGCAACGCCGTCCTTCGCCGAAATCTCCAGTACCCCGAGCGACGGCCTCGCCGCCCCCGCAATTCCCGCCCGTCCGTGTCCGTTTGACTGCGGAAAATCGCGTACCGGCTCCCGCCCAATCAGGTAGTTCTGCAGCTTTCCCTCGATCACCAACTTCACCGCCTGCGCGGGCACGCCCTCGTCATCCACCGCATAGGCTCCCACCAGGCCTTTGCCCGCGTAGCTTTTCAAACCGGGATCATCCACCACATCCAGAAAATCCGGCAGCACCCGCGCGTGATAGCTCGACGCGAAAGGCCCGTTGGTACGCGCCTCGGTGCCCAGTTTGGGCCGCGTTGCCGTTAAACCGCCGCCCAGCAACTCGTGCAGAGAATCCGTCGCCGCGTCCGCGCTCAGCAGCAAGGGCCCGTGATATTCCTCCTCAACCAGCGGGGCTTTACGGAGGTCATTCAGCGACGCGATCTCCGCAACCGCATGGTGCGTGAAAGCCTCTTGCGAATCCAGGTCCTTCAGCGCCGAGCCGGTTGACGCAAACGACCGGTCCAGCCGCATGCCGTCCGCCGCTTGCGTGCCCACGGCAAAGCTCTCCTGGTACTCGGCCGCCGTCTTGCGCACAATCGTTCCCTCGCTGGTCACCAGCCAGGTGTTCGTCACGCGCGCATGAAACTCCCCCATCGAGTATTCAACCTCATGCTGGCTCGCGCTTACCGTCGACTCCGTCCGGTACAGGCCGCTGGCCTTTGCAATCCGATCCACCCAGGCCGCATCGTCCACTTCCAGCTTCTTCGGTTCCTGGAGCGACACCACCGGCTTTTCCTGGCTGAAGTCATCGGCCTGCGGCGGCGTCTGCACTTGCTTCAGCGCCGCCTGCTTCTGCGCATAAGCGGCAAGCGCAGACTTGTAAGCCGTATCCGTAGCCGCCCACAACGCAGAACGCACAGCAACCGGGTCATCGTTCAGCGGCCCCAGTTGCAGCGAACCATCGCCGCGCCCGCCGGAGCTGTCGGTCTTATAGTCGCCAACGCGCACCGTAACGCGCGCCACCCGCTGGTGGCTTCGTCCCGAGCCTTCGCTGGCGCCAAACTCCGCCTTGGTCTGGAAATCGTCCACGTCCTCAATCCTGTATTGGATAAAGAACGGCTTGGCGAATCCCGGCAACTGCAACTGGCTCATGCTCCGGTCCATCTCCGTCAGCATCGCCTTCAGCAGCGGGTCCTTCTCCGCATCCGCGCGGCTCGCCGTGGCGGCCTGCGCCCGAGTCAAAACCGGCAAGCCCATGTACCCAACCAGCATTCCGACCCCAGCCAACTTCGCAACCGACCAAATCAACTTCATAGCTCTTTTCCTCAGCCTCAAACTTCTCTCAGCAGCTCTCACGCCCTGCTGCTTGCCCTGCGGATCGCGAACTCCAAGGCCATCCCAGCCGCGATCGCCACCCAATAAGCAGCAATGTCCCATCCTGAAAACACCCGCCCCAGCGTCAATTTTCCCGCGAGAGTGAGCCGAAACGCATCCATCCCCGGCGATCGGTAAAGCTTGAAAATCTCAACCGCCGTCGCCACGGTTCCCGACAACAACGCGATCCGCATCAATGGCCACTGCGGAATCAAAGCAGAGAAGATCCAGAAGATCATCACCGCCCACAGCATCGACCCGCCATACTTCATCACAACCCACGGCAGTCCCACATGCAAGAATCGAACACTCAATCCCAACAAGACGGTCGCCAGCCCAAACCCAATTGCACGCAACCGTCGCCGGTCTTTCACTGTCATCTGTAATCTGTAACCTGTCATCTGCCTTACTGCGGCATCGGCAGTATCGGCGGCCTCGCCGTCCCCTGCGCCTGCTTCTGCGTTTCCATCTCGCTCAACAGCATTGCCGGCGCCACCGCGCTCACGGGAATCGTTCCGGACTCCGCTCCGCACTCACCGTTGAATACTTCGCTCTTGTCGCCCGTGGCCAAAATCCGCTTCATCGCCGCCAGCGGCGTCCCCACAATGCTCACGCCCCGCACCAGCTCATCCGGCCGCCCATCCACATACACCCGCCACACCACCAGCGGAACCACGCTGAATGCCTGAGGGGAACTCCGCGTAGTCACCGCAAAGCCTGAAGAGATGTCCTCGAAGTAAAGGCCATACGGCTTGTTCTGCTTCTTGGCTTCTTCAATCAGTTCCTTGCGCAGTTCAGTCTCCGGAACCGTCTTGGTCGAAGTCACAATCAGGTTGCCCTGACGTCCTGTCGGCATGCGTCCTGTTTGCGCGCGCCCGTGTCCATTCGAGTCGTCAAAATTCGCAATTGGCAGGCGCGACATCAGGAACGTCTTCAGCACCCCATCGTCGATGAGTCCGACCCGCCGCGCCTTCTGCCCCTCATCGTCGTACTCATAGCTGCCGCTCAGCCATGTCCCGCCAAATGTCGTCACCGTCGGGTCGTCCGCAACAGAAAGGAACGTCGGCAGCACATCCTTGCCCACTTCCTTGGTAAACGTCTGTCCCTCTTCGTCGCCGCGCTGCCGCTGGCCCTCAAGTCTGTGTCCCAGCACCTCGTGGAAGAACACCGCCGCCGCCCGCCCGCTCAAAATCACGGGCCCATCGAACGGCGTGGTCACCGGCGCCTTGCGCAGCGCCTCAAGGCTCTTGCCCAACTCGTGAATCGCCGCTTCCAGCTCCGCCTGCGCCGGTAGTCCCTTCACCGTCTCGGCCTCAAATGTCTGTGCCCGGAACAGGTCCATCCCATCGTCGGCGCGACTCACCGCAAACACCACCAGCCGTGCCGCCAGGTGCGGAGCCACCACCCGCGAGCCCTCTGACGAAGCGAAGTAGTCCGTTTCGTTCTGCACCGTCAGCATCACCATGTTCTGGGTCACGTCCGGGTACTCGCGAAAAATCTTCGACAGCGCCGCCACGCGCTCGCCCCACGCCGCCCGGTCCACCTCAACCAGCGGAGCCGGGGTCCCCAAATGTGTCTGCGGCTCTTCCTTGCTGAAGTCTGGAGAAGTGTCCTCTTCTTTCGCTCGCACCTCGGCCTCGGTTTTCACCCGCAGGTAGTTGTCGAGCGCCGTCCCATAGCCCGTGTTCGTCGCCACCCACAGACTGCGCGCCAGCGCCTCGCGGTCGTCCGTCAGAGGAAGCTGCATGCTGTTCACCGCCGATCCGCGATGCGTCCCATGCGTGTTATCCAGCTTCGGCTCGCCCAGACGCACCTGTATATCGGCCACGCGCACGCGGTTGGCGGAGTTGTCCACCACCGCACCATACTGCGCCCGCACCGTCACCGCGCTCGCATCGCTCACGCTGTAGCTTAGAAAGTAAGGCGGCAACTGCTTGTCCGTGTCTTTACCGGCCGCCTGCTTTCCCAGCGAAGTAAAGGCTCGATGCAGTTCCGTCGTCATCGCATCGAGAAGAACCGGGGGCTGCGCAGCAGCGCCCTGCTGCGCAATCGCAGAGAAGGGAATTGCAGCGACCAGAATGGATACGGCGGCAACCAACCGAACCGAAGGCATGAAGGAGAAAACGGGGACCAGCCGCACCGCGGCGGCGGAAGAAGGATTTGTCATAGGCAGGAACAGCTAAGCTGCAATTGTCTCCAATCTCTGATTCTCTCAGAGTAAGCTACGTGCGAGGGGAACGCTGAATGACATTTACGCGCGGACGGCTCCTGTGCCCACGCATCGCCTTTCTAATCAACCTTCTGCTTTTTGTCGCTCCGGCTCCGTTTCGTTGTGCTGGTCAACCGGTTTCTCCCGCTCCCGCTGCTGCGCAGGCGACAAATCAACCCAGCTCCCATCCCACCGCGCAGGCCTACACGCTCCCTCCCGACAAGCTCGCCAAAGCCATCGCTCTCGGCCACATTCGCAACGTCCTCGGCATTGGCGGCTCGCTTTGGGACCTCGTAGTGCTGTGGCTCCTGCTCACCACCCGCGCCGCCGCCGGCCTTGAAACGTGGGCAAAACGCCTCTCCTCCCGCCGCTGGCTCCAGGGCGTCATCTTCTTCGCCGCGTTCCTCATCATCCTTGCCCTCGCCGATCTGCCCCTCGATCTCTATGGCCACCACGTCAGTCTTTCCTACGGCATCAGCGTCGAGGGCTGGGGCCCATGGCTTGTCGATATGACGAAATCCCTCGCTCTTACGCTCTGCATCGGCGCGCCCGTTCTCCTGCTCTTCAACTGGATCGTCCGCCGCTGGCCGCGCCGCTACTGGCTTGTATGCTGGATGACCGCTGTCCCTCTCATCGTTCTCTCCACATTCCTTGAGCCTCTGGCCGAGCCCATCTTCAATCAATACGAACCGCTCTCCAAGAACCATGCTGCTCTTGTAGCCGACCTTGAAAAAGTTGTCGCCCGCACCGGAACCAACATCCCCCCTGACCGCATGTACCTCATGAAGGCCAGCGAGAAGTCCAACGGCATCAACGCCTACGTCTCCGGAATCGGCGCAACCAAGCGCATCGTCGTCTGGGACACCACCGCCGACCGCATCCCCAACGACGAAATCATGTTGGTCTTCGCTCACGAGAGCGGCCATTACGTCCTGCATCACATCCCCAAAGGCCTTGCCATCTCAGCAGTCGTGTTCTTCTTCGTTTTCTGGGTCTGCGCGCGCATCGCCGCGTGGTTCGTGCGGAGATTGGGTCCATTCTGGCGAGTCGAATCCCTTTCCACCCGCACCGGCTTCGTCGCCCTCCTCTTCGTCGCCTCCATCGCCAATTTCCTGCTGGGACCTGCCGGCAACGCCGTCAGCCGCCATTTCGAGCATCAGGCTGACGTCTTCGGGCAGGAAGCCATCCACAGCCTCGTCCCGGACCCGCAAAATACCGCTGTCGCCGCATTCAGCGCGCTCGGCGCAGCGTGGCTCGACGATCCCAATCCCCACCCCTTTATCGAGTTCTGGCTAGATAGCCACCCCTCCATCCAATCCCGCGCTACCTTCGCCCTCCATTACAACCCCTGGGCCAACGGCGGGCACGGCGAGTTCTTCGACAGGTAATCTAGCGCTGGTCTCTAGACCGGCTGTCGTGCGGGCGTCCCGACCGCAGCGATGCCAACTGCGGATCTGCAACTTCTACTCCCCGCCCGCTCCCTCATCCCCATACGTCGGAAACGGGTCCGGCGCCGTGCTCGTCGGCATCGTCTTCAGCGTCTCCAGATCCGCCAGCACCTGCGCCCACTTCTGCGGATCCTTCTTGGTCGTAATCGGCAAATCGAGATTCGCGTAGTACGCCTGAATCTCTTCCTTGATCCCCGGTGGAATCGGAACCGTGGGCTGCAGCGCCAGCTCGTGCAGCAGGTGCGCAAAGGTCGAGTCCGTCAGCGAATACCCGCCCGGCTGCACCACCTTCCCCGTATCCAGGTCCCGATTCGGCAGCGGATGCCTCGGGTCCCGCGTCTGCTGCGGCCCTTCCGACTTCGGCTTCAGGCTTACCGTCACCGGGTGGGCAGGCGCTGACGGCAAATCCGCATTCTTCACTTCCGGCCCGGGAGCCTCACCAACCGATGCTGTCTTCGGAGCTCCCGGCGGCGTAAACCCCGCCAGCGTTCTTCGGAGTGCCGCAGCCGAAGTCGCAACACTGTGCAAATACTCTGCTTCGGTTTCCTCCGTAGGCCCCTTCACCGCAACCATCTTCAGCGGTCCCACCTTGGGCAAAATGAACAGCAGCCCCGCCAGCATATACGTCCCAATCCCCGCCTTGCGCCGGTACACCTGCCAGTCATTCTCAACCGCAACCTGCGCTGACTCCGTCTCCACCTCGTGCGCATCCGGCGTGTCCGGGTCCGCAGGTTCATGTCCGCGATGCAACAGGGTCACCGCGTACGCAATCCGCGGAATGAATCCCCGCACCGCAAACCGGTACGCGCTCACATTGATCCTGCGTCCCCGCTTTCCCGTAAAGTCTTCCCGGATGCCATACGTCTGGTAAAACGCCAGCGCCAACTGCTGCACCGGCACGCCCAGCCCAATGTGCCGCAGGTAGTGCACCGGCGCCATCCTGTGATGCGCAATCTCATTGATATCGAACGCGAACTCCGTCTGTACATGCTGGTGCTGGCCTTCCGCGTAATTCACCGCCGGGCCATATTTCGCGCCCAGCTTCGGAAACTCCACCGGAACCGCCACGTTGGTCGCCAGCGGGTGCCCCACCGAGTCGCCGATATAGTGCGAGAGCGCTCCCACCGCAAAGGCAAGCTCATCGGCGTTCGTCGCGTTCCGGAAGAGGCTCACCACAAAATCGCCGGATCGCACATAGTGCGTCAGGTCGGAATAATTCACGTCGCCAAACGGGTAATAGCCAATATCCTGAATCACGCATCCGCCGTATGCATACGCCCGCGCCTCATCCAGTTGTTTCGGCGTCAAGTTTGGATAGCGGCTCAGCAGCAGCGGAACAATCGAGTCCTTCCACGTCAGGTCGATCAGTTGCTCATGCGTCATCAGGGAATAGGCATGAGCCGCACCGCCCCACGGCATCGCCAAGGCGAGCAAAGTTACAGCAATAACGGCAATTTGTCTCAACTTTCGCATTCTTCTATAGATGCACCAAAACAGCGAATCGTCCTCCGGGTACCTCGACGAGAACTGGGAAACACGAAATATGTGCGAGCCTCTCGCGCGCGGCTGAAGGGCCCCTGGTCTCTCGCGTTTGGCGACCAGGGAGATGCGCAGGTGCCGTAAAATACATGCAGCATGCAGCTTCCCCAGGGAACCTCAATCCTCGTCTCCCTCGCCGGACTTGTCGCCGTCACGGTCTGGCGTCTCCGGGAAGCGCGCAGCGCAGTCTCCCTCCGCAAAATCATCATTCCGCCCCTCGGGATGGCCACCGGCTTTTCCATGTTCATCGTCCCCGGATTCCGCATCCCCTGGGCCTGGGCCGGCGCAGCCTTCCTCATCGGCGCCATCGCCCTCGCCTATCCGCTGCTGCTCACCACCCGCCTCATCCGCCAGGGAGACGTCATCATGATGAAGCGCTCCGGCGCTTTCCTCGCCGTCATCTTCATCCTGGCTGCAGTCCGCTTCCTCGCCCGCGGCTACTTTGACACCATCCTCACCGTCCAGCAGTCCGCCGGCCTCTTTTTCATTCTCGCCTTCGGCATGATTGTCCGCTGGCGCGCCAAGCTCTTCATCGACTTCCGCAAAATCACCGCCGACTACGCCCCTGAAACCGCCGTTTAGATCATGCCGATGCCGCAAAAGAAACTAATGTCCGTGCTTATCGCCTGCGCTTTCATTGTCGCCGCGCTGGTCGCCCGCTTCACCGGTCTCATGCCCGCCCACATCCGCGACTTTGGCCTGATCACCTCAACGCTCGGCCGCATCCAGTTCCTCTTCGCCGCCCTCCCCTGGGTCATCCTCAGCGTGTATTGGGAACACGCCGCCAAGACCGCCGCTCCCGCCAAATCCTCCGAATCAGGAGCTTCCCGCAGCGTGCACGTGGTCCTCACCAACACCGCTATCCTTTTTGAAGTCATCCAGATCCCCGCCATCCCCCGCTTCCTGCCCCTCAACCTGCCCATCCTCATCGTGGGCGTCGCCATCTCATTGCTCGGCCTCGCTCTAGCCATCTGGGCCCGCCGCATCCTCGGCAAGCATTGGAGCGGCCGCATCACCATCAAAGTCGACCACGAGCTCATCCGCACTGGCCCCTACAAGCTCGTCCGCCATCCCATCTACACTGGCATCCTCGCCATGTACACCGGAACCGCCATCGTCTCCGGCAGTTGCCTGGCCCTGCTTGCCCTGGCCATGGCACTGGTCGCCTACGCGCGGAAAATCCGCCTGGAGGAAGCCAATCTCCGCACAGCCTTCGGGCCAGCATACGAGTCCTATTGCCGCGAATCTCACGCGCTGATCCCCGGCGTTTACTGACGTTGAAGAACTAAGAACTCGGAACTGGGAACTCGCAGCTGACCACTGAAAACTAACAACTAACAACTGTGAACTCTGAACTAAGAACTGAGAACTGATATGCAATTCCTCACCATCTCCCGCCGCCGCACCACCGAATTCCCACCAGAAGCCTTCACGCCCGACCTCCTCGCCCGCGAAGGCCAGCGCGTCCGTCAGCTCTACGCCTCCGGCGTCCTCCGCCAAATCTGGAAGCGCGGCGACACGCCCGGTGCTGTCATCCTCTGGGAAGTCCCTGGCGAAGCGGAAGTCCGCGAAGCCCTTGCCACCCTCCCCATTGTCCAGGCCGGAATGCTCGAGCTACAGGCTCTCATCCCCCTCGAACCCTACGCCGGCTTCACCAGCTGAAACCCGGCATACGGCTGAAAAGGGAATGCGGAAGCTCGCAAACCAACTGTCATCTGTAATCTGTCATCTGTAACCTGCCAGCTGCCTGCTGTCCGCTGAATTACACTGATTCTTCAAGGAGACGACTCCCATGGCCTATCCAGCCAACTATCGCTACACCAAAGAACACGAATGGATTTCCCTCGATGGGACAATCGGCACCGTCGGCATCACCGACTACGCCCAGAACTCCCTAGGCGACATCGTCTATGTCGACGGGCCCAAGGTCGGCGACCCCGTCACCGCCCACCAGACCTTCGGCTCCGTCGAAAGCGTCAAGGCCGTCAGCGACCTCTATTCGCCCGTCTCCGGCACCGTCACCGCCGTCAACGACGAGCTGAAGAACTCGCCCGACAAGATCAACGAGCACCCGCACGAAGCCTGGATCATCAAGGTCGAGCTCTCCGACCCCACCCAGTTCGAATCCCTGCTTGACGCCCAAGCCTACGAAGCCTTTATCGCGGAAGAACAGTAAACAGTTGTCAGTGATCAGTTATCAGTTGTCAGAAGATCGCGTTCAGTTCAGGATCACATGAGCGTTTTCGTTTCAAATTCCGGCCTCACAACACGGCGTTTGGAATCCAATACGTTCACGGGCCGGAAACTGACCGCTGATCACTGACAACTGACCACTGGTCCCGGAGGGACCCATGCGCTACCTACCCAAATCGCCCGCGGAGCGGGAACAAATGCTCGCCGAAATCGGCGCGAAGTCCATCGACGACCTCTTCTCCGTCATCCCCGAGGAGTATCGCCTGAACCGCGACCTCGACGTCCCTCGCCAGCACGCCGAGAGCGAGATCATCGACTACTTCCACGCGGCCGGAGCGAAGTACACCCACAAGCACTCCAGCTTCCTCGGCGCAGGCGCTTACCGCCATTACCGTCCCGTCATTATCGATTCCCTCGTCCAGCGCGGCGAGTTCCTCACCAGCTACACCCCCTACCAGGCGGAGATCACCCAGGGCACTCTCCAGGCCATCTTTGAATTCCAGACCATGATTGCCGAACTGACCGGCATGGACGTGGCCAACGCCAGCATGTACGACGGTTCAACCGGCGCGGCCGAAGCTCTCATGATGGCCGTTCGCGTCACCGGCCGCCACAAGGCCGTCGTCGCCCGTTCTGTTCATCCCGAGTACCGCGAAGTCATCGCAACCTACACCAAGTATCAAAACCTGCCTTCCACCGAAGCCCTCTACGATCCCAAAACCGGCCGCGTCGACCTTGAAGCCCTCGAGGCCCAGGTCACCAACGAAACAGCCGCCGTTCTAGTCCAGAGCCCCAACTTCTTCGGCGTCATCGAAGACATTCCCGCCATCGCCGAAATCGCCCACGCCAAAGGCGCCCTGCTCATCGTTTCCATCGCGGAAGCCATCTCTCTCGGCGCCGTCCGCCCGCCCGTCGAGGCCGACATCGTCACCATGGAAGCCCAGTCCTACGGCGTCGCCCTCTGCTACGGCGGCCCCTACTGCGGCGTCATTGCGGCCAAGGAGAAGTACCTCCGCCAGATGCCCGGCCGCCTCGTCGGCCAGACTGTCGACTCCAACGGCTATCGCGGTTTCGTCCTGACCCTTTCCACCCGCGAGCAGCACATCCGCCGCGAGAAAGCCACCTCCAACATCTGCACCAACCAGGCGCTTGTCGCCCTCATGGCCACCATCTACTTAACCGTTTATGGCAAAGAAGGCATCCGCGAACTCGCCGAGCACAACCTGGCCAAAGCCGCCTACACCGCCCAGCAACTCAGCGCCCAGCCCGGCGCAAAGCTGCTGTTTAAAGGCGCTCCCGTCTTCAATGAGTTCGTCCTGCACACCGCCGAGGCCCCGTCCGTCTGGAGCCAGCGGCTTCGCGACGAGAGGATTGTCGGCGGCATCGAACTCAGCCGCTGGTACCCCGAACTCCAGAACTGCACCCTGTGGTGCGCAACCGAAATCATGTCCCGCGAACGCATCGACACCGCCGCCAAGGTACTGGCTGAAGGCCTGGTGGAAGCATAGCATTAGAAGCGCTATATGAGGATTGCCGCCAGAATTCGATTGGATGCGCTCTTCGATTAGGCCAAAATCCGACGCGAACGAGCTTTGTAACAGGGCAAGACTTCAGTCGTGCCGCTAGTCGCACAAAAGGAGATGGGCTTTAGCCCCTGCAATGGCAATCCCCGGCAGAAAATCGTCACCGGAAAACATCCTCAATCCAGCTCGCACATTTTTCACAACCACGAAAACGAGCATGGGCCGCAACCTGTTGCAGTCGGACAAAAACGCGGGACTTCTCGCCGATGTGCTTCGTTCTGTGGTCACGGAACGAAAATTCAAGCTCCACGACTTCGTGATCATGCCGGATCATGTGCACCTTTTGTTAACTGTTGAAGACGATATGACCATTGAGAAGGCAATGCAGTTGGTAAAGGGCCGATTCTCGTTCCGTCTGGGCAAGGAATTCGGATTCAAAGGCGACTTGTGGCAGAGGGGTTTTTCCGAGGAGCAGGTACTTGGCGGCGAGAGTTTTGAGGCCCATCGAGTTTACATCGCAAACAACCCGGTCAAGGCAGGTCTGGTTGATGCTCCTGAGAAATACCCGTATTGCTTTGAGAGTTTGGCAAGGAAAAAGACGGCAACGCAGCGAGCCGATGCGGCAACTTTGGCATAGTTCTCGGTTGGCAGTGGCAGGGGCTAAAGCCCGGGCTCAGAATTAACGCATTTTCGGCACGACTAAAGTCGTGCCCTGTTACAAAGCATCGAAATCGAGGTCGAAATGGTAACGACAATTGGAACCGCCCCAAATCCCACCGCCCCCCGCACCCTAGGCAAAGTCCGCCCCCACCAGACCCAGAACGAAGGCCTGGTCTTCG
>JBEKRU010000117.1:0-18793 GCA_049518435.1 Occallatibacter sp. | reverse complement strand
ATCGGTCGGTGACCATTTCAAGTTCGGAGTGCTCGGGTTTCCGGTTGCCGCAAACGCGGCCCAGGATGCTGCCATTTCCTTGGCCAGCGCCTGCGCTTCTGGAGTATTACCCGTCCCTTGCTCGCACCGCTTGGTGTTGTCGAAGCAGAACTGAAGCTCGGCAGTGTGCCACGCTCCAGCCACGGCCTCCAGAATCTGCGTCTGCCATGTGAAGTAGTATGCATACGCCGGCGCAGCGTTCAGTTCGTGCTTCAATCGCGCCATCTTCACAACGTTGTTGCGCATGCCCAGCCCATTCAGACCGGGAGTACCGCTGCACATGTACGACAAGGTCTGGATCTTCTTTTGCGGATAGGCTTTCTTCAGAGTGGCAATAATGGCCGTCGCTTTTTCATTGCCGTAAGCTTTGGTCAAACTGGCACGCCATTCTTCTTCCGTAGGCCTAGAGGACATTCGGTTGCCCTCTTCGCTAACCGAGCCTATGAGCATCGGCACATTCTTCGATATCTCCGGAGCTGCGTCGAAGAAGGAGCGCATGTTGATTATCTTTCCATCGACGCAAGGCGACCACCCTACCCGCGGTGTACCTGGCGCTCCCGGTCCCATCATCGGCGGGCCCGACGGATTGATCTTGGCCGCTGCCGCATTGCCTGCTTCAAACAGCTTGGCCCATTCCATCTTCTGCAGGGCACCAATGTCATTCGCCGCGAGCCCGAGCTCTTTCATTGTCTGTCTTGCTAGCTCCCTTTGCTGATCCCTACTGGGAATATTCCCGCCGCCGCCCGACTGCGCGGAAGCACGATGGAACAGGCCCGCCGCCGAAGGCATGCCCATCAGCGTAGTCACCTTGGACCCGCCGCCCGACTGCCCGTAGATCATCACGCGATCCGGATCACCGCCGAAATTCTCGATATTTTCGTGAACCCACTTCAGCGCGGCTACCAAGTCCGTCATTCCCACGTTCGCCGAGTCCTCGTATGCCGAGCCGCCAATTTCCGCAGCATCGAAGAACCCAAGAATGTTCAGGCGATGATTCACTGAAACCTGCACCACATCATGATGACGCGCCATCTGTGCGCCCTCGTGCGATGGCAGCTCGTAGGACGACCCGAAGCTGAACCCGCCCCCATGCATGTAAAACATCACCGGCCGTTTCCCCGTCAGACTCGGCGTCCAGATGTTCAACTTCAGCATGTCTTCGCTCTGCCACCCGTCGTCCCAGTCGAAGAGAAACGTCTGCTCGATGCCGGTCCACGTATGCAGATTTTGCGGACAGTTTGCCCCGTACGCCAGGGCTGGATATTCGTCCTTCCACGGCGTGGGCGGCTTGGCTGGAAGCCAGCGATTCTCTCCGGCCGCAGTTGCACCATACGGAACACCTTTGAACGTCAAGACACCGCCATCCAAGAATCCGCGCACCTTGCCGTACTGCGTCTTTGCAATCGCCGAGCGCGGCGTAGAGACGTTACCGGGTTCCTGGTGCGCCGCGGTCTTGATGCTGTCCGATGCGAGCGCAGGTTCACGGGAGACGATGCCGATTCCCGCAGTAGCCGAAAGAAGCAGTGCCTCGCGGCGAGTGAGCGTGCGATTTGAAGATCCGGACATGAATACTTCTCCTTTGCTATTCGGGCAATGCGTATTGGCCGTCAATGTGGAAGTGGCCAGTGGCAACAGACGCTGTTGTCTCAGGCTGACCTCCACCGATGCTGATGGTGTAATCACCTTGAGCAATGATGGGATTGCCATCCTCCGTCACCATCTCAAGATCGCGGGGCTTCAAATCGAAATGGACCTTCTGGTTCGCGCCCGCTTCGAGATGAATGCGTTGAAAACCGCGCAGAGCGATGCGAGGCGCACCCTTGACTGACGGAAACTTGAGATAGAGCTCGACAACCTCATCCCCAGCAACTTGCCCGGTGTTGGTCACCGTCACGTCTGCACCAATCGGCTGTCCGGCGGTGACGGCCTGCGCCGGCACACTTATATCGCCGTAACTGAACTTTGTGTAACTGAGCCCATAGCCGAAAGGATAGAGTGGCTTGCCGTTGAAATAGCGGTAGGTCCTGTTCGCCATCCCGTAGTCTTCGAAGTTAGGTAGCTGATCGACACCCTTGTAGAAGGTGATGGGCAGCCGGCCGGCTGGGTTGTTCTTGCCGCTCAGCGTCTCGGCGACTGCGGCGCCGCCCTCTTCGCCCGGATACCACGCCTCGAGAACGGCATTGGCGTGCTCATTGATCCAGTTGACGGCCAAAGCGCTGCCATTCATCAGGACCACGGAGAGAGGCTTGCCGGTCGCCGCCATCGCTTCTACCAGGTCTTCTTCAGGCTTAGGCAAGTCGATGCTGGTGCGGTCTCCACCGAGGAAGCCTGGTTCGGTGACTGGCATCTCTTCGCCCTCAAGTTGACTCGTGATTCCGACAACGGCGATTACGACATCGGCGTTCTTTGCCGCAGTGATCGCTTCCGGCGAAGCGGCATCGGTCGCTTTGGACCAAATCAGCTCCGCTTGCGCTCTCCCGTCTCTAGCCCCATAAGTGAACTCAACCGCAACTTTGCGACCCTTTTCCAGATGTACGCGGCCGACTTGGGAAACAGGTTCGTTGCCACCGCCGAATGTAAGTGTTACCTGCTTGCCATCCGCTGTGAGACGGCAGAAACCCTTGCAGCGAATGCCGAGCAGGAAGTCCCCCGATTCGTTCGGCGTCAGGAAGCCCGACCATTGCACCCCAAATGTTTTCCTCTCGGACACCTGCGACGGCAGGCTTTCTTTGGTGAGCTTCACATTGGACTCGGTGCGGCTCACAATAGGGACAGGCTTATTCTCAGACCCTGGTCCTCCACGCATGCCTTCGTTGTAGTCAGCCTTCAGACCTGGTTTTCCGTCGGGAGTCGTCAAGAGAGCGTCGGGCACTGCCGTCCCATCGGTACGAAGGAATTGCGTTCCGGGAACATAGGTGATGGTCGCATTAGGGAACTCAGCCTTGAGTCCGTCGATAATCGAGACGATGTGCGTTGGCTGACCGGCATAATTGCCGATAAGCGGCCGAGTCTGGTCGGCAAGCGGTCCTACAACGGCGATGTTTTTGATTCCGGATTTCAGTGGAAGAAGACCGTCATTCTTCAGCAAAACCATCGATTCATTTGCGAGCTTGCGGGCGTGCTGACGGTGCTCGGCACTGTCTAAGTCTTTCTCATCGATCTTGGTGTAAGGGACCATATCCGGCGGATCGAACATGCCGAGCTTGATGCGCGCTGTGAAGAGGCGAACGAGGGCCGTGTCAAGAACGCTCTCAGGAAGGTAGCCCTGTTGGACTGCATCGATATAGGCTTTCTCCACTGGATCGCCGAAGCGCGATGTGAACGTAACGCACTCGTTGTCCATGCCGCGGATGACCGAAATCGCCGCGCCCTGTGCTTGTGTCGGCTCATAGCGATGATTCGCTGCAACATCTCGCACCGCGTCGCAGTCAGAGACGACATACCCCTGAAATCCCCACTTACCGCGCAACTGATCCTGCAGCAGATATTGATTCGCACATGCCGGCTGGCCATTGATCGCGTTGTAGGCGCACATTACCGATCCCGCCTTGCCCTCCACAATGGCGGCGCGGAATGCAGGCTCATAGGTATCCACTTCATCGTGTTTGCTCACGTCTACATCCGCGAAGTGGCGTGTGGGTTCCGGTCCGCTATGCACGGCATAGTGTTTTGGCGTTGCAATAGCGAGGTAGTACTTGGGGTCATCACCCTGCAAACCTGTTACGTAAGCAATGCCCATGCGGCCGGTGAGGAAAGGATCCTCGCCGTAGGTCTCTTGTCCCCGGCCCCAGCGCGGGTCTCGGAAGATATTGAGATTGGGAGACCAAAAGTCGAGGCCACCCATGATGCCGGTGTGCCCTTCGCGCAAATTCTGCACGTGCTTGATGCGGCCTTCAATGCCGATCTGCGCCGCCATGGTGTGAATGCCCGGCGCATCGAAAGTGGCCGCGAGGCCGACAGGCTCCGGATATTCGGTGACGCCATCGTTGATGACGCCGTGCAGAGCCTCGCTCCACCACTGATACGCAGGAATCTTCAGCCTTTGAACCTCGGTGGAATTATTCTGCATCTGCGTAGCCTTCTCGGCCAGCGTCATGCGATGCACCAGGTCCGTAGCGCGCTGCTCAGGCGATAGCTGCGGATTCATGTAGGGAAGATTCGCTGAGTCCTGCGCGATTCCATCCTTCGCAGCGACAGCGAAGAGCAACGTTCCCAGACAAGTAACAATGTACCCGAATACTCGCGTTACGCGGTGCTTCATAGAGTTCTCCAGATTGGTTACGGTTCGAGCCGAAGACATGCTTTCTCAAAGACAGCTATTGATCGTGCATCTCATCGCGCACTGCTTTTCTTGAACAGCAACGCCGCAAACTGATGCAGATAATCTCTCCAGTTGGGCCATGCGTGGAAGCCGCCGCTCTCGTGCTCTTCCACGTTGACGCCGGCATCTTTCAGGACGGCGACCGTGGCATGGCTGTTCTGAAGCGCGATGTCATACTTGCCTGCATCCACCCAGAACAAGCGAAACGGCTTGCCCGACGCACGATACTTCGCCACATCCGTGTCCTGCTCCTCCTTGATCGAGTTCGGAAACCATCCGGAGCTGAACACGCCTACCCAGGCGAAATCCGCCGAGTCATCGAGCGCTATGTTCAGTGTCTGCAGCCCGCCCATAGACAGCCCCGCGATCGCACGATGATCGCGATCGGCGACGGTACGGTAGTGCGCGTCGATGTAGGGCAGCACCACTTTTACCAGGTCATCATTGAAGGCGTCGTGGCCCATGCGCGCGCCCGGCGTCAAACGGAACTCCGTGGAGACGTGGCCTGCGGGCATCACGATCAGCATCGGAACAGCCTTCCCGCTGGCGATCAGGTTATCGAGAATCGCGCCAGCCCGCCCCACCGTGGGCCACGAGTCATCAGAGTCTCCTCCGCCGTGAAGCAGGAAAAGTACAGGCAATTTTGCGCTGCCATTCTCATAACCCGGCGGGGTGTAAACGTGCATGCGGCGTTGGCCGTCCGTTGCAGATGAGTCATAGTAGATCGTTGCGATTGCGCCGTGCGGCACGCCCGTCTTGTACTCCGTGAACTCCGAGCCCGGAACTTCGTACATGCTGGAAGCGTGGGTCAGCGATTGTGAGGTGAGCCCATTCCGCGGGTCCGTCGTGCTCACACCATCCACCGTGAATGTATAACGATAGACCCCAGGCTCGATCGGACCGATTGTTGCTTCCCAGAGGCCCTGATCTCCCTTGGTCAAAGGCACACCAGCCATGTACTTGCCCGTCTCGTCCGGAGTGATTCCAGGTGTCGCCTCCGGCCCCTCGGCATGCAGCTTCACTTCCGTAGCATTTGGCGCCCATATGCGAAATCGGACATGACGATCGGGTTCTACCTCAACCGATTTCAACGTGTCGTTGGGTGTGGGAGCAGGCATTTGCATTGCAGGGCTCGGCGGCTGTGCTGCAGGCTGCTGAGGTGCTTGCTGCGCGTTAACGCACAACCCAACGCATAGTGCGCCGAATGCGAAAAACGCGCGTAGGTCTCTACTACTTAGCTGCATCATCCGACTCTCCTGTGACGTTCCAATCTTGTTCTCAGAACACGTCTTCGAAGTGCTGCCCTTCCGAATGGAACGATGAACCATGTATGCAGACCTCACGCGAGAGTTGCAGGTTTTCACCGGCATTGGAAGTTTTGGGCGTCTTGTGTGTCTCCGCTTCCGGTGTATTGCGCGTATTTGGGATAGGCGCAGAGTGGCCGGCTGCGTCCGGGAAACGCAGTGCCCGTCGCAACCACCCGCGCAGGCGTCGCACCCTTCTCGACCCACCCAACAAGTGCGCCCAGCATGTCGAAGTGGTCCAGCGAGGGGCCGCCACCGCAGTGACTCATTCCCGGCACAAGGAACATCTGGCTCCACTCGGCCACCTTGTCCGTTCCGCCATTTGTTGCGGCCAGCGACTTGTAGTATCCGAGCGTATCGAGCGGCGAAAACCACGGATCACTGTCGCCGTGAAAGAAGATCAGTTTCCCGCCGTTTTGCGAGAACGTAGAAAGGTTCGTAGACGCCGGCTCAACGAGCGGATCCGACGCGTGCAGTGCCGCAGCATCGACGTCGAGTTCAGTAGCGGTGGTGTACGGGCCGAAAAGACCATTCTTGCTCAGAGCCATCAACCCGGGGATGCCGGCTTTTGAAGCAATACCCGCGTCGTAAAGGAAGCCAGGATAGACTTGCGTTCCGTAAGAATTCTTTGGCCCTGCGAACGCTTTCTTGATTGCCGTAATCTTTTCAGGCGCGATGCACATGTCCGCCTGCCCGGATTTGCAAGCGAGTGTCGCAGGATCAAAGTCGCACCCGATTGGATCGAAGATCATGCCGTCCGCCACGCCATCGCGCGCGTCGCACCGATTCATTAGGGCGTCCATAAACACCTTGCGATCCGTATCCGTCAGAAACTCGTCAATCTTTGGCTTACCGGACGCGTCCTTTGGCGACGCCTGGTTATAGGCAACTGGAATCCACTGCGCAATCGCAATGTTGGACATGCTTGTACGCATCGCGGGATCCCCCGATACAATCCCGTTAAATACCGCCGGAAAGCGCTGCGACAGGATCATGCCCTCCCGGCCGCCGGTGGAACACCCGACGAAATAGGAGTACACCGCAGGCTTTGTGTAGTAGCGGTTGATGATTTGCTTGGCCACTCCCGCAACTTCGGCGTTTGCCATGTACGCGAAGTCCAGATATGCCTGCTCGTCGTGCATAAAACTGAAATCGAAACCGCCCGTCTTCGCCTTGTGTCCGGAGTCCGTGCTTGCTACAGCGAAGCCGCGAGAGAGCGCAGGCTGGTCTCCCGTGAAGCTTGCCCCCACGGGGTACGCCACTACACCATTGCCGCCTCCGCCGCCCTGCATCATAAAGTCGCTGTTCCACGCGCCCGGCTCCGGAAGAGCTACTGAAAACCCGATGCCGTACTCAACGCCATCCACTCCCTTGCGGCGGTTGATCATGCCGTCAACGCGGCAATGCGCGGGCAACGGTCCAATGGCCGACGCGCCCGGAAAAGGAGGAGGAATCGTTTTCCCCGCCGCAACCGCCTCGGCATTCGTAATCTCGACTCCGCTCAGCGCTGCGTTCTTCAGGTCGGCGCAACGGTTCGATGATGCGGATTGCGCTTGTGCTGCAATCGAACCTGCGACGAGCAGCATGGTCCCGATCTTTGAGTACCTCATTGGAGCTGCCTTTCAGAATGTCTGTACGCTATCCGTCGGTCGAGGCCGCGGAGGTTACGACTATACCAACTCCGCAGCTTTACAAGCAATACAAATAAATCGCTTTATTCGCAGGGTTCACCCACTTCGCGTCTGTAAGCAGTAGGAGGCGCAAGTTATCGGCCATGGGATCGTTCCCGCGAAATTCAAGAAGGAGGATCGAATGAAACGGCTGTGGTTTTGCGCAGCCGTTCAGCGAGATCACACCCACATTTGCCAATCGATTATGGAGAAGCTGGAAGTTTCGGGGCTGGCGCAGGAGCTGAGCCGGTTACGTATGCGGTCGTAACATCGAGCTTCGCCTTCATTAGATCCTCTTCGGCTACAGGACCGTTCGCGGTGAAATCGATCAGCATGTCGGTGGCGGGCGAGTACCGCGGCCACGCTGGGTTGTTGCCCGTGCTCGGATCGCCGGTCTTAGCAAACGAGACCCAGTAACTCAATATTGCCTGCGCGATCCTTTCATCGTCGGGCCCAAGCTCGCTTCCATACTTTGCCTGCACGGTACATGCCAACCGGCGCCGGACAGGTAGGCCGATTGGGGATCGGTCAGCAACACGTGGCCGTCGATAAAGGGACCTGACTACGAGCGAGTGAAGCAGTTATTGGGTTCCGATACCGCGTTATCGGTTCGGCTATTCATGGTTCCTGGCATGGGCCATTGCGCAGGAGGGCCAGGGGCAACAACCTTTGACGCTATTGGAGCACTCGATCAATGGGTCACCGGGGTCAAGGTTCCCGGGGACGTTCAAACCACCGCACAAATAACCGACGCAAAGTCGTTTACGCACGCAAGCTAACGTGGAGGGGTGCCGATTCAAGCACTCGCCTTAGGCCTTAGCCAGTCGGAGGAATGCCTCTCAATTGCAATCCTCACCAGTTGGCTCCGCGTCCTCACTCCCGCCTTGTGAAACAGCTCCTGAATGGCGGCCTTGATGGAGCTCTCTGAAACCCCGAGGTTCCACGCAATTTCCTTGTTTGTAAGCCCGTCGAGAATGCCGCGCATCACCTCGCTCTGACGCGAAGTCAACGGCCTCTGGTGTTCCGCGTGTTGGGCTTGCGCAGTCCTTGCTGAAACCAGAGATCGAGCTGCTTCCGAGTCCAACCATATCCCATCATTGGCCACCCGGCGAATGGCCTCGACAAGCTGGTCGGGATTGCTTTGTTTCAAGAAAACCCCGCATGCTCCCGCTTCCATGGTTTCGAGAGTCGCCGCATCGTTCATGCCGGCCGTCACCATCAATATCTTGACCCGCTGACTGCAGCTCTTGAGTTGTTCGATGAAATTGGAGCCCCGCTCTTCGCCTAGATCGTAGTCCAGCAAAACTACGTCGGCCGGCGAACTGGATAGCGCGAAGATGGCCTCTGCCGCAGTCCGGCACTGACCCACAACGCGAAAGCCAGGAGCCGATTCAAGAAGCCTGCTCAGGCCCTCGCGAAACAGGTTGTGATCGTCCACCACGAGGATTCTGGTCTCATTCATCGCAATTCCTCTGCCGTTGTCGTTGTCTGGGATAAATCCACGATAAAACAGGCGCCATTGATGAGAGGCAGGTATCGCAACTCTCCGCCAAAGGATCGCATGAAAGCTCGAGAGATGAAAAGGCCGAGTCCCGTTTTTTCGGCTCCATCCTGGAATGGCCGAAAGAGATGTTCGGGGTGAGCCACACCTCCACCATTGTCGGAGAATTCGACATGGACCTGATCTCCCTCGCTTCTGGCCGTAACAAAGAGAAGTCGCTGATCTCTTTTCGAGAGAGCTCTGATGCTGTTTGTGACCAGGTTCAGAAAGACTTGCATCAGGCTTGGCCGGTCAGCCCATACCATGGGCAAGCCGGGCTCCACAAGCCATTGCGTGAGAATACTCTCCTCTTGCAACAACGGTGTAACCACAATCTTCAACTCATCCAGCAGGATGGTAAGATCCACGTCCGTAGCCGGGGCTGTGGTCTGACTGACATTGCCGCTAGCAATTCGCTCAAGCGCTACGGCGAGGCTTCCCAGCGCTTCAAAGTCCTTGTTTCCGGCTAGCAATCCTCCGTGCGCGAGATTCTGATGAACAACGGCAATCGCTCCGCACACATTCCGCATCTCGTGAAACACTGCGCCAACCGCAATTCGCGATCCGGAAAGCAACTGGTTCAGGCCGGATACTTCATGCGCACGAAGATATTCGGAGGCATCAAGCACCATTGCGGTCAATCGAGTTCCCTCGTTTGTTCGATAGGTCGAGAAGCATATCTCGGCAAGAAACGTCTCTCCGTCTTCGCGCTGGCCTCGGGCCTGCATCACGGTTCGAAGCAGCGGCTGCGAAACGCTTTGGAGTGAAATATTCGTCAACGCAGGAAAATGGCGATAAATAAGCCGCCCAGGTAGCTCTTGCTGAGGAACACCCAGCAAGCGATGGGCAGCGTCATTCGACATCAACACGCGGCCGTCCGAATCTGCGGTGAGGATGGCAACTGGACTGCTCTCGATCAGTATCCTCAATTGCTCTTCAGTCTCGCGGCGCGCATCTCTTTCGAGTTCGATCGCGTGAAGGTGCTCAAGCGTAGCTTTTCGACTGGCATTCACTTCGCGGACGAACAAGCCCGTTCCAACAAATGCGGCAAAGTAAAGCACATCTCTCGACGTGCCGGTGCGCAGGTTCCACGCGAGATCGCTAAAGACTTCAGCCAGCAATGTGCATAGTGCAGCGACTCCGACGATTGAGACGCGGCCTACCACACTACCAACCATCACCATGGGAATCAGATAGAGGAATCCAAGCGGGATCTCCGCGATCACGCGCCAATCCAGCAGCGCAATGGCCGCGATTGTGGCCGCTGCTCTTAACAGAACAGATCGTTTGGTCCCCTTGAAGAGCACTCCGTACATTCAAGCCTGTCCCGTCGCAACCATCAGGAACGTGCGACTACTTGAATTCTAGATACGCATTACAACGGAGTTTATAAGGATTATCCAAAGACTTGACAATTGGCCAAAAGATAGGTGAGGCATGGCCAAAGGATAGATTGACGCACCTGAAAGATAGCGCTTCGGACTTCGCGGTTGCCACTATGCTGAGGCTGTTCCAAGCCAACTCTCTGCATCTTTGAGCGAGCCGGCTCCCCATGTGAATGGCTCTTCTTATGCGATATCCGAGGACACTCATGCAAATTCTTAAACTCATGCGCAGACAAGTGACCGGTGCAGCATCCGCGGGACTTTTGCTGGCCTGCTGCTTGCCTATGGCCGCGCAACACGCCCTCACCTGGGATGAAGTAAAGGCAAAGTTTGAGGCAGTCAATCCGACGTTGAAAACGGATCAGGCCAACGTCGACGAAATGAAAACAGAAGAAATTACAGCTTTTCTGCGCCCCAATCCGCAGTTCACCATGACGGCGGATGGCACCACAATTGTGCCCCACGGCGGCTCTTGGCAACCTCTTCGCGGAACGTTCGAACAGCCCAACTTCAGTTATCTGCACGAGCGCGAGCACAAGCGTGAATTGCGCCTGGAGAGCGCCAAAGAAGGCACGGCCATCACCGAGTCCCAGCACGTGGAACTTGAAATCAACTTGATCTACGGCCTGAGGTCGGCGTTTGTGCAGACCCTCCAGGCTAAAGCTGTACTGGCGCTGGCCAAGGCCGATCTTGAGTATTACGACAAGATCATCGACATCAGTCGGGCGCGCTTCGGGGCTGGCGACCTTGCCAAGATCGATCTGGCCCGGATCGAATTGCAGCGGGTGCAATACGAGTCTGAAATCGAGGCGGCAATTGTCAATTTGCGCCAGCAGAAGATCGCACTCCTGCTGCTGCTCGACGATCGCACGCCAGTCGACCAGTTCGATGTGATCGGGGCATTCGAGCTGGGCCCGGATTTGCAGCCGCTTGACGATTATCACAAGATTGCGCTCAACAACCGGCCCGATCTGCGCGCAGCGATCCAAACGATTCAGCAATCGGAGACCAATCACAAACTCGCTATCTCCAACGGATCCACAGATCCGACTTTCGGCGCATGGTACACGCATAACTCCTCAGACAACAATCCCAATGGCCTCCAAACGCTGGGTCTCAGCGTCAGCATCCCCCTTCGCATCTTCGACAAGAACCAAGGCGAGAAAAAGCGCACCCTGATCGACATCGACAGGAGCACGCAGGCTACTGAGGCAGCTAAAGCGCAGGTCTTCAGCGACGTGGACAATGCCTACGAGTTGGTGCGCACCAATATTGCATTGATCAAACCTTACAAGGCGCAATACCTGGACCAATCGGTTTATGTGCGCGACACCGTAACGTTTGCCTACCAGCACGGAGGAGCTTCGTTGATTGACTTTCTGAATGCACAAAGCGACTATCGCGTCGTTCAACTGTCGTATCTGCAACTCATAGGCGCGTACATGACGGCCGAGGGACAAATGAATCTTGCTGTGGGGCACGAGGTGTTCAATGACAACTAAGTCTATTCTGCTATTTTCCTGCTTCCTTGCTGCCTGCATTTCTTTTACGGCCTGCAAGAAGGAAATCAATCCCGCGGACGGTGCTCCGCCTGCGACGCAAATAATTCCATCCGGCGATATGAGCCTGGTTTCCGTTGATAAGCCCGACCTGTTTCCTCTGGTCGCTGCGGAAACTCACGAGGCGCCAGCCGAGATGAACGTTACGGGCGCAGTCTTCCCCGATGTTGCGCGTGAGATTCCGGTCATCTCTCTCGCAAACGGCCGCGTGGTCGACATCAAAGCCCGGCTCGATGACTACGTCAAGAAGGGCGACCTGCTAATCAAGGTACAGAGCCCAGACGTTGCCGGCGCCTTCGATGTCTATCTCAAAGCGGTCAATGACGAGCGCATGAATAACCTGCAATATCAACGTTCGCAAGTTCTCTTCGATCACGGTGCGATCTCGCAGACCGTCCTGGAGCAAGCCGAAGATGCAGAGAAAGATTCACAAGCAGACTTGGCTGCGGCGGAACAGAGCTTGAAGATATTAGGCGTCGACCCCAAGCATCCCAGCGAGATCGTGAATGTCTATGCGCCGATCTCCGGCGTCATCATTGCGCAGAACGTCACTCAAGCTGCCGCCGCCGGTGTCAATCTCTCCGGCTCGGCAACCGCGTTTACCATTGCCGATCTCACGTCTGTTTGGGTCGTCTGCGACGTATACGAAAATGACATTCCCAAAATTGCGCTTGGTCAAACCGCGCAGCTTCACCTTACCGCCTACCCGGACAAAGTGCTGACGGGTCGCGTCAGTGATATTGGCCCAGTGCTCGATCCCAACATTCGCACCGCCAAGGTCCGCCTCGAGATACCAAATCCAGGCAACATTCTCAAGCTGGGCATGTTTGTCACAGCCACATTCCACGGCAGAACGAAAGAAAAGCATCCAGTAGTGTCTGCCGATGCCGTGCTTCACCTCCACGATCGCGATTGGGTCTTCATTCCTGCTCCAAACAGCCAGTTCAAGCGCGTAGAAGTGCAGGCAGGCAAGATATTGCCCGGCAACAAGCAGGAAATCCTTTCGGGTATCAACCCCGGTCAGCAGGTGGTTTCCAACGTTCTTCAGCTTGAAGCCACGCTGGAGGCGCAATGATTGAGAATCTCGTAGACTTTGCGCTGAAGAGCCGCTTTCTCGTCATCGCAATTGCATTGATGCTGTTCACATGGGGAGCGATCTCGTTTCACAATCTCCCTGTCGATGCTTATCCTGACGTTGCCGACAACTACGTAAACATCATCACCCAGTGGCCTGGACACTCCGCCGAGGATATCGAAAAGCAGATCACCGTTCCAACGGAAATTCAGATGGCCGGTCTGCCTCAGATGAAGAACATGCGTTCCTTCAGTCTTGCCGGCATTTCAAGCCTGATGATGAATTTCAACGATGACTCGGATAATGGCTGGAATCGGGAGCGCGTTCTGGAACGCATGGGCATGGTCACCCTGCCAGCGGGACTGATTCCCCAGTTGCAGACGGACTGGAGTCCCGCGGGTCAGATCTACTGGTACACCATCGAAAGCAAGAATCCAAATGTGGATGTCATGGAGCAGAAATCGCTTCAGGACTGGGTTCTCACCAAGCAATACAAGAACGTTGCCGGCATCGTTGACATGGCCACCTTTGGCGGTGAGACCAAGGAATACCAGATCCGTCTCAATGCGGATAAGTTGGTCAGCTATGGCCTCAGCATCGGTCAGGTGGAACAGCAGCTTCAGACCAACAACACCAATGCGGGCGGCAGCTTCATCGTCGCGGGCACGCAACAGATCAATGTGCAGGCGCAAGGCCTGTATGAAAATGTACAGCAGATTGAAAACACCCTGATCAAAGCGTCAAATGGTGCGGCGATCCGCATAAAAGATATCGCCGTCGTCGACCAGGGCCCCAAGATCAGGTTAGGTCAGATTTCCAAGTCATACCACCCCTTCACCGTGGATAAGGACGGTAACAGGCATTACGACGACGGCAAAGTTATTGACAATCCGGACGTAGTCGAAGGCACGGTTCTTTTGCAAAAGGGCGCAGATGCCGACCCGGCGCTGAAGGCCCTTGAAGACAAGACGAAGGAGATCAACGATCACATTCTTCCCCAAGGCGTGAAGGTGGTTCCATATCTCGACCGCAGCGATCTGGTTCATCTCACAACTCATACGGTGCTGCATAATCTCACCGAAGGAATCATCCTTGTAGCCATCATCCTCTTTCTCTTCCTTGGCAATGTGCGTGGCGCAGTAATCGTCGCCATCACCATTCCGTTCGCACTGCTCTTCGCGTCAATCTGTCTTGGGCTTTGCCACATCCCAGCGAATCTCCTGTCGCTGGGAGCACTCGACTTCGGCATGGTTGTAGACGGCGCCGTGGTCATGATTGAAAACATCGTGCGCCATCTCTCCCACAAGGACGACACGCGAACCGTTCAGCAGAAAATCAAAGAGGCGGCGCACGAAGTGCAGCGCCCCGTCTTCTACGCCATCGCCATCATCATCACCGCTTATTTGCCGATCTTCACATTGCAATCCGTGGAAGGACGTCTCTTCAAGCCATTGGCATGGACCGTTGCGTTCGCCTTGCTTGGCGCGTTGATGTTTTCAATCATTGTCGCTCCTGTACTGGCCAGCATACTGTTCCGCAATGGCGCCAAGGAGTGGCACAACCCAATCATGACGTTTCTCATTGATCGCTATCGAGGCGCGGTCAAGTGGGCCATTCATCATCGCGGCCTTACTGTTGGTGTCGGCATTGTGAGCTTTGCCGTATTCCTCTTCCTCACATTTGGCAACGTCATCGGTTCCGAGTTTCTGCCTCACTTGGATGAAGGCGCGCTCTATGTCCGCGGCTCGCTCGCTCCTTCCACCGGTCCCGAGGAAAGCCTGAAAGTCGCCAATAGGGCGCGGCTCATCATGGCCAGTTTCCCGGAAGTTACCGATGTGGTCGATCAGATCGGCCGTCCCGACGACGGCACTGATTGGACGGGCTTCTTTAACACCGAATATAACGTCAACCTGAAGCCCAAGGAAGATTGGCGCCCGGGTTTCCATCAGGACAAAGACGCCCTCATTGCTGCAATGAATCTTCAGTTAGAAAAGATTCCCGGCGTTGTCTGGGGTTTTTCGCAACCTATCGAAGACAACATGGAAGAAGCAGTCAGCGGCGTCAAGGGAGAGCTATCAGTAAAAATCTACGGGGACGACTTCAAAACGCTTGAAGAAAAGGGCAACGACGTCGTCAACGTGATGAGCAAGATTCGCGGCGTGGCCGACCTCGGAATGTTTCGCATCATCGGCCAGCCGAATCTTACCTTTACTGTCGACCGCCAGGCCGCAGCGCGCTGGGGCATCAACGTTGCAGACATTCAGGACGCGCTGCAAACAGCGGTTGGAGGGAACGTTCTAAGCGAGGTGTTGATCGGTGAGGCGCAATTCGATCTTGTCCTCCGCGATCAGAAGCAATTTCGCGACACCAAGGAAGCAATCGAAAATGTGCGAATTCTTTCACCCTCGGGCGAGCGTGTATCGCTGGCTCAACTCACGAATATCAAAACCTCGGATGGCGCGGAGGAAATCTATCGTGAGCACGAGGAACGGTATGTCCCCATCAAGTACAGCGTGCGTGGCCGCGATCTGGGAGGTACGGTCGAGGAGGCGATCGCCAAGGTGGAGAAACAGGTCCCATTGCCGCGCGGTTATCACTATGTGTGGGCAGGCGAATATGAGAGCAAACAGCGTGCCGACGCACGGCTCGCGCTCATCGTACCGCTGACGATTCTGCTTATTGCCATCATCCTGTACATGATGTTCAAGTCCTTCAAGTGGGCGGGACTCATCCTTATCAACGTGGCCCTTGCACGCGTAGGCGGCATGCTGGCGCTACTATTCACGCATACCAACATCAGCGTTTCATCGAGCGTCGGCATGCTCGCACTCTTCGGCGTCTCGGTGCAGACCGGCGTCATCATGCTTGAGTACATTAATCAATTGCGCGCAGCCGGACACACCATTGAGGAATCCGCCATCGAAGGTGCCGTTCTCAGGTTGCGTCCCATCATGATGACCATGTTGGTGGCAACACTGGGACTACTGCCCGCTGCACTTTCTCATGGCATCGGGTCCGACTCGCAGCGCCCCTTTGCCATCGTTATTGTTGGCGGCCTTATTTCCGACCTTGTAATGAGTATCTTCCTGCTTCCCACGCTTTACGTCTGGATCGCACGCAAGGACGATCTACTGCCTCCACCGAACGTTGAGTGGGCAACCGAGTGAGCAGACCCGTTGCGGCCCCCGAGGGCAGCAATCCAAATTCGAGTGCTGGTGCAGGCGGGGACCTCATGCAAACACATTCGACAAAGCGAGCTCTTCCCGCATCCCCACGCCCCCGCCGTGGCCATCGAATGAACCTGCTTCTAGTTGGCAGCGAAGTTGCGTTCAAGAGCGAAGCGGCTAAGCGATTTCTTGACGGCCTTCATCTCCATGTCGTCGCTCGGGCATCGACGCTTTCGGAAGCGGCCGCATGCCTGGAGTCGGGAACGATTGATCTCTTCCTTCTAAGCAGCGAGTTTCGCGAAGAGCGACTATCCCTTTTTGCCAATGACGCTCGCTGCCGGGGATTCTCTGGCCTCATTCTTCGCAGCGCCGACATGCCGCAGTTGCTCTCTGAGGCCGAATTGCAGGAGATGAACACGATGCACATCGGGGACTTCGTGATTGATGCTTCAAGCCATCAGGTCTGGGTTCGCGGAATTGAGATCTCGTGTACTCCGAAGGAATTCGAACTCCTGAGATTCTTTTGCAGAAACCCTGAAAGGCCAATTAGCCACAAAACCTTGCTCCAGGCTCTATGGGGGAATTCCACAGCCTCGCCCCACATTCTCAGGGTTCTGGTGCGCGCAGTCCGGGCCAAGATTGAGACATCAATGCGACCGCGCTACATCGTCACAAAGCGTCAGTTTGGCTATCGGTTCATTCCGTCGCCGCAGCCTTCGCCGTCGATCCCTTAACCGGCTTTCCCGCGAGTTGTAGTCTCATGGAGGTCCACATGGCTAAACGCGTCTCAGGAAACGCAAGTCCCTATCAGCGAGGGAACAGTATGGTGTTTCTCCGTGCTCTCAACATCGCCGGATTCGGATTCGTGATTGCTTGTGTTCTGGTAAGTCTCGGGCTTGTAGTGCTTGAGGCCATTCGGGGGAGATAGATGCAACTGGGCGCATCCGCGGCTCCCGCTTTCCAAATAAACATGCATCAATGTCAAGGAGGATAGATGAACCATACTGAAACACGAAAGCAGATTGAGGAAGTCGGCATTGTCCCGTGTGCCCGTGTCACGATGCCAGACCACGCGCGTTTCGCGGCTGAGACCCTTTACGCGGCTGGGCTCCCGGTTTTGGAAATCACCTTGACCTTGCCAGAGGCGCCCAACGTGATCGAGGATCTGGCCAGACGTTTCCCCGATCTAGCTGTAGGCGCAGGGACCGTCCTTGACGAGGTTTCGGCGCGAAGATGCGTGAACGCCGGCGCGAGGTTCCTCACCAGTCCTGGGTTTGTTCCGGAAGTGGTGGCCTACGCGCGAAAAGCGGACGTCGCCGTGTTTCCGGGAGCATTGACTGCGACGGAGATCATTGCAGCATGGAAGGCCGGCTCCGATTTCGTGAAGATATTCCCGGCGGCGCCAGTCGGCGGCACTCACTATGTGCGCGCCCTCAAAGTGCCCTTGGCGCAGATTCCCTTGATTGTGACTGGAGGCGTAAACCAGTTAACCGCATTTGATTTCATCCTCGCCGGAGCGAGTGCCATTGGCGTCGGTGGTGAACTGCTTCCCAGGGAGGCGTTGCTTCACAAGCAGGATTACCGCATTCAAGAACTTGCTCGCAGGTTGATCCTCATGGTCAAGGAGGCGCGGGTTACCAAGCATGTGACGCCTCACACCTTACGCCACAGCTGGGCGACCCACTTGCTCGAGGCGGGAACAGACCTGCGTACGATTCAGGTCCTGCTCGGCCATGTGGATCTGGAGACCACTGCCCGGTATCTCCATCTGTCGCAGCGACACTTGCAGACAGTGCCGAATCCACTGGAGCATTTACACCTCTCCAGCGCCAGCCAGGCGAGCCGCCACTATCACCGGAAAAAAGATAAATGACTCGGCCTTTGGTAGAAGTGGCCGACATCCTTCGCGTCCAGGGCGACTGCTTCCGAGAACAGAACCGCTCTTGGCTTGGCTATCAGCAGCTCAGCGTGTTGCGGGCCATCACCGCATGTCGAACGGCTGCGCTCGGCGGCCATCTGGACTCCTGCTCGCGATGCGATCTCCGGGCCATCTCCTATAACTCCTGTCGCAACCGGCACTGCCCGAAGTGCCAGGCCCAGGCGCGCCAGCGCTGGTTGGCGCGGCGCGAGCAGGACCTGCTCCCCGTACCCTATTTCCATGTCGTTTTTACTCTGCCTCACGCGTTAAATCCGATGTGTCAGCGACATCCTCGGCTACTCTACGATCTGTTCTTCCGCGCAAGCGCCCAGACCATGCTTGAAGTCGCAGCCGACCCCAGGCACCTCGGAGCCAGGATCGGCTTCCTCAGCATCCTGCACACCGGGGGACAGAACCTGCGCTTGCATCCCCACCTCCACTGCGTCATTCCCGCAGGCGGTTTCGATCCAAGTTACTCGCGCTGGGTTCATCCCAAGTATCCTTTCTTCCTTCCTGTCAAGGTTCTCAGCCGTGTCTTCCGCGGCAAGTATCTCGCGCTTCTCCAACAGGCGCTCCGTCAGCGCCGCCTCGATTATCCTGCAACACTCGTTCGCATGCTGCTCAAGAACGACTGGGCGGTTTATGCCAAGCCTGCCTTTGGTGAGCCCGCTCGCGTGTTGCGCTATCTTGGCCGCTATACACATCGCGTCGCCATCAGCAATCAACGCCTGCTTAGCTTCGACGGTCGCTGCGTACGCTTCCGATGGAAAGACTATGCGCACGGTAACAAGCAGCGCATCATGACGCTCACCGCT
>JBEKRU010000116.1:0-18420 GCA_049518435.1 Occallatibacter sp. | reverse complement strand
CAGCCATCGTCCGAAACCACTCAGGACGCCAACCAAATGTCCGCTTCCCCATCTGCAGTTCTCCATTCCCTGCAAATGCGCTCATTTTAAGTTGTCTCACTTTTGGGGGTCACTTCAACCCATCACCTTGAAAAATGCGCTGATTTGGCGGGAGATAGCGGCATAAAGTATTGAAAGTAAGTGATTTATTTGGATGTTGTTGTCTGTGAAGTTGCGCGCGGAATGCAGTGGGCCGATAGCTGATTTATTGTTGTAGGCAGCCCATGAAGCAGACACTGACCCGCCTCGCGCTGACGCTTCCGGTTGTGTGGCTGGTGGTCTCGCTGGTGTTTCTGCTGATCCACCTTGTTCCGGGCGATCCGATTCTGCAGATCCTGGGTGAGGGCGCGGCCCCGGCGGACATGACGGCATTGCGTCACCAGTATGGGCTGGATCAGCCGCTGTGGATGCAGTATCTCCATTACTGGAACGGGGTGGCGCACGGGGATCTTGGCTCGTCGATCCGGATGCACTCGACGGTGTCGAGTTTGATTGCGGCGCGCTACCCGTACACGATTGCCCTGACGCTTACGGCGCTGGGATTGGGCATTGCGCTGGCGCTGCCGGCGGGGATTCTGGCGGCAGTCTGGCGGGGACGCTGGGTGGATCAATTGTTGTCGGTGGTGAGCCTTTTTGGATTGAGCGTGCCGGGGCTGGCGCTGGGACCGATCTTGATCCTGGTGTTCTCCATTCGGCTGGGATGGCTGCCGGTGTCGGGAGCAAACACGGGCGGAAGCGGGGCGATTGAATGGCAGTACCTGGTGCTGCCGTCGATTGCCATGGGTGCATCGCTGGCGGCGATTCTGACACGGATGGTGCGGACGGCGATGCTGGAGGAACTGGGGCAGGACTACATTCGTACGGCGCGGGCCAAGGGGCTTTCAGAGTACGCCGTGGTTTGCCGGCATGCGCTGCCGAACGCGCTGGCGCCGATTGTGACGGTGGTTGGATTACAGTTTGGAGCGCTGCTGGCGGGAGCAATTGTGACGGAGACGATCTTCAGCTGGCCGGGGCTTGGACGGTTGACGGTGAGCGCGATTTCGAATCGTGACTACGCGCTGGTGCAGGGATGCCTGTTGTCGATTGGGCTGACGTATGTGCTGGTGAACCTGCTGACGGATGTGGTGAACCGATGGGTGAACCCGAGGATGCGATAAAAGCAGGGAACAGGGAATAGGGAACAGCCGCCGCGACGAGCAAAGTGCCGGTACTCATCTGTCCAGTTTCCGAAAAGCTGACTTTTGTTGAAGGGCGGCAGCGGTGAAACTGCCGCTTCTAAGAGAACCTGGGTCGGTTAAGCTGGCTTTAGAAAAACTGGCGTACTTCAACTCCCGCCCTGCAGGCAACAGCCGCCTTGCGCCCCCATGCCAGCGCTTTGTCCATGTCAGCGGCATTCAAGATCCAAAAACCGCCGACGTGTTCCTTCGCTTCGAGAAACGGGCCATCCGTGAGGAGCAGCTCGCCGTTGGGCTGCGCGCGCAGCGATTTCGCGTTGTTCGCGCGGTGCAGGCCGCCAGCGAAGAACCGGGTGCCCGCGGCTGCCATGTCTTCGTTGAGCACATCGATATCATGCTCGAGGCCAGCGTCCTCGACGACCGCGTCGTAGTTGTCGGGGTGGTGGATAGCAACCAGGAATTGCGGCATGGATTCTCCTTGTCGAGTTCTATTTGATTTTGTTCGTCGGGTCTGATTTTCCCCGTCTACCCGGCATTGTTGTCAGTGTTGAGCTATCCCTCAGTTGCTTCAGGCCCGGGACGGAAGAAAATCTCGCGTACTTCGCCTGGTGCTCTGCAGGCCTTGGCACCCCTGCGGGCCCATGCCAGCGCTTCGTCCATGTCAGCGGCTTCAATGACCGAAAAACCACCAACGTGCTCCTTGGCCTCGAGGTAGGGCCCGTCGGTGACGAGCACTTCACCATCGGGCTGCACCCGCAGCGACTTCGTATTGCTGGCTGGGGCGAGACCGCCAGCGAAGACCGTGACACCGGCAGCGTCCATCTCTGCGTTGAGGGCGTAGATATCGCGAATCATCGCTTCGTCCATTGAGGACGGGTCGAAGTCGTCGGGGAGTTGAATGGTAACAAAAAACTTTGGCATGCGTTCTCCTTTAAGATGTGATGGTCTTCAGGCGGGCCGAGCTGATTTGGCTTCTCGGCTTGCCTTCACTATAACGACGAACAGGTGGATCTGAATTCTACAAATGGGCTAAGATTTTTTTGAACGGATACCTCGAACATGCATCCCAATGAACCCAGTCGCACAGCCTTGATGATCGCCCGGCAACGAGCTGCACATCAGGTGCTCGATCATGGCTCAATCCTCCATGACCCATTTGCCATGAAGATTCTAGGTGAAGAAGAAAAGGACGTGCTTCAATTTGCGAACAAGCATCCCGTGGCCAGCATCGGACGTCTATTCACCGCGGCGCGCAGCCGGATTGCGGAAGATGCTTTGTCAAGAGCTGTTGAAAGAGGGGTTCGGCAGATCGTCATTCTTGGCGCGGGGCTCGACACTTTCGCTCTCCGGAATCCCCATGGCGGTCTGGATATCTATGAGGTGGACCATCCGGTGACGCAGGCAGGTAAACGCCAGCGCCTGGCCGAAGCCCAAATCGCGCTTCCGCCATGGCTTACTTTCGTGCCGGTCGATTTCGAGCGGGACGACGTGGGGGAGATGCTCGCGGGTGCAGGCTTTGAGCAGAACGCGCCAGCGTTTTTCACCTGGCTCGGGGTCGTGCCCTATCTGACCGAGGACGCTATCAGCGGCACGCTGGATTTCGTCACGTCCATTCAGAATTCGGAAGTGGTGTTCGACTACATGGAACCTGCGGAGGGATTCTCAGACGAGCTAAGGCAAATTGAAAAGGCGCGGGCGGAACAGCTTGAGAGAATGGGCGAACGTTCGGCCACGCGATTCGAGCCGGCGGGCATGGCAGCAATTCTTCGCTCGCACGGATTTCGTGACCTTGAAGACATCGATTTTCAGCAGATCGCGGCCAGGTTTGGCCATGCTGTTCACGGGCTTGCGCCCGGACACGCCGGCCTGCATGTTATCGACGCCAGGCACTAGAGCGGTTCCGCAATTCATGTCTTCAGATGTAACGTACACATAGGTACGCTGGAGGACTCATGACGAACACGCAGGCGCTGATAGCTCAGGCCTACTCTGCATTTAACCAGCGAAACATTGATGGCGCCCTTGCGCTGATGAGCGACAACGTCAGCTGGCCCAAGGCATCGGAGGGTGGCCGCGTGATTGGGAAAGAAGAGATTCGTGCCTACTGGACGCGTCAGTGGCAGGAATTTGATCCTCATGTGGAACCGTTGAAAGTGATCGAACGCGAGGATGGGAAGACGCATGTCAGGGTTCACCAGCTGGTGAAGAGTCTCGGCGGCGACGTTCTTTCGGATAGCGAGGTGGGTCACGTTTATACCATCGCAGGCGGCCTCATTGAACGCATGGACATCGCGGTAAGCGAAGGGAGCTCAGACCGAACGGCGTCCGCGGCGTTTTCGAGACACTAGAGCGGTTCTCCAGTTGACGTGGAGTCTTGAGAGTCATGCTTTCCCTCTACAGCAACTGGAGAACCGCGATAGCATCGCAAAGCGGAATGAATGAGGGATCAATTTGCAGCGGCGGCCTGCTGCTGGGCTACTGCCTGCTCGAAAGTCTGCTCAGCGTCAGCTACGAAATCCTTATAGCCTGCGGGGTCGATGAAGACGCGAGGGCCGTCCTTGGGATAGCGCTCCAGTTTCGCGAGCATATCGAAATACCCGGCGTGCGCTCCAAGAAAAACATCGCAGGGTAAAGCCCGCAACAAGGCAAAGGTATGTTGGAAATTCTGAACAATGCCGGGATAGCTAACTGCGTGGCCGGGTGTGGCAACGAAGTGGTACTCCGACCAAAAACTTACCCCTCCCACGATGACGATGTTGCGGAATGTTCCCGCCGGCTCGCCTGGCAGATGAGAGCGCATGGTCCACGTGGTGCATCCGCGCGTGTGGCCGGCAGTTTTATGGGCCGTTAATATCACGCCGCCGAGACTTACGGTGTCTTGGTCGTGGAGAACACGGTCAACGTGCGCGGGGGCGAAGGCGGGGACATTGGGTGAGGGCGCGAGGAAATCTGTTTTTGCGCCGGTCTCAACGACGCTCGCGTCGCCGTCCATCACCATGTTCTTCGCATGCGTTTCGCGGATGACCTGAGCGGCGCCCGCCATGTGATCGAAATGCGCCTGGCTATTGAGCAGGATTTTGGTGTCAGTCCAGCGGAACCCCAGCTTCTGAACACTCGCGCGTATCTGCGGCGGCGAGGTTGCGAGATTGGCATTGATGAGGATATTGCCCCGTGGCGTGACGACGAGGTAGCTGGCGAGCTCCTGGCTGCCTACATAGTAGAGGTTATCGGCGATTTGGAACGGAGCGACGGGTGTGGTCCACGTGGGATTTGTACCCGCATGGGCAAGCAGGGATGAGCAGAAAAGGAGCAGGAGCACACGGGGAAGAATGGCGGGCATTTTCCTTGTATAGCACGCCCGTTCGCGTTGCGGTTTTATCGCTTCATAAGTACTTCGCTTGAAGTAGTTTCTTCGATAACAATTCGTGCTCGCGGCGGTTCTCGGTCATGGCAATGGCGCGTTGAAACTCTTCGCGGGCTTCGGCATATCGTCCCAGCTTCAGAAGCAGGTCTCCCCTGACGCTGGGGAACAGATGATAGTTGGTCAGCGCGGGCTCAGCGGCGAGAGCGTCCAGCGCGTGAAGCCCGGCGGCGGGGCCGTATTCCGGGCCGGGCGCCATGCCGACGGCGACGGCGCGGTTGAGCGCGACGATGGGAGATGGGCGAACCTGAAGCAGGGCGTCATAGAGAAGAACGATGCGTTCCCAGTCGGTGTCCGCCGCGGTGTTGGCGCGTGCGTGGCAGGCGGCGATGGCCGCTTGCAGTGCGTAACTGTGTGCGCCACCACCGAGTTGTTGCGCGCGATGGAGTGCGGCCACCCCCCGCTCAATTTGTGTGTGGTCCCACAATGAACGGTCCTGGTCCGGCAAGAGAACGGCTTCGCCAGAGAGACCGCGCCGGGCCGCGGTGCGCGAAGCCTGCAGCTCCATCAGCGCCAGGAGAGCATGTATCTCAGGCTCATCTTGAAGAAGCTGCGCGAGCATGCGTCCGAGGCGGAGTGCCTCGTTACAGAGCTCGGCCCGCATCCACTCGTCTCCAGAGGTTGCGGTGTAGCCTTCGTTGAAGATGAGATAGACCACAGACAGTACAGACTCAACTCGCTGTCTCAACTCATCGCCGCGCGGAGTTTCGAAAGGAACATGGGCTTCGGCGAGGGTCTTTTTGGCGCGAAAGATGCGTTGGCCTAACGTCTTCTCCGGGACAAGGAAGGCGCGAGCAATTTCGGCTGTTGTAAGTCCGCAGGCGAGGCGAAGCGTAAGGGCAACGCGGCCTTCGACGGGCAGCACCGGATGGCATGCAGTAAAGATGAGGCGAAGGACATCGTCATCGATGACCTGATCCAGAGCGTGATCCATGGCGTCAGCGAGGCGCTGCTGATGGAACTCCAGCTCGCGCGCAATTTCTCCGTGCTTGAGTTCAAGCATCTTGCCGCGGCGCAGTCCGTCGAGGGCGCGGCGCTTCGCTGCCGTCATGAGCCAGGCGGCGGGTTTGTCTGGAATGCCTTCGTCGGGCCAACGCTCAAGGGCGGCGATGAGAGCGTCCTGAGCGAGTTCTTCGGCGATGCCGATGTCGCGGGTGACGCGAGCGATGCCGGCGATGAGACGAGTGGACTCGATCTTCCAGACGGCCTCAATGGTTTTGTGAATATCGGTCATGATTTGGAGGCTGTGGCGTTTTTAAGGTCGTCGAAGCCTTCGGCTGCTTTCTGTGCGTCGGCGGGGAAATCGGCCATCTCGAAGATTTGGCGCACCTCAATGATTTCGTGGTTGGACATGGGGGCGCGCCGGGCCCATTCGATGGCCTCTTCCCGCGAGTGAACCTGGATGATCCAGTAACCGCCGATGACTTCTTTGGCTTCGACGAATGGACCGTCTGTGACGGTGGGTTTGCCGTCGGTGTAGGTGACGCGCGCACCGGTGGAAGGGGGAAGCAGGCCATCAAGCGCAAGGAGCACGCCGGCTTTCTGAAGGCTCTTGTTGTACTCCATCATGCGGGCGACTGACTGTGCGTCGGGAACTGTGTTGGGGGCGGCTGTTTCATATCCCCTGGGGATCACGATCATCATGAATCGCATGCTTGTTACTCCTCGTTGTTGATTTCGGCAGGATTGCCGTTCTATATACACGTCGAACGGGGCCGGGCAATTTCTACCAGTGAAGCATAAAAGAGAGCGGTGCCGAAGGGCGCTCCCGAGGCCAGGTGCCGTTGAGCGGATCGAACGTTATGCCACTAACTTATGCCGTTAACTAAGGGGCGGTGGGTAGGAAGTGGTTCACTGCCCGATTTGCGTGAGCGGAAGGATCTCCGCTTTGAGTTTGCCGTCCGGGCCGATGGTGAGAAGGCCGATGGTGATGGGGAGGTCGAAACGGCGGGGGCCGCAGGAGCCGGGGTTGAAGTAAAGGACCCCTCGCTTGTGGGTGATGCTGGGGACGTGGGAGTGGCCGTAGAGGACGGCGGCGAATTTAGCGGCGGCGGGATCGAGGTGGAGGGTGTTGAGGTCGTGGAGCATGTAGAGGTAGCGGGTGGCGTGGGCTGGGATTTCAATGGGGATGACTTCGGTCTCGGGGAGTTCGGCGCAGGGGCCGGAGTGGTCGACGTTGCCGCGGATGGCGGTTACGGGAGCGATTTTGCGCAGCTCGTCGAGGATGGAGATTTTGCCTACGTCGCCGAGGTGGAGGATGCGCTGGACGCCGGCGAGGGCGGGGAGGAGTTCGGGGCGGAGGAGGCCGTGGGTGTCGCTGACGATTCCGATTTTCATTTGTGTGTCCGTTGAACCCGATCGGCGGGCCGTGGGGGGTTCTCTGAATCCTAACCTGAAGGCTGCTTCATCTAACGAAGGTAAAGTACAGATCCTCAGACCTCGACATTTGAATACCCAGGAGACTTATGACGGACCAGTTGAATCAGCAATCGAACCAGCAATTGAGTCTCGGCGGCGCATTTACCTTTCTCAACACATCGCTGACTGTGAATCGTATGGGCTATGGCGCAATGCAGCTTGCGGGGCGGGATGGCAACAAAGTCGTCTGGGGGCCTCCGAAGGACGTTCCGGGTGCGATTGCGGTGTTGCGGGAGGCGGTGGCGAGCGGAGTGAATCACATTGATACCAGCGACTTTTATGGGCCGCATGTAACCAACCAGATCATCAAGGAGGCTTTGCATCCTTATCCGGATGGGCTGGTGATTGTGACCAAGGTGGGTGCGCGGCGTGAGAGCGACGGATCATGGCCGCATGCCCGGTCGCGGAAGGAAGTGATTGACGCGGTTCACGACAATCTGCGCAACCTGGGCCTGGATGCGATGGATGTGGTGAATCTGCGGCTGGGTGGATTCAGTGGGCCGGAAGATGAACCGTTTGAGGAGCCGCTGACGGCGCTTGCTGAGTTGAAGCAGCAGGGGCTGATTCGGCATATCGGGCTGAGCACCGTTTCTGCGAAGCAGTTGGCCGAAGCGCAGAAGATTACAGAGATTGTGTGCATCCAGAATTTTTATAACCTGGCGCAACGCGGGGACGATGGATTTGTGGAGGATTTGGCGGAGCAGGGAATTGCGTATGTGCCGTATTTTCCGCTGGGAGGGTTTTCGCCGCTGCAGTCGTCGGAGCTGGGTGAGGTGGCTGAAGAGCTGGATGCGACTCCAATGCAGGTAGCGCTGGCGTGGCTGCTGCACCGGTCGCCGAATGTGCTGCTGATTCCTGGGACTTCGTCGGTGGGGCATTTGCGGGAGAATTTGGCGGCCGGGGGGCTGAAGTTGCCGAAGGAGGCTTTGGAGAAGCTGGATTCTATTGGAAAGGCGGGGGTGTAGGGGGCGGGGATTCTTAGATGACGGGCTTCATGGTTTTCCTGGTCCTCGGGTGCGAGGGACCAGGGTGTCCGGCAAAGTTGCCTTTCACGCGTGCGAGAATCAGCACCTGGGTTACCCGCGACTAGAGTTCAGAAAAGACCAACTGGACAATCAGACGCGGCTTGAACTCATTTAGGACTGTGCCATCTTTGGTGAACTTGACCTCCACAACATATTTCTTGTTCGCTTCGCCCGGGAAAGTTCCAATGGATCTATCCAAGGTGTCATTTGAATATCCCCCAAACTCCTTACCTTGGACATTTCCCTGGGCCACAACATTCTTGCCATCCCACACTGTCCACTCCGCCCCAAGTGCCGTGTCAAAATGGAACGTAGTGCAGTGATCAGGACCTCCCTGGTCCTTGTGATGCCCATCATGCATTCCAATTGTCCCAAGGGTAGGCCCCTTTTCACCCGGATTTTGATTTCATAATCAGCGGACTTGACGAGGAACTCCGGTGTTCGCACCGTTCCCACTGCAAGGGATACCGGCATGTTTACAGGCTGACTCTTGCACCTAAGACACGGGCTAGCGGCCCTTACCGTCGATACAAGGGCAAACGCTGCAAATGCTCCGCAAGCAACGGCAGACGGAAGAATTAAAACAACGCGGGTCTCTGCTCTCCTATTTGCGACTTTCATGCAGGTGATCGTAATGGCTGCCCGATTGGCGAAGTGTAGGATTTGTGGCACTTCCAAAAGTGACACAGCCCTTCAAATTGTGTTCTGGGCGGATTGTCGCAGATGCGGAAGTATCGCCACGCTGAAAATCTCAAAAGCAACCGCGGATCCTTCACTGCGTTCAGGATGACGCTGCTGTGGGTAGAGGAGATGGTGCCGGACGAAGATCGTGGTTGAATGGTCGCCTTCCGGAGGTAATCGTCGAGGGATGGATTACCGCTGGCGATCTTGAATGTCGACCATTGGGCAGGCCGACTCATTTTAGCGCTTATGAGTGGTTCCATTTCCGTGCCCTCGGCATGGGGCAGGGCAATCGAATGAATTTTGTCATGTGGTGAAGAGACGTTCGCAGCGGCCCTGACGCAGGCTGTTACGAAACCATCTGTTGGCGGAGGGAATTATCCTCTTTCGCCCGCTTACGCGGGCTGGGGATGTTTTGACCTTCCCGCAACCCCAGTCTCGCGACTGAGGCTACCGTATGCCGCCCGCTTACGCGGGCTGAAGGCGATGCGATGGCTTTCATAATCAGGCTCAGCGAATGGTTTTGAAACAGCCTGCTGGCGGGGCGCTGAAAGTTGGTGGGGATGCTTTCCCCGGATAGTGTTCGCTGCGGCGGACTCCATCCGGGGCTACTTTCGTTCGGTCCCTCCGGGACGAAGTGCGGATCAGAGGCCTAGCTCCAGGCGGGTGCGGATTACAGTCCTAATTCGAGGCGGGTGCGGGGGTCCAGGCGGTCGCGGAGGGCGTCGCCTATGAAGTTGAAGCCTAACACCGCAGCGGCTACGGCGAGGGCGGGGAAGATGACTAAGTGTGGGGAGTCGAAGAGGTGGGATCTTGCGTCGTTGAGCATGGCTCCCCAACTGGGGGCGGGGGCCGGGATGCCGAGGCCGAGGAACGATAGCGTGGCTTCTGCCAGGATGACGCCGGCCATGCCGATGGCGGCCTGGACGACGATGGGTTGGATGATGTTGGGCAGGATGTGGCGGAAGAAGATGCGCATCGGGCTTGCGCCCAATGCGCGGGCGGCGTCGACGTATTCGCGGTCGCGGACGGCCATGACCTGGGCGCGGACGAGGCGCGCGTAGCCGGCCCATCCGCCGATGGCGAGGGCGAGGACGAGATTGGAAAAGCCGGGACCAAGGAAGGCGGCGAAGGCGATGGCGAGAAGGATGCCGGGTAGGGCCAGGAATGTGTTCATGGCGAAGGTGGTGAGGGCGGTGTCGATCCAACCGCCGAGATAGCCGGCGAGGCCGCCGATGCTGAGGCCGAGGGCGAGAGAGATGGAGACGACACTGACGGAGACGGCGAGCGAAAGGCGCGCTCCCCAGAGCAGGCGGGAGAAGGTGTCGCGGCCTAGCTCGTCGGTTCCGGCCCAGTGGCCGGCGGAAGGGGATTGGAGGCGGTGGAGGAGATCGATGGCGGCGGGATTGTGGGGTGCGAGCCAGGGGGCGGTGAGTCCGCCGAGGACGAAGGCGGCGAGGAGCAGGATGCCGACGGCGGCGAGGGGTTGGCGGCGGATCTGGCTGATCCAAATTTGGAGCGGGCGGGGGAGTGACGCGGTGGGCGAGCTGGAGGGCGGACTGGGAAGAAAAGGCATGCGCATGAAAAGAATACCGCGACACTGGCGCGTGGGTGGGGTCTACTAGAGTATGCGGCGTTCAATCCAAGGATTTGTATTGGTTCTGGTGCTGGCTGCGCCGGTGGTTTACGGGCAGGCACGGGCGGTCCCTCTGTGGCAGGGGGAACGGCGGCAGGCGCTGCAGCCGGAGGCGGAACAGTTGCTGGCGCTGGCGAATGAGTCGCGCGCGGCGCATGGGGCGGGGCGGCTGAAGTGGGATCCGGAATTGGCGATGGCGGCGCGGCAGCATTGTCTGCGGATGGCGGCGGAAGGTCCGATATCGCACCAATACCGTGGCGAGCCGGATGTGTCTGATCGGGCGGGACAGGCGGGCGCGCACTTCAGCTTGATTGAGGAGAATGTGGCGATCGGGCCCGATCCGGCGGCGATTCATGAGGAGTGGATGCACTCGCCGGGACATCGGACGAATCTGCTGAACCCGGATGTGGACCGGATGGGAGCGGCGGTGGTGGTGAGCCGCGGGGTGCTGTATGCGGTGGCGGATTATTCGCATGCGGTGGCAGAGCTGACGCCGGCACAGGTAGAGAACGAGGTGGCGGAATTGCTGCGGGAGCAGGGTATTGTGACATTCGGCGAACGGGCCGAGGCGCGTGCCTATTGCGAGCGTGGGCAGAGGGCTTCAGGCACGATAGACGGAATTGAGCCGAGGTTCCGGATGCTTTGGCAAAACTCGGATGTGAACGAGCTTCCAGGAGCGCTGATGGGCAGGTTGTCTTCGAGGGCATACCGGAAGGCGGCAGTGGGAAGTTGTCCGGCGCAGAACGTGGAAGGGTCGTTTACGGCTTATCGAGTGGCGGTGTTGCTGTACTAGTGTCCTGTCTCTGAAGTGGACAGCAAGAACCGCGAAAGAACAAATACAGGTCCTTCGACTCACCACCCCCGAACTGAAATACGTTCGGGGCCCCGTTCGCTCAGGATGACAGGTCATTTTGTGTTCTGGGCTTTAGACACTGGATGCGATTGCGATCTCAGCCGAAGTCCTGGTGCTCTTTCCACAGCTCGGCCCATGGCAGGCGCGGCGGGCCGCAGACGAATATGTCGGGATGATCGCGGCTTTCTTCGTTCAGGATGCCTTCGGAGTTGCCATTGTGTCCTGCGAGACGGCAATTGGTGAATACGGAGTCAGCCTGCTCGCGGGTGAGGCCGAGAACGATCAGGGTGGTCGGCGGCGGTGTGGGATAGCCGTGCAGCCAGGCGGAGTTATTGGTGCCGATGGGTGGCGGTAGGTGGTAGGCAGGGCCAAGGATTTCAATTGCGCCGTACTCGCCATAGTTGGCGACGGTGATGCCAAGATTGGCTTGCAGGCCAGATTGTGGGTCTGGCGGCAGGGAATCGCGGATTGCGCCGACGATCTTTACCAATTCATCCCAGCCGATTTCTTCACGTAGATCTGAGTTGTTCTTCAGGGCAAAGTCACGCAAGGGGCCGCTGGATGCGAGCGGGAGAACGCGCGCGCAGATGTATGCGCTGAGCAGGGCAAAGCAGGTGAAGAAGGCGGCTTCGATGGTGCGGCGAGGCACATTGGAAAGGGAAGCGAGCCAGCGTTCGGCGACGACGGCGCCCATGGCGAGCAGCATGGGATAGGCGGCGGCGAGGTAATAGTCGCGCCCCTTGGCGAAGAAGAGCAGCGCAAGGGGGATCAGATACATGAAGGCAATCATGCGGTAACGGGAGTTGCGGAGGAAAGCAACGAGGCCGGCGAGCCAGAGCGGGGCGGCAACGAGATTGACGCAGAGGAGGAACTGGCCGGGGAGGAAATTGTCGGCGCGGCCTTCGCCAACGTCGCGGGTGTGGATGTGCTGAAGGAAGTGGTAGGAGATGAATTCGTGATGGACTTGCCAGAGGAAATTGGGAAGGCAGATGGCGAAGGCGAGAGCGATTCCGGCCCAGAACCACGGGCTCAGGAGGAAGCGGCGCGCGCGTGAGAGTACGACTCCACCAAGGATGCCGGCGATGTAGAAGACGATGGCGTACTTGGTGAGAAGGCCCATGCCCACCGCGGCACCGATGGCCAGCCACCAGCGTGGATTGTCTGTGCGGAGCAGACGAATGGTGAAGTAGGCGATCAAAACCCACCACAGGTAATCGAAGGTGGTGTATTGGAATTCGGTGCCTTCAAAAAGAGGGAGTGGGGAAAGCGCAACGGCGAGCGCGGCAGTGAACTGGGCGAGGCGGGCGCCACCGAGTTCGCGAGCCATGAGGCCGGTGAGGATGATGGCTGCGGCCTGAGCAAGGACGGAGAAGAGACGGAGACCGACGAGAGAGAGGCCGAAGAGGGCGAGGCTTATGTGCTCGACAAAGGGCGTGAATGGCGGATAGGCGACGAAGCCCCAATCCATGTGACGGGCATCGCTGAGGAATTGAAGCTCGTCGCGGTGGAAGCCGTAGCGGCCATTGGTGACGAGATGCGCGAGGGTGACGGCGGCGGCGACGGAGAGCAGGGAAGGCCAATGGGTCGCGGATTGTTGGGGCAGAGACTGGGGACCGAGCGCTTCATCGGTTTGCGGCATATCACCTCACTTGTCGTTGCCTGAAAACAGACTACGCGGCGGCGGGGTGGGCGGTTCCTTGCGGACCGGATGCGCTAGCTTCTGTGCATGATGAAGGGGACCATGACGGAGGCCATGCCGGCGGCGGTGGCGGCCTTGATGCCGAGTTGAGTGTCTTCGAAGACGAGGCAATCTTTGGGGGCGACGCCGAGGCGCTCGGCGGCGAGCAGGAAGCAGTCGGGGGCTGGCTTGGCGTGGATGTAGTCGCCAGCGGAGACGATGGTGTCGAATTTGTCGAGCAGGCCAACTCTGGTGAGGGAACCGACGACTGAATCTCTGCGGCTGCCGGAGGCGACGGCGAGGGGGATGCGGCCGTGCTGCGCGGTGATGTGCTCGACGACTTCAGGAATGGCTTTCAGGCTGGGAAGCTGAGCGAGGTAGAGGGCTTCTTTGCGGATGGCGAGGGAGTCGACGGGCATGGTAAGGCCGTTCATCTGATTGAGGTCGGCGATGATGTTGCGGACGGGCTTGCCGCCCCAGGAGTAGAAGAGGTCTTCAGGGAAATCGCAGTTCCATTCGGCGAGAGCGGCCTTCCAGGCGCGGTAGTGAAGGGGCATGGAATCGACAACGGTGCCATCGCAGTCGAAGATGTATGCGCGGAAGGGGCCGGCGGGGATTTCGAGTTGCATGGGGATAGGGAACTCCTGTTGTGAAGACGTACTTGCTGCAGGTGTCGGCGTTATGACGGCTAGAAAGAGGCGGCGGGGACGGCTGTATTCACTGGCGGAGCGCAACCACCTTCGCCGGGTTGGGTGGGCTCCATGAGCAGGGCGTTGTTGAAGCGATTGAAGTAATTGAAGAGGCCGATGGCGCAGAGGAGTTCGACGATTTCGCCTTCGGAGTAGAAGGTGCGGAGTTCGGCAAATTGATCGTCGGAGACGGCGTGGGCGTCGCGGGTAACGGTCTCGGCGAGGCGGAGTGCGGCCTTCTCGGCAGGGGTGAAGTCGTCGCGCTGAGGCCATTCGGCGAGGTGGGTGAGTTGGTCGTCGGACCAGCCGAGGCCCTTGGCGAGGAGGGTGTGGCTGGCGAGGCAGTAAGGAGTGACGTTGACCTGGCTGGTGCGGACGATGATGAGTTCTTTGAGTTTGGTGGAGACGGTGCCCGAATTGAGAACTGCGCCGAAATGGGCCTGCATGGTGGCGAAGATTTCCGGCCGGTGGGCCATGACGCGGAACATGTTGGGCACGTTGCCGCGGGCTGAGAAGGCCTTGTCGTAGAGTGTGGCAATTTCAGGGGCAACTTCGCTGTGGTCGAGCCGGGAAATTCGGGACATGGGGCCTCCAGTGCTGTTCTCATGTTACCTTTCCGGGACGGACTGGGCACGGGTTCTGGGATGGGCATTTTGGGGGCTGCGCGCGAGGCGGATTTTTTGACGGAACCCGGGCTCTCTGCTATCTTTGTAGAGGACAATTAACGCCAGACACTCCTCAGTAGCTCAATGGCAGAGCATTCGGCTGTTAACCGAAGGGTTGTAGGTTCGAGTCCTACCTGAGGAGCCAGAAACACAATAAAATCAATTAGATGCGAGGCAGCCAAATCGGCTGCCATTTTTATTTTGGGCGAGTGGCTGTTTTGGTGGCTGTTGGCGAAAAATAATTTTGCTCATGGAAGAAAACTCCGGCCTGCTGTCACCGGCACTGTCCGCAATCGAGACCCCCAGCGATGGCGGGGCGCAACGGATGTTGGCCCCTCGCCCGCCTCCGGCAATGCCCAAGAGCCAGTCCGTGCCGCATCCTAGGCCGCGCCTCTGCCTTCCCCTGCATCCGTTGCAAGCGTAAGAATCCGGGGTATGTCCTACAGCGTCCTTGAGGGATTCCTGAGCGGAAAGGGATTCTCCATCAGTCGAGAGTCCCTTATGGCGATATCGCCGCTTATGAGGACTTGAGGATGGCCGATGTCATCAGAATGGCATTGGATGATTTTCGTGTACGTTCAGGCATTCCGGACGCTGACAAAACCAAGTCTGACACCAGCCACACCACCAGGGTGCAGCCGAATCGTTGAACTCTAGACCGCATGCGGCACAGGTCTTGCCAGGCATCGCTATCGGAGGAGGCGGACCGACGGGCTTGCGGTCGTAGGTCGCCGACCGTGGCCCGTCTAAGAACTCGCGGTTTCGGTCGTTTTCACCCTGTTGCCATTCATGCGTGTAATGCCAGTCTGCAGACCTAGGCGATCGATCAGGGCATTTGTCGCAATAGTCGTCACGGAACCGCTGGTAGGTCTCATCGAGAGATAGGCCGACGCGAGTGTAGCCATGCAAGGTGCAGTGAAGCACTTTCCCCCCCATCGTGGGGAGCTGCAATTGCTGCGCAAGCATCAAGTGAAAAAAGTTATGTCCCTGTCGGCTGAAGGTCCAGAACAAATGCCTGCAATCACGCAGGACCCGAGTTGGGTCGAGGTCGTCGATGCCGACCTTCACCATTTGGGAAACTAGGTCCTCCGTGTTGGACAGATCGATCCCGAGTCCTGATGCCATGTTCTCGTAGATTTGCTGTTCCATCGGCATTGGGATCGGATCGTCGATCAGCGCCTCCCCACCCAACGTGACAGGCTGGTCGGCAATCGCCATTCGTGCCGAGTTCCGGATTTCCTCATCTGCAATTTTTTCGACCTCGGCTTCAGCCCACGAGACGCATTCGGCCTGACGGTTTCTGGACAGCATGGCTGAAGACATGGCCGCAAGCGCGCGCTCCCTGTCCATCGAGAAGTTGGCGGCTATGGCTGCCGCCAGCTTGCAGACGCGGAAGATCAGATCCCGGATCGAGTCTGCGGTATCCGCCATCCCTTCGAATTCGAGGCGGTTGATCAAGGTCGCTCCGCCCTCCACTATCCTTAGAAAGGCGACGGGCAGAGCCGACTGGAAGGGCGTCCTTTCACTAAGGCGAACCAGTCTCAAAAACTGCTTGAGCTTCCGCTCGATGCGATCGCTCGTCTCTGCGCGTATTACACGGAGTTTGGCGCGCCACCAGAGGTCACCGGTTTTCTCGTGGACTTTCCAATTCTGGTACAGCCCCCAATCTTCTCGGGTCAGTGAGTAAAAGTCGGCAGCGACCTGCGTGACCAGAGCGTAATACTTGAGGGCACCGGGCCCATTGTGCGTTAGCTTGCGAAGTTTGTTCGCGGTCGACAACACCACATCAAGATGCTCAGAGCCGTATCGTTCTTCCCCGCGGAGCGCGAGCCGCTCATTCTTTTCTTCGATTAGGAGAGCAAAAAACTTCGACTCAACGCTTGATAGCGGCGAGGAGATAACGGACTGAATCGCCCTACGGGCCGCATCGAATTCGCCAGACTCCGTGTTCGCCTGGGCATCCATCATCTCCAGAGCGTCTGCCTTGTCCCGGAGTTCCTGCTTGAGCCTAGTACTCTCCGCCATCGATGTGGTCGCCGCAACGAAATCCCGCGTGTCCGTCTGGGACAGTTTCCTTGCTGCTAGCAGCGTGAGCAGGCTGGTCACGGTGTCCAGCAATTTGTCCTTAGTTGCAGAGAGCTCGTTCAGTGTCGGTACCCGGACCGTGCAGGTCTGGCCATGGGGTCTATTCTCCAAAGTATTGAGGAGCGCTAGGTCAATCTGGGGTGCTGACCAGAAAAGCCTCTTCTGGGTGACCTCGGCCTGGATAAGGATGGCCGGTGTTTCGAGTTCCAACGCCAGGTAGCGGGCGTTCGGCATGTCCAGCTCAACCGACAGAAAGTCGCCCCCGGCGGAGTATGAAGGACTCTCTGTACTTTTCAACTGAACGTTGAACAGGACGCCAGTCGTTTTCTTGTCACGGAAAACTTCAATCTCAAAATCCCTGCCGTAGTCTTCGCCAATCTGCGTTACCTCCCAGCCGGCATCCGCGAAGGACGAGCGGAGCAGCGCTTGTCCCTTCTTGTCCGTGTCGTGCTGGTCCGGTCTAAACACTGGAGCATATTGTCCTCTAAATGACGCCTTGCCAGCAACGAATTGATTGAAAGTGGGAAAGATAGGAATGAAAAGTCGGCCAGTGTTCGTCGAATTTCGCGACAAGAATCTCGGCTGTTTCCGACTGTCCAATACGCTCAAGGAAGATCAGGTGGGACTGCAAGTTGCTGGCGCGCCCTTGGTTTGCCTTGTAACCGCCCACTCTCTCAATGGAATGTCACCGCTCGCTCTCTTTACAGACTGTCACCGTTCGGTTACTCTCATGAAGAGTGGAGGTGTGCGCGATGCGTATCCGAACCGTTACCGATTTGGGGGCCTTCATCCGGGAGCGCCGAACCAGACTCGGGATGGATCAAATTGCACTGGCTAAGAAGGCCGGTACGAGCCGGAAGTGGCTCGTCGAAGTGGAACAAGGGAAGCCTGGCGCCGAAATCGGCCTCATCTTGCGTACACTGAAGAGCCTCGAAATATCCATCGACCTGGAAGCGGACACTTCGCTCGCAACTCCTCCGCTTGGCAAAGCGAAAGCGCCGGACATCAATAGCGTTCTGGACTCCTTGAAGAAGCCGCTCCTGAAGAAGCAGATATGACAAATCAACTGATTGCTCTGCTCGATGGCCGCGAAGTCGGTACGGTTCACTACAAGAACTCCAGACTCTCGTTAGTGTATAGCGATGACTGGAGAGCCGATCCCAACGCCTATCCGCTATCGCTTTCCATGCCGCTGGCCTCGGCGGAGCACGGACATGCGCGAATCGAGGCTTTTCTATGGGGACTGCTGCCCGATAACGACCGGGTTCTTGAGAACTGGGGCAGGCGCTTTCAGGTTTCTCCGAAGAATGTGTTTCGGCTGATTGCCCATGTGGGAGAAGACTGCGCAGGCGCAGTTCAGTTTGTTCGTCCGGAACGCCTTGAAGCGCTGCAATCGGATACGGTTGCCAAGGAAGTCAAATGGCTTACTGAGGATGACGTCGCCGAGCGGTTGCGTGCGTTGCGCGCGGATCATTCCGCATGGCGCAGTGCTCAGGACACGGGACAGTTCAGCCTCGCCGGGGCACAACCCAAGACCGCTCTTCTGTTCGAGCGCAAACGGTGGGGTGTTCCATCTGGCCGTGTTCCAACCACACATATTCTCAAACCACCCACGGGTGAATGGGATGGTCATGCGGAGAACGAGCACTTCTCGCTGCGGTTGGCCAGGGCCGTAGGCCTGATCGTTCCCAACTCAAGCGTTCAGCATTTCGGCGACGAGATCGCGATTGTTGTGGAGCGCTATGACCGCGTGAGGAGTGGTGGGCGGTGGGCGCGCATCCACCAAGAAGATTTGTGCCAGGCTCTCGGCCTTCATCCCACGCGCAAGTATGAGAGCGATGGAGGGCCGGGAGCGCGCACGATTGCGGAACTGTTGAGGGAGCAGTCGAGCAATCCAGAAGAAGACATACAGTCGTTTGTGGATGCGAACATCTTCAATTGGCTAATCGCCGGGACGGATGCTCATGCAAAGAACTATGCTCTGCTGCTAGGTGGCGGTGGTGCGGTACGACTCGCGCCTCTCTACGATTTGGCAAGCATTCTGCCGTACCAGAC
>JBEKRU010000115.1:0-24192 GCA_049518435.1 Occallatibacter sp. | reverse complement strand
CTTACCTTGTGAGAATGATCAAGCCAAACTCGATCACATCTCACGACTGGCATGTTCAACCAATTTGTCAAAGATCCTTGAGGGTTGTCCGCCTGAGCGGTCCCTTTTGGATCGAGGCCCAGACTCGAAAGTCAAGGTGTCCTCGAACTTGTTGCGCTCGCTGATTTTGCGTATTACCGCAGCTCCCAGCGTTTTTGCGCGAACCTTCTAAACCTATCGAAGTTTGCCTTCTGTGTCAATGCCTTTTTTTCAGGCGACCCAGATAAGTAAACTCCTCGTCCAGAAACGACGCACAGCGCAAAATATCAAATAGCAACCAGCAATATTTGCTTGAGCCGCTAGGGCTCACGAGAGATAAACTCCCGGGTCTTGCAATGGCTTGTTCTCTCTAGGGTTTCCCTACAGCGGATCCAGGGGCTCTTGCCACACCCGATCCAACGAACCAGCTTCCCACTTCCCTCATCGGGGCAGGCCATAAAGGCCACCGGGAGGCTCCACTGCTACTTACTGCTCAACTGCAACTTTCAAACCTTAACACAGTCAGTCATTGATTGCAAGTTGCCGACTGGCTTTTGTTGCACCCGGCTGCACACTCAAGTGCCTCCCGCTTGCAACTTCACGATCATAGCAATCACCCACTCCGAAAGCAAGCCCCGCACCCTGTGGAAGGACGCCTCTTTCTGTGGGAAACGTCCTTTAAAGTGGATGCCGCGGAATAAGCCCCAGATCAGTAAGGCCATTCACAAAAAATTGCATGGCCAGCGCCACCAGTAAGAGACCCATGATGCGAACCAGGATGCGGATACCAGTTTCGCCCATCACCTTGCGCACACGGCTCGCTCCGGCCAGCACCCAGTAGCTGATCAGGCAGGTAATAGCGATGGAGCCGAGAATCGCGCCCATCTCCCAATGCCAGATCGAAGGCACCTGGCCCACCAACACCATGACAGAAGAGATCGCGCCCGGACCAGCCAGCATCGGAATTCCCAGCGGCACAATCCCCGCATCTTCCTTGGCTGCGGCTTCTTCCGTATCCCCGTGCGCCTCCTGCGTGGGCGAGCGTTTCGCTTCCAGCATATCCAGCCCAATCAGAAGCAAGATGAGGCCGCCCGCCACTTCAAAAGCCGGCAGCTTGATTCCGAACATTTGGAAAATGTATTGGCCCGCCAGGGCAAAACTCGTCAGCACGATGAAGCAGGTCACCGCCCCCTTCTTGGCCATTCGCTTGCGGCGCGCCGGATCCACGCTCTCCGTAATGGCCAAAAACGATGGGATAGCCGCGAAGGGATCCACCAGGAAAAAGATCGAACTGAGCGCCAGCAATGAGAAGCGCACCAGAGGCGCGGTACTCAGTTCGCTCAGTGCCGCTTCAGCTGGGTTGGTCCAGATCACATTCTGAGGCTAGAACATTTTCATCTCCGCCGCCAGCAACGGAATCCCATGGCCATGGACCGATTCCGTTTTAGATTCGGAATTCAATGAGCCTGCGAAGCCATTCCGGAGCGATTTCGAATCCCATTGAATGGCGGCAACTGTCCCCTTTTGCGCTCTACAATCATCTCTTGCTGACCGATTTACAACGCGACCGCCTCAACGTCGTGCTCGTCTCGCCCCGCAACCCACTCAACATTGGTGCGGCGGCGCGGGCTATGGCCAACTTCGGCTTCTCGCGTCTGGATGTTGTCGCTCCGTTCGAAGCGCACTGGCGAGAAGCACGCTCCGCCGTCGGTGCCCCGGAGCTCCTAGAAAACGCCCAGCAGCATTCCACCCTCGCTGAAGCCGTTGCAGCCTGCACCCTGGTCATCGGCACGGGAACACTGACCTATCGCAAACCGGAGCAGCGCGTGGTTTCCCTTCCCGATCTCGCGCCTTTGATCCGGCTTGAATTTGAACGGAGCGGCCGCATAGCACTCGTCTTTGGCCCGGAGAAGCATGGGCTCACGCGCAACGACCTCTCCCTCTGCCACATGCTTCTGCAGATCCCCACTGATCCGCGGCAGCCTTCAATGAATCTTGGCCAGGCGGTGGCGGTGTGCCTTTATGAACTGGCCGTGCGCGGTCCGGCAATCGACGTGCCCACCAACAGCGAGCTTCGTCCCGCGTCCACGTGCGGCGATCTGGAACTCCTGGCTACGGTAGTGGAACAAACGATGGTTTCTGCCGATAACATCCGTGGCTCAATGCGTGAGGCGAGCCGGCACGAACTGCGTCTGATGCTGCGCAGGCTGGCGCCCAATGTTTCGGATACACGAAGGCTTCTCGGGCTTTTCCGACGGATTCTGTGGCGTTTAAATCGAGCCCCGGAAGGAGATTGAAACGCGAGGCCGGCGGCAAAAGCAGAGAAGTGATCCTTTTTACCGATAGTTCCTCAATTCCTGTTACAGTGGCGTCCAAAGGTCCCATTATGATTCCAAGCAAGTTTTGCCCAGGCCATGAGCATTCGGCTGCAGCGAGAGCCCGATTTGGTTTCGCGGCAATGTGCTGCGCATTCATGCTGACTTTCAGCGGGTATGGAGCCGCGCAAGAGCCGCAAGCGCAACCACAACAACCTGCAGCGCCCACCGCGAGTCCAATTCAGGCTCAGGCTCCCGATCATGCCGCACAGCAGACGGCGCCCACACAGTCTCCAGCTACGGCGCAGGAACCAGAGAAACCTGCAGCGGGACAGACACTACCGGAGACAACTCCGGCCGCCCAGGCGGTTCCCAATTCCGCACCTCCGACGACAGAATCTCAAAACTCCGAGTCCAGGGCCGAAACTCCGCAGCCTGGTGGCATCACCGAGGAGGCACTGAAGCAGATGCTCGTCGGCAAGCCTCTCTACCTGCGCGGAGGCTTTCTGGACAACAGCTTGAGTTTCAACGAGAACGGCGGGCTGATTGGTCACTCACCGCAAGGCTCGTACACGCTGAGTGCTATCCAGATCGACAAGGTGCATCTGACAAAGCACAAAGTGGAACTGGAAGGTGCCCGCTACGGCCTGCACTTTTTGGGAGCATTGCCGTATGAAGACCCCACCAAGGCCTTGGACAGGGTCAAAATTACGACCAAAAAGAAAGTTGTAAAGATCACGATTGATCGCGAATTGGTCGTGACGCCCAAGAAGAAGAAAGAGAAAGAAAACGGCAAAGCAAAAGCTCAGCTCGTCAAAGCTGCGACACCGAGTCAAGGTGCCGCGCCACAGGCTGCATCCGCAGGTGCTGAACCATCCCCGACGGCTTCACCTGAGACAAAAGAGTTGAGTGATGCTGATCAGGCGAAGGCGGAAATGGCGGCTGCTCCGGAAGCTGAACGGCCGGCGGATCCAGGAAGTGTGACCACGACGACGTCGCCGGCTCATGCCGCCAAGCTATTGAAGGACGCACTCGACAAGATCTTTGCGCCAGGGCTCGACGATCGCATGATGGCCGCGATGCCTGACTTCTGGAAGCTCTACTATCAGGCGGTGGCGGCCAAATCAGATTACCGGCCCAAGGATCCGGCGGTGCTGCGTCAGAACACGGTGGACAAGAAGGCGGTGCTGGTCTCGAAGTTTGAACCGCCGTCGAACGAGTGGGCGCAAGCCAGCGGCATCGCCGGGCCCGCTCTTTATCACGCCGTGATCGAAGCCGATGGCAAACCCGGCGAAATTGCGGTGGCTCGCCCCATTGGTTTCGGGCTGGATGAAAGCGCGGTGGATTCGATTCGCAAAGCCAGCTTTGAGCCAGCAACGAAGGGTGGAAAGCCGGTTGCGGTGATGTTGGACCTGTATGTTTCGTTCCGGATTTACTCAAACAGAACCGCGGTCAACGGCAATCCAGCAGCAGAGGGTGAGGATAAGAAGGCAGGGAAACAGCTGCCGGGACCGTACAGCCTGAAACCGTTGAATCAGTAGGCCAGATGAGCGTCTCAGTTTCGCAGAATCACAGGGGCTGTGCTTCTGTGGGTTTTTCTCTTGTAAACTATTTATTTTGAGCTGGTTAGCTGGTCTCACAGTTTCACAGCCCGGAAACGCAGGGGCCGTCTATTTCCTCTTCTTCCTCGATTTTTCTAAGTAACTTATTATCATATGTTTACAGTGCAAGGAACCGATAAAACATCGCCCTGAAAGGTTAGGAAGGCCACGATAATTCACCTTGGAAGGTGACGAAAAGCTCGATCATTCACGCTGGAAGGGGAGGAAAACCACGCCAATTAACCTCGAAAGGGGAGGAAAACTGCGTTCATTCACCCTGGAAGGCCAGGAAACTCAAGAAGAATTCACCATTGACCTACCGTTGCGAAAGCAGCTACGGGAAAAGCCTTACTTTGGAAGGGTTTATGGTTAATTCGTCTGGCAGGTGTTGCTCGGAGGTTCACTGTTCTTATTGTGCGCCCGAGGGAGGTAATTTTCTGCAGCGCATCACGAACAACAGCGAAGGCTTTTACGCTGTATCGAGGATGGGAGTGGGCCTTGGAGTGAAATCCGCTGGGCCATTCGACATGCGGCCTATGCCAATGCGGTTATTCCTCCTGCCGGATGATTTCTTCGAGCTTGGGTTTGTGCTTGGTTTCGCGACCGGTGCGAGGCACGGTATCTACAATGCGCGCGGGTTTTGGCTGGCCTACGCGCTCTCGGGCGTTGGCCTTTACGGCCTTGGTGGCAGAGAATGGGGTTGGCTTGCGTTTCGTCATGGCAAGCATGAGTATGGAAGAGTTTGGTACGAAACGAAAGCCCCGTAGAGCAATTTTCGGGGAAATCGAAATCTGCGGAACCTCTCGATTGAGTTTTTTCGGAGTGGTCGCATCCGAGGGCCGAATCACGATGGAAGAGCGCGAGTTTTTCAATGAGACGACGGAAATGCGGAAGCACACGCTGACCTGCCCCAAGTGCGGGCAGGCCGGCGAGTACCAGGTGAGCTGGGTAGTCCGGCGGAAACGGGCACAACTGCCTCGGAATGCAGACGAACGGGACCGGGCGCGCTTTGCCAAGGCGCAGTCGTACATGGTGCGGCGGGACGACAAGCTTTCCTGCACCAATGTGCGCTGCCGTAAGCCATTCGAGATTACGCAATTGCAGTCGCTGGCGTTTTTGTCGGAGTAGGGATGGCGCATGCAGGCTTTGGGCGAGCTGTAGCAGGGGCTGAAGCCCGATTCACTTTATTGGCTTTATCGGCACGACTGAACAGGCTGCGGAAAAACTCCCTGGACCGAAGCAGCAGGCTGCGGAAAAACTCCCTGGACCGAAGCAGACTCGGTCGATGAAGCGTAGCAGGGGCTAAAGCCCGACTCATTCTATTGGCCTTTTTCGGCCCGGCTCAAGCCGTGCCCTGGTTACAGAACCTTGCATTTGAGTTCATACGAGTTTTTCAGCAGCCTGTAAAGCCCAACATTTCTTTTTTGTGCCACTTACGGCACGGCTGAAGTCGTGCCCCTTCGCACATCTACTCGGTTCGGAGCGCCTCCACGGGTTCGATGGCTGCAGCGCGGCGGGCTGGGGCAACAGAAGCACCAAGCGTGAGCAGCAGAATGGCGGCGGCGGCGAGGGCGATCACCACCGGATCGACCGGATCCACCTGGAAAAGCACGGAGCGCAGAAGACGTGTGGTGAAGACGGCCACTATCGCTCCGATTCCGCACCCGAGCAGGCCAAGCTTCGCCGCCGAAGTAAGGACCAGCCGCATGACGCCCGCGCGCTGGGCACCGAGAGCAAGGCGAATGGCCATTTCGTGGGCACGCAGGGCTGCCGAGAAGGCGATCACGCCGTAAATGCCAAGCACGGCAAGCAACAAGGCTCCACCGGCAAAGGCGGAAATCAGAATAGTCATGAAGCGCCGCGTGGCCTGCCCTTCTCCCACCACGCGGTCCATGGATTCAACATCGGTGAGTGGAAGCTGCGGGTCAAGCGAGTGGACAATTGCCCGCAGGGAGCCAGCCATCTGTTCGGCCGGCAACTGGCCGCGCACCACGATGGAGCCGCGGTTGCCGGTTACAAAGCTGGCCGTGGCAAACGAACCTGCGGTTGTTTTTACCTGGCTTGCGGGCACGTAGATCTGCTCCGCCGTGGGCTGGTCGGCGGCCATCTGCTTCACATCGCCAATCTCCCCCACCACTGAAATCCATGGCAGCTTGCTCGCCTGGGCGGGGCCGCGGTGCAGACGCTTGCCGATGGGATCCTGACCGGGCCAGTATTTCTCGGCCAGGGAGCGATTGACGATGGCCACCAGCGGTGCACCCGGAAGATCGTCTGAGGCCGTAAAGCCACGGCCGCGAATGATTGGGATCCCTTGCGCCTGGAAGTAGTTCCCGATGACCTGGGGAACCCAGGCCAGGTTCAGCCCTGCGCCTTTTGGAGGATTGTACCCATCGGGGGTGAAGGTTGCGCGGTACTCGACGCTGGCGGCGGGGAGCATGGTGGTGAGGCCCACGGCCTCGACGCCGGGAGTCTGCTCCAGCCTTGAACGCAGCGTTGAATTGAAGGCGTCAATGGCTGCCTGGGTTGAGTACTGCTGGTGCGGCAGGCTGTAGGACGCGGTAAGGGTGTGGTCGGCGCGGAAGCCGAGGTCGACGCTGCGCATTTTTTGAAAACTGCGCAGCAGCAGGCCCGAACCGGTGAGCAGCACCAGGGCCACGGCCAGCTCGGCCACCACCAGAATGGAGCGAAGGCGTGCATGTCCTGCTCCCGCCGAGCCGGTGCGCCCGCCTTCCTTGAGAGCATCGTTCACGCTGGTACGCGCCGCGGCGATGGCTGGAACAATGCCGCAGAGAAGGCCTGTGAGCACCGCCAGCGCGAGCGCAAAAACGGCCACTTGCCAGTCAAGGGTGATGGAGCTGACGCGGGGGAGAGTTTCAGGAAGAAAGCTGACGCCGACACGAAGAGCGACGAAAGCCAGAACCAGCCCCAGCAATCCGCCTGCGATGCTGAGCAACATGGATTCAACAAGGGATTGGCGGAGAACGGCCGCTGCGCTTGCGCCCAGGGCGAGACGGACGGAGATCTCGCGGCGGCGGCGGATGACGCGCACCAGCAGCAGGCCGGCGAGATTGGCGCAGGCGATGAACAGGACCACAACAACGGCAAAGAAGAGCATGCGCACCGATGGCCGAGCCTGAAAGACGGTGACCTCATCGAGCCGCTGGGCGAAAGGATGGATGCGGCGGCTGGAAAGCGCCGGGGGAAAATTGCGCATGATTTCCTGCGCGGCGCCCTCGGCATCCTGCTGGGCTTGCATGGGAGTAACGCCGGGCTTGAGACGGCCGATGAGGGTGTACGCCCATGCGCCCGCTCCCTGAACAGTTTCGGGCTGGGTAAGGCTCATGGGCATCCAGAGCTCGCTGCGGTTGAGCTGGCCGGGCGTGAGGGGAAACTCGAAATTGCGCGGCATGACGCCGATGATTTCGTAGGGCTTGCGATCGAGCAGAACCTTCTGCCCCAGAATGTGCGGATCGGCGTGGTAGCGGCTCTGCCAGGTCTGGTAGCTGAGCAGGACCACTTGTTGGCCGCTCTCATCTTCCTGCCGCGTGAAGGCGCGGCCGATGAGCGGCGAGACACCGAGCACCGGGAAGATGCTGGAGGTGAGGCGCGCGGCGTTGATCTGCGAAGGCTCGCCCAGCCCGGAAAGTTCGTAGGTCGAGGTTTGAAAGGCACCCACGCTGGAGAATGCATGCGTGTCGCGCATGTAGATCTGAACGCCGGGAGCGGTAACGCCCGGGGCTTCGCCCTCGTCGTAGGCAACTCCCTCAAGTTTGTCGCCCATTGTGACCAGGGATGCCGGATCGAGAAACGGAAGCGGACGCAGCAGAACGCCTTCAACGATGGAGAAGATGGCCGTGGTGGCGCCGATGCCGAAGGCCAGTGTGAGAACGGCAGTGAGGGTGAATCCGGGCAACCGGCGCAGTTGGCGAAGGGCGTAACGCACGTCTTGCAACAAAGGATTCATCCGGACCTCCGGGCACACAACGACGTGCCTCTCAAGAATGCACTTTATCCGCCAAACCGGGCAGGAGAAAAGCGGTTTGTTTTGAGCGGGATGCCGAGAGTGGACCGAGCATGTGTTGTGCGAAAGCGAAATTGGATGTTCGATTTTGAACGGCCTGTGAGGCGGGGATTGGCTTGGGTCTGCCTTATTGTTGGCTGAAAATCTGGACGCTCCAACTGGACAGGTTGATGCTGAGTTGGCCGTTGGTCACGGGGATCGCGTATCCGTAGTTGCCCACTGTGTTGACGCCGCCGTAGATGGAAGCCTGGGAGTTGAAGATCTCTGTCCAGCTTCCGGACCCGCCTCCCATGTTCACGCCGTAATCGCCGGAGCACCACTGCCCATTGCCTGCATTCACCACGACCAGCAGCTCATCGCCTTCCGTGTTGTACCGGGTGAAGGCGACCACCTGATTCTGATAGTCGACATGGACCACGATGCCGGCCGGCGAGCGGAGCGCGGAATGCGCCCAGCGGAGGTTGTTTGCGTCGCGTACCATCTGCTGCATGGGAGCGCCGATTGGGTCGCCGATCTTTGACCAGTCGATGCGCAGGTCGGTGGTGACGACGCCTTGCGCGTTGGTGATGACCGCCGGATCCCAGGTGCCGTCGATATGCCCTTCGGTCCCCATAAAGAGCATGGGGGTGCCGGGAAGTGTGGCGTTGAGAGCCCATGCGAGGCGCGCCTTGGCGGTAGCCCATCCGTTGGCGCGTCCGCCAAAGCGCTGGGTGAAGAAGACGCCTGTGTTTCCCTGTCCGCCATAAATCTGATCGTGTGAGCCGGTGAGATAGGTGATGAGGTGCCAGTTATTCGGATCTGAGAAACCGCCGATGCGAGCCAGTAGCAGCGGGACCGTGTTATCCGAGTTGAGCAGGTTGAAGGTATCCCAGGGACTGCTCATATCCCAGGTGGCGCAGAAGCCCAGCGTGCCGTAGGGATCGACGCCGGGAGCAGCTGATGTATTTGGGTCGTTAGGATTGTATTCGGCAATGAGGTACTTCGAAGGGAACTCCTGGCGCAGCGATTGCACGACGTATTCGACGGCGTCGGGTTGAATGGCCTGGACGGCATCGAAGCGCAGCCCATCCACCTGATACTGGCCCAGCAGCATGCGCGCGTTGTCGAGGAGGAAGTCCTTGACCTCCTGTTGCCAGAGGGCGAAACCCGCGCCCCAGGGAGTGGGATGTCCATGGACAAAGTAAATGCCGCCCTCAACGCCGTTGTCTCCGGCGAAGTTGCCGTCGTATTGCCAGTAGCGGTTATCGGTGATGGCGGCGTGGTTGTAAACGACATCGAGGATTACGGCAATTCCGCGGGTGTGGGCTGCGTCGATAAGCTGGATCAGCTCGGCGACGGCCTGGTCGGGGCTGGTGGCGTAGGCGTCCTCAGACGCAAACATATCGGATGGACCGTAGCCTTCGCCGGCGCCATTCAGGTCGCAGAGGCAGTCGGTTATCGGCAACGGCTCGATGGCGTTGAAACCGAGACCGCGTATGTAATCGAGCTTGGCGATGATGTCGACGAAGGTGGCTGTGTTGTTGGTGACCGCGATGCCATCGTTGTGGCCTGCGTAGGAGCCGATGTGGAGTTGATAGATGAGGAAGTCGCTGAAGGAGGGCGTGGTGAATGGGACGCGATTCTCAGGAAACGGTCCGACGATGTAGCCCATCGAAGCGGGGTTGGAACTTTGCACCTGGTAGGCACGGGCGTCGGTGCGGGTCCATGGTTGGGAGTTGTTGTTATCGGGACCGCCGACGTTGGTGATGATGTATTGGTATTTGTCGCCGGCGTTGGCAGGGATCTGGTCGGCGGACCAGTTGCCGGTGCCGGGTTCGGATGCAAGGTCAATCGGCTGGCCGTTGCTGAAGTCGCCAAAGACCTGGACAAGGCTGGCGTTGGGGGCCCAGACGCGGAAACGGCAGGTTCCATCGGTGAGCAGGCTGCCCATGCCATCGTTCGCGGGGGAAGGAGCACGCATGATGACCTCTGGTTGGGGGATGGAACCGCAGTCACACTAATGTATAGCGTTGGCGGTCAAATTCGAATGAAAAAGCGCGGATTTTGGAAGTTCGCAGGCGGACTGGCGCAAGAGCTTGAGTCTGTGTTTGAATCGAAGAAGTGAGCAGGCAGGCCGGAGGTTGGCGAAGCAGGCTGCACGATCAAGAGGAGAGAACGAGATGGCGAATCACCTGCTTCCCCCCGAAGAGCGCAACCTGACCCCCGACCAGGTGGAGGCGCTGGACAAGCGGCGCGACCTGGGACACACGTTCCTGGTCATCGCGGGGCAGTTTGCGGTTATCGCCACGATCCTGCTGCTGTGGGTTGGGCAGGATCTGACCTACTCGCCGGGCTGGGCGCACCCGATTGCGTATTATTTTGCGATTGCGGTCACAATCATCATAGTTTTCGGGCTGACGGGAATGGTTCTGCGCAAGGGAACACCGCGGCTGGACTGAACCTCGATTGCAACCGATCCTGCCCGCAGTCATCCAAAAGGGTATAGCCTAGAGGCTTCCAATGGCTGCTGCTTCCCCAATTCTGGCCCAATCGACGACTGCCCACGCACGGCTGACTGACAGCCATGGGCGGATTATTCACGATCTGCGCGTCTCCATCACCGACCGCTGTAATTACAAGTGCATCTACTGCCGCACGGGCGAGGTTGGCGCGCAATATCCCGAGCTGACCATTGAAGAATACCTGCGGCTGATCAAGCTGTTCGTCGGCCTGGGGATCAGCAAGGTGCGACTGACGGGCGGCGAGCCGCTGCTGAGGCGCGGGCTTGTGGAGCTGGTGCGGGAGCTGGCCGCGCTGCGCACCGTGGACGGCGAGCCTCCGGACCTGGCTCTGACCACCAACGGACACTTGCTGGATGGGCTGGCTGCGCCGCTGAAGGCTGCGGGTTTGAATCGTGTAACGGTGAGCATGGATGCAGTTGATCCGGAAATCTTTGAGCGGATTACGCGGGTTCCGGGAAGCTTTGCGGCCGTGCTGGCGGGGATTCGTGCGGGGCGCGCGGCGGGACTGACGCCACTCAAGGTGAATTGCGTTCTTCTGCGCGGGTTCAATGACAACCAGATTGAGAGCTTTGCCCGGTTTGCACGCGAAGAAGATGTGGTGGTGCGGTTCATCGAGTTTATGCCGCTGGAGGAAGGGCGGCTGTGGACGCCGGAGATTGTTGTCCCGTTGAAGGAGATTGTGGAGCGCATTGGGCGGGTGTTGCCGCTGGTGGAGATGCCTGCGCGCGAGGCGAGCGAGACGGCGCGACGCTACACATTTGAGGATGGGGTGGGCGAGATCGGGATTATTGCAGCGGTGACCCAGGCCTTTTGCGGGGCCTGCAGCCGGGTGCGGCTGACTTCAGACGGAAAGATCAGGACATGCCTGTTCAGCCAGGTGGAGCACGACCTGTATGGACGGCTGCGAAGCGGAGCCGGCGATGCGGAGCTGCGTGCGTACATTGCTGCGACGGTCCAGGGGAAGGAAGCTCGCCATCATATTGGCGAGCCTGGGTTTCTGAAACCTTCTCGATCGATGGTGCACATCGGGGGTTGATTCCGCTGCGACAGGTGCGTGTGACAGAATGGCGGAGTGTCGGCGATTGGCCCAGGGAGTTCCCTGAAGGGTCCCGCAATGAAGCAAGAGAACCCAGACCGCATTCCGCTTAAGGATTTGCTTGTCTTCCACCATCTGACGCGCTCGCTCACCTCAAGCTTCGACCTGGATGCGATTCTGCGCACCATCCTTGAACAGATGGAGCGGATCATCGAGGCGGAACTGTGGACGCTTCTGATGCTGGACGAAACAAGCAATGAGCTTTACTACGCTCTGGCTGCGGGAGGCGAACAAGAGGCACTGAGCGGGTTGCGGGTGAAGGTGGGCGAAGGCGTGGCCGGGTGGGTGGTGGAGCACGGAGAGACGCTGATTGTGCCGGAATCGGTTGAGGACCCGCGACTGAAGAAGGAACATGGGGTGCCGGCGCGAAGGGTACAGTCGGTGATTTGCATGCCGCTGCGCGGACGCAAAGGCACACATGGCGCGATCGAGATATTCAATCCGCGCGCCGACCAGATGACGGATTACACGATCGCTTTCCTGCACATTCTGGCCGACCACGCGGCAATCGCCATTGAAAATGCGCGCGATGTGAAGCGGATTCAGCAATTGACGATTACGGACGACACGACCGGGCTTTATAACGTGCGCTCACTCTACGAAGTGCTGGGACGGGAGTTGGAGCGTTGCGGCAGGCTGGGGTTGCCGGTGAGCCTGGCATTTCTCGACCTGGACCATTTCAAGCTGGTAAACGACGTGCACGGGCACCTGGTAGGCAGCGAGCTGCTGGCCCGGACCGGCGGGCGACTAAAAGAGCTAAGCCGCAAGCAGGACTGGTGCTTTCGCTACGGCGGAGACGAATTCGTCATCCTGATGCCGGACCTGGGGCCGGAGACCGCATTGGAGCAAGCCCACGCAGTGCACCGCGCACTGATGGCGACCCGCTTTGCGATGAAGAATGGCTTGCACCTGACCGTCAGCGCGAGCGTGGGTGTGGCAACGGCTCCGGTGGACGGGAAGACGGTCCATGCGGTGATTGGCGCTGCAGATTCAAGGATGTACGCCGTGAAGAACAATGGACGCGGACGGGTTCGAGGAGCATGAAGCTGCGTTTTATCCGGATTTGACGGGATGCATGCCCCCAGGCACCGCCCAAGAAATGAGCAGTTTGTTACATTCCGTGTAACATTCGACGGGTAGACTGGCTGTCTGCAGCTTCTAAGAAGCTGAGGAGCGTATCGATGGCCACGACGGACAACTCATTTCACCCATTCTGCGTCAGGCAGATGACGCTTGACGACATTCCGGCGGTCATCGACCTGCAGGTGCGCGCGTTTCCCGGTCTACCCCCGTGGCGGGCCGAGCAAATCCAGAACCACCTGGCCGTTTTCCCCGAGGGGCAGTTGGTGGTTACCGACTCGACGGGCTCTATTCTGGGTTCGGCCAGCTCGCTGCTGATCGATTGGGATGATTATGCCGAGTCGGCCAATTGGTCGTTGATCACCGGGGACGGATCGTTCACGACGCACAACGCCCAGGGCATGACCCTGTATGGCGCCGATCTGGGCGTGGATCCGATTGCGCGCCATATGGGCATCGGGACACTGTTTTATGAGACACGCAAAGAGCTGATCAGGGAGCGCGGTCTGAAAAGGCTGTTGACGGGCGGGCGCATTGCCGGCTACTCCGCTGTGGCCGACCAGATGACGGCTAAAGAATATGTGGCCGAGGTTGTGGACGGAAAACGGAAGGATCCCGCACTCAGCTTCCAGCTCGAGAACGACCTGGTGGTGCTGGATGTTGTTCCCGGGTATATGCACGATACGGAATCGTGCGGATTTGCGACCGTGCTGGAATGGCTGAACCCGGAATACACTTCGTCAGTCAGCTTGCAGGCAGGGTTGCAACATGCAGCGCTGGAACAGGCGGCGGCCGAGTCGATGCGTGGCACTCCGCGGCCCCGGCGCGTGCGAATTGCCGCCGTGCAATACCTGCTGCGGCCGATTGCCAGCTTTGATGACTTCGCCCACCAGGTTGAGTTCTTTGTGCGCAGCGCCAAGGACTACAAAGCCCACTTCCTGTTGTTCCCAGAGTTCTTCACGATGCAGTTGCTCAGCTACATCAAAGAGCCTGCCCCCGCGATGGCTGTGCGGCGATTGGCGCGCATGGCGCCGGAGTACGAGGCGTTGTTTACGCGGCTGGCCAAGGAAACGGGGATCTACATCATTGGTGGAACGCATCCGGTCTTCCAACGAGGGAAGGTGTTCAACGCGGCGCATTTGTTTACGCCCAATGGGCAGGTCTTCCGGCAGAAGAAGGTTCACCTGACGCCTACCGAGAGCGGACCGTACCAACTGAGCCGCGGCCATGGGCTGTATCTTTACCACACCGACTTCGGCAACATTGCCATTCTCATCTGCTACGACGTCGAGTTTCCCGAAGTGGCGCGCGTGATGGCCGAAGCGGGCGCGGAGATTCTGTTTGTTCCCTCCTGCACGGATGGACGCGAAGGCTTTTGCCGGGTTCGCTATTGCGCGCAGGCGCGGGCGATCGAGAACCAGGTCTATGTGGCGATGACGGGGACGGTTGGCAATTTGCCGCTGGTTCCCTACATGAATACCAACTACGGGCAGGCTGCGATTCTGACGCCTTCGGACTACTTCTTTGCGCGCGATGGGATCGCCGCTGAGGGGACGATCAATCAGGAACAGATGATTGTGGCCGATGTGGATCTGGATCTGCTGGACGAACAGCGCGTCAACGGCAGCGTGATCCCGCTGCAGGATTTGATCAAGGACGCATACGACAACGTTGTCCACTTCTCGGACTATAAAGGGCAGAAGCCAGTGCAGCCGGAAGTTGCGGATGATGTTGCTGTGCTGAGCAAGGGGTAACGTCGGCCTCGGGCACGCGCGGTGTTCCGGTTGAACAGGAATCCTACTCGTGCTCTTCTGCAGGCTTCTCGGTGATCTGGTCGCCGGCCAGCCGCTCAAGCTGGTTGCGCCAATCGAGGGATTCGACAAACGCCTTTGACTCGCGCCAGTTCGGTTCGACGACTACGTGCAGCTCCAAATAAACGCGCGTGCCGAGGAGCGACTCAATCTGGCGGCGGGCGCCGGTGCCGATTTCTTTCAGTTTGGCGCCGCCCTTGCCGATCAGGATGGCTTTCTGGCCGTCGCGCTCGCAGTAGATCGCCGCGGCGATGCTTGTAAGCGGCGGGCGAGCCGGTACAGCGCCCTTCTTTCGAGGTACAAATGGCTTCGGCTCGTCGAAACGCTCGATGACGACTGCGGACGCGTAAGGGACTTCCTCGCCGGTCTCGACAAGAATGCTTTCGCGAATGAGCTCGGCAACCATGAAGCGCTGGGGCTGATCGGTGTACTGATCTTTGGGGTAGTAGCGCTCGCCGGTGGGCAGCACGTCGACGATTTTGCGGACGAGGATGTCGAGCCCGTCGCGCTTGCGGGCGCTGACGGGGATGATCTGCGCAAAGTTGAACTGCTTGGTGAGCGTGTCGATAAGCGGCAGCAGGTGGTCTTTGGGGACGAGATCGATTTTGGTGAGGACCAGGAAGACCGGACAGTCGAGTTTGCGGATGAGGCCGAAGAGGAACTCGTCTTCGCTGGCCCAGTTGGTGCGGTCGTGTTTGGAAGCCCGGATAAGCAGGTCCTTCGACTCCGCTGCGCTGCGCTCAGGATGACCCTCGCTGGGATTTGCAATGTCCGGGCTAAAGTCCGGACCTACCGCACGCTGGGGATCAGCGGCGGCTTCGAGTTGCACTTTGCGCGTGGCGTCCATGAGGACAAGCACCAGGTCGCGAGTTTCCAGAGCCTCATAGACTTCCTGCAACATGCGGCGGTCAAGGTGCGAGCCGGGCTTGTGGACGCCGGGGGTGTCGACAAAGACGATCTGCGCGGCGGGATGCTGGCCCTTTTTGGCCTCGACTTCAACCACACCGGCGATGCGGTTGCGCGTGGTCTGCGGCTTGGCCGAGACAATGGCCACCTTTTCGCCGGTGAGGGCGTTCAGCAGCGTGCTTTTGCCGGCGTTGGGCCGGCCGAGAATGGCGACAAATCCAGATTTCAAAGGATGTAATGCTCCTGACTGAGTTTACGGCAATTTCGGATGAGCCGAGTTCATTGCTTCTTTCATTCTGATTGGGGCGGCGGGGTTGACTCGTTTTCGTTTATAAACGATAATCCATTGGTGTATGAGATTCGTCATTACCTGACGCAGAGCGAGAAGGACCCTGTTCATGGAATGGCGGGGGCATCTCCGTGACACCAAGGCGAAGATTGCAATTGACCGACGAATCAATCGGGTGGAATTGGGCAACTTCGGCGATCACAAGTTTTGCCGCGATGGAGTATGGGAGTTGCGGATCGACGAGGGGCCGGGATACAGAGTCTATTACGCCATCGCCGGAACTCAGGTGGTCTTGCTGCTCTGTGGCGGAGACAAACGAACCCAGGATGCGGATATTGATCGCGCCTGCGAATACTGGATGGATTGGAAGGCACGGTAAGGAAAGGAACGGCAATGAAGGACAGAACCCACGATGGGGCAATGGCAGAAGTGTTCGCAAACGACCCCGCCTATGCGCTGGAGTTATTGAATAGCATTCTAGAGGAGGGTGAACAGGGCGAACTGCTCATCGCTCTGCGCCAGATGACCAAAGCCTTTGGCGGTGTGCAATCGGTGGCCGAAAAGGCCAACCTGAATCCAACCCAGATCTACCGCACCCTGTCCGAAACGGGCAACCCAGAGTTGCGCAGCCTTTCCGCAATCCTTAGAGCCATGGGCCTTCGCCTCGCCGTGGAGCGGGTGCGGGCTGCATAAGGGCACGGACCTTCGATCCTTTCTATATCGCGGATTCAGAAGTGGGACGTTGATATCATCTCCGCATGATTCATGAAGGCACGACGGAACGGCTCATTCTTCGTCCGCTGGAGATAGCCGATGCCGCGCAGATTCAGGAGCTGTTTCCACATTGGGAGATTGTGAAGTACATGCTGAACACGATACCGTGGCCCTATCCTGCGGATGGTGCGGTCCAGTTCTTGAGGGATGTTGCGCTTCCCCAGGCGGAGAGCGGCAAAGCGTGGCACTGGAGCCTGCGTTTGCGCAGCGATCCCAATCAGTTGATCGGCGTGATCAACCTGCGGGAAGGCAAGGAGAATCGCGGATTCTGGCTCGCTTTGCCGTGGCACGGGCACGGGTACATGAGCGAGGCGACCGCATGGGTGAACGACTACTGGTTCGACAGGCTTGGATTCCTGACGCTACGAGTTGCGAAAGCGATCGGCAACACGGCTTCGCGGCGGATTTCAGAAAAGCAGGGAATGCGCGTGGTGGGCGTAGAGGATCGGGATTACATTGCCGGCCGTATACCGGCGGAGATTTGGGAAATTACGGCGGAGGAGTGGCGCAGTTGGAAGGCGCACGCGTAGCAACCAGTCCAGCAGTTCAATCCGATTCGGATTTCGGTTCGGCGGGGGGAAACACACGCAGCCGCTCCACGCGGCGATCGGTTGACGCGACGACTTCGATCCGCACGCCGATGGGCTCCAGCACAACTACCTCGCCTGCGTGGGGAATGCGGCCTTCGACTTCACTGACCACGCCGCCAAGCGTGGTTGCCTCGTACAGATCGCCCAGGTGAGCTTCGTCTCCAAAGAGATCGGTGAGCTGATCGACGGGAAAGCTGCCCGGCACCAGCCATACGCCCGCGGGTTCGCGCTGGGGTTCCTCGACTGGTGTCTCCTCCTCGTGCTCGTCGCGGATGTTGCCGACGATTTGCTCCAGCAGATCTTCGATGGTGACGAGGCCGGAGACACCGCCATACTCATCGATGACGATGCGCATGTGCTGCTTTTCGCGCTGCATCTCGCGTAGCAACTCGTAGCCGCGCTTGGTTTCAGGGACAAACTCAGCGGGGCGCTGGATACTGGCAACGGTGCGGGTGCGGGCTTCCTCGTCGGTGATTTGCAGCAAGTCGTGGGCGAAGGCGATGCCGGTTACGTTATCGAGCGACGCGGAGTAGACGGGAACGCGGGAGAAGTTATGCTCGCGCAACTGTTCAAGGAAGTGTTCGAGTGTAATGGACTCCGGAACGGCGAAGACGGCGGGACGCGGGGTCATGACCTCGCGGACGAGCTTGTCACCAAATTCAACAGCGGAGCGGACCAGTTCGATGTCGTTCTCTTCAAGAATGCCCTCTTCTTCGCCGGCTTCGAGCAGTGCTTCGACATCGACTGCCTGCTCTTCAGCAGGACTTGCAGGTTTGTCCGCAAGCGAAGCGACGGAGAAGAAGAAGCGGACAAACACGGTGACCGGCGTCATGATCCACAACAGCAGACGAATCGGCCAGACAATGCGCCGTACCCAGCGGCCTTCCGTGCGATTGAAGAGCAGCGAAGGGATGAGCTGATTGCAGAAGACCACGACCAGAGCCACACCGAGGACGGCCTGAGCAATTTCAGCGTAGGTGGGACGGGCCAGATGCGGTGCGCGATCAAAGAGCACTGCGCCAAACTCGAGAGCGATGATTCCGAGCGCGAGTTGTTGCAGCACCGTCGCACAGATGGCCGCGTGTTCCCGGGTGAGGCCTAGTTGGGGCTCAATCAGCTCTTCCCATGCGTCGAGATTCTCTTCGATTTCGTGGGTAAGGATTTTGCCGAATTCGGAATAGACGCGGCTGATGTAGGAGGCGAGCGTAGCGACCGCGGCAAGAAGAAGCACCATGACAATGGCGAGGGTGCTCATGGGCGTTTGGCCCTGGTTCGACTTCCCGGTCTCAACGGCGAGACCGGGGGCACCCCATTATTCTCGGCGCGCTCGATGAGGCCCTGGGGCAATTTGAGTTTGGCGCGGAGCAGGCGCTCGCGGCGGGCCATTTTGCCATTGTCGACTTCGTGATCGTATCCGGCGAGATGGAGCAGGCCGTGAAGGATGAGCACCTTGATTTCGGTGGAAAGCGAATGGCCTTGCTCGGCGGACTGGCCCAGGGCGGTGGTCACGCTGATGGCAAGGTCGCCGGCGATGCCGTGCGCGCCAAGGCCTGCGGCGGGAAACGAGAGCACGTCGGTGGCTTTATTTTTGCCGCGGAACTGGCGATTGAGTTTGCGAATTGCGGCATCCGTGGTGAGCAGGACGGTTACTTGTCCGCGCAAACGCACGGCAGCTTGCGCGGCGGAGAGGAAGCGGGCAAGGGTGCGCGGGGAGGGTAGTTTGAAATCGCTTTTTGCTGATTTGGAGGCGGAGAAGGAAGACGCAGCCGAGGGCTCCGCCGGTCTTGTCTTTGGCGAGGGGTGAGGGTCCAGATCTGGGTCGAGGATGATCATCGTGCACGTGGCCGCGGTGAGCGGCCACGCTTCATCTTTGATTCTACGCGAATTGCACGTTTACTGCGGTTTTGGTGCATGCGGCGTTTGCGGCTGCGCACGGTTTTCGCGTGCTTGCGCGTTTACGTCGATGGCTTCGCCAAGGGCTAGCGGGAGTTCCTGCTGCGTTGGCTTGACCGATTCATAGGCACGCACAATCCGCTGAACCAGCGCATGGCGCACCACGTCTGTGTCTTCGAAGTGGCAGAAGTGGATGCCTTCGACACCGTCGAGAACGTTGATGGCATCGACGAGGCCGGAGCGGCGCGGATTGGGCAGGTCGATCTGCGTGATGTCGCCGGTGATGACCGCCTTGGAGTTGTTACCCATGCGGGTAAGGAACATCTTCATCTGCTCGATGGTGGTGTTCTGGGCCTCGTCCATGATGATGAAGGCGTCGTTGAGGGTGCGGCCGCGCATGAAGGCGAGCGGCGCCACCTCGATGACGTTCTTCTCCAGCATCTTGTCGACCTTCTCCGGTTCAAGCAGGTCGTATAGCGCGTCGTAGAGCGGGCGCAGGTAGGGATCGACCTTTTCCTGCAGGCTGCCGGGCAGGAAGCCGAGCTTCTCGCCGGCCTCGACCGCGGGGCGGACAAGCACGATGCGGCTCACTTTTTTTGCATTCATGGCGGCGACGGCCATGGCGACGGCGAGGTAGGTTTTGCCGGTGCCGGCCGGGCCTACGCCAAAGGTCATATCGTTCTGTTCAATGGCCTCGACGTATTTGCGCTGGTTGATGGAGCGCGGCTGAACGGTGCGCTTGACGCCGGCGGAGCGCTGTTTGCCGGCATCGGCGAGCGAACGCAGGGTGGTGGCGGGATCGGCCACGACGAGCTTCAGCATGCCGTTCAATTCGCCGTTGTGAAGATTGATGCCCTGGCGGCGCAGTGCTTCGAAATCCTCGAATATGCGCTTGACTCTGGTAACGCCGTCGTCGGGACCCGCTACGTGTACAGCATCGGAGCGTAGATCGATGCGAACGCCGAGCTTGTCTTCCATCAGCCTCAGATTTTCATCGCGAGTCCCGAACAGGGGCTCAAGGTTTGGCGTGATCTCCAGAGCGATCTTCAAAGGAATCGAGGGCCTCCCATGGGTCGTTTGTGGGTGGAAGTGGATAAATGGCGGCTCAACCGAGCCGTACCTTGGTTGACGATTGTCTGGGTGGGCTGCGCACATCTCGAGCGAACCAGACAGTTGTGTAGAGTCGGATTCATCGATCCGGGATGCCCGGCGATGAGCAAGTAGCAAAATGGCTGGTGAAGGAACCGCAGGACGTGGAGCGTGGCCGAGCTGTGCCGCTTGGCTGGCTGTGGAAACCGCGGGATGGCGTTGGCGACCAAATCGGGTATCTGGGCTTGAGAGTAGCGCGAACGACTCGCGGCGTCAATCCGCGGCGCATGGTTATTTGATGAATGCCGTGCCTTGGGGGTTACTTGCGACTTAATTGGCGGACGATCCCGACGAATCGGGAATGCTTGCAAACCGTTTCCCAGCATATGTGTAACGGAGACTTCATAATCGGGGGCGGGCTGGCGTGTCTAATGTGTCGAACCAACAGAGTCATGAGAATCATCACGCTTTTGTCATAAAGGAATGGGGCCGAATCATGCGCTGGTGCAGCAAGTTCGCACGTTTTTATGCTTTGAAGCAGTTGGCGGCCAAACGATCTGCGCTCCGCCGGGCCAGCAACGCGGTATTTACGGCTTGCGTGGCGGGGGCATTGCTTGCCGGATTGAGTGGTTGCGCGTCGATTCAAGTGCACATGGGGATGAAAGTTTACCTGGCCAAAACGCCGGTTACATCCATTGAGATCAGCCAGCCCAAAGGTCCGGGGATCGCGCCGGGGCAGAAATCTTCCCTGTCGGTTACTGTCACGGAGCCCGATGGGAAAACGCTGTTGACGGAAGGCGCGGGCCACGGCAAGGTGATGTGGCGGGACCTGGCGGTAACGGCGACTGTGGTTACGGTCAACAATAAAGGCCAGATCACGCTCGGCAGAGATCCGCGGAAGAGTGACGGAAAGCTGCCGCAAGTGACGATCACAGTACCGAGCCATCCGGAGATTCACGCGGAGCTGGACATACCGCTGCGCTATGACATTAAATTTGGTTCGAATTTCTCGGGCAGCAGCGGTTCCGCAGGTTTCAGCGGCACAAATGGTACAGATGGGATGAGCGGCAGTCCCGGTTCGACTGACCCCAATAATCCCTCGGCAGGCGGAAACGGCTCAAGTGGGGGCAATGGCACCGATGGGGGAAACGGCGGGAACGGGGGAGACGCGCCGCCGGTTCAGGTTCTGGTTGCGCTGAGGGCGGGGAGTCATCCTCTGCTGCAGGCTGAGGTTTCGGCGGGGACACACCATCGGTACTACCTGGTGGATCCGCAAGGAGGCTCGTTGACGGTGTCGGCGGACGGCGGAGAAGGCGGAGCCGGGGGTAAGGGCGGAAGCGGGGGCCGAGGCGGTTCCGGGGGGATTGGGTCGCCAAACGGGATGAGCGGGAGTGACGGAACGACTGGAAACGATGGCAGGAGTGGATCGCAGGGCAGGGGCGGATTGATCACGGTGACTTACGACCCGCAGGTAAAGCCGTACTTGTCGACGATCCGGCTCTCAAGCCAGAATGGACCGAAGCCGATTTACCAGGAGCAAACGGTGGCGCCGCTGTGGTGAGGGCGCAATCACGCGTGCGATGGATATGCAAACGTTTGGGGAGAGAACTATGTCACGCTTCCTTCGGCTTCTAATTGGCTTTGCCCTAATCGTTTCCCCTGCCGATTCGCTTTTGGCACAGGCAGCACCGGCGGAGGGCCCGGCTGCGCAGTTCACACTGAACGCGCGGACCACGATTGAGGATGTGGTGGTGATGGACAAGAGCGGTCATGCCGTTCCCGATCTGCGCATGGAGGACTTCCAGGTATTTGAAAATGGCAAGCCGCAGGCCATCACCTTCTTTGAGCCAAATTTCGCGGCGACAGAAGGGCCGGCCCCTTTGCACGACGCGCTGCCCCCCAACACCTTTTCTAACGTTCCTGCCGCGCCTCAAAATAACGTCACCAACATATTGCTGCTGGATGCGTTGAACACGCGCGACAACACGGCGAAGGGGTATCTGCAAATGGAACTGGTGCAGTACCTGGCTTCAATGCCGCCCAATATGCGCGTTGGCATTTTCGTGCTCACCGACGACAAGGTTCACATGATCTGGGGGTTCGATCAGGATTCGTCGGTGCTGCAGGCCGCCGTGGCCCGATTCGCTTCCGATCGTTCGCTCTCCATTGCGCCCATCACCCCGGCCCAGCTACAAACCGAACAACAGGCCCTGAGGGAGGCGACCGACGCGACACAGCAAACGGCGATGAACACAAAGGATATTCGAATTGCCGCAAGCGCGAACGCATTGCAACACCTTTTGAAGTATGGAGTCGGAGTCGAGGGGTACCAGGATTATCTCGTGACCACAATGAGTGCACTCAAAGCCCTGGCGCACTCTCTGTCGGGCATCCCGGGGAGAAAGAATCTGTTCTGGCTTGCCAGCCAATTTCCCTACGCCAGCAAGAGTAGCATCTACTTCGATTGGTATCGCGAAGCCAGGGACAAGCTCACCGAGGCGGAGGTATCCGTTTATCCCATCGACGCAAACGGCGTGGCTATTGATACAGGCGGAGCTTACTACATTGATCGCATGCCGAAGAGCGTACTCCGATTCGCGGATACCGAGGCATGGGCGGAGGAAACGGGTGGAAAGGCCTACCACGCGAACAATATCAAGCAGGAGATCGCCGCGGCTGTCGATCACGGTTCGCGCCACTACACGCTGGCCTATGTCCCCAGCGACGAGACGGAAGAGGGCCGGGAACGCAAGGTCGAGGTCAAGGTACTTTCAGGAAAATACGCGGTCTTCTATCGCAAAAGTTATTTTGAGCAAACGCGGAAAGAAATCGCGAAGGCAGGCACCGCGCCCGCCAAAAATCCGTTGATCGAACTGATGGGTCGCGGCATGCCCAACGCCAGCGAGATTCACTACCACCTGAAGGTTGTGCCGTCTATTCCGCAGCCTGAAGCCGGCACACCCCGCGCTGGAAGCAACGCGAAACTGAGCGGCAACCTTACACGCTACAGCGTTGGCTTCCAACTGCAGGCCGGCGACTTGCCGCTGCCCCCCGATGCGGACGGCGCGAGACGCAAGCCCCTGCAGGTTGCGCTGGTGGTCTACAGCCAGGACGCCGTGCCACTGAACTGGGAGAGTCGCAATATCAACCTGCTGATCAAGCCGGAGCAGTGGGCCACGGACCAAACCGAGGGCATTCGCTTCCACATGGAGATCGATGCGCCTCCCGGCGATGTCTACCTGCGGACTGGAGTGTACGACCCGGCTACGAGCAAGGTGGGGACGCTGGAAATCCCGCTGAGCGCGGTCACGCTTGCGGAGAAATAGGTTCTGGAGTTGATTGACCGGGAGCCCGGTTTCCCGTAGACTAAGAAATTGCGAGGGATGCGGCTTGAGTTGCATTCTTGCCCGCATCAACTTCTGAGAGATTAAGGAACAACAATGGCAAACCATGTATCGTCGCTGAAGCGCGCCCGCCAGACCGTGACCCGCACCGAAGTGAATCGCGCCAACCGCAGTCGCGTGCGCACCAGCCTGCGCGCCCTGCGTGAGGCCTTGGTCAAGGGCGACGTGAAGGCCGCACAGGCGCAGTATCGTGAGACCGTCTCCACCCTCGACAAGAGCGTGCAGAAGGGGATTTTGCACGACAACACCGTTTCCCGCTACAAGAGCCGGCTGAACGCGCGGTTGAAGGCGCTGGTTCTGGCGAAGGCGTAAAGGCAGGGACTAGGGACTAGGGAATAGAAAAACCCAAAACAACAGCGGCCGGGAGCTATCCTGGCCGCTGTTGTTTTGCATTGAAGTCGAAATTACAGAAGTTCAAAGATGCCCGCCGCGCCCATGCCGCCGCCGACGCACATGGTGACCATGCCGTAGCGCACCTTCCGGCGCTTCATTTCGCCGAGCAGCGTCGCGGTTAGCTTGGAGCCGGTGCAGCCTAGCGGATGACCGAGGGCGATCGCGCCGCCGTTGACGTTGACGCGCGCAGGGTCGATTTCGAAACCATTTCTTGCCAGTTCGCGGAGGACGGCAAGCACCTGGGCTGCGAATGCCTCGTTGAGTTCGATTAGCCCAATTTGATCGATCTTCAGGCCGGCCTTCTTCAACGCCTTGGGAATCGCAGTCACCGGGCCCATGCCCATTTCTTCAGGCAGGCAGCCGGTGGCGGCATACGCGACCAGGCGGGCGAGGGGCTGGATGCTCAGCTCC
>JBEKRU010000114.1:0-43190 GCA_049518435.1 Occallatibacter sp. | reverse complement strand
GGCGTCCATCTCCCCAGCTTTCAGTCCGCACTCGCCGGCCAGCCTTACAGCGTCGGCCCCGCCGAAGGCCTCCGCATCCTGAAGCCCGGTCTGGATCCGAAACCAATCAGCGGCACCCTCTACGGCGGATGCCTCAGCATTCTCGTCTCCCTCATCGGCACCGCATGGGAGCCTGAAACCGAAGGCAAGCTGCTCTTCATTGAAGACACCGGCGCCAAGCCCTACCAAATCGACCGCATGCTTTGGCAGCTCATCCACGCCGGCAAGCTCGACGGCGTCCCCGCCCTCATCTTCGGCGAAATGCTAGACTGCGCCTCACCCGGCGCCCCACCCGAGCTACTAGAAGAAGTAATCCTCCGAGTATTCGAAGACTTCGACGGCCCCATAGCCTTCGGCCTCCGCAGCGGCCACGTCTCGCACCACAACGTCACGCTAACCTTCGGCGTCCAGACCGAACTCCATGCCACAGAGACCCCCGAACTCCGCATCCTGGAACCCGCAGTGATGAGATAACTACTAAGGAAAGAAATGGCACACATCAGCGAAGCAGTCGAAATCAAAACACAAACGATGCTGCCAAGATCCACCAGCGTGATAGTAGAGAACAGTGTGATCTATACAAGTTTCTTTTTCTTTCGATATGTCGAGGGGAGCAGACATATCACCGGCGAATGCGAATATCGATTCATTGGCAAACCTGACCGCTGGTATTGGCTACCGGGAATTGTTCGGGAGCTGTTTGCACCACGGAAGTTTGTCGTTGTTCTTGATGCGCCTGTTTGTTGGGACAATGAAGATGCTCCAATTCCAGAAGCGCGATTGATGGGAATCCTTGCACGAATCGAAACGGCATTACAAAAGAAGTACAGGAAGCATGCAATAGAGATCGGAACCGGCGAAAACAATGAAAGACGTTCATGAAGAGACTGGAGCAGAGAAGTTTCAATCCGAAACGGTTGGTCGAGATGCCATGACCCGACCCCGACACATCCACCTATCCGGTATCTGCGGCACCGCCATGGCCTCCCTCGCCGGCCTCCTCCAGCGGCAAGGCCACCGCATCACCGGCTCCGACAAAGCCGCCTACCCTCCCATGAGCGACCTCCTCCACTCCCTCGGCATCCCCATCCTCGAGCCCTACGCCGAATCCAATCTGGATCCCGCCCCTGACCTCGTCGTCATCGGCAACGCCCTCTCCCGCGGCAATCCTGAAGTCGAAGCCGTCCTCGACCGCCGCATTCCCTTCACCTCCATGGCCGCCCTCCTCCACGAAGAATTCCTCCCCAACCGCGAGTCCCTCGTAGTCGCCGGCACCCACGGCAAAACCACCACCACCAGCCTCCTCGCCTGGATCTATCAGGTAGCCGCGCAGGAAGAAGCCACTGCGCGGGGGCAAGTCGCCGCGAACCAAAATCCAGCGCCAGACAGCGCCTTCCAGGAACCATCCTTCCTCATCGGTGGCGTAGCCGAAAACTTCAATACCAGCTTCCAGCTCCGCCCCACCCGCACCTTCATCCTCGAAGGCGACGAGTACGACACCGCCTTCTTCGACAAGGGCCCAAAATTCCTCCACTACTTCCCCGACGGCCTAATCCTCACCCACGTCGAGTTCGACCACGCCGACATCTACGCCGACCTCGACGCCGTCAAAACCGCCTTCAAACGTCTCGTCAATCTCGTCCCCCGCCGCGGCATCATCATCGCCTACGACGGCAGCCCCAACGTCACCGACTGCATCGCCAAAGCCTGGAGCCCCGTCCAGCGCTACGGCTTTTCCGAATCCGCCGACTGGCGCATCCAAAACCTCCGTCACGTCGACGACCGCTCCCGCTGGCAAGTCCTCCGCAACAACGCACCCTGGGCCGACTTCGAAATGCATCTCGCCGGCGAGCACAACGCCCTCAACGCCACCGCAGCCGCGGCTCTCGCCGCCCATCAAGGCATCCCCCTCCCCGCCATCCAATCCGCCCTCGCCACCTTCAAAAGCGTCAAGCGCCGTCTCGAAGTCCGCGCCCGGATCGCCGGAATCACCGTCATCGACGACTTCGCCCACCACCCCACCGCCATCCGCGAAACCCTCCGCGCCCTCCGCTCCGTCTACCCCCAATCGCGCCTCTGGGCCGTCCTCGAGCCCCGCTCCAACACCCTCCGCCGCAAAGTCCTGCAAAACGAATTAGTCTCGAGCCTCAGCCTCGCCGACAAGGTCGTCCTCGCCGGCGTCTACCAGCAGCAGCGCATCCCAGACCCCGAACGCCTCCACCCGGAAGACGTCGTCGAAGCCCTCAATTCCATGGGCGCCCTCAACGCCGAATCCACAGCCAGCCCCAAGGCCCAGCTCCTCCCCGACGCCGACTCCATCGTCCAGGCCATCGTTCCCCAACTCCAATCCGGAGACGTAGTCGCCATCCTCTCCAACGGCGGCTTCGACGGCATCTATGAGAAACTACCTATAGCGCTAAGCCAGAGATTTTCCGCACGTCCGGACCAGAATCAAGACCCAGCATGATTGCTTCACTCATCCTTATTTCCGTAATCGTCATCCTCGCCATCCCCACCGCCATCGTCACCATTCCCTGGGCCATCCTCACCGGCAACGTCAACCCCCTCTACAATGCCTCGCTCTCCATCGTCCGCATCGGCTATAAGCTCTGCGGCATCCGTGTCATCGCCGAGGGCCTCGACCTCGTTCCGCCCCACCAGGCCTGCATCTTCATGGCCAATCACGTCTCCAATCTCGACCCGCCCGCCCTGCTCCCCAACATCCCCGGCCGCACCTCCGCCTTCGTCAAAAGCTCCCTCATGAACGTCCCCGTCTTCGGCTACGGCCTCAAGCTCGGTGAATTCATCCCCGTCAGCCGCGATGGCAGCACCTCCGGCGCGCAGCAGAGCGTAGCCGCCGCCCGCCGCGTGCTTGAAAAGGGAATTCACATCACCACATTTGTTGAGGGCACTCGCTCCAAAACCGGCCGCCTGCTGCCCTTCAAAAAGGGTCCGTTCTATCTCGCCATGGAAACCGGCGCCCCGTGCATCCCCGTCTCCATCTACGGCACAGAAACCATGATGGCCAAGCACAGCCTCCGCATCCAGCCCGGCGACGCGCACCTCGTCTTCCACGCTCCCGTCTACCCCAAAGACTTCAGTACACGAGAAGACCTCCTCCAGGCCGTCCGCACCTCCATCTCCAGCAGACTCCCCGAGTGGATGCGCAACGACTCACCCGCCCTCGACGAATAGCCAAGGGCTGTTTTTGCTGGTCCTTTATCGTGTTTATCGCCTTTCATAAGTGGCTGTTCTTTATCGTTTTCATCGTCCTTTATAAATATCTGTTCTTTATCGTCTTTATCGCCTCTTATAAGCCGCTGCTCCTTATCGTTTATCGTCTTGTATAAATAGCTGCTAATTATCGTTTTTTACCGTCTTTTATAAATATCTGCTCTTTATCGTCTTTATCGCCTCTTATAAATATCTGTCATCCTGAGCGAACGGGGCCCCGAACGTTCTTCAGTTCGGGGGTGGTGAGTCGAAGGACCTGCTTCTTATAGCCCTTTACATCTACAGCCCTCTACAAATATCCCCCATCCGAATTCTCTAAATCAGCGAATTCGCGCCATACTACAATTGCTTATTCCCGCCGTCGCTTCGGGCGTAGGAGGGCAAGGTTCCAGCAGTGGAATCGAAATCCCTCGCGACGGGATTCCCAAGTGCTCACCTGGGTACGCCACCTGGCCCCTTTGCTCCCGTCCCACCCGCGCCGCTGTAAACTACCCATGCCCCATGCCACTCACCGTCGCCGACTTCGTACACCGCTGGAAGATCAACTCGCAATCCGAGCGAGCCAGCGCCGGGTGCCCCACCTTCGCCGCGGCCTCATCGCGGTTAAGGTGGGATAGCTCCATCTATCTATAGCTTCTGATTTCTATAGCTCTTGATATCTATAGCTCGATCATAAATACAGTTCTTTACAAACACCTATCATCCTGAGCGAAGTCGAAGGACCTGCTTCTTACAGCCCTTTATCTACTTCCTCGCAAGCCATTCATCCACACTAACCGGCCCCGCCCCAAACCACGCAATCAACAACGCCCCGCCGGTCGTCGAAATATTCTTGAAAAACATCACCTGCTCCACAAACGCAGTATGCGGATCACTCAGCTTCCAAAACGCATGCATCCACAGCGTCACCGGAACAAGGAATACCACCAGAGCCCACGCACCCCATCGCGCCTTATAACCAATAACAATGCTGAGCCCGCCCACCAAAGCCAACACGCCTGACAGCGGAACCAGCAATCCGGGCAGAGGCACACCTTGTTGCGCAGCATCCTGAATGGCCTCATGGGTAAAGTGCCATGGAAATGCCAGAATAAAGTTCAACGCGAACAGAGCCCTTCCAAGCGGAACCAGGAACTTCATTTTGCGCGACCTCCCGTGCGATGTTCTCTAGGGCGTGTTTCATAAATCCGCTTTGTATCAGGGCACGACTTCAGTCGTGCCGGTTGAGGCCAAAGAGACAGTGGGTTTTAACCCCTGCGGCATTGGGCAAATGTGTGCATGGCCGCTTATGAAACATGCTCTAATGATATACACATCACCAGTAGTGATACTGATATCATCAACAGGAAAGGCTGTCAACAAACCTGATGCCGAAAAAGTCAGCAACGCGTGCCGCTGATCGTCCCCGCCGCGGCACTCCGGAACAGACGCGAGAGCGCCTCATCCAGGCCGCGGCCAGCCAATTCAATCACCACGGCTATCACGGCACCGACTCCAACACCATCGCCAAAGCCGCAGGCTACGCCACCGGCACGTTTTACAAGCACTTCAGCGACAAACGCGAAATCTTCCTCGCCGCCTACGAGCGCTGGCTCGCAGCCGAGTGGGAAGAAGTCACCGCGGAGTTATCCCAAATGCAGGATGCGGAAGAGACAGCCAGAAACCTTGTCGCGCTGACCATCCGGTTTCATACCGAGTGGCGCGGTCTTCGCGCCTCCCTGATGGAGCTTGTCTTTTCCGACCCCGAGGCGCGCAAATTCTTCCGCAAGCAAAGGCGCCTGCAACTTGAGCGGATCATCGAACTCCGCTCCCGCTTTTCACTGCCCGCACAAACCAGCGAGCAAGACGCCATCCTTTTATGGACAACAGAACGCGTCTTCGACGCAATCGGCCAGGGAGAAGTCCAATCACTCGGCTTGAATCAAGAGAAAGTAGTCGATTCCATGGTCCAAAGGATCCGCGCATTCCTGAAGTGACCCGCGCCGCCACTCTCCCCACCATCGCTGTCATCCCGAGCGACCGAAGCGTCAGCGTAGGGAGTCGAAGGATCCGCGGTTGTTCTTGCTCTTGCTGTTCTTCATGCCCTGAGCACGTATGCCCACGGTCTCGCCGAAAAGCTGCATTGACGCACATCGCACAGCGAAAATATCAAAATAAGTTACTCATTATCAGTAATTTAAGCCGCAACTCCGTGCATAATCTGTGCGTTCTGAAGCAAAATCGTCGGTTTGAAGCAAACTATCCCCCTCAAAACATCCAGTTCCGCACAAACAAAACACATCATTTCTCACCTTCTAAGGTGAGTTTCGCAAAGAAATCTAACCTCATAGGGTGATGTTTCGGCCTGTTTGCTCACCTAAAAGGCAGACTTCTACCCTATGTAGCTCACCCTCCGATGAACTCCCGGCCCCTGAGTCCTGACCGCTGATCGCTGGCTAAATCGGCAGCCTCTCATGCCAGTTTGGCCGCCGCACAAAGAAGATAATCTCCCCCGGCTTGGCCTGCGCGAACCGCTTGCTGCAATGGTTATTCGGCTCAACCCCCGTGCTCAGTATGTCAGCCACCAAGTACACAGGAAGCGACGACGGCCGAAACTTTGAACCGTCACAGAACACATACCCAAACCCATCCGGCCCCGCCGGCGTATCGAATTGCACCTTCGTCACATCCGCCGGAACTGTAACTTGCCAAAGGCCTTGCGGGTCTGATCCCGTTATCCCCCGGAATCGGAACAATCGCCTGCCCCGTCTGGCTATCCAGCAATCGAATCGTAATCACCCGCGCGTCCGCCTGCGCATACGTAGCGCCGCACACCCCGGCGACCCCGACCACCACCAGAAATAGTCCGCCAATCTTCCTGAATGAGCCCAGAGTTCGCATTGCCCCGCCAGTCCCTGGTGGTTCTCTTATTTCCTTGTTTTCTTGAGCTTACGGCTGCAGAATCGCGTTATATCCGTCGTTCAGCAGCTTCATCCGCCACTTGTCCGCCTCATCCCGGCTCCCAAACGGTCCAATCCGCACATGAATCAATCCATCGCCCGCATCTCGTTGCCCAGTCACGACATAGCCTCGCTTACGTAACGCGCCCATCAGCACATTGGCGTCTTCCGCATCCGTCACTGCCGCAATCTGCACCATTAGCGATCCAACCGGCCTCATCGCCGTCGTCCCCGCCGCCTGGGAACCCTGAGTCTGATTTGCAGCAACTCCAGATTGCACCGGAGCCTGGCCCGCCGCAGCACTGGCCATTCCATCTACCGCCTGCGCGTTTGGAACGCCATTCGCCTCCGCAACCGCCGCCGAATCAGTCGCATCTGTCGATGCAGCCTGCACAGGACTCGCTGTCATCGCGGATGGCTTCGGCTTCGATCCTTCAGTCTGCGCCGCCGCCGGTGTCGCCCCCGCAGCTTGAAGCTCAGCCGGCTCCTGCCCCCCACGACGCCCCACCGCATACCCCAGTCCAAAACAAACGCCACATATCAGCACCAAGCCGAAAAAGATCGCCAGCAGCGTTCCCGAACCCAATGTGAGCTCTCTGTCGCGCCGCTGTTGGGCCGGACGCGGCTCTTCGTCGTCAAAGACTCCCCTCATATCCCGTCCCCGGAACTATTGCGCTTCAAATATCTCTCCCCACACCCCACAAGGCCGGCGTCCCCGGCAGCCAATCCCCCGCCCAACTCCCGGGTTTCCACGGACAGGTCTTGGTCCCTGGGGGGCAATTCCTCTAAGGCTGCTCCATGGTCGACTTGGCTGAGGTCCCCAGTTTGTTCAGCAGCGTCATCATCTCCAGCGGCAGCGGGAACACGATGGTCGTATTCTTCTCCACGCCAATATCCGACAGCGTTTGCAAATAGCGCAACTGCAGCGTCATGGGCTGTGTCGCCATCAGAGCGGCTGCATCCACCAGCTTCTGCGCGGCGTTGAACTCACCTTCAGCATGAATGATCTTCGACCGCTTTTCCCGTTCCGCCTCGGCCTGCTTGGCCATTGCGCGCAGCATCTGCTCAGGCAGATCCACCTGCTTCACCTCAACAGAAACGACCTTGACCCCAAACGGTTCCGTCCGCAGATCGATGATGGTCTGAATCTTCAGGTTCAACTGGTCGCGATGGCTAAGCAGCGTATCCAACTCAACCTCGCCCAAAACGCTCCGCAGCGTAGTCTGCGCAAACTGCGAAGTCTGGTAAACGTAGTTCGCTACCTTGATCGCCGCGTCGTTCGGGTTCACCACGTAAAGCGTAACCACCGCGTTCACCTTCAGCGTTACGTTGTCGCGAGTAATTACGTCCTGCGCGGGAACCTCAAGCACGTCCTGCCGCAGCGAGATGCGCACCATCTGGTCGAACGGACTGAAGACCAGGATCACGCCCGGCCCCTTCGGCACTGGCAGCACGTGTCCCAGACGGAAAATCACTCCGCGTTCATACTCGCGCAAAATCTTGATGGAACTGAACAGATACAGAACCACGATGGCGATAACAATCAGAGATGCAGTTACCATTGCGCTTTCCCTCACTCAGCACGGATTGTACTCCAGTGCGCCTTACATGCCTGACCTTTTAGACGCTGCCGGCGTCACACGCAGCAGATACTGCTCATGCCCGGAAACCAGTAACTGCGCTCCGGTCGCAACCGGTTCGCTGGCCACCGCGTTCCAAATCTCGCCCTCCACCAGCACATGGCCTTCCGGCGTCAGCGGCTCCATGGCTTTGGCGCTGCGGCCTACCAGCGCATCTACGCCTAGCCTGGTCTTAATGTGTCGGGCACGAATGGCTAGCCTCACGAGCAGCAACGTAATCAGCCCAAACGCGGCGCTCACTGACAGCGCCACCAGCGGGGTGATCCCCATCTCCGGCACAGGAGCAGCTACCAGCGTCAGCATGCCGAAAGTTAGACACACAATTCCGGCAATCGCCAGCACGCCGTGGCCCCCAAACTTCGCTTCCAGCAAAATCAGCACCAGCGCAGCCACCAGCAGCAGCACCGCCGTGTACCGGATGGGCAGCAGATCCAACGCAAAAATCGCCAGCAGCACCATCAATGTGCCCAAGGCTCCCGGAACAATCGTGCCAGGCGAGTTGAATTCCAGATAGATCAGCAGCGCTCCGCCCACCAGCAGCAGCATGGCGACATTCGGATTCACAAGCCAGCCAAGCAGCCGCTCCCGCAACGTCTCCTGCAGCACCACAATCTGTACGCCTCCCAGGTGCAGCGTCTGCTTCGTCCCATCAATCCGCGTAATGGTCCGCCCGTCCAGCGCCGCCAGCAGTTGCGTGTCGTTGTTGGCGATCAGGTCGATCAGGTGCTTGTCCAGCGCCTCCTCGGCCGTGTATGAGTGCGACGACTCAACCGCTGCCGTTGCGGCGTCCGTGTCGCGGTTGCGCTTGGAAACATAGGAGCGCAGAAAAGCTTCCGTGTCGTTCTGAATCTTCTGGCTCATGATTTCGTCCGGCTTGCCGCCGTACTCCAACACCGGATGAGCCGCGCCTGCATTCGTACCCGGAGCCATCGCCGCCACATCCGCCGACTCCATGATGAAGAACCCCGCCGAGCCGGCCCGCGACCCACCCGGTGACACATACACAATCACCGGAACCCGCGAGCCAAGAATCTTGCCCACCATCTCCCGTGTCGAATCCAGCAGCCCGCCTGGCGTATTCAACTCCACCAGCAGTGCCTGCGCCCCATCGGCATTGGCCTTCGCAACTGCGCGCTCCAACTCGCCCGCACTCACCGGCTGAATGGTGTCCGAGAGCACCAGCTTCTCCACGACCGCCTGCGCTGCGAAGACAGGAGAGGTTTCGAAATAAACCATCATCAACCCTGCCGCAAACAAGCCCGCCGCAACAACCAACCCGCGTCCACGCTGCATCATGACCTACTCCTTCAAAGCCCGTCCCCACCGATATCGGGCGCTCAACAAATGCTCCGTGCCCCAATCATTCGCGGGCTTCATTGCGAATGATTGGGATTGGAAGGAGCCCATGCGAGCCCCGCGAGCGGCTGCCGCACCGCAGGCGCCTACTTCTTCAGCCCTTGCTTAGCCTCAATCTGCCGCCTCAATTCCAAAGCCCCCCGGCTCGTCGCATCCAGCCTCAGCGCCTCACCGGTCTCTTTGCTGGCCTGGTCCAAATTCCCACCCGCAAAATCCAGACGCGCCAGCACCAGGTACGCATCCGCCTGGGGCGACAGTTGGATCGCCGCATGCGCTTCATTCCGGGCAGCCTCGCCGTCGCCGGTTCGCTCGCGCACCTCGGCCAATCCTGTGTGCGCCTCGGCCACCGCGCTGTCCGCCGCCACTGCGGCAAGATACAGCCGGTCCGCCTCCAGCAACAGCCCGCGATTCAGGTACTCTTTCGCCTTTCCTGACAGCATCTGCGCCCGTTTCTCCGGAGTGACAGCAGCCAAACGCGAAGCGTCCACCTGGTCCAGCATCTGGGCCGCCTGGCGAAAGGCCTGCGCATCAAAATTGCGCGCAATCCGCTCCAGCGGGTCGGCCTTCGCCTCACCATTCGCGACGGTTCCCGCAGCGTTTCCCTGCGGAGTCCCCTTCCATGCCGCATCCAGCGCCAGCGCTTCACTGTCATTCGGATGCAGCCTCAGGCACAGGGCCAGTTCCGCCAGTGCGTCCACATTCTGACCATGGCGCTTCAAACTTACCGCCAGGTTGAAGTGATAATCCGCAGTGCTCGGATCGGTAGCCACTGCCAGCCGAAATAGCGCTACGCCATCGTGACCCTGCCGGCTCACGGCAACTCCTTCGTTGTTTACCACCTCAGCCAGAGGAAGCACCTTCGCCACCGCGCCAAACGCCTGCTCCGCGTTTGAGTAATCGCCGGAAAACATCAGCGCAAGCCCTCGGTAGAAGCCTGCCTCCAGCGCGTCCGGCCCCTGTGAGCCCGGATCGTTGTGCGCCACTTTCGCAAAGGCCACCGCTGCCTGCTCGTATTGCTGCCCGTTGTAGTCCTCGCGCCCCAGCGCCATCCATGCCGGCCCAAATTGAGGACTAAGCACAACGGCGGAGTTCAAATGCCGCAGCCGTTCCGCCTGATCCGACTCCGTGATTCCGCGTATGTACTGCTCAAACGCGTCCACCCGCATGCCCGCTCCCGCGGCCACAAATGTCTCTTCCGCCACGCTGAACTTCGGGTCCAGTTGCCGCGTCAGTTTCCACGCAAGTGAACTGAAAACCGCAATCAGGTCGCGCATCTCGCCACTGGCGGATACCGCTTCACCCATGCGCAGGTGCGGCACATCCACCAGCCGCGCCTCGGCCACAACGCGGGTCCCGTCCGTAAGAAAGCTACCCACTACAATCGAATCCGCGTCCAGCGTCTCAGCCAGCTTCAGCGCGGTGGCCCGCGAGGGATGAAACTGCTGCGGGAGCCCAAGATGATCCAGCGCATACAGGCGGTCTGCCCGGCTCATGGGGGCAAATCCGGCGGATGATAAGCGGCTGCTTAGAATCTCCGGCGCCGCTTCACGCACCCATTCCAGGCTAGGTTGGCCGCTGCGATTGTCGAAAGGCAACACCAGCAGAATCCGCCCCGTTCCATTAACCGACCGATTCTGTTCGTTGCCCACCGCGGTCTGACCCAGCAACGGAGACAATCCGCAAACCATCAAAGCAGTAGCGATCCCAACCCGAGGTGCGGAGCGAAGAATCGAACGCAAACGAGATGAATGAAATGTATGCACAACAGCCTGATTATAGGTCGACTGGCTATCCCCCATCTGCTGCCGCGGGGCAGCGCCGGTCCGCAGGCGGGCGACGGTGCATGTGCATTTAAGTGCAGATTTGAACGGAATTTTGTGTTCGTTCTCGAAGTTGACCGCGCACTTTTTCGCGCCAACTGATTGAAACGGATCGACTTGCACGTGTTTGCGAAGAAAATGCACCTGTAAATTACTGCAAATGAGTGGGTTACTGGGGTTTTTCCGCGGTTTAGGTTGCAAAAAACCGAACCAAACAGGCCGATTTCAGCAAAAGCCGGTGTCGTTTTAACGACAGGCACGGATGCTTTTGCCCGGTCGGGATGCTGCCGAAGGGAGCCACAGTTCCGTTGAAAATGCGAGCCCGATGGTTTCAGGGACTGAGAACCCCATCACTCCAGTAGTTTGGGAAGTTTGGGGCTCTAATAAAAAAGGGTAATAGCATCGTTGGCTAGTCCAGCGAGCGTAGAGTTCCTGTCGGGACGGGATCAATCCGGTACTCATAATAATGCTCTAGATCCCCGTGCGGCAGGTCGTCTTCTCGTTCAAATGCTGCGGCTTGCTTGAATGTAGCGAAGGGGCCATAACTCTCGACAGACGTTTCGCCAGATACTCGATGCGTTGCGGTGCGGCGGACATAATAAGATACCGCGCGGATCTTATGTCGCCGCATCATTCCGAACCCGTCGGAATAATCCCGGCATTCTCCACCATCAGAATCACCGTCCGCTCGGGAGCCCGCGTTCTGTGCACGACTCCCTTCGGAACCACAAATCCCTGTCGCGGAGAAAGCTCCACTGTCCGGCCTTCAAGATCGATCAGGAGTTTTCCTTCCATCACGTAGAAGAACTCGTCGTCCTCATCATGCTTGTGCCAGTGATACTCACCCTCGATGATGCCCACGCGCACCACCGATTCGTTGACCTTGCACAGCGTCTGGTTGAACCACTTGAACTCGCATGCATCCGCGAGCGCTTTCTCGTCGATCACTTCCAGTGGACCGTGCAAAATGTTCAACCGTGTTTCGTAGGGGAAATCAGCAACTGAATCGGCCATGGCAACCTCTCTTTCTGGGCAATCGCATTCGAAAGGGTCAACATCGTCGTTTGGAAAGAAACGGCTCGCAAGGTACAGAGATGCTCAAGAGAGGATCGCAGAAGGCTCGAAATGTGGCAGGGGCTAGAGCCCGACATTGATTTTATAGCTTTATCGGCACAACTGAACAGGCTGCGGAAAAACTCCCTGGACCGAAGCAGGCTCGGTCGATGAAGCGTAGCAGGGGCTAAAGCCCGACTCAATCTATTGGCCTTTTTCGGCCCGGCTCAAGCCGTGCCCTGGTTACAGAGCCTCAGAAAGACCCGGGCCTGAAGGCCAACTCCATGTGTGACATCAACTCCTGGGCCTGAAGGCCCATGCTCCCTCCGCCTGTTTCATCCATCGGGGTCGGCTTTGCCGGTGGAGGACTGTTACAAAGCGACTTTTGCGGGGATTCCTTAACACGAAAGCGCATGGGCGGGCACTATTGATGCGCGCCGCCCGGCTCCAGCCCGCGCTCCTTCAACATGGGCTCAATCTTGGGCTCCGCTCCCAACCATGCGGCATACATCTTCCCAAGGTCCTCGGTATTCCCGCGCGACAGTACCATCCGGCGAAAACGATCGCCGTTGGCCCGAGTGAGCCCGCCGTGGTCTGCGAACCACTGGAACGCATCGTCGTCCAGCATCTCGCACCACAGATAGGCGTAGTACCCGGCTGCGTAGCCCGTGCTCCATATATGCGAGAAATAGCTCGAGCGATACCGCGGCGGCACCGCACTCAAATGCAACCCGGTTTTTTTCAACGCCGCAGTCTCATACGCATCGGGATCCTGCAGCGGAGCATCCGCGCCGAGCGTGTGCCACTGCATATCCAGCTCCGCGGCCGCCAGCAATTCTGTAAACAGATACCCCTGGTTGAAGCTCTTCGCCTTCTTGATTTTCGCTACCAGGTCCGCAGGCATCGGCTCGCCGGTCTCGTAATGCTTCGCAAAGTGGTTGAACACGTCTGGATAGCTCGCCCAATGCTCGTTGAACTGCGATGGGAACTCCACAAAATCACGCGGTACGCTCGTCCCGGAGAGACTTGGATACGTGGCGTCGGCAAACATTCCATGCAGCGCGTGGCCAAACTCGTGGAACATCGTAATTACATCGGTGAAGCTGATGAGCGCCGGTTCGCCCGCTGCCGGCTTGGAAAAGTTGGCAACGTTGTAAATCACCGGCAGCGTTCCCATCAGCCTGGATTGCTCAACAAAATTGCTCATCCACGCGCCACCGTTTTTGTTATCGCGCTTGAAGTAGTCGCAGTACCATAGCGCGAGCGGTTTTCCGTCAGCTTCAAACACCTCGTACACCTGCACGTCCGGGTTGTAGACCGGAATGTCCATCCGCCGCTTGAAGGTAATCCCATACAGCTTTTCCGCAGCGTAGAAAACGCCGTTGTGCAGCACGTTGTCCACTTCGAAGTAAGGCCGGGTCTGTGCTTCATCCAGATCGAACTTTGCCTTCCGCACCTGCTCGGAATAGAAGTTCCAGTCCCACGGTTCCAACGTGAATCCGCCTTGTTGCGCATCGATCAATGCCTGGATATCTTTCGCCTCGCCCCCGGCCTTCGCGGTCGCAGCGGGAACCAGCGCATCCATGAACTTCAGTGCCGCTTCCGGCGTGCGCGCCATCTGGTCTTCCAGGTTCCACGCGGCGTAGCTGGGGTAGCCAAGCAGCTTGGCCTTTTGCGCGCGCAACTGTGCCAGCCGGGCAATGGTTGCGCGCGTATCGTTCTCGCCGCCGCGTTCAGCGCGGTTCCACGAGTCCTGAAACAGTGCCTGCCGCGTTGCGCGATTGTTCAGCGATTGCAGTGTTGGCTGCTGCGTCGTATTCTGCAGCGCAAGCACCCAGCCATCCGTCTTGCGATCCTTCGCGGCCTGCGCCGCCGCCCCCAACTGCGCGTCGCTCAACCCGGCCAGCGCCGCCTTATCCGCGGTGGTAAACGCAGCTTCTTTCGTGGCAGCCAGAAGCTTGGTGGAGAATGCGTTGGAAAGATTCGCAATCTCCTCATTCATCTTCTTCAAAGTCGCCTTGTCGGCCTCGGAGAGCCGTGCACCCGCGCGTACAAATTGCTTATAGTCTTCCTCAACCAGCCGCAAGGATTCAGCATCGAGATGGAGCGAACTCCGCTCCTCATATACTTTCTGCACGCGCGCGAAAAGCTTGTCGTTCAGATAGATCGCGTCCGACATGGCCGCGCGTTTCGGCGCCACTTTACTCCGCACATCCTGCAACAGAGGATTCGTATTTGCCCCCGTCACGCCGCTGAATGCGGCCATCACGCGGTCGTACAGCTGCCCGGTTTTCTCCATTGCCACAATGGTGTTTTCAAACGTCGGCTCCGCCTTGTTGCCGGCGATCGCCTGCGTCTCCTGCAAGCGCTGTTCAATGCCGGCTTCGATGGCCGGAAGATAGTCGGCATCCTTGATCTTGTCGAACGGCGGCGCGTGAAACGGCAGCGTGCTTGGCGCATAAAACGGGTTGTCGGGCCCGAACCCCGCGGATACATCCTGGGCAGCCAGCGAGCCCGCGCTCAGCGCCACCGCGCCGGAAGTCATCAACGTGGAAATCTGCGTCATTCCAATCCTCACACCGCACAATTTGAATCTATCCATGATTCCATCCAGTCCATTGGAGCAATTCAGGAAAAACCCTGCGGCCTCAGAATAAAGCGTCTACTGCCATCGCAAGCGTTCCATTCCCAACCGCCCTGTGAGAGAATCCCCCAATACCGGCTATCCCATTTTCTCAAGGATTTCCCAATGGCCACTGAAACTCTCGCGCCTGTGCTCACGCTCGACATCGACCGCTCCGGCGATGTAGTCACGATTAAGTGCCACGGCAAACTGATCTCCGGCGTCACGGATGTGCTCTACTCCGCGGTCTGCAGGAATCTCAAGGGCGCCAAACACATGGTGCTCGACCTGGGCGATCTCGCTTACATGGACAGCCTGGGCCTCGGCACCCTGGCCCGCGTTTACGTGTCCACCAAATCCGCCGGCTGCTCATTGGAGCTTATGCACCTGGGCAAACGCGTTCGAGAACTTCTGTCACTCACCAATATGCTGTCGGTGTTCACCGTGATTGGCGAAAACAGCACGATGATTCGATTCTGACGACGCGGCCCCGACCATCTGTAATTTGTTCGGACCCTCAAGCCGCGCGTCCAATCGCCGCTCAAAGCGGATCAGGGCGATCCACATCCCCTGGTCTTCCCGCTTCCAAACCAGCGTGCCGCCTAGCTGCCGGGCAATTTCCTCCGGCGGCAGGTCGTGGTGCAGCCCGAAAAACTTCTCCTCCATGGCATCGCCTCCAAGCCAGGAGATGGAGAAGAACGGCGGCGGGTCGTACTTGGTGGAGAACACCAGCGCCGCAGAGTACTTTTCCGGCTCAGCCGCGGCCTTCTGAACTTGCGCCTCCGTGAAATCGTCGATCCGGTAAACATCCCACGGCTGCTTTACATAGCCCAGCTCCGGCCGCGCCAACTGGTCCGTCACCGGCCATGCTGAAAGCACTGTCGCTTTGGGATACCGCTTGTTCAACTGCGCAATCCCCGCCACATCCATCCGCACCACACGGGCGTAGGCCAGGTTGTCTTCCGGGGCAAATCCATAGGGAGGATTCACAAACAGTCCCAGCACAAACGCCGCCGCGGAAAACAAAGCGAGACCCTGCCAATAAGGAACCCGGCGGTAAAAAGTCGACACCGCAACCAGCAGCACCAGCGGATACATCGGAAGCAGGTAGCGCGTCAAAAGCGCTCCACCCAACACGCTGAACAGCACCGCGTTGATCAACACCACGAAGAAGATCCGGCACAACACAGCCCGGCTAATCGCCGGTCGCTCGTGCCCTTCCGCATCCACCCTTGACGGCAGCATCAGCGCTGCCGCCGTCATCAGCACCGGCACAAACATGTTCATATGCGCGGTCAAGTGCAGAACCCGATGGCCAAACGCAACCAGAATCCGCAGCGGGTCAAGCGTAGCCTGCGCGTTGTATCGCAGGAATTCCGGGTTGCCGAAGAGAAAGCCGGTCTTTGCATAATGCCAGCCGTACCAGCCGGCCAACGGGACCACGCAGCTTGCCAGCCATCCGGCCTCGCGCCACAATCGGAATCGCACCGCACCCGTCGCCCGAAAGCCATCCACCGCCCTCATCACAGCGAGCGTCAGTGGAATGGCAATCGCAGTTTCCTTGCAGAGCGCCGCAGCCGCGAACCAAAGCGCCGCCGCCCACGGTTTGCGATCCCTGTCCGGCAGCGCGTACACCAACCCCCACAGGGTGCAGGCCGCCGCAAATATATCCGCGTGCGCCAGCGAACTCTGCGCGAACCACACCGGATAAAGCCCGGTCAAAGCCACGGTCCAAAAGGCCACTGAGCCCACGCCCGTCACGCGCATCGCCAGCCGCCACACGCCCAGCAGTCCCAGCGCAGCAACCAGCAGCACCGCCTCCCGCGTCACCTCTGGATAAAACCCCGAAGCACTCCACCACAGCGCCAGGTAAATGCTCGGCAGCGGTGGATGAGCATTCGTCAGCGTTGTAATCGGAATGAGTGAGCCGGTCCGGAAAAAATCCCACGCCGCGGGAATGTAATATCCCGCCTCGTCCCAGTAGTAGGGAACGCGCAAAAGGGCGAAGTGGCTGCTGTACAGGGCCGCAAAAACCACCGGAAAAATCATCCAGAGGGGCATCGGCGCGTCCAGCCGCGGCTGCATCAGGCGTGTCAGGCGCAAGCGGGTGCTCCTCTTATCTAATTAATTGGTCCCTGTGGAAAATTGTGACTCTTCGGTTCCAGGTTCAGCGTTCCAAAGGCCTGCTCGTACTGCGACAGATTTTGTCCCAGCACATTCCACAGTGCCTTGGCCTGCTGCGGACTAAGAAAGATTGCCTGGTGGTTGCGAATGGTGACTTCCTCGGGGCTTTCGCTCGACGCGAGACCGAAAACAAGTTGAAAATCCCACACGCTCACCCGCACCTGCACGCTGTTGGCATACGATTCGCGGTAGTCGGGGGTCTGGGCTAATTTAACTTGGGGCTGCTGCTCTGTTGGACTCATGATTCAACCAGATTACTCCGGTTGGGTCGGAAATGCCTCGCGCCGGGTCCATCGGTCGCTGAGTTTCCTGTCCCTACTCCTCGGGCTGCTGGTCGTTGAATCGGTAACCCACGTAAGCATCTGTCAACAGATATTGCGGGTTCCCCGGATCGTCCTCGATCTTCTTGCGCAACTGACGCATAAAAGTCCTGAGGTATTCAATCTGGTTGCCATAGTCGGCCCCCCACACCGATTTCAGCAGGCGCGCATGGGGAATTGGTTCTCCTGCATGCATCATCAGGTAATGCAGCATCTCGAACTCCTTGGGAGTAAGGTGGATCGACTCCCCGCGCTTCACCACCCGGTACCTCACCGGGTCCAGTTCCAGGTGACCGTGCCGTATCGGAGCATCCCGGGTCGCGTCCTGCGAATTCCGTCTCCTCACCGCCGAGCGCAATCGCGCCGCCAACTCGCGTAGTTGAAACGGCTTCTTGATGTAATCGTCGGCCCCGGCGTCCAGCGCTTCCACCATCTCGATCTCGCTATCCTTTACGCTCAACATCAGAATCGGCATCCGCGCCAGGGCATGGCGGATGCTGCGGCACGTTTCCACTCCACCCATCCCCGGCATTTCCACGTCCATCAGCACTGCATCGAACCACGCAACGCGCACCAGTGAGAGCGCTTCCTCGCCTCGCGCCGCCTCCACAATCGTGAAACCCATGCTGGACAATGTCACCCGCAACGCCCGGCGCGTAGAGCTGTCGTCATCCACCAGCAGAATCGTTCCCGAACCTGCATTTGACGGCTCTATGTTCATGGTCGCCTCCTCGCGGGAATCAATGCGTTTGCGCCAGGGCACTCACCCCGCACCGGAAATCCGCGTGTCTATTTCATCCCGCGATAGGTCTTGCCGGCATGTCGCCACAAAGTGCATGGTCTGGGCAGGCTGACTTGAGACTAGCCAAACAATCATAAGAATTCAGTAAGGGTTGCATTGGGATTGCGTGGGAATGAACGGGAAGCGGACGACGGCGGCCGCCCGTACCTTGCCTCACACGCGATTCCAGGCTGCTTCCGGCCACCACCGATTGCATCTCAGAAGTGCCAGATAATGTCTGCCGCAAGCGTCAGCGCCTGCGTCTTGGCTCCGAGTGCCTTCATCGTCGCCTCAGAAAGCTGGTTCGCCGGAGCATTTTGGAGCGCAGAAACCGACGCTCCGGGGCTAATATCCAGCGCCCTTAGGCCATAAGGGCTGAATGCATGGGTGTAACTCAACTCCGGTCGGAACGTCACCGTCGTTCCTGCCCAGAAGTCAAACCCCACCATGTGCTCTTCAAAAATTGCGGGCGTTCCGGTCCGCTGGCCCTTGATATCGTCCACTACCTCGCTGCGGATGTTCAGCGACGCCGTGTTATTCCAGAAGTTATGTTCAACATAATTCGTAATTGCCCACTCAGGCGCGTAGCAGTATGCCGCACGCGCGCCAGTGTAGCTGGTGTTCGGGTTCTCGCACACTGCGCCGAAATTCAGCGTGGAGGGCGTACTCGGCGCGCTCCCCGGTCCGCCTGGATACACAAACCTGTTGTTACTCGTATTTTCGGGCCAGGGAGAAGTCATGCTGTTGTAAGGGACTCCTGTATTGATCCACCACATGTTTGGCGTTCGACTCATGTATTGGTACCAGCCTTCTGTGTCTGTATGCCAGTGCGGGCTGATCGAGTGGTACCACGTCTCGTAGAACGCAGTCAGATTGTTATACCCGTATTTGCCGTTGTTGATCGTGTTGTCGCATGTGCTCGACGCATCGCCGCCATTGTGCCACGTGTAGATCACGCAGACGTTGCCGGTAAGTCTCGCATCGGATGTCCATGGCGCGGTATCGCAGCTTCCAGATAGGCCGCCCTGCACCGTCCAATTATCATTCACCTTCACGGTCAGGTTGGCGCCCACCATCGTATAACAGTCGTAGGTATAAAGAATCGAGTGCGAGTAAGTGTAGTTATTGGGCGCTAACTGTGCTTCAATGTCCGGCAAAGAGATGTACCTTCCAATCCGCAGGTCAGCCCCTTGGCCCAGCTTCGGGAAATAGAGGTCCGCGTACCACATCACCGGGTCGTACCCATACTGCGCATTCTTCACCAGTAACTGCTGGCTGAATATCCCATGCGATGTTGTGTACCGGTAGTCCTGGCCGTAAAGATTCGTGAACCGGAATCCCCAATCGAAGTGATCCTTTTGGACAGTATCTGCCAACCTCTCTGCGTACAGCGCCAACTGGTCCAAAACCACGGTATTGGGGTACACATCGTACGCGGAGGGCGCATTGGCCCCGATTCCTTTGCCTGCATTTCCCCGGTTGTTGGTAGACCCGTTGGCGCCCACCGATATCCACCCATACCACTTGATCTTGCTTAACTTGATCGGGTCGCCATCAATTGCCTCCTGCAATTGGTAGGAGCTGTAATCCGGCGCGCCAATCTCCTGTGTGCCGCCCATCGGCCAGTCGGATGCTGGATACGGCGGCGCAGGAATTGGCGGCGGCGTCCCACGGCGCTGGGGTGCGTTCGGGTCCGTCGGCGTCGTCCCTGTCCAATCCATCATGTAAGCTTTGCCCCAGCGCGCGAAAAATCCTGGCTTCAACTTGGGAGCAGCGCCCGAATCCGCCACGGGTGCAGCGGCAGTTGCGGCCTGACCGCCAATTGCAATGTCCGCATTGGGCAGCTCCTTTGCGACGCTGGAATTCGCCGGCTGATTCGTCCCATTCAGCGCCAGAAGTGTTGTGTCAGGAGCAGTTCCCAGTGCCGCATTCTCATGCGAAATCGCAGCCGTCTTGTCCGTGTTCCCGCTTTGGCCGTAGCAGGCTACATGAACCGCAATCACAACCAATGCAGATCCAATTGCTGTTCTCGTCCTGAATTCTCTTTTCATCGCAATCTGGCCTCCGCGACACGTGGCGTCGCCGGGTAAATAATCATGATTTCTTCATGAGAGTTAGCGGTTCGGTGAGTTACGCCCATCTTCACTTTCTGCCCGTGAAGGAACGCGGATAAACCGCAAGGGAAATGCAAGGAGTTTCCTAGGTTCAAATGTTTCCACTCTGCCTGGTGCACTCACCCTCTGGCCCGTCTCTCGCTTTTTGAGAGGGACAGAAGAATGCGAACTGGACTAACGATGGTATGAGTATTGAATTGCGTTCATAAGGATCGCATGAAGGCCAATCAAATGCGGAGGAACCTTGGGTTTGCCTTCATTCGCGCGTTCGTCGCTATTCAGCGCATTGTCCTGCTTACTTCGCGCCGATCAGCAATTTGCAAATCGCCTTCCCCGTTTCTCATCGAATTCACTTTTTTTCTTTATTAGTTCTTTATTTGGTCGCGATTACTATCGCTCCACCGCAGCAGAGTCACTGCGAAACGACAGAGCGGCCTGGCACACGTCGAACGGCCTGGCCGGCCCCGCCAACTTCGGCAATCGTTCACGTTGGCGTGTCCCCGCACGCTTTTGAAGGTCGGCTGCCCCGCGCCTTTCCGGAACCGGCTCAACCCACTTCAGTTCCCCGGCCTGGTAGCCGGGAGCAGATATACGAAATCCATATCGAGGAGATTGCTCATGGCAGAACAGAACCCACCACAGATGAAGTCCACCCTTGGTCTTACCGGGTTGACAAGCAATGCAATGGCCCTCATTGCTCCCGGAGCCTTTCTTTGGCTCACCTTCTTTATCCAGGCCACAACGGGGGTCGCGGGCCAGCCATCCACCGCTCCAGCCATGTGGTGGGGAATCGTACTCGCGCTGCTGCTGTGTTTGGCGACTGCCGTAGCTTATGCTGAGATCTCCAAGCTCTATCCGGGCACCGGCTCCAGTTACTACTACGCCGAGCAAGCCCTGCTATCAACGCAAAATGCCTTTAAATATGCCCGCATCGCCAAGTTCATTGTTGGTTGGGGTTCGCACCTTTACTACTGGGTTTACCCAGGTTTGATGGTCGCCACAACAGGCATCTTCGTCGGCTATGTTGTTGGATTTCTCTTTCCCACGTTCATGAGTGGAGGCAACCCCGGACCGGTTTTCATGGCTCTGATCGCGGTTGTTTTCTCCTTCTTCGTGGCATGGATCGCCCAGCGGGGCGTGGGTGCTTCCACCGCCGTCAACCTGGCCATCAATGTGGTGCAGATTTCGGCGCTGCTTGTGTTCAGCGTCCTCGCCATCGGTTATCGCACCAGCCATCCTGCCGGCACCACGGGCCCCACGGCATACCAGTACGACGGGCAAACTCTCGCAACGTATAACTACCAGTTCAAGACCGATCCCAAGGATGGCTCAACAGTTCGTGACGCCAGCGGCAATCCTCTTCCCTTGCTTGACTCAGCCGGCAATCCGGTGCCTTATGTCATCACCTATCCTGAGAAAGACAGCAGCGGAAATTTACTTACGCATACCTCGGCCGCCTCAGTAATTTCGCCGCACAACTTCAGTTGGGTTTTCATTCAGGCCACCGTTGCCATTCTCATCCTGGTGGGCTTTGAGTCGGTCACCTCCATGGGCGGCGAAGCAAAGAACCCGACCAAGCATATCCCCATCGCCGTGATCGCTTCGCTCTTGATTCAGGGTTTGCTGTGCTACCTGATTGAGTACTTCGCGGCAAACTACTTCCTGAACTCCGGATATACCATGCAAAGTGCAACCGGTTCGGCAGCTCCAATCGGCGACATGATGATCGTTGTCGGCGACGCACTGTTGGGCCATGGCAATGGGAGGTGGTTCATGCTCGGCGAAGCCGTCACTGTCTTCCTTGCGCTTATTGGCACAACGCTTAGTTGCATGAACACCGGCGCCCGCGTTACCTATGCCATGGGCAAGGACGACGAGGCCCCGGGACACTTCGGTATCCTTCACGCCAAGACTCTGTCGCCCCGCAGTGCAATCTGGACTCTGGCCGTCATCTCCGCGGTCATTGGCGTCGTCGCGGTCTCGCTGGTTTTTGCCGATGCCAGCGCACCCACCGATGCCACCATTGCGGCATTACCACACGGCATCCTCTCCAGCTTCGGCTATACCAACCACGACCAGTTGGCCGCCCTTCCGAACTCGTTGGGCGTCGTGACGCTGACCTCCAACTTCGGCACCTTCATCCTGTATGCGCTCAGTTGCTTTCTGTGCATCGTGGCCTTCCACAAACGCCCGGACTACAACGTGGTCCTGCACCTGCTCATCCCTGGCTTCGGTCTCCTTGCCAATCTAACCTGCATGGCCTTTTACCTCGTCGGCCCAATCTTCAACCTGGGCACATTCAAGGAGCCGCTGTTTGCTCTTGGCATCTCCGCCATATGGGGTATCTATGGAGCCATTTACTTCCTGCGCTCGTCGCAAGCCAAGGGGAAGGCCATCCTGCTCGAAACCAGGTAGCCTTCAACGCGAACCAAAACCACAGGGTGGCGCCTTTCCTCAGTCTCCGTATGGAGACGAACGAAGGTCGCCACCCCGTCTCATGTTTATCGCATTAGGACTAGGTTTGAGATTTGGTGCAGAAGAGGGGACTTGAACCCCTAAGCCTTGCGGCGCTAGCTCCTAAGGCCAATCTATGGTGTTTCGTGGTGTATCGGCCCTAGTCCCGAGCTTCTGGCGCGAATTGAAGAAATCGCAACAAAGCAGCTATCGAACGATTTCCCGATCTGCGGCCATACCAAAGCAGAGGAAACTATAATCGCTCGGTATTCGGTGTCTTCGTTGGCGCAACCTTCCCGACTCGTTCACGAATCGGCCTTAGGTCTAACAATTCCTCCACCACATAAGCGCCAATCGTGCCGTCTGAAAAAGCTACAATCACGCCATCATCACTGTCCTGCTCAACACCTACGATTCGTATGTTGTTCACCATAGAAAGCAGTATAAGCGTCCGTTAAGCTTCCCTCTGTCGCCTACCGTTCATTTCACGCGTTATTCCTGCGGCGAGAGACATCCAGGTGATGGCCTTTGTTGGTGCAGCGCCTCACAGAACTAAGAGAAGAGATTACCGATGAGCTAGACCGCTCAGATAACTAAAGATAGTTATGCCAAGCTTTGAGTGGGTTCATAAATTGAAATGCACTTCTGGGCCGGGTAGCAATCAATCGCGACTGTTCTGGCAGAAATGCAGCTCCATCTGCACTCAAAGCACATTCAAGAAGAGGTAATGAACTGGGTGAAGTAATCAGGAAAACTTTTGATACCGCGACCTTTCTCGCAACAGCAGGGATCGGACGCCGCATCGTCCGTCTCAAGGCCAAGGAGACTTTCTTCTCGCAGAGCGATGCAGCCGATAGTGTGTTTTATCTTCAGACCGGTCGTGCAAAACTCACTGTTGTTTCCAAGAGTGGGAAGGAGGCAACGGTGACCTTCCTCGCTGCAAGGGATTTCTTTGGCGAGGAAGCGATGGCAGGAACAGATAAATTACGAACAGCAACGGCGGAAGCTGTTACAGGCTGTGTCGCACTTCGGATTTCGCGGAGCGTAATGCGGGAGGTGCTGCATGAGGAACACGCGTTCTCCGATTTCTTTTTGAACTTCGTCCTGATTCGGGGCATAAGGACCCAGGCTGATCTTGTTGATCAGCTATTCAACTCAAGTGAAAGACGACTGGCACGGACGCTCTTGTTGATGTCGGAGTTCGGGAATCCTGACGAGCCACAGATGCTGATTCCAGAGATAACTCAGGAGACCCTTGCCAAGATGATCGGCACTACTCGCTCGCGCGTGAGTTATTTCATGAATCGTTTTAGAAAGCTTGGCTTCATTGAGTACAACGGTCGCATCCGGGTTAACAAGACCCTGCTGAATGTGGTCCTACGCGATCAGTTGCCGGAACAAAACGCGTTAAGGCCAATCATTGTTGACCCTCCGTCGAATCGCGCACCCATCACGAAGATGCGTGCAAAGCCAACAGGGGAATCCCGATAATTAAGCTTGATTGACGCAGTATTAAAACCGCGACTAGCAGTTAACCGAGTTACAGCAGAAAAAGAAAAGGGGCCAGCCATAAAGGCCAACCCCTATGCAAGCTCATTAATTTCGATTTGGTGCGGAAGAGGGGACTTGAACCCCTAAGCCTTGCGGCGCTAGCTCCTAAGGCTAGTGTGTTTGCCATTTCACCACTTCCGCACATCGCGACCCGGGATCGTGGGTTTTGCAGGCCATCCCGAAGGCGGCAGCCGCAATTCATCCCGGTCACCTCAAGTTTAGAAGCAAAGGTGCAGGAGTGGCAATGTCGCATTCCACCCTGGCTTGCGTTTCAGAAGTCGTGATGATCGTCCACCAGACCCGCAATCGTCTGCGGCGGATCGCTTCCTTGCTTCGTCCTGATTGTGGGAACATTGGCTGCCTCGGTCTGCGCGCGCAGTTTCGCCACCGCCAGCCAGTTGTCCTTGTGCGGCTGGTCGGCAATCCACGGTGGCAGAGGCATGCAGAGATAGTCGCTCAGTGCCTCCGCATAGCCCTCGTAAAGGGCCCGCATATCGCTGAGCCTTGCATACGAGTGACCGTCGCGGCACACGCTCACACCGCTCTGGCACAGCATTGCGTAAAGCTGGTCATAGCGCTCCAGTGGAAGCCGGTCCGGCGCATTGCGCACCGGTGCGAGAGAAAAGATCTGCGCCAGGTCAACCAGTGCATGACGCGCCATGGCAAACGTTAACTGCGCCTGCCGCGCCTCGTGGCCCTGCACGCCGGCAATCAGGAGGGCTGAGGTATCCAGCACGGAAGTCAATGCGCTGATCCAGCTCTGATTCGTATGCTGCGAGCGAAAGTAGCAAAGCAGCGGATAGGAAATATGGCTCTCGAGCAGTTCCGCAGACCAACGCTCCCACTCCACCAGAAGCAGCGAGAGTGCCTGCTCCGCGCCCTCATAGGAATGCCGCTTCATCAGTTCCGCCGCAGTTGGTGGAGATCCCGCGCGCGCATCCAGCAATGAAATGCTCACTTCGCGCCGCGAGAATGCGCCATACAGAACCGGAAAATATCCCATCACTACGGCAAGAAGTCCAAACCCCGTACCTGCTTCCAGAATCACGAAGAAGCGCGCCCAGGCGCTGTGTGGCGTCACGTCCCCCAATCCCAGCGTAAAAAGCGTCGTCCCGCTTACGTATAAGTCGGTTCGAAAACCCGTCGCATGAATCGGGTCGCTGAACGGGCTTCCCTGCGCAAAGTAAATCAACGCAAAGCCCAGCACCATCACGCCCGCCCACAAGGCCAGCAGGAAAATCAGCGACATCGGCCCGTAGTAGCTGAAAGAGGTCTCCCGCTTGCGCGCATCGCGCATTCGTGTTGTCAGAAAGGCCCAAGGCCTCCACGTCGCGATATAGAAAAGGCGCGTGAGCCGGAATCGCCCGGTTGCGCGGCGCGGCAGAATAATCGTCTGGAAAGCATCGAGGAGGACGGCAAACAGGCAGACAATCCCCGCAACAAAAGCTGCAATCTGCATCAATCCCCCTGCCCTTTAGAGCCGCAACCGCGCTCCCTCAATTCACTGTATTCTAGAGCGAAACCGGAGTAAACGTTCCCTTGCAAGCTGCACGCTAGGTGGCTTCTATTTCCACCCCACGAACGAAGACCTGTCCGCGGGGACCCCGGCCGGAAAAAGCCACTTGAGGTTGCGCTTCCGGCGCACAGCTACTCTGGTTTCACTATAGCCGGGATGGGCATCGCGCATGAATGAATTGGGAAAAGCGCTTGTAGGAATCGGTCTGCTACTCGCCGTCGTCGGGGTCGTCCTCATTCTGGCCGCACGCTTCGGCCTGCCCCTGGGCCGCTTGCCAGGCGATATGGCCTGGCGCGGCAAGAACGTCTCCATCTTCGTTCCTCTCGGCACGTCCATCCTCGTCAGCGTCGTCTTATCCGCGATTCTGTTCTTGCTTTCGCGGTTAAGGCGTTGACTTCGCGGGCCGCGCTCCCAGGAACACCGGGGCAATATGCCTCACATAGAGGTTCTCTGTAACATTCCGCGCGATAACTCTCTCGTTTGCTTCCAGCAACGCCAGATACCGACCACCCATCCTGGCAGCAACTTTGAAACCGACATGCAGTAACTGTCGTAAGCTCGAGTTATACTCCGGCGAGTGCGGATCGTGACGCAATGCGCCGGTAAATTGCGCTGAAGACCACCCATCCACTTCTTTCGGCGAAGGGAGTTTGGCGCGGTCAATGTCAATCACCGTTGCGTAGGGCGCGCACAGTTCGTCTGCATGCGCGTAGGCCTCGGCGTATATCTCCTTGGCCAGCGCCAACCCGTCGCCCCCAGCCTCGGCCAGACCAATCAGTTCCTCCAGCCAGTTAGTGCCCGCGGTCTTCAGGTGCACACCAGTTGAAAACTTCTTCATCGACGCATGGATTGCGGGATAGATGGAGAATTTGTCACTTCCCGAGTGCACGCTCAGCTTCAGGTTTGCCGGCAGTCCGTAACTTTTCACGGCAAGTTGAATCGCCGCCATATCCAGTTCCATCTCGCGCGCGAACTGACCCGCGTCCCCCACATAATCCACGCCCTTGTTGAATCGCCCGCTGAACTTGGGAGCGATCGTCTGCACAGGTATCCCTTCATCTGCAATCGCCGCGAGAATAACAAGCAGCTCCGCCGGTGTCTGCGCCGCGTCCGTTTCATCCATTGAAACTTCGGGAATAAAAGTGCCGTTGCCTTTTGCGGATTCGATTTTGCGGTAGATCTTGCCGGCCTCTTCCACCGCGAACAGAAACTTGCCTGCAGTGGCCCGCAGCAGGTCGGAAGTAATCTCGACACTTTCGCCGGCGCCTTCCATCGGCACCGTCCCCACAAGCTCCGGATGGCGTTTAACAAAGCCATCAATCGATTTCTGCTCGGCCGGCCTTCCAATATAGTCGGCCACGTCGATCGTATAGAAGTCGCAGAAGGCCAGGAAGCGATCAACCGTAGATAGATTGATGTGGTCCGCGTCGCAATACCAGGGCAGCCCCCATCCCAGCTGCTTCACGGCCAAATCAGCCGCATTGCGAACCGACGACGGATCCGATCCAATAATCGCGTGCTCACGATTCGATTTATTCCAAACCGGGATCACGTCTACCCCGGCGCCTCCCGCCAGAATGCACGCTTCCAGCTGAGCCTTCGCCTGGTGGGCAAACCGGTCGCCCACTCCAATCGAATATTTCCCAAGGTTCGTCATCATGCAATTCCCATCTCTGGCCTCACTAAGAGGTCAGACCACTATACCAGACTAGCAGCCATTTCTCCCAAATCCGAACAATCCGCCGCAAATGCCCCAAATGCAGGTCCCCGGTGCTAACCTCAGTGTGCGGAGAAGTTCCGCACACTTCTTGCTTCGGAATCCGTCCTTATGAAAGCAGAGACACTCGATACACAAACCGCCCAGCAAGTGGTCAACCACATTCGAGCCAAGATTGAAGACGGCACCCTGCAGCCGGGCGACAAGATTCCGCCTGAGCGCGAGTTTGCCAAGGCTCTGAAAATCAGCCGCGCCAGCTTGCGCACCGGCATCGGCTACCTTGCCGCAATCGGCGTCATGAAGGTCCGCCATGGCGTCGGCACATTTGTGGCTGACGGCCCGGTTGAATTTGGAAAGTCCTCCCTTGGCCTGCTCGGTGCGCTCCACGGATTCAAGTCCTGGCAAATGTTCGAGGCCCGCAAACTACTTGAGACCAACCTGGCTGCGTTGGCCGCCGAACGCAGAGATGAGGAGCACCTGACCCAGCTCGCGGAAGAGGTGGCTGAAATGTACGCCACTGTCGATGATCCCGCTCAATACCTCATTCACGATGTGCGCTTTCACCGTACGATTGCCCAGGCCTCCGGAAACCCCATCCTCGCCGCCCTCATGGAAACTGTCACAACCGCTCTCTACGACGAACGCCGCACCACCGCGGAACGCGCCCGGGATCGCAAAACCTCTCTTGAAGCCCATCGGGAAATCTATCGCGCCATCCGCGCCGGCAGCGCTGCGGAAGCCCGCACCGCCATGGAGCGCCATCTCCATTCCGCGGAAGCCGAACTGGCAACCGAGCAGGCCGCGCGCGACCGGAAAAACGGTCGTCCTGTGAAGGCTAAAAAGAGCAACCCTTAGCTGGGCCAATTCAGGCGAGCGTGATTCCCGGGATGCGGCCGGCTATTCCTTCACCTTGATCACCAGCGCACTGTAAGGGGTGCCGGGAGTAATCAGCAACTGGTGCGGCGTCCCTGCCGGAACATGAATCACATCCCCTGCTGAAACCTTCTGGGAAACGCCATCCTTAATGCTCGTGCCATGCGTCTCCCCGTCGCTGTTTGTATGCCCGTCCACCACAGTCCCGCCTGTCACCAGGGTCGCCGAGCCTTCCGTCACCAGCATCACGTCATCGAAGTGCGCATGCACCTCAGCGCCGCCGCTCGCCGTCCGGGCAGAAAGCTGGATCGCGTGGCTCCCATAACTCCCCAGGATCGCTCCGCCACTTCCTTTAGCCTTTGCCTGCTCCGTCGACTGCGCCATCTTGTCGTGAATTTCGCTCGAAGAAAATACCTCCGCCTTACTCGCCGATTGTCCCAGCGCAGGAACGCACAAAACCATCAAACCCATCGCGATTGCGAGTCTCATCTCCACCTCATTCCACAAGATTTCCGCTTCGCCTGCCCACGATATCAAACCGATCGCTGGCCATCGCCGAAGCGTCCTCCGGTTATACCGGCTTTGCCTTCACAAACACAATCCGATTGCCATCCGGATCCAGAACAGATAACCCCGCCTGGTGCTTCTGCACCATCAATCCAAGCGCCTTCAGCTGGTTCACGGTGCGCCGCAAGTCCGTAACGGAAAAATACAATTGGAACACCACTCCGGGCGCTTGCTGCTCCATTTCCACCAGTTGCCCCGCAGTTCCCGGCAGGCTTAGCCAGCTTTGTCCCGCTTCCCATCCTTGTGCCGACGCAAATCCGAGCTTGTCTTTGTAATAGCTCACTGCCGCGCCTGGATCCCGCATCGCAATCCCCACGGCCACAATCTCTTCCGCAACTCGATGCGCACCCAAGTGTTTTCCGCGATCGTTGGTGTGCTTTGATCCCGGCAGGTATTGCGTGTATTCAATGTTCTGGTCCTCGGGCCCCGCCATGGTAAACAGCAGGTTCCCCGCTCCAGCCCGCCTCACCGCATTCGGCTTCAGGCCCTCGGAAACATAGAAACCGTTCAGCCCCTCCAGTTCGGAAGACTCAAAACACACATGCATGAACCCGACCGCCTGCGAAGCCTCCCTCTGCGGGTAAAGCTCAATAAACTGCAGGTCATTGATCTTGATGAACGATTGCGTTGGCGTCCCGCCCTGGTCCATCGCAAACGCCTCTTCAAATCCGAGCTTCTCGTAGAAGTCCCGGGATTTGCCCAGGTCCGCAACACGAATCGCGACGTGCGCTATCCCCGCGAGCCCAGGTCCTTCACTCGGTGGCCGATCCGCTGTCTGCGCCAGGCATGCGGTTGCCGGAATCGCAGTAACAACAAGACACAGATAAACAGCGCTCAACATCCCGCGTAAATTCGTCACTCGAATCACTCCCGCCGGCAACTGAAACCTTCCCCTCAAAATCCCGTCGTCATGCGTACTGAATCCAAACGGCAATACAGGCACAGCCGCTTACACCATCCTGTCATCCACGTTGCTCAGCACTGTATCCGCAGCCGCGCGGCTCCATCCAATCCTCAGGTCCTTCACGCCATGCAGCGCAAACGCTCCGTCCGCATTTCGAGGAGCCGTTACCGCGAAAAAATCCGCGCGCTCCACGTCCGTCAAATAGAACGCTGGCCGCGCATCCGGTGTTGTGTTTTTAATCTCCACGTGGCTCATCTCCACATTCCGCATGTGCCGGAGAAAGAATCCTGACGCCGGCATTGCCCCAAACATTCCCGGTTCCGGATACTTGTTTTCAAACTCCTGAGGCAATACTTTCGCATCTTCAGCCGTTGCGCCACCCACCGTTTCGATATAGATGTTCGAAAGCTTCACGTCTTCGATCGCATATCCTGGAATCCCGCTCAAAACGCAGCTCACCTTCTGCGGCGCAGCATAGCAGTCAAGATTGCTGATCAGTATCCGCTTGAGCGTGCCCACTTTCGTGCTCTCCTTCGGACCGCGCAAGCGCGCTCCAAGCCGCATGAAGATTGGACCGGACACGAGATCGCGCATCGTCGTATTCGTAATCGCGATGTCCTCCAGCAGCGCGCCATCCACCGTCTCCAGCGCATATCCCTGGCAACCTTCAAAGACGCAGTTCGAAATGGTCACATTGATAAACCCGCCGTTCGACTCCGTTCCGCATTTGATCCGTCCCGTGCGCGGTATGTGAGCGTCCGGTGCGAACTTCTTAAAGGTCCCATCCAGCACTGAGCCCAGTTCGTAATAGCCAGTTACCCAGCAGTTAGTAATAGTCAAGTTCCGAGTAGGTCGCGCATAACCCAGCGCATAACTCGACTTCGGGCAAATCCCGTCATCCCACGGCGAATTCACCGTACAGTTTGATACACGCACATTCTGGCAGCAGTCAATGTCCATTCCATCGCGGTCGGTATCGATCTTCAGGTTGTCGATCGTCAGGTTATCCACGCCTGTCAGCAGCAGGCAAAAGTGCCCGCCCTTCAGCATGGAGAAATCGCGCAGCAACACGTTGCGGCAATTCTTCAGTGCAATCGCCTTGTTGCCCACGCCCGGTTGCTCGGCCTTGTAAGTGGGATAGTTGCCGCGGGACGCGCGCTCGGCGCCAAAGCTCAGACCCTTGCCCCAGATCAGGCCCGTCCCCGTGATGCTGAAGTCGTGAATATCCTCGCCCCATATCAGCGAGTTATGCCAATGGTTATGCCCATAATCCTGGTAGGGGTCCCATGCTGTCTTCGGCTCGGCAGCATCGTACGTGCCTCCGTTGTAGCCGGTCTGCTGGTCGGGACGCGGGCTGTCCGCCGCCAGAATCGTGCTCCCCTGCTCCAGGTGGAGATGTACCTGGCTCTTGAGCCGGATCGAGAAGCAGAGGTACGTCCCCGCCGGGAACAGCACCACCCCTCCGCCCGCCGCGGCCGCCGCTTCAATCGCATGGTTCACCGCATCGGTATCCAGCGCGTTGCCGTCACCCACAGCGCCGAATTTGCGCACATCGAAAATGCCCGACGTTGGCGTCCCCGCTGCCATGCCTTCCGTGCCCTGCGCGGCATACGTGCCTGCGGGAATCGCGGCCGCCGCCATCCCCAGTCCACCCTTGCGCAGAAAATCGCGGCGCAGGTTGTTGAATGTCGTCATCTCTCGTTCTCCTGAATCGAAACCTCTCATCGCGATCGCAACCGCGGGTCCGGGCGCGCCTCACGCCAGCCCCAGTAATACTAATCGAGATGAAACACCTCTTCGAGAGGAAACATGCTGTCATCCGCGCCGCCGTCGCTCATCGCTTCAAAGAGCGGGGCCATTTCCGCCTGCCACTTTGCATTCACCGGATGCTTTTTCATCTCCGTGCAGCACCTTTCAAAATCGTCGGCCTCAAGATAACCAATCAGCAACCCGTCGGCGCGGAGAAAAAGCGAGTAGTTGTGCCAGCCCGTCTCGCGCAATGCGTCCAGCATCTCCGGCCACACCCGTGCATGGCGCTTTTTGTACTCCGCCACCTTGTCCGCACGGACCTTCAATGTAAAGCAGATACGCATCTTCCTCCACGGACCTGGCGCTCCAGCCAGTCCCTTTTCCGCCAAATCGCGAACCCGGACCCGACCGGCGACGGGCGCCGTCCACAAGATACCTCAAAAGGTGCGTTTCTGGATAGAATTGCTTTTCCTATCGAAATCATTCTAAGATCGGTTGCTGATTTGGAGCTGAATTCGAATGATCTTTTTCAGACGTTTGCTTCTCCTCGCTGCCATTGCTCTCTCTTCTCTGCCCCCATTCGCATTAACCGCCCAATCGTCCCTCCGCACCGTCATCGATTTCAACGCCCAATGGAAGTTTCTCCGCGGCGACCAAGCTGGATCGGAGCAGCCCGGCCCAGCGCAGTCCGCATTCGAAGATTCATCCTGGACCTCCGTCACAGTGCCGCACGATTGGAGCATCGCTGGCCCCGTCGATCCATCCAATTCCAGTGGCGGAGCCGGTGGCTTTTTCCCCACCGGAGTCGCCTGGTACCGCAAGACTTTTTCCCTGCCCGCAAAGGATGCACATCGCCGGGTCTACATCGTCTTCGACGGAGTGATGGCCAACAGCGATATATGGATCAACGGCGTGCACCTTGGCCGGCGCCCCAACGGCTACGTCAGTTTCTTCTACGATCTGACCGGCCATCTGCAATTCGGTCCCAAAGCCCGCAACGTCCTCGCCGTTCGCTGCGACACCTCAAAGCAGCCCGCCTCGCGATGGTATGAGGGCGCCGGCATCTATCGCCCCGTGCGTTTGGTGGTGCTGCAGAATGTACATCTCGATCCATGGAGCACCTTCGTCACCACACCCGTGGCCACAGCCGACAGCGCAACCGTTCACGCCCAAAGCACTGTCGACAACGAATCGGAAACGGCTCAAACTGTCTCCCTTGAAGTCACGCTGACCGGCCCCGACGGCCACACCGCAGGCTCCTTCACCACCCCGTCTCAAACCATCGAAAGAGGCGTGCAGGCGCACTTCACCGCCGACATCCCCGTCCCCAAACCTGCGCTCTGGGACGTCGATCACCCCTCCCTCTATCGCGCCGTGATCCGGGTCAAATCTGGTCCTGCAGCCGCGAAACCTTCCGACGAAGAACAAGTCCAGTTCGGCATCCGTGAGTTTCACTTCGATGCTGCCACCGGCTTCTGGCTCAACGGGCGCAACTTCAAGCTCAAGGGTGTTGCTGTTCATAGCGATGGCGGCGCCGTCGGCATCGCCGTTCCCATCTCAGTCTGGGAGCGCCGCCTGCTCGCCCTGCGCGCCCTCGGCGTCAACGCCATCCGCACTGCGCATAACCCCGCTTCTCCCCAGTTTCTCGACCTCTGCGACCGCATGGGATTTCTGGTGATGGAAGAGATGTTCGATTGCTGGACCGTCGGCAAAAATCCTTACGACTACCACCTCGACTTCGATCAGTGGTCCTCAATCGACACGCGCGACACCGCCCGCCGCGACCGCAACCATCCTTCGATCATTCTTTGGTCCGCGGGCAATGAGATTCACGACACGCCCCACGCCGAATTGGCGCATGGCATCCTTGCAAGGCTCATCGCCGTCTTCCACGAGAACGACCCGTCCCGCCCCGTGACCCAGGCCCTGTTTCGCCCCAACGTCAGCCACGACTATGACAACGGCCTGGCCGACATGCTCGATGTTGTCGGACAGAACTACCGCGTCAACGAGATCCTCGCGGCCCACGCGCAGAACCCCGCCCGCAAAATTCTCGGCACGGAAAATATTCACGACCGCGCGTCGTGGGTGGCCCTCCGCGACAATCCGCCCTACTCCGGCCAATTCCTCTGGTCTGGCATCGACTACCTCGGCGAAGCCGGGAAATGGCCCAACATCAGCCGCCCCACCGGCCTTCTCGATCGCACGGCCATGCCTCATCCCCGCGCCCTCGAGCGCCAGAGCTGGTGGGCCGATGCGCCCAACGTCCACATCGCGCGCCGTGTCGCCCCCAATGAGCGGGCGGCCATCGATCCGGGCTACGAGTCCGTTGCGCCCGACCTGCAGGAGCCGCTGCTCCTCGATTGGTCTCCCCGGAACACCGCGCCTCACTCCGAGTCCGTCGAGGTCTACACCAACTGCGATGAGGTCGAACTGCTCCTCAACGGCCAGTCCCTTGGCCGCCAGAAACTGCACCCCGACGCAAGCCCGCTCAAATGGGATGTGCCTTTCGCCCCGGGAACTCTGCGCGCCGTCGCATACAACCAGGGCAAGGCCGCCGCCGAAGACATGCTGCGCTCTGCAGGCAAGCCGGCGCGCCTCGTCCTTACACCAGAACGGACGACACTTTCCCCAAGCCTCGATGACGTCGTCACCATCGCTGTAGCAGCCGTCGACGATGCCGGCGTTCTTGTCCCAGATGCCTCGTCCGAAGTCCAGTTCACCGTCTCCGGCCCGGCTCAAATCCTTGCCACCGACAACGGCAGCAACACCGACCACGAACCCTTCAACCTTCCCCGGCACAGCCTCTATGCCGGCCGTGCGATGGTTCTCGTGCATGCCACGGCTTCTGCTGGAGTCATCCGCATCCACGCCGCCTCACAGGGGCTGGCCGGAGCGGATATACAACTCACCGCCGTTCCCGCCGCAGCCGAGGCCTTTGTTCGTGCGTTTTAAGGTGAAGTTCTGTGCCATTTGAAGTGCTTTTTCCTTCACTCCCCTCAGAATTTTACCCGTGAAACCTCGCGTGGTTCGCACGCTCTTCCCTGCCTTTTACTCTCCTGGCTGCCTTCCCTCTTTATCGCCACGTGCCTGCTATACAGCTGTTTATGCGCCGCAACTTGCGGAAAACATTCGATCTCTTAGCCAATAAGTACTGGCGCCCTATCAACCTTCAACTCCACCGAATAAAAAATAAGTTTTCTATTGACATTCGCTCTGTTCATCCCTTACGTTTTTGCGGTGGTCGGACCATCACCTTAAGCTGCGCTTAAATCGGATCCGCCACTCTCAAATTTCCGGAGGCCGCCGACAGTCTTATGAAAACAAAACTTATCCAGGTTCACTTCGCCCAGCAGTTCAAAACACAAGTCCGCTCGGCAGCATTGGCGACTCTTTTTCCGGCACTCATCCTCTGTCTAGGACTGGCCGTCATGCCCGCGTCGGCCCAAACCGCCGGCGAAGCGGCCATCACCGGAATCGTCGCTGATCCAACAGGCGCCGTGGTTCCCACTGCCACCATCACTGCCACGAACGATGCGACTGGCGTCAATACCACGCGCCACGCCTCCTCGGCTGGAGCGTATGAAATCAGTCCGCTCATCATCGGCACCTACACCGTCACCGTGACAGCTGCCGGATTCGACACCACAAGACAGGAGGGCATCGTCCTGAATGAAAACCAGATCTTCGGTTTCAATCCCATCCTGAAGGTCGGCAATCAGAAGGAAACAATCACCGTCACAGCGGCCCCGCCAGCCCTGGACACCGCCAATGCGGTCCTAGGCGGCACCATCGCCACCGAAGAGTTTATGGCGCTGCCCATCCTGGTTGCCGGTAACCAGCAACGCGACGTCACCCAGTTCTCCAACTATCTCCCCGGCGCGCAGGCAGGCGCTCGCTCGTCGCTCTTCTCCGGAACGGCAAGCCGCGTTGAGGAAGTCTACCTGGACGGCATTCCGCTTACCACCATCAGCCAGATCGGCGACAATCGCCCCATCTTTAACCTCGTTCCCTCTGAAGGTATCGGGGAAATTGGCGCACTCACCAGCGGCCAATCCGTCGAATATCAGGGCGCCGGCTCAGTCAACTACAGCATGAGAACCGGCGGAAACCAGTACCACGGCACGGTCGCCGACTTTGTCCGCAACACCATCTTCGACACCTGGGGTTTCACCGCCATCGCGGCCACTGAGAAGAAACTCGTCAACGGCGTCGTCACCACGGTCCCGGTCGGCAAGCCCATCGATCATCAGAACGAGTTCACCTTCGCCGTTGGCGGCCCCATCTCCGTTCCCAAGCTCTTCAGCGGACACGACAAGCTCTTCTTTTTCGGGGCTTACGACAAAGTTCACACCAGGTCCGCACCGGCCTACGCAACCGCCACAATTCCAACCACTGCCATGCAGTCAGGCGACTTTTCGCAGTTGCTGGCATCCAACGGCGGCCCAGGGTATGCCGTTTACGATCCCACCACTCTCAGCGCCTGCACCGCCAACAGCACCAACGGCCCCTGCCGCTATCAGTACGGCTACACCGCTGGCGTCGGCGCGGGTAAGGCCGGCAATCCAGTTCCCAGCGGCGCGCCCATCAACGTCATTCCCGCTGGCGAAATCTCTCCGATTTCGCAAGTCATGGAATCGTTCCTTCCCACGCCCACTACTTCTGGAATTCAGAACAACTACCTCGGCGGCGTTCCCTCCGGCTATGACAACTGGCTTTATTCCGGCCGCATCGACTACACCATCTCGCCCAAGCAAACTCTGTCGGCCACGGTCACCGGTGGAAACCGCCATGCCGTGCCCTATACGGGGACTACAGCCGTCCTTCCGCTCCCCTACCTTGGCACAACGGCCTCCATCGTCGCCGGGCATTGGGCGGATTTCTCCCACACCTACACCATCAAGCCCAACCTGGTGAACCAGTTCAAATATGGGTTCAGCAACTTTGGCGGTCCACCGATTCAAAACATCACCGAGGGGGTCAAGCAATACGAAGCAGCCAACATGGGAATCAACTTCACAGGAGTTCCCGCCAACGGCCAGGCTGTTACCGAGTTTCCCACTCAGGTGTTTGCCGGCAGTAATGCCCAATCGGAATGGGGGGAAGGCGGATCGGGTGTCACCGCAACCACCGTCTCTGAAACGTACACGGCCGTGGATAACCTGCTCTGGGTCAAAGGCAAACATGCTATGACCTTTGGGCTTCAGATGCAGTGGCTTGAAGAAAACGCTTCCTCCTACGACGGGCCCACATCTTCACTCACTCTCAACTGGAATACCAATGAAACCGCGGGAATCAGCGGCTCTTCCTATACCGGCAGCACCGGCTACTCCTACGCCAGCTTCCTGCTCGGAGCTGTCAGCAGCACAGGAATCACCCTGCAGCCCTTCTCCGTTCTCGGTGGCCGCTATCGTCCCATCGCGCCCTATGTTGCCGACGACTACAAGATCACATCGAAGCTGACACTCAATCTTGGCCTGCGCTGGGATTACATCCCGAGCTACAACGAAGTCTATAACCGCTTCTCGTTCCTCAACCCTAACCTCACCAACCCGGTTACCGGCAACAAGGGTGCGTTGGAGTTCGCTGGAAACAATGGCGGCGCGGGAGTCAGCTGCAACTGCTCTTCGCCGGTCGATAATTACAAGAAGAACTGGGGCCCGCGTGTTGGCTTTGCTTATGCACTCAACCCCAAGACCACTGTCCGAGGGGCTTACTCCATCGTCTACTCCCACGCTGGTGGAACAGGCGGCGCCGGCGGCGCGTACGCCGGCCCATCCCAGCTTGGATTCACAAGTTCTCCTGCCTACAACGACTCCGCCGCGGGTGCCTCCGCTGGTCCAGCCTTCTATCTCAATACCAGCACTGCCTTTTCCACCTTGGGCCTTTCCAACAACAACTTTGGCGGTCCGGGGTACACTGTTCCCGCCATCGCCGCTCCCGGCGCCGTCAGCCAGACATTGAACGTCGGTAATACGGTCAACAGTTCAGGCGCATTCGTAACGGCCAGCGGAGCGCCGGGCTTCCCGGACTTCTATCTCGCCGGCCGGGCTCCTGAATTCAACTTCTACAACTTCGGTGTGCAGCGTGTCATCGCCAAAAACATCGTAGCCACCGTCAACTATGCGGGTTCTTCAAGTCACTTCCTGGCCGGCGCAAGCAACATGCGCGGCCTCGAGTCGGGTCAGATTGATCCCAAGTGGTATGCACTCGGCCAATACGGTGAAGCCAATGGGTTGGGTAATCTGCTCACGGCCCCGGCCACGGCTGCAAACCTCGCCAAGGCCAATACCGCGGCGACCGCCGTCGGGCTACCCGCCATCAACCTTCCCTACGCCGGCTTCGGCCAGGCTGCGGCTACCTCGGCGGGTGCCGGCAAAGCCACCATCGCGCAGGCCCTCACCTGGATGCCACAATTCTCTGGCACCACGGACACCTGGGGAAACATCGCCAACGTAAGCTACAACTCCATGCAATTCTCGCTTGCCAAGAGATTGTCGAACGGCCTGGCTCTCAACCTCAACTACACCTACTCCAAGCAGTTGGATGACACAGGCACCATGCGCAGCGGTTATGCCATCCCCGCCGACGTCATCCTCAGCGGAAAATCCTGGCCCGTCAATCGCATCGATCGTTCCTGGAGCACGAACAGCGTGCCCCATGCCCTCGCCATCTATGGCGTCTACCATATTCCAGCCGCAGGGGAGAACGCCGTCCTCAAGACAGTCACCGGTGGTTGGACCCTCTCGGGCCTCGGCACCTACTACTCGGGTACGCCGCTGCTTGTCACTGCATCTTCCTGCAACAGCACCTTCGAACCCAACACCGGACAGTGCATGCCCGACCTCAACCCTGCATTCACTGGCAAGAGTATTCGTCAAAATGGCTCCTGGGGCAAAGGCATCACAGCCACAACCTTCTCGTCGATCTCTTATATAAAGGGCTATATTGGCAACGCCACTCAAGGAGATGGCAACACCTCCGCAACCGGGAACGGCACCAATGTTCCTTGCGCTCAGGCTGCCGGCCCGTTCTGCAACTCCGGCAATTTCATGATCGGCGATGCTCCCCGCGCCAGTCCCTTCGGCCTGCGCAATCCCGGTACGCCCAACCTCAACCTCGGCTTGCGCCGCACCTTCAACCTCCGTCCCGAACGGCTCAAATTCGTCTTCGCCGCCGATTGCCAGAACGTCGCCAACAAGGTAACGTTCAGCGGCATCAACGTCAGCGCGGACAGCGCCACTTTCGGCACGGTAAGCTCAGCCACCAACAACGGAGGCAGCCGCGACTTCCAGTTCTCCGGCCGCCTCAACTTCTAAGTATTCGATCGCGAGCCAACGCTCAATGCTGGGTGCCCCCGGTCCCGCTTTTTGGACCGGGGATAGCACGATCTCAATTTCCTGACCCGGAGCTGCATCGCAATGAATTTCGCGATTGCCGCTCCGGGGTTTTCTTGAGTCTCTCTCCGTCTTCGCAGACTCGCGGGCAGATGAAATTGGAGTGAACCCCAAAACTCTGCGTGCCCCATCTTTTGCGCAGTTTCATCGCGCCACGGGTGGGAAAGCACAAAGCCAAACCGTCGGCCACCGTGCCTTTCCGTCTTCCCTTTTGCTTCTTTGTAGAATGGTCGATTGAGGATCTCCAAATGTCTCTTCGCAAAGTAATTTGCCTCCTCGCCATCGTGGCGGGCTCTTCTTTTTTTCAAGCGCAACCAGCACCAGCCCAGCACCAGCCATCCGCGAAAGAACAAGCCAACATTGACATGAACGCGGCCCGCCACTTCGGCGACGCGCCAGACAATCCCGGCCCTCTCGCCACCGATCTCGCCTATTCCACCAAGCCTGCCGACGTCGCCAAGGCCATGCGCAAAGTTGCCGACTGGCAACTCGCCACCTCGCAGCAATACTTCGACCGCATATGGACCTGGAGCGCCCTCTACACCGGCTTCATGGCCGCATCCGACTCGCTCGGCGACCCCAGGTATCGCGATGCCATGCAGGCCATGGGACAGAAGTTCGACTGGCAACTCCGCTCGCATCTGCCCAACGCCGACGATCAAAGTGTGGCGCAAACGTACCTCGAACTCTACCTGCTCCAGAAACAGAAAGACCCAGCCCTCATCAAGCCAACGCAGGCTGAACTCGACGCCATCCTCGCCGCCCCTCGAACCTCGACCATCCCCGGCAAGGAGATCGCCTGGTGGTGGTGTGATGCTCTCTTCATGGCGCCGCCCGTGTGGGCCCGCATGTATGCCGCAACCGGCGATCACAAGTACATCGACTACCTGAATGAGGAATGGGCGAAGACATCAGACCGTCTTTACGACCCCGCGGAACACCTTTATTTCCGCGACTCCACCTACCTAACCCGCACTGAAGCCAATGGGAAAAAGATGTTCTGGTCCCGCGGCAATGGATGGGTCATGGCCGGCATCATCCGCACCCTTCAATACCTGCCCAAAGATGATCCGGCCCGCGCAAAGTATATTGCCCAGTTCAAGGATATGGCCGCAAGAGTAGCTGAGCTTCAATCCTCCGACGGGCTCTGGAGAGCCGGTCTGCTTGACCCCGCCGATTACGACCAGCCGGAAAACTCCGGGTCCGCCTTCTTTGTCTTCGCCCTCGCCGCCGGCATCAACGAAGGCTTACTCGACAAGAAGAAGTATCGTCCCGTCATCGACAAAGCCTGGGCTGGCCTGCTCCATCATGTTTACGCCGACGGCCGCTTAGGCTGCATCCAGCAGACCGGCGCTGAGCCGCAGCCATTCAAAGCGTCCGCGAGTTATACCTATGGCGTCGGTGCATTCCTGCTTGCCGGCAGCGAGATCCGCAAACTGCACCGCTGATCAAATCGCAGCGTCGGGATCAGTGTCCCGAGTCCGGCGCAACAGCCATCCCCTTCGCTGAGAAATACGCTCCCAGCGGATTCCCCTTCAGCGCCTTCAGCCCCGCAACCACGCTCTCCGCATTCAACTCCGCGCCTGCCAAGCTCGTGTGTGTATGCGGATCGGCAAACAGCGGTTCCACCTGAACCTCGCCCAGCGCATCATAGCGCCGCGCAATAATCTCATTCAGATCCACAAACGCCGCGTGTTCTTCATCCGCCACCTGTCGCGCCCACCCACCGTAGTTATCCGCGTTCCGCACTACCTTCCCATCCGCCCATATCTTTCTCGGAATCGGTGAACACACAATTGGAATCGCTCCCTTCGCCAAAGTATCTGCGACATACTTTTTCATGTACCAACCGTAGGTATGCACGACTTCGTGCTTTTTCGTGATCGGATTGTCGATCTCTTTACTCTCATCGCCCACGCCCGGCAACGTCCCACGTGCGCGGCTCGTATCGTCCAGCGGTCCTGAATCATTGTGCCCAAATTGGAAGACGACAAAGTCCCCCGGCTTCAGCATCGTCAGCAACTCATCCCAGCGCCCCTCGGTAATATAAGTGCGGCTGCTGCGTCCTCCAATCGCGCGATTCACCACATTGATCTTGCTCGCGTCGAAGTAATCCACCAGCGGCTCGCCCCATCCCCACTGCCCGCCTGCGCCATCGGCCTTCCCGTTCCGCACTGTCGAATCGCCAACAAGATAAAGCGTCGGCAAGCCCGGGTTCTTAGCCGTCGGCAGCGCAGGCCGCACCGCTGCCCCAGGATCGGTGGCTTGCAATGTTGTCTGCCCTGTCTGCTGACTACCGCTCGCCTGAACCGGCTTTGTATCTGGCTGCGTGATTGTGCTCTGAGCATCTGCCATTGCGCAAATCATCCCAAGGCCGGCAATTCCCAAAATGGCAAGAATCCTCTTCATCCCAATCCCCTCACAACAAGCTCAATACCATCACTTCGGTTCCCCAAAAGGAACATCCTTCGGATCCTTCACAGTTGAATCCGTAAACACCGGCTTGCTTCCATCCATGGTCCTGATTGTGCTGTCCGTGATCGTCCAGTTTTTCGCATTCGCAATCGTGCCTGCGGTAGCCGCCTCAATATCCAGATGGTCAAGCCGGAAATTATCCAGCGTCGCATTCGGATAAGCAGCCACATTGAACGCGCTCTTCGCACCTGTCGCTTTGATGTTCCAAAGATGTACATCGCTGAAGTGCGGCAGTCCCTGCTCATCAGGAACCTTCGTTGTCAAGACGGTCCAATAAGAAGGAACGTCCTTCACTCCCGCAGGCACCATCGCGTAGCTGTAACTTGGATTCCAATTCATCGTGATATGAATCGGTATCGCAACCCCTTCCAGCGTCAAGTCGTGAATGCGAATGTCTTTCGCAAATCCGCCCCGCGTGTGCGCCGACTTGAACAGCACCCCCGAAGGCACACCGCTGAGCGCCGTAATGTTGTAAACCTCAATGTTGCGAAACCCGCCTGAAGTCTCGCTTCCGATCGTGATAGCCGCCGCGCCGTGTCGCACAATCGAGTCGCGAATGACGATATCTTCTGTCGGCCGATTCACACGCAAACCGTCTGAGTCGCGCCCCGCTTTCAGGCAAAGCGCATCGTCATTCACGTCAATGTCCGCATGCTCTACCAGCACCTTGCGCGACGAATCAATATCGATTCCATCTGTGCTCGGCCCTTTGCCGCCTTCGTTGTTGCGGATCGTCACTCCATCCACATGCACATCGTGCGAATACAGAATCTGCACCGTCCAGAATCCCGAGCGCTTCAACAGAATGCCCCCGCCCAGCACAACATCCGACGAATTCTGAAACAGGATCAGTCGCGGCCTCCGCGCATCGTAGTCCGACGCCCAGCGCAGCCCCTTCGGCTCATACGTCGCGCGCAAATCCCAGTACGACTTCCACCAGATCGGCCCATCCCCGTCAATTGTTCCCTTTCCAGTAATCGTCACGTTGTGCTGGTCGCGCACATTGATCAGCGCCGCAGGCCACGTCATCTCAATCCCCGCAATGCGCGTGGGCAGCATCGGATAATCCTCCGCCTTCTCTGATCCAATCAGCGTGACGCCCTCTGGCACATTGAGAGTCACGCCCGACTTCAAAAACATTGAACCAGTCAAATAGGTTCCGGGCTTGAACGTCACCGTGCCCCCATCCATCGCCGCCGCGTCAATCGCCTTTTGTATCGCCACCGTCTCCAGGGTCGTTCCATCACCCTTCGCCCCATAGTCATTAGCGGCAAGAGCCTTCGGCGCAGCGAAAGCCATCCCCATCTTCAGCAGCACGACCATCACCGCCATCCATCGCATCGCCCTCTTCATTGGCTCCTCACCTCTTCGAGGCGAATGGGCCCGAATAGCCCCGACGGAATCGGTTGAAGATGATCCATATCCTGCGGATCGAATCGCCTGCCGTACTTCGCGCGCAACGCTGTGTAATCCCGCGGCGGCTGGCCGGCGAGCAGGTTGATCGCCGTGTTGTAGACATGCACTTCAATTGTGTTCTCGCCGGAACGAACGAGCGACGTCACGTCGATTCGGTATGGTGGATGCCAAAGCGATCCCGCTCTCTGCCCGTTGATGAACACAGTTGCAGCTTCCCGCACTGGAGGATCCAGCAGGGCCATCATCCCGCTTGCATTCGGCCTCCGCTCATCTTCAAAGGGAGTGCCCATTCCGAAATCAACCACGATACGCACGCCTTGCGCAGGATTCTGGCTCACGTCGAACCTCCGCGAATACACTGCTTCGCCGGAGTAGTATTGACGCCCTGAAATCTCCGTCCACGAACCCAGCTTTGCAAGCGGTGCAGCCGCATCATCGCCAAATTGAATCTTCCAGTCTGCACTAAGA
>JBEKRU010000113.1:0-19581 GCA_049518435.1 Occallatibacter sp. | reverse complement strand
CGGCCAGGATGCAGAGAGGCGAGCGGCCGCGGCTTCATCACAGACGGCAACTCGCAACGGCGCGGGGTCGAGGGCAGCCAGTTCGCGGGCTCCGGCCAAAAGCTCGCGCGGTGCGGCACCGATCCGTTCGACGCGGAGGAAGACTTCGTCCCGGTGAGCATCGAGAGCGGCCGAGGGCACGGCAGCCTTGCGCGACAGCACATCGAGCCGGGAGACAGCGACGACGGGAATCTCCGCGCCGGCAGCTCCCGCTTCGGCGAAACCCTTGACGGCCGCCAGGCCTAGACGCACCCCGGTAAAGCTGCCGGGTCCGTTGACCACCACAATTCCGCCAATATCCTTCAGGCTAACGCTGGCTTCCGTGAGCAGGCCTTCCACGGCGCTCACCAGAGTTGTGGAGTAGCTGCGGCCCTCGAGCTCAACCTGGCCCAGAACTTCAAGGTCGCGCCCGGCCAGACGGCCCAGCGCGACGGAACCGGTGGGCCCGCATGTATCGATAGCGAGAAGAAGCCTGCCAAAGAGGGGGGATGCTGCCGGATTGCTGTTTCCGCTTTCCATAACCACTCAGCATGACACACGCAAAGCAACCCCGCCAGCAGCGGGCCGTGTTATGGCTGGCTGCTGGCGGGGTTGTTCACAAGATTGGTCAGTCGGTTGACCGCGCTCTAGTGGTGACCACCAGCGTGTCCGCCGCCGCCGCGGTATCCGGGAAGAGCGTGTTCCCCGCCGCCTTCGTGAGGAGCCGGGCCTACGTGGCCGCGGCCATCGCGCGCTTCATTGGCCTGGAAGTGATTGAAGCGCTCCGAACCGCGCTCAGGAAGGGGGCCGTGGTAGCCGTTATGGGGATCGAAGCGATTGTCCACGTGTCCGTAAAAGCCGGGATGGCCATGGAACCAGGGACCCGCACCGATAAAGACTCCGCCCACAAACCAGTCAGGGCCGTAGTAGCCGTAGGGAGCGCAGTCATAGGGCGCGTAGTCGAAATATCCGTAAGGGCACACCGGAGCGACGCCTACGTCGACGGCAACCTGGGCCGGGCCGTTCGACGGACCGCCCACGAAAGCAAGGGCAAGCATTGGAAGTGCAAGGAACTTACTCGAGATCATAGTGTCTCCTTTGTTTCTGTTTGAGCCTGAAAAAGCGCAGGGAGTTGCTCCCAGCGCACTCATTCTTGGACCAATATTGCACGGATTGTGGAGGTCCGGGAAGATGTTTGTTGTGTTTTGACCAGCTTGTAAAGGAGCATGCGCCTAAAATCGCCGCGGATGGACAAGGAACCCATGGCGAGCGAAGACGATACTGATTTTCAGCGCCTTGCGGAATATAGCGCGGACGTCATCTGCAGGTCCGGCGTGGACATGAAGTGGAGGTATGTCTCTCCCTCCTCATTCGCTGTTCTTGGCTGGACGCCGGATGAGATGAAGGCGATGGAAGCATTCGAGCTGATTCATCCGGACGATCTTCCTGGACTTTTTGCTGTTGCTACCCGGAACTTCGAGCCAGGTGTTGAACCTGAACGAGCCTCGGTTCGGATGCGAAAGAAAAATGGGACATACATTTGGATTGAGTTCACAGCCCGGGTCGTACGCGATCCTTCAACGGGCGAAGCGGCCGAGGCAGTGGTCACCATGCGCGATATTTCCGAGCGCAAGGAACTGGAAGAGAAGCTCCAGGTACTTGCGCTCACAGATGGGTTGACTGGGGTTGCCAACCGTCGCGCATTCGACGAAGCACTTATTCGCGAGTGGAAAAGAACATTGCGGGAGGGTTCGCAGATTTCTCTTATGCTCCTGGATATTGATCGTTTCAAGGAATTGAACGATTTGTACGGACACCAGGTTGGAGATGATTGCCTGCGTGCAGTGGCAGGAGCCGTCACGCGGTCTGTCCGCACCACGGACCTGGTAGCGCGTTACGGCGGAGAGGAAATGGCTGTGATTCTTCCTTCCACGCATACTGCCGGAGCAGTGGAGGTGGCGGAAAAGGTGCGGTCCGCTGTGGAGGCTCTCCAAATTACACATGAGGGCAATCCGGAGGGAGGAGGCTGGGTGACGGTGAGCGTCGGCGTGGCGACTGCGCTCTCACGGCACGGTGGCACAATGCGCATGCCCGAAAGCCTGCTTCTGGCGGCGGATACAGCCATGTACAAGGCGAAGCTGGCGGGCCGGAATCGAGTGGCGACCTCGCTGCTTGTCGCCTGGAAGGAATCGTAGACCACCGGCACAACCCGGCTCGCATTCGGTCAACCCGGCATCTGCTAAGGCAATCGCCAATTCCGTACTAAATTGCGCATCTGCTGCGTGGCAAATCTTGCTAAGCTCCGCGAATGTCCCCGAGCAATCGTCAATGAGACACACCAGGTTCGAAGACAAGGTTCGTCGCGCGCTGCATTATGCGCTTTACGACTGGACCCGGGAGATGCCGAGGCCCAAACGCGTCGTCACCTGGGCCGGCATTCTGATCCAGGGTTATGCGATTTACGGCGGCTTTGCGCGAACCCTGGTTTGGCCCCGGATGTGGCCGACAGGGGGCTATCTCTACCTAGCGGTCTTCCTGCTTTACTTCTTCGGCTACATGTTGATGAACGGGATGCTGACTTCGGAGTTTGTACGCAAGACGCAACTTGAATCGGACCAGATTGCTGCCAGGAAGATCCAGCAGACGCTTATTCCCCAAACGGTGCCTGCGTTGCCGGGCTATCAGGTTGAGACGTACTACAAGCCCTTCAAAGAAGTCGGCGGGGATTACTTCGATGTGCTTGAACTGCCCGGTGGCCGCACTCTGCTGGTGCTGGCGGATGTGTCAGGGAAAGGAGTTTCGGCTGCGCTGCTGGCAGCGAACATACAAGCTCTGGTCAGGAGCATCGCGAGTCTCGATCAGGACCCACTCATCTTTGCGAAACAGATCAACAGTTACCTGAGCCGGTATGCTCCTCCAGGCCGATTTGCAACGGCGTTGTTTCTAATGCTCACGCGCGAGTCGGGAGAGTTGACCTATGTGAACGCGGGCCATAACTCTGCCATTGTTTCCGGTCCAGAGTCGATAACATTGCTTGAGGCTACCGGTATGCCGCTTGGGCTATTTGCGGAAGCCGTGTATGAAACAGGCCGCGCTGTTGTTCATAATGGAGACAGCCTGCTCCTGTTCACGGACGGTTTGCCCGACTCGATTCCCGGAAGCGATCCCGAACGGCTGATGCAGAAGGCTCTGACAGAGCGGCCCGAATCGACGATGTCCAATCTGATTTCTCTCATAAGCCTCGACTTGAACGAAGATGATGTCACCGTATTGTTGTTGAAGCGCGACGCAATGGCCTCGCAAGGTGTAGATCTATCCCGATAACTCGCTCTTTTTTGCATGGCCTTCGTAGTACGGCTACTATCTTAAGGCTAACTTAAGGTTAATTCCTAGCATGGCTAACTTAGAGTTAGTTTCTTGTATTTTCCCACTCACTCTTAAGGTCCACTTCATTCGTGCTGTTGTTTACTTCTTATCAGCGCCTCACAAGAACGAGGCTCTCGAGGAGATATCCATGAAGCTATTCTTTGCATTCACGTTGATGATCGTTGCGGCTTCCGTTCCTGCATTCGCGGGCACGAAGCCCCAAACCGTATCCCTTCCCGAGGCTGTCGAAGTGGGCTCGACGGTTGTTCCCGCGGGTGACTATGCGCTCAACATCACCGGCACTGGATCGAGTGTCCAGGCCACGCTCACGCAGGGCAAGAAGATGGTTGCCAGCTTTTCCGCCAGGTCGGTCCCGAGCAAGGCTGATCGAGGCGTTACCACCGACGGTTCCGGTAAAGTCCCGGTTCTGGTCGCGATTCAGATAAAGGACGTCAACCTGGTGCTTGAAGACACGAAGGTCGCGGGACAGTAATCTCCGCAAGCCTGGCAGCGAAAACGCATCACTTTCATTGATGTTGCAGATCGGCGGCAACCGAGTCGCCGTTGGAAAGGAATCGGGAGCCAAACCTCCCGGTCCGATTGTTCTATCGTAGCCTCCATCGACGCGGCGAAGAGGGAGCGTTCGGGGCGCAAGCTTCGCGCCTTTCCCCTTCTGCCGCGTTCCTTTTTCACACGGTCTGCGTAGGCGGCTCGCGGCGGCCATCCGCCACATCGGGTGTCATCCTTTAATCTGTTCTCAGCGCTCTCTGAAATCTACGCCTTTGCACTGGAAGGATTCAGCACGCGCCAGCCCCGGGAACGGATTGGAGACGACCAGACTTGGCCGCAGCGGCAGCGACACTCTCGTTCCACGACACCTGGAAGCCTCGCGCCAATCCCTGGGTGATCGCCATTACGGTGACGCTGGCTACGTTTATGGAAGCGCTGGACAGCTCCATTGCCAACGTCGCCATGCAGCACATCGGCGGGTCGCTTTCCGCCAGCCGCGACGAGGCGACATGGGTGCTGACCAGTTACCTGGTCGCCAATGCCGTGGTGCTGCCTCTGAGCGGCTGGATCGCCAACCGCATTGGACGCAAGCGCTTTTACATGACATGCGTGTTTCTTTTCACTATGGCTTCATTGCTTTGCGGGCTGGCGCCAACGCTGGGGCTGCTGGTGTTTTTCCGCGTGCTGCAAGGGGCTGCGGGTGGCGGATTGCAGCCGAGCGAGCAATCGATTCTCGCTGACACATTTCCGCCGGCAAAGCGAAGTATGGCGTTTGCGGTATATGGGATGGCGGTGGTGTTGGCGCCGGTGCTGGGTCCGACCGTGGGCGGCTGGATTGTGGACAACTACAGCTGGCGCTGGATCTTCTTTATCAACATCCCAGTGGGCATGCTGTCGCTCTACCTGACCAACCGGCTGGTGGAAGATCCGCCCTACCTGGCCAAGATTCGCAAACGCAAAGAGAGCATCGATTACTGGGGCCTGGGGCTGCTGGTGGTGACCATTGGCGCGCTGCAAACCATGCTGGACAAGGGCCAGGAAGACGACTGGTTCAGCTCGCGGTTCATCACCACGTGCTTTGTGGTTTCGGCGATCGGAATTGTGGTGTTCGTATGGCGGCAACTGCATGTGGAGCATCCGATTCTTGACCTGCGATTACTGCTGCGGCGCAACGTGGGGACCACTATGTTCGTGATGTTCATGGTGGGCGTTTCGCTGTACTCCTCGACTGTGCTGATTCCGCAGTTTCTGCAGGAGATTATGGGCTACAGCGCGGAGCAGGCGGGGATGGCTGTGTCTTCCGGGGGACTGGCGCTGATGTTCCTGTTTCCCGTAGCTGGCGCACTTGCGCCCAAATTCGATCCGCGCAAGCTGGTTGCGATGGGGTTCGTCATTACTACGTTTGGGCTTTATCGCATGACCGGGCTGAATCTCAATGTGCCATTCAGCCTGGCGGTTAGCTGGCGCGTGGTGATTGCGCTGGGGCTGCCGTTCCTGTTCATCCCCATTAATACTCTTTGCTATGCGGGTATTCCGCAGGAGAAGTACAACGAGGTGAGCGGCTTCTCCGCGCTGATGCGCAATTTGGGTGGCAGCGTGGGCATCAGCTTTGTGACCACATTACTTGCGAGGCTGACGCAGAAGCACCTTGCCATGCTGGGCGCACACACAGTAGCGGGCAACGGGCCGTTCGACATGATGCGGAACGGGCTGATGGGCGCATGGATGCATCTTGGCCACTCGACAGCGGATGCGATGCAGTACGCGGGCGCGCAGATTTACGGCATGGCGCAGATTCAGGCGCGGCTACTGGCGTATGTGGACGTCTGCTGGGTGATGGTGTTGCTGACGGGAATCCTGATTCCCATGCCGTTTTTGATGAAACGGCCGGCGAAGGTTGTGGCTGCGCCGATGGGGCATTAGAACAGTGGTCAGTGATCAGTTGTCAGTGATCAGTTGCCCGGTAAAGGGTCAGCCTATAGCCTGCACTACACCGCGGCCAGCGCCTGCTCCAAATCGGCAATCAAGTCTTCCTTATCCTCGATCCCTGCCGAGAGACGCACCAGTCCTTGTGTGATGCCGAGGCGTTCGCGGTCTTCTTCGCTGAGCGCAGCATGCGTGGTGGTGGCTGAGTGCGAAGCGAGCGACTCGACGCCGCCGAGCGATTCCGCGCTGAGGAACACTTTGATCGCGCCCAGGAATCGGCCCGCTGCTTCGCGCGTGCCGAGGTCAAAGCTGAGCATGGAGCCGAAGCCCTTCTGCTGCTTGACGGCCAACTCGTGCTGTGGGTGGGACTTCAATCCGGGATAAGCGAGGCGCGTGATCTTGGACTGCGTGGAGAGGAATTCCGCGACGGCGCGGCCGTTTTCCTCGTGCTGCTTCATGCGCAGGGGCAGCGTCTTGATGCCGCGCAGGACGAGGAAGCACTCGAAGGGCGAGAGGATGCCGCCGGCGGCTTTCTGCACCAGCAGGAAGCGCTCCTTGTGCTCCGGCTTGGTGCCGATGAGCGCACCGCCGAGGCCGTCGGAATGACCGTTGAGAAACTTGGTGGTGGAGTGCATGACGATGTCCGCGCCCAGTGCGATGGGGCTTTGCAGCACGGGCGACATGAAGGTGTTGTCCACGCTGACTTCAACGCCACGGGCGTGCGCAATGGCGGAGACGCCGGCGATATCGGAGAGCGACATGAGCGGATTGGTGGGCGTTTCCACGTGAATCAACTTCGTGTTGGGTCTGATGGCCGCGGCAACGGCGGCGAGGTCGCCTGTGTCGACATACTCGATTTCGATGGCGTAATGCTGAATGATCTCGTTGAAGAGCCGTTGCGTTCCACCATAGACGTTATGCGAGCAGATCACATGGTCGCCTGCGTGGAGCGTGGCGACCAGTGCATAAATGGCCGCCATGCCGCTGGTGAAGGCGTGTCCGCTGTGGCCGCCTTCAAGCGCGGCAAGGGCCATTTCAAGGCGGTCGCGTGTGGGGTTGCCGGCGCGGGAGTAGTCCCAGCCCTTGTCCGTGCCGATGCCGGTTAACTCAAACGTGGAGGAAAGATAGATGGGCACGTTGACCGCGCCCGTGAGCGGGTCGGGATGCTGGCCGGCGTGGACGGCGAGGGTGGAGTATTTGTAGTCGGACATGATGGGGTGGTGGCTCCTGGTTTCTAACTTCTAGCTTATCGTGGCGAGGAGCCGGGGTGCTCGCGCGTGCGCTACGTCCCGCCCTCAAATATCTTCTTGGATAAATATCTCTCGGCGGAGTCGGGGATGATTACTGCGATGCGCTTGCCTGCGCCTAGCTCGCGCGCGAGTTCGACCGCCGCATAGACGGCTGCGCCGGAGCTTGATCCGCCGACAAGGCCTTCTTCGGCGGCGAGGCGCTTGACCATGTCGAAGGCATGCTCATCGGTCACGGCAACAACGCGGTCGCAGACGTCGCGATGAAAGGTTTCCGGAATGAAGCTGACGCCGATGCCTTCCACCTTGTGCTTGCCGGGCGGGCCGCCTTGCAGAATCGATCCCTGGGTCTCGACGGCCACGGTGACGACGGCCGGGTTGTGTTCCTTGAAGAAACGCGCAACGCCGGAGAAGGTGCCGCCTGAGCCGACGCCCGCCACGAAGCCGTCGATGCGGCCTTCCATCTGTTCCCAGATCTCGACGGCCGTGGTGTCGTGGTGGAACTTGGGATTGGCCTGGTTCTGAAACTGCAGCGCGGTGAATGAACCTGGAATCTCCGCCCCGGCTGCGCGCGCTCGTTTGATGGCCCCCGCCATGCCTTCGTCTTCCGGCGTGCGGATGACCTCCGCGCCGAAACCGCGCATGAGGATGCATTTTTCTTCGGCGAAGCCTTCGGGCACGAATAATTTGACGGTGTAGCCGCGATTGACGCCGATGAGCGCGAGGCCGACGCCGGTGTTGCCTGCCGTCGCTTCAATGATGGTAGAGCCCGGCACGTCTTTCGAACCTCGCCGCAGTAGACCGCGCGATTCGGCATCAAGAATCATCCCAAGCGCGGCGCGGTCCTTGATGCTGCCTCCGGGGTTCAGGAATTCAAGCTTGGCAAAGACGGCAGCGGCGGGCTCGGGCGCCAGGCGCGCCAACTGCAGCATGGGCGTGTGGCCTACAAGGTGCGTGATGTCGGCGGCAATGCGGAGTGCGGGGGAAGGTGAAACGGCAACGGCCATGGCTGATTCAGTCTATTGCATTTTGGAAGGAAAGTGCGGGCGCGGCCGGAGTTACTTTGCGGCCGCCACGCTCGTTTTCTTCGCGCCGCGCACCACGGGGAAATACCCGGTCCGTGTGCGCACGGTCAGCTTGCTCATGCCCTTGGCCTCGGCAGTGACCTGCACGCGGCGGAAGCCCGGCTCGGTAGTGGGCTTGGTGGAGTGGTAACCGAGCGTGTACTGGTTGCGGATGTCGCGCGCCACTTCGGCGGCAATCTGATCGATGTTCTCGATCGACTTGGGAAAGAAGGCCATGCCGCCGGTCTCGGTGGACAGCATTTCGAGCGCGCGGCGCGCATGACGCACTTCGGCGTGGCTCATCTCGTCGCCAAAAAGCAGGCCGATGGAATAGATGACCGGGCCGGAGAGTTGCTGCACACGGCGAATGGTCTGTTCAAGATTCAAGCTCGATGCATTGTCTTCGCCGTCGGTGATGAGGATGAGCACCTGCTTGGGGCGCTTTGCGTCGGCCACCAGCTTGTCCGCCGAGGCCACTACGGCATCGTAAAGCGCGGTGCCGCCGCGCGACTCGATATGCGAAAGCCCATCGCGCAGCTTGTTTACGTCGGAGGTAAATTCCTGGTCGATGAAGGCTTCGTCAGAGAAGTTGACGACGAATGCTTCATCTTCCGGATTGGAGGCCTGGATGAGGTCGAGAGCGCTCTTGTTGACGGAGGGGCGCTTGCGCGACATGGAGCCTGAGTTGTCCACCACGATGGCGATGGAAACGGGAAGATCGGTGTGCTGGAAGCTGATGAGGGCCTGCTTCACGCCGTCTTCGAGAATGGAGAAGTCTTCTTTTTTCAGGTCGGGGACCAGGCGGTTGCCGTCGAGCACGGTGCAGTTCAGCACCACCTCTTCCACGTCGGTGTGGAGGACGTAGCCTTGGGGGCCCTCTTTGCGCAGGGGGCCGGCGGCGGTGCTGGGCGGCTCGGCATCGGGCGAACGGACGGGATCGCGGTCCACGTTGAGGGGTGGGCCTTGCGGGACCTGCTGAGTTTGCGAGGCGGCAATGGTCCCTCCGCCAGGGGGGGTAGCCGGTTGTTGCGCCGTCAGCGAAGCCGCTGTTGCGAACAAAAGAATCGCGAAAAAGGCATTATTGCAAAGGCGCATAGTAACCGGTGCGGGCGTGCACAGTGAGCGGAGGCAATCCCGCGGGAGGATTGATCTTCACCTTCACTTTACGCCACTTACCATCATAGGTCAGGCCCTTGGGCCGGTAACCAATGACATACTGGTTGCGCAACTCGGTGGAAATCTTTTCGGCAATGTCGCCCATCTCCGCGAGGTCGTCGACGCGGAACATGCGTCCGCCCGTTTCTTCGCTGAGATCGTTCAACAATTGCGGGCCTGCGCGCTCCTCGGGCGTAGCCGCGTAGGGATCGAAGATGCCGATGGAATACATCTCCACGTCGGCTTCCCTCACCTCTGCGCGTACCTCGCCCTCGGTATAGCGGGAACGGTTGTCGCCGCCATCGGAGACGACCAGCAGCGCCTTGCGCTCATGGCGCGCTTCCTTCATTTTGATCATGCCGTAGTAAATGGCATCGAGCAGCGCGGTGCGACGCCCGCTGCGCACGGTGGCCAGGCGGGCCTGGATATCTTCCACCGAGCTGGTAAAGTCCTCAATCAGCTCGGGCCGGTCGTTGAAGCCGATGACGAAAAACTCGTCCTGGGGGTTGGCGGTTTTGATGAACTGCAGAATCGACTCACGGGCGCGCACCAGCTTGGAGCTCATGGAGCCGGAGAGATCCATGATGATGCCGATGGAGACGGGGGCGTCTTCGCTGGCGAAGGAAATGATTTTTTGCTGGCCGGTGGCTTCGAAAAGCTGAAAGTCTTCCTGCTCCAGGCCGGTCACCAGGCGGTTCATGGGATCGGTGACAGTGACCGGAACCAGCACCATATCGACATTCATGCGGATGCGGGAACCGGGACGGATCTTCAGAGAGTCTGGTCCACTTGCTGCCGGCGCTTCGGCACTCCTGGGTTCGGCGGGGGCATTGGCCGGGGTGGCCGACGGCGGCGGGACGTGCACTTTATTCAGCGGGTCTTCCTGGTCCTGGGCCGCGGCGCGCGTAACGCAGAGGAGGGCTGCTAACCAGCAAACCCAGAGCCAGCGGCCCACCGGCCGCCCCATTCTGCAATGGATTACCCGCAGTTCGCCCCGCCCGCCTTCGGAAATAGGCCTTGTTGGCACCATCGTCTTGCCGCCTGCACCAACGACTGAACGCGAGTTTAGCACGGTTGCCACAGCGTTGGCGTCTCTCGAATTGTCATCGCTTTGTTGCCACGCAATCGCCGTTCCAAGACCCTGCCTGCGTCCCATTCCCCATCCCCTGACTGCGATACAATCGTGCCTAAGCGCGCCGGAGCAAAAGTGGAAATTCAGCACGCAAATTAGTACTTAGACGGGGAGAAAGACCTTCCGTATGGCCCGCGTTTACCCATTTCGTGCATGGCGCTACAATCCTTCCGCAGTCCGGCTGGACGACGTTGTTACCCAGCCCTATGACAAAATTTCCCCGTCGATGCAGCAGGCTTACTACCAGCGCAGCCCTTACAATCTGGTTCGCATCATCCTGGGCCTGCCCGAACTCTTCGATGCGGAGCGGGGCGGAAGCGTCTACACACGGGCCGCCCGGGACTTCAGCGCATGGCGCGAGCAGGGCATCCTGACGCAGGAGAAGGATCCGTGCATCTTCGCGTATTCGCAGCGATTCAAGGTTCCGGGCACTGAAATTGTGAAGGAGCGCCGCGGCTTTATCGCCCTGGGCAAGCTCCACGACTATGCCGAGCAGGTGATTTTCCGCCACGAACAGACGCTCTCCAAGCCCAAGAGCGACCGGCTCAACCTGCTGAAAGCGACTCATGCGCATTTTGGGCAGATTTTCATGCTGTACTCTGACCCGGCAGGCAGCGTGGAGAAGATTCTCTACGACGGCAACGGCCCAGCCGAAGCCGAAGTTACCGACGAGTATGGCGTGCTGCACCGTTTGTGGCGGGTCAGCGATCCGGCGACCATCCGATTGCTCACCACTGCGATGGACGACAAGAAACTGATTATTGCTGACGGGCATCATCGATACGAGACGGCGCTGAATTATTCAAAGGAGAAGACTCTGGCCGTAGAGAAGGCGACGGCAGGCGCGGAACTGGCAAAGCACACCACCAACCACCTCACCCGCCCGCCCTACCCGGAGGCCGCCGTGATGATGACATTCGTCAACATGGATTCCGATGGCCTGGTGATTCTGCCCACGCATCGCGTTGTGCACAGCCTGCAGTCTGCGGGGGACGGAAAATTTGACCCCGCAGCTTTTGCCTTTGCTGCCATGGAGTTTTTCACGGTGGAGGCGCTGGCCGAGGCGGACGCCGCAAGCTACATGGAACTGCTGGGACGCCAGGAGGGCACGGCGTTCATTGCTGTGACCGCCGCAGGTCCCTTGCTGCTGCGCTCCAGGCCGGAAGCAGTAGCCGCCGCGCTGGCCGGATTGCCGGAGCGGCAGCGCCAGCTCGACCTGAGCCACCTGCACACCATCATCCTCGACCGCCTGCTGGGGCTGGACGCGGAAAAGGTGCGCGAGCAGACGAACATCCGCTACCTGCGCGATGCCGCAGAGGCCTTGGACCAGGTACGCCGCGGGGATGCCAACGTGGCCTTCCTGACCAACCCGGTATCGATGGAGCAACTGCGGGAAGTGGCCTTTGCGGGCGACGTGATGCCGCAGAAATCGACGGACTTCTTCCCCAAGCTGCTGAGCGGTTTGGCGATTTATGCGCTGGACTAAGCAAACCGCAGCATTCAACAGGCGGATGCGTCCAATGACCATGCAACGAGGCTTCAATGGAATTGCCAGGGCCGTGATGTTTTTTGTGGGCGGCATTGCGACAACCGCACAGACCACCGCACCTCCCGCCGGGCCCACACAGACTGCACCGTTGGCGCTGCCGGATTCGCCTCTGCCGGTTGCTGGCGCTCCACAATCGCATCCTGTCGCGACAGAGGATCCTTCCGCTCCGGCGCCAGCTCTAATTCCGTTCGCTGGCGCGGGTAAGATTGTCCAATCCGGGCAGCAGATCACCATCCTCGAAGACACCATGATCCGCGTAATGACAAGCGAGCCAATTGACAGCAAACATGCGCGCAGCGGCACTCCGGTGCTTTGCTTTGTGAGTGAAGACGTTTTGGTGAACGATGTGCTGGCCATTCCGCGCGGCGCTACTGTGCGCGGCGAAGTCATCCGGTCAAAGAGGGCAGGCAGGCTGACGGGGAGCCCGGAGCTGATTATCAAACTGGTTTCTCTTGACCTGGGAGGGCGCACTTACCCGCTCTACACCTACCTTTTCAAGATGACGGGCGCCAGCAAGACGGAGCCAACGGAAAAAAAGGCTATGCGGGGAGCAGCGGTGGGCGCAATTGCCGGAGCTCTGGCCAGTGGGGTCAGCTCAAAGGGCGGGGTGGAGGAAGCCGACGGCCTGGGACGTGCCGCGAGTATGGGCACAGGAGCAGCCGTGGGAGCTGGCGTTGGCACTGCGATCTCCGCCGCAACGCCGGGGCCGGGCATCCGAATCCCCTCGGAAGCGCAGGTGGATTTCTACCTGGCTGCTCCCATTACCGTGGCAAAGGTGAGTGAGAAAGAAGCGGCGCGTCTGGCCGAGGGACTCCACTCCGGCGGACCCAGCCTTTACCTGCGCGGTGAGGCACCCTGATGCCGGTTGGCGAGAAGAAGCCTAGCCTACAGGAGCGTCCCCTCGGATCGTGCAGCCGGTCGGGCCTCTGAGGTACGCTGGTTGGTGGCCAGTCTGGAAATCCCGCGCATTCCCGCAGCCTTCAACCCGATGTCGCGCCTGTGCCTGATTGTTTTGGTCCTCACCGTGTCGGCGGGCGCCAGGGGGTTGGCCGCCGGGCAAGTTCCCGCCGTACCCGCTCCTCCGCAGTCCCGCTTCATGGTGGTGCTGGACGCAGCTCACGGCGGCGATGACACTGGCGGCAAACTCAGCGACGGCCAGCCGGAAAAAGCCTTCACCCTGGCCCTCGGCGTCCGCCTGCGTTCCCTGCTGGGGGCACGCGGCATCCAGGTGGTCACCACCCGCGAATCGGACGCTGCGGTCGAGGTGAACCGCCGGGCGGAAATTGCCAACCACGCCAACGCGCAAGCCTGCCTGAGCCTGCACGCCTCGGAAACCGGCACGGGCATCCATCTCTTTGTCTCATCGCTATCCCCGGCCCCATCCGGGGAGGGCGTCCGCTTTGTAGCGTGGAAAACGGCGCAATCGGCATGGGTGACGCGCAGCCTGGCGCTGGCTGGCGTGCTTAACTCTGTGCTGCTGCATGCCGGCATGAACGTGACCCTGGGACGGACTTCGCTGCCTGCGGTCGACAGCATGGCGTGCCCCGCGGTGGCTGTCGAGATCGCCCCTGAATCCGCGGGCGCACCGGGCCAGTCGCCGAGCGCCGAACTGAGTGATCCCGCCTACCAGGCGCGGGTGGCCGAATCGCTGGCGGCCGCAATGCTCGAGTGGCGTTCCGATGCCGGGCGCACGGAGGCGGGGCGGACGGAGGTGACGGGGCCGTGATCTCCCGATTCCAGACTATCCTCTTCTGCATCCTGCTGGCGGCTTCCATCGCCATGGGCGCGGTGCTTTGGCATTTGCGCGATCGAGCTCACCAGCGCCTGCTGGTCGGCCAGGACTCGGCCCCCACCAGCGCGCCCACGGTTGCACCGGCGGAGCAGGCCACCCTGCTGGTAGCCAGCGACGCGGACAGCTCCATGCTGGCCCAGGTGCAATCCCTGCCGCTGCCGCAGGACCAGGGCGCCCGCGCTCGCGCCATTCTGGGCAAGCTGCTGGACCTGTACGCAGCACCGAACGCGACGCATCCGGTCCCGGGCGGGGCAGCCTCTGTCGAGCAGGTGTTTCTGATGCCCGCGCTGGCGGATTCGCAATCTCCGGTTGCTGGACCGCGGCCCGACGATGCTTCAGGCGAGTCAAAGCGAAATCCGCATGGGCGTGCTGATTCCAAGGCGGCACAGAATCAGCCAGATCAAACACAGTTGGCCGCGACGCCGCCGGAAGCAACGGGTCCGGAAATGGCCGTCGTGAATCTGACCAGCGCTTTCGCCGCCGGCCATCCATCCGGAATTGAGACCGAGACTCTGACTCTGCTTTCCATTTGCGGCACGCTGCACGCCAACCTGCCGCGTGTTACGCAGGTCCGCTTTCTGGTGGACGGCCGCTCACGCCCCACGCTGGCCGGACACGCCGACTTGACCCGTACTTACCTGGCCGCGGAAGCCGACATCACAGGGGGCCAGCATCCATGACGAACTCAGCATCGCCCACGATTGGCGTATTCGATTCCGGCTTCGGCGGCCTCACGGTGTTGCGCGCGCTGGTGGCCCGTGCGCCCCAGGCCCGCTTTGCTTTCATCGGAGACACCGCCCGCCTGCCCTACGGCTCCAAATCGCGCCGAACTATTGCCCGCTATGCCGCACAAAGCGCACGCTTCCTGGTGGAGGAGCAAGGGGCCGAGTACCTAGTGATTGCATGCAACACCGCCAGCGCCCTGGCGCTCGATGCGATTCAGGAAGCGGTTCCCTCTTCGGTTCCCGTCATCGGCGTCATCGAACCCGGCGCACAGGCAGCCCGGCGGGCGTCGAAGACAGGGGACGTGCTGGTGATCGCAACGGATGCGACCGTGCATAGCCACGCCTACGCGGCGGCCTGCGGCGCGCTGGGGCTGCGCGCGCTGGAGAAGGCCTGCCCTCTGCTGGTGCCGCTGGTGGAAGAGGGCTGGACGGCTGCGGACCCGTTCGCTTTGCTGGCCTCACAAGCCAGCGCTGCGCAAGCTGGGCCCTTCGCGGCGCAGGTGGCTGCCCAATTTTCGCCCCAGGTGGCCGTTACAGCGGAGGTCCTGCGCATCTACCTTGATGAGCTCAACGCTGAAGCCGCATCGCTGGGCATGAACCCCGATACGCTGGTGCTGGGATGCACCCATTATCCGCTGCTCAAGCCGCTCATTCAAAAGGCGATTCCAGCCGGCGTACAGGTCATCGACTCAGCAGAATCCGCCGCGGACAAACTCATGATGTATCTCGACCAGGACAAGGGCGCGCCCGCGACGCCCGACGACGGCACGGTGCTGCGCTGTTTCGCGACCGATTCAGTGGAGAAATTCGAGCGCCTCGGCTCGCGCTTCCTGGGGCGGCCGACCGGCCCGGTTGAGTTGGTCGACCTCGGCGGCTGAATTTCCACGCCAAATAGCGACAACGGCCGCGCGTCCGTTTTCGCTGTCATCCCGAGCAGAGCGTAGCGAAATCGAAGGACCTGCTTCTTGTAGTTTCCTGTCGCAAAGGCGGGAACAATAAAGCCGGTGCGAGCTTCCCGCGAGCATCTGCCGCACCGCGGGTGCCTGATATCCTAAACATTGCGTGCCCCCGGCCCCCTCGGCTCGGGCGACGGAGGAAGAAAGCAAGAATGATCAATTTGGCGGGTAAGACGGCTGTAGTCTTCGGGCTGGCCAACAAGCGTTCGATCGCCTGGGGCATCGCCCAAAAACTTCAAGAGGCCGGCGCAACCCTGGCCATCTGTTATCAAAATGAGCGCATGAAGGCCGAAGCCCAGGGCCTGATCGACGACCTGCCTGGCGCCGACGGCTTCCAGTGCGACGTCTCCAACGATGGGGAGATCGACACGCTCTTCGCGGCTCTCAAGGAAAAGTACGGCAAGATCGACACGCTGGTCCATGCTGTCGCCTACGCGCCCGCCAACGAACTGCGCGGCGAGTTCATCAACACCAGCCGCGAGGGTTTCCGCACAGCCATGGACGTCAGTGTCTACTCACTTATCGCAGTGAGCCGCGCCGCCGTGCCGCTGATGACCGAGGGGGGCAGCATCATGACCATGAGCTACTACGCCGCCGAGAAGGTGGTGCCGAATTACAACGTAATGGCCATCGCCAAGTCGGGTCTTGAGTGCACGGTGCGCTATCTCGCCTGGAACCTCGGATCGAAAAACATCCGCGTCAACGCCGTCTCCGCTGGGCCAATCAAGACGCTAGCCGCACGCGGCGTCGGCGACCTGACGGAGATGATGCGCGCCCATGCTGAGCGCGCTCCGCTGCATCGTAATGTGGATCAACTTGAAGTGGGCGGCGCAGCGCTGTTTCTGGCCAGCGACCTCTCCGCGGCCATCACCGGCGAAGTGCTCTATGTGGACTGCGGCTACAACGTTATGGGTTTCTAGAGCTGCGGTTCGCATCCTTCGTCAACCCGAAAATGCAAAGGCTGACTTGAGGAAACCCTCAAGTCAGCCTTTGATCGTTCAGCCAGTCCGATAGAATCCCTGCGCATCGTTCTTGCAGGAACAGGTCAGCAACCCTGTTGCAGAGGTTCAAAGTCGATTACTTGCCCTTGACTGCGTCCTTCCGTTTTTCCCTTTGACTCTTTTCCTCGAGGAGGGTGAGAGAGTCGGCGGCGTTGAACGGATACAAGCGCACCGATTGCTGGCCTGTGGTGCTCAGAGTCACGTCTACGCGGCGATTCTGAGCCAGAACAATGACGTTCAATTTGCCAAGAACTTTGCTCCGTTCCGTGTCGCTCAGGTCTGGATTCTGTTGGACCAGATCTTTCACCTGGTCGGCGGTGAGTTCCTGATCCTTGCCATCGGCCGCTGTATCAATGCTGGCTTCGGGAACGCCTTGTTCAACCAGGAATTGCTTTGTGCGAGCGACGCGGCGTTCGGAAAGCTTCTGGTTATATTCGACTGATCCGCGCACGTCCGCATGGCCGGTCAGAGTCAGATGGGCGTCCGATTTGAAGGTAAGGTAGCTCTTGAAGTCCGTCGCCAGTGTAGTCAGAGTCTGTTGCTGGCTGGCCAACAGGCCGCCTTCCGGATGCTCGGCCCGGGGCTGGGCAGTCGGGAAGAAGACGCTGTGCAATGCCAGGCGGCCCTCGAGCCGTACTTGTTCCGCGGGTGGTGCCGGTGGCGGCGGCGACGCGATCGTCAGGCTGGCGGTCGAGTTCGCAGTTTGGTTCTTATCGTCCGTGACTGTGCAGGTAGCGGTGATCACGCCCGACGGAGCGCCGGTCGAATCGAAGTTCGCCGTCGTGTTGCTGCCATTCACCGCTCCGGCAGATACGGAATACGTATAAGTCAGTGGGCGGTTCTGAGGGCTCACACCGACAGCTGTAATCACTGCCTTGTCGCCAGGATTAATTGTGCTGGGGCTGGCGGAACAGCTGATCGTCGGTGGCTCGAATGCCTTCACCGCGAAGCTGGCCGAAGCGCTTGCTGTCTCCCAGGGCTTGAGGCCTTCCTTGCCCGTCCTGCCTTCTTTTACGCCACAGTTCACTGTGTAGCTGCCTGGCGCCAGCGAGCCCGTATCCACGGTAGCAGTCGCTCCGCTGCCCGTCACACCGCTTCCCGTCCAGGAGTAGACGACATTCAAATTGGGAGTCAACTCGCCGGCCGTCGCCGTCAATGTCACTGGGTCGCCGGGGAAGACCGACGCCGGGCTCGCCGCGCATGTCAGCGTCACGGGTGGCGGGGCACTTCCGCCATATCGGAAGACAAGTCCGGTAGAGAGGCGTATGTCGTTCTGATTCGCGGTTGATCCGGTGCTGAGATCGTCAAACCGGGTCATCATGTATTCAGCCTGGAAGAGGCGCAGGGCAAGACGATGATGAATCCTGATGTCCAATCCGCCGCCGGCCGTCAGGGCAAAGGCGTTTGCGCTGGGCAACAGCGTGCAAGCTGCGGTGCAGCCGGAGATCGTGATTTCACTTGCATGGATACCGCCGGCCAGGACCTGCACAAAGGGTGTGACCCGGTCGCCCCGAAACGAAAGCCGCGGACCACCCATATAGGTGAATACGGTTCCCTTATCAATCTGGTCGTTTACGGATGGACCCGCACCGGTGAGCAGGAGCCGCGTGTTGTTGAAGCCGCCAAAGTCGCCAACGATCCCAAAGTGGCGATTGAAGTTCAAAGCGAGCGATGTGCTGCCGCCATTGAGATACACCAGCCTGTTGCCTTCAGCCAGTTCGGGCACGGCGCGCAGATAGGTGTAACCCATGAACCATTCAACCCTGGGATAGGATCTGTTCAAGCCTTTTGAATAAAGCGTAGCTGCCTGCATGGAGGCCATCGGCATGGGAGCCTCCGGCAATAACAGCGAATCGGAGTCGGCTGCGGAACTCGAGTCCGCTGTGGTGGGGACATTGGCGACCGGCTTTGCCGCTTCGCTCGCAAAGAGGCGGAACGCAGGCACTAATAGAACAGCAAGTGAACCTGCTGCAATGATCTTTACACTCAATCTCATTTGTCGCCTCCTGAATTGCTCGCCGCGATTCCCTTTGCATTTCATCGCCGGATAAACCAAACCCGAATTGCTGGTACCAAACACCACATCGAAGATAAAAAAAGCCGGAACCGCAATTGCAAACGGTCCCGGCAAACTGTTACGGAGCAGGCACGTTGATGACGGTGTTCACAAGTGTGGTTGACGCACCCAATGCCAGCACTCTGCCATTGATCGTCGTTATTGTGGCAACGCCGGGACTTGAAACCGTGATTCCCGGTTGAGAGATGATGGTTCCCACCATCGTCCCGCCTCCTCCGTAATTGATGACTGCTCCGGGGAGGCCACCGACTGCCCAGTAGACGTTCTTGGCCTGGGCGCCGCCGATCAGGATCACGCTTTCAGAGGCTGTCGGCGTACCTACAGTGAGAGATGATCCGATCTGGAAGACCCAAAACGCATTGGGATCGCCCTGGGCGTCGAGAGTAAGTGGTCCCAGCGTTATGCCAACCGAGCTTGCGTTTGTGTAGACGCCAGGGTAGATGGTTGTATCTCCGATCTCCGCGGCCAGAACGCCGTCCGAGGGAAGGCCTTGGAGAGTGTTGTAAGCGGTTCGAGCTTCCAGCGCGGCTTCGGTCGCGATAGCGAATGTCTGAGCGGTTCCTTCATTGGGGCATTCGATGGTCGGCGGCGGCGGAGCGGTGTCGATGACTCCATTCACCTGCCCTACGTTGAGTGGCGATTCAGAATACGTGCACGGCCATACTGCGCCAACAATGGGAAGGCTGGTATCGTGGAACCCGGTCATGGTGGTAGAGGCGCCCGTGGTGCCTATATCTCCATTGACCACTGTGTGGATTCCTTCATTGGTCATTCCGGCGCCGCCACCAAACCCGCCAAACAGGATGATGGTTGGGCCGAGGACGATAGGCGGCGGGATCACTACGGCGCCGGTGGTAAACGTCCATGGATTCGGCGCACCGGTGGTTCCGAGCGGAGTGCCTGCCAGGTTCGTAACTCCGTTGGTCAGGGTTGCGGTATAAGTGCTGCTTGCGGTCAGCGGCAGCGTGGGCGTGAAGGTGGCGATGAAGTCGAGCGCATCATAGGAGACCGTTCCCGCGACCGCGATGCCCCCTGGCCCGCTCAGTTGGAATGTTCCCGTGGT
>JBEKRU010000112.1:0-19586 GCA_049518435.1 Occallatibacter sp. | reverse complement strand
TGCGCGTGAATCAGGATCGGGAAATACTGCGCGCGATCCGCGGGCAGCGGCACATAAACCCTTGCAATGTCGCTGCCGTCCGGCATAGTCCCAAGCGTGTCGCGCGCCACGCCGATCACTTCATAGGACGGCCCATCCGGAAGCAATTCGCTCTTCGCGTGGAACCCGTCCGCCGCCAAACGCACCCTGCGCCCAATCGGATTCTGTCCGGGCCACATCATTCGGGCAACGGTCTCGCTGACAATCGCGGTCCGCTCCGCACCCACGGCCTGCAGCGTGAAACCGCGCCCCGCCACCACCTGGATACCGAGCGTTTCAAGGTAGTTCGGTTCGACAAAACGGTAGAAGACCTCGCCCTCCGTATTCTGTGCTGAGGGCCTTTCACCGTTCAACGAAACAGCCGCTTTCAGATACCCGAAAAGAGGCGCATCGCCCGCCGTCACCTCACCAACTCCAGCCAGCGCCGCAAGCCGTGTCCGCACCTCGCGGACAACCGCACTCCTCCGGTCCGCGGAATAGCCTGAGGCCTCGGGCAACTGCAGGTCCAGTTGAATTGCGTGTTGAATATCGTATCCGGGATCCGTCCGCAGGGCATGAATCGAGCTGTGAATCAGCATCCCTCCTGAGATCAGCAGCACCACAGACACCGCCACCTGTGCGCCGATAAACAAATCCCGCGCCCGCCGGCTCCGCGCCGATGGAGTTCCCTTGTTCACCTTCATTGCCGTAGCAAACGCCGCTCCAGAACTCTCCACGGCCGGGGCCAGCCCGAAGAGAACACTGGCCGCCAGCGAAAGCCCAAACACGCACGCAAAAATCTTCAGGTCCGGAGTCACGCTCAGAATCACCGTCCCGTATTCCGGCGGGAATGCCTCGGCAATCAGCGTCACCAGAACCTTCATCATCGCCCAGCTGCAAAACAGCGCCACCATGCCCGCAATCACGCCCAGCAGCGCGCATTCCGTCAGCAGTTGCCGAATAATCCGTATCCGGCTCGCACCCAGCGAAAGCCGCATCACCAGCTCATTCTGTCTCGATGTGGAGCGCGCCAGTTGCAAACTGGCTACATTCGCGCAGGCAATCACCAGCACCATGATCACGGCCACCATAATCAGCCGCATGGTGTAGTTGAACCCCTTGTTCAACTCAACCGGCGCGCCCAGCGGACTGCCGGGCCACAACACCGCGCTGTCAGCATTGTTCCAGATCGAGTGAGCAGTATGCAGTGTGTCCAGATGCACGGCCAGCAACGTCATCTCCGCCTGCGCCTCGCTCATCGTCACCCCAGGCGCAAGCCTGCCAAACAATTTAAAGTGTTGGTTCTCGCGATCGCGCAGCGGATTGCTATCCGGATGAAGCAGTGGCAGAAGGCTCATCGGAAGCCAGAAATCCGGCACGCTCATTGCTGTTCCCGCGAAGTCATGAGGCGTAAGGCCCACCACAGTGAATGCAATCCCATTCAAGCGAACCGTCTTCCCAAGCAATGCGGGATCGCCGCCGAATCGCTTCTGCCAATAGTTCTCGCTCACCAGAACCGCGGGCGCCGCAGCCAGATTCTGCGCGCTTCCAAACCCGCGCCCACGCAACAGGTTCACCCCCAGAAGTGCAAAGTAGTTCTCCGAGACAATCGCCGTGCCGGCAAACTCCTTGTTGCTCGCGCCCGGCGGCAGCAGTCCCAGCTTCCCCGCCAGCGACTCATCCGCGGCATTGCGCTGGCTCACCACCGCGCCGGCATCGGAGAGAATCATGCTCTCACCCTCCGCCGCCGCAATCACCCCGCTGAACGAGTGCAGCTGATCCCGGTAAGCCTCATAGTCGGGATAGCTGAAATTGGAATCAATGTATCCTCCGTGCCGCATCGCTCCCAGGTCCACAATCTGTTCCGGGTCGCGCGCCTCGACTCTCTTACCAACGAAGGCCTTGTATGCCGTGAGCGCAACAGTATTGATCCCAATGCCCAGCGCCAGCGCCACCACCGCACCCGCGGTGAACCCCGCGTTCCGCCACAACATCCGCGCGCCGTACCGCACATCTTGCAGGAAAGTCTCCGGCAGCATCATCAAGTCGATCTCACTCATCCGTTCCCGCCACAAACCGGCGTTCCCCAGCCTTACCCGCGCATCGCGGCGCGCCTCTTCACGCTTCAGGCCCTGGTCCACGTTCCATTGCTCACGCATCGCCAGGTGGAACTGCAGCTCTTCATCCTGCTCCCGCGCCAGATCTTCCTTGCGAAACATCCCCCGCAGCCGTGAAAACCAAGCCATCCCGAACCTCCCGCGTCTACCCGCGTCAGTCCCTTAAGTTCCAATTGCCTCTAGTCCCCAGTCCCTAAGTCCCTGTTCCCTGATCCCTGATCCCTGGTCCCTGGTCCCTGGTCCCTGGTCCCTGGTCCCTGGTCCCTGGTCCCTGGTCCCTGGTCCCTGGTCCCTAAGTTCCTCCAAACCCCAGCACCAGCTCCACCGCATCGGTAATCTTCCGCCAGTTTTCCCGCTCCGCCGCCAACTGTTTCCGTCCCAATGCCGTCAGCCGGTAGAACCGCGCGCGCCGATTGTTCTCGCTCAGTCCCCATTCAGACGCAATCCATCGCTCCTGCTCCATGCGGTGCAGAGCCGGGTAAAGCGAGCCTTCCTCCACCCGCAGAACCTCGTTCGAAATCCCCTGAATATGCAGAGTGATTCCCCACCCATGCATCGGGCCCTGCTCCAGGCTCTTCAGAACCAGCAGCGCCAGCGCACCTTGCAAGTTATCGCCCTTTGCGCGGACCATCGAAACACTCCCCTAGATATCTATAGAAGCATGCTGCTTTTGGGTTTGTGTGTCAAGCCCGGCGGCTGACTACTGTCATCTGTAACCTGTCATCTGTAATCTGCTTCTTTCCACCGTCACCACCGTAATATCGTCCTCCTGCCCAAACGCCTGCGCCGCGGCCGCAATCGCATCCACCGACTGGGCACTGATCTCCCGCGTCCGTTCAAATCCAAACAGCTCATGCTGCGCGTTCATCGCCTCCACCACGCCGTCCGACAGCAGAGTCAGCCGGTCGCCCACCTTCAGCTCAATCACCGTCTCGCCATACACCACACCCGCAGCCAGCCCCAGCGGAAGTCCCGAATCGAGCACGATCTCAACGCCGCCCCGGTAAGGCGAAAGATGCCCCGCGTTCGCCATCGTCACCACGCCTTCGCGCGACACCCGCAGGCACAGGCACGTGATAAACCCGCTCTCCTGCGTCGCCAGCATCTGCCGGTTCAGCCGCTTCATCAACGCCGCTGGTCCAAGATTTTCCGCAGCCAGTGTCCGCAACGCGCCAATCGCCAGCGCCCCGGTCATCGCCGCCTTCAGCCCTTTGCCGCTCACGTCCCCCACCACAATCAGCGCAAACCCATCCGCCTGCTGCAACACCTGGTAGAAATCCCCACCTACCTCCTGCGCGGGCAGATAAGCCGCCTCCACGTGAAAGCCCACAAGTTCGGGAAGCGAAGCCGGCACCAGACGCTGCTGAATCTCTCGCGCCGCCCCCAATTCCGCCGCGGCCCGCGCCTGCTCGCGGCTCACCCGCGTAAAGCGGAAGAACATCACTACTCCGATGGCGACAAGAAACACCATGCTGCCCGCGTCGGAGATTTGCACCGGAAACACGCCGATCTGGATGGGTTCGATCAGGCCGCCAAAGTACCTCCAGCCAAGGTGCAGCGAGACCAGCCCAAGGTTGTAGAGCACACCCATCGCCGTAGGCACCAGGCTGGGAAGAATCAACAAGCCGGCTTCGCGATTCCCCCGCCGGAACCAATACGCCAGGAAAGCCGGCAGCAATAGTGCTGCGGGCGCGGTGACCCCGGCCTCCACCAGGTTGTAGGTGTCCTGCGAAACATGGCCGAGCCAAACGGCAGGCACAAGCAGAGGAGGCAGCAGAAGCAGAACCTCGTATAATCGCCAGCCAATTCCGATCCGCCGTCGCGCGAAACTCAATGTGAACTCGATCTGCGCAATTGAGACTAGGTAAACCATCGGATCAGCGATGAGAAAATTCAGCGAAATTGGCCCAACTCCATGCTGCTGCAGATGCCATAGCGCGTTCGAAACGCCGGTAAGGAGGAGAAAGATAGCAAGAAACAGGTAGTCGCGCTGCGTTCTCTGGCTTGCAAACAGCGCCAGCGACCCCAGCGCCGCAAGCACCAGCAGCAGATTGATCGCAACCGTCGGCGCAACGGCGTACAACCGCTCGCTTTCCAGCGCCTGCCGCTCATATTCAATAACGGTCGGTCTGCCCATGGTCGCCGTGAGAAACAGCGGGAACCCATAAGCAACGTAGCCGCCCGTTGCATGTGTCCGAAATGCAATCTCGAAATCGCCATTTTCGTCGTCAAGCGTGAAGACCCGCTCCACCGGGCGATTCAGCGCAAGCGAAGGCAGTATCCCCGGGCCCTCCATCCGGTGCCCATTCACGTACAGCTCATACGTACCCACGCCGCCCGCAATCAGCAATCGGACCTCGGGATAGTCCGGCCCAACAGTCACATGCTTGCGGTACCAGTGCCAGCCGGGCTGTGCGCTGCCCATGTCTTCGAGATCAACCGTCTGCCAGCCGCTGTCGTCGAAGCCCGGTGCCGCCCAGGCCATGTTGTCGCCCTCATGCGCCGCCCAGTCATCGTTGATCTCTATCAGCCCCGACCGCCATTGCGTCACCCCCGCCGGCGCGGGCGTAGCCCCGCTTGTCCCGCAAGCGAGCGAACAAAGCAGCAAGATCAGGAGGGGAAGCTTTCTCATTTGCTTGTCGCATACATGGTAACGGCACAGAGGACAAGCTCACCATGATTAACCGCGCAGGGAACATTTCATCTCAAGCTGGCACAACGTCGCCGCCGTTTGGCAGACAGTCATATGCATCTAACTGTCATCTGTAACCTGTCATCTGTCATCTGTTTTTTCAATCCCCCGCCGCCACCGGCTCCGGCGCGGTTATCGCCGCGGTATCAATCGACAGACAAATCCCCAGGTCGTTGAACTTCTTCTCCCACCTCGCCTGCTCATCCGCATTCAATGGGTCCAGCGAGTTCTTCGTGCCGCGCAGAATCTCATACCAGATGTTCTGCGCCTGCCACAGGTTCAAGTCGAACGGCAGCTCCACCAGCGTGCGCGCCATCCCCAGCGCACGCTCCAGCATCTCCAGCGAACCGGTAGTCATCTGCAGCTCCACCATCGCCCGCTTCATCCGCTGGTCGGCAATATAGCTCAGCGTGGCCGTCTCCAGCGGGACGAAGTCCTGCTTGGCCATCACCAGGAATGACCGCACCTGCGCCTGGTCCACCTGGTCAGACTCCAGAGCCCGCCGCAGCCCCGCATTCACAGCGAAGCTCGCTGCCAGCGTCAAAGCGGGTGGCTTCGGCAATCCGGCTTGCGATAGATAATGCAGCAGGCTCGCATGGTCTTCGTAAATCGTGGTCAGCGTGTTCTCGATATCCCACAAAGTCGAGTTCAGAATCAGCTGCACAATGCGCCGCTGCTCATCCGTAAACAACGAGGTCAGCGAGTAATCCACCTTCCCGTATTCCCGATCCAGCAGCCGGATTACCTCCGGGAAATAAGCTCTCTGCACCAGATCCGCGGCCTTCTTCGCAAATTCGTCGAACTCCGCCGCATCCGCGTCGTCATACGCCTTTACCGCCGCGGTAATGTTCTGGTCGCCGAAATGCAAAACGGAAAACGAGAACGTCTGATGCTCACCCGTAATCGCACTCGCAATGTGCGCCCGGCCCAGCGCAAGCCTTCCTCGTCCCGAGTTGTAAATATCGTAGGAAATGCGCCGCACGTTGTAGCAGAACAACTCCGTCTGCTCGCCAAACGACGAGAACACTGAGCTGATCGCATAATGCGCCGCCACTTTCTCCAACCCCAGCTCCATCGTCGCCACGCATGCCTTATAAATCTGCGCCCCGTCCCCCGCGTCGGCCAGGTTCGACTTCGCATCCGCCATCCGCTTCAGAAACGCCGGCTCCAACCCCTCCGCCTGCGCGCCGAACAGGCACTGCGCCAACTGCAGCACCCGCGCGGCATAGGCGATGATCTGCACCGTCTCAATTCCTGAAATGTCGTCGAAGAACCATCCGCAGCTCGTATACATCAGTTGCGCGTGCCGCTGCATCTCCATCAGCTCCAGCGCCCGCACCTGTTCCTCCGCGCTCAATGTCCGGCTGGCCTGCGTCCGGATGAACCGCTCCACCGTCTCCTCGCTGCGATCCAGCACCACGTCAATGTAGCCGTCCCGCGCCGCCCACACATCTTTGAAAAGCTTTCCGCCCACCTGCTCCGTGAGCGGAACAATGGCGTCGCGCAGCTCGTCCAGCGCCTCGCGCAGCGGCGCCCTCCAAAGCTGGTTGAAAGGCTTGCCCCCGTTGCAGCCGCAGTTCGACCGCCAGCGCTCCACACCGTGCGCGCAGCTCCACGATGTGTCGTCCACAATCTCGGCTTCGTATTCCGGCGGATACTGATCCAGAAACATCCCGTAGTTGGCCAGCTTTACCGTCTTGTCCGCTTCCAGCAATCGCAGCGCGTAAGCCAGCGCCATCTCCCCGTGCTTGTGATGGTGCCCATACGATTCGCCATCCGTCGCCACATGCACCAGTTGCGGCTGGTTGCCCTCCTTGAAGCCCGCCTTCAAGCGCCCCGCAAAATTCTCTCCGGAGTTCAGCAACCCTTCAAATGCAATTGCACGCGACGCAGCGCCGTTGTAAAAGAACACCGCAATCGAAGCTCCGGAGGCAAACCGCAACAAGTAAGGGTGCGTTGTATCCACGCCCGCCCCTGGCGTTTCTGTCCATCCTCCGCCTTCGTCACCCGCGTCTTCCCTCATCGGCCGCGTGCGTTTGCACTGGTGTGGCGCCAGCAGTGTGAACCGTATCCCCTCCTGCGCCATCAGCTCCAGGGACTTGCTGTCCGCCGCCGTCTCCGCCAGCCACATCCCCTCCGGCCGCGCGCCGTAATGCTTTTCATAGTCCGCAATGCCCCACCGGATCTGCGTCAGCCGGTCGCGCTCGCTCGCCAGCGGCATAATGATGTGGTTGTACACCTGCGCCATCGCCGAACTGTGGCCTTTGAAGCTCTTCCGGCTCCGCCGCTCCCCATCCTGAATATTCCGGTAAGTCCGCGGCGCATTGTCCTTCAGCCAGCTCAACAGCGTCGGTCCAAAATTGAAGCTGATCCGCGCGTAGTTGTTCACAATGCGCATGATCTTGTTCTTCTCGTTCACAATCCGCGCCGCGCCGTTGGTCGCATAGCATTCCGCGCAGACGCGTTCGTTCCAGTCGTGGTAAGGCGCCGCCGAATCCTGCGTCTCCACCGTCTCCAGCCACGGATTCTCCCGTGGCGGCTGATAAAAATGTCCATGAATGCAGATGAAACGTTTCCCGGGAGGCATAATCCTTCCTATCCTGTGCACAATATTCCGCGCTGTTGCCGCGTTATTCCTATGATGCCGGAGCTTCGACAGTGCTGCCTCGTCTCTAGCCGCGCAAAAGAATAAGTGTATCCCGCTCGCCAGTCCCTCTAAATCCCTCGTTCCTGATCACTGACCACTGATCACTGACGACTGCCTTTCAAATCGCACGCTCTCCACATATACCAGCTCGCCACACTGCGATACGGCGACCACTTCTTCGCCCGTTTCAGCATCACATCCGCCTTCGGCAAATCCGCCGCCGCCAGCGCGCGCGTCTTCGGAATCTTCTGGAACGTCAGCGCGAATCCTTTGCGCACGCCGTAATCCGTCACCGGAAACACATCCGGCCGCCCCAGCCGGAAGATCAGCAACATCTCCACGGTCCACGCCCCGATTCCCCGCACCGCCGTCAGCCGTTCAATAATCTCTGCATCGGTGAGCTTTTTGATTGCCGCGTGGGCCGGCACCGTCCCATCCAGAGTCTTCGCCGCCAGGTCCTTGAACGCCTTGATCTTGTTGCCTGAAACCCCGCACGCCCGCAGCCGCTCATCCGGCGTATCCAGCAGCAACTGCGGTGTCGGGTCGCCCGCGAAAAATGCTCGCACCCGCCCGTGAATCGTGGCCGCCGCCTTCCCGTTCAGTTGCTGGTAAAGGATTGACTCCAATAGCGACTCAAACGGCGAAGCCGACTCATCCAGTTTCATCGTGAAGGGCCCCACCCGCTCAATCAATCCCGCCAGCTTCTTGTCCGCGCGCCTCAAATGCTCCAGAGCTTCCTCAGCGTCAAAAGGAAGTTTTCTGCTCCTGCCGTCATGAATCATAAGCAGGAGTGTAAAGCATAGTTCTTAGTTCGCAGTTCTTAGTTCAGCCGCAGTCGTGCGCGACATGGGTTGACTACCAGATGATCGGGATCATGCCGGACTTCTTAATCAGCGCATCGCGCGTGACGAGTGGGATCCCTTGAACCAACGCAGTAGCTCCAATCAAACGGTCCTGAGGATCTTTGGGATACGGGTCACGGAGGCTAACCGCGCGCGCTGCGACCTCCGGCGTAATAGGAAGAACCGTCATTTTGGAAGCACATTGCCGGACGAAGGATTCGACGCCGAGCGTGGTTTCGACCCGCCCGTTCTCGGCAAGCCAGGCTAGTTCCATAAGGGTAATGCTTGCAATCGCAAGGCCGCCTTCAATGCGAGCGGCGCGGATGGCTTCCTTCGCGTGTTTCGACAGTCGGTTTGGCGCAGCGGCAAGCCAGATGGCGATATGCGTGTCCAGAAGAATCATTCGGGCAAGTTCCAGTCCGAAAGGGGAATCGAGTTTTCGACATCCCCCACAATACGGACCTTACCTGCCAGGAATCCGAAGATTTCGTCTTCGTCGGACTGAGCCGGGATGATTTGCACGACCGGCTTTCCGTGCTTCGTAACCACCACCGGGCGACCGCTTTCAGCAACCTGGTCCATCACAGCGAGACACTGCGATTTAAACTGTGCAGCCGGAATCTTCTGCATGAGACACTCCAATCAATATGGTCATAATATTATGACTACTTCGGATAGGCAAGTATCTGGAGGGGAACGCGTCGACCTCAGGTCGTTCCCTTCACGCCGCCGTATCGCTCGGCACAGCAACCAGCTCCGGAGACTCGTCCAGCGGCTCGGGCACAGCAGGATTGGGTGCGGGATGGACGCGGGCGGCCACCAGCGCATCCGCCAGCGACGTGCAGATGGGCAGCTCTTCGGCGCGGCTGATCATCTGCGCCGCTGTCACCGGATCTTCGTTGTAATGCCAGATTCCCATTGCGATCTTCAGTGCCGGATCGGCGGAGCGCAGCCCACGAAAAATGCGGTTCGCGCGGGCCATCGCGACGGGCGGCATTCCGGAAAGAAAAACCATGTCCGGCTTCCGCATCGTGATGGCGGAGACGGTTTCGTCAATGCTCTGGACGGGAATGCACTCTGCGTCGAATCCGGCCTCATTCAGAACCTGCGCCAGCATGGTCGAAATGAGATCGTCCGCCCCGTCTCGAACCGGGATGACCTGAATGCGAGCTGTTTGCATGTGAGCTGCGTGCGTTGAGTTCGCAAAATCCGTCTCGCCAGGCGCTCGCCCGTTCTTCTCTTCCTGCGCGCGGAAGCCCAGTTCGTCCACCATTTCCGAGGCGCTCTTGCGGATGAAGCGGACCGTGTGTTCGTCGAGCTCTCCTCTCTGCCGCTCCGTTTCAACCAGCGTGAGAGCGGGAATGAGAATGGAGTCGTACACCAACGCAAGGGATTCGCTCCTGAGCGAACTCTGCAGAATGTTGGCTGCCTCGCGCTCGTCGTGGGCCAGCATGCGCTGGAAGAACCGTGTATACGGCGGAATTACCGGCCGATCGCCGAGCAGAACCGCAAGAAATTCAAGCGAGGGAATATGGCTCCCCATCACGATGAGGCAGACAGTCAGCGGGATGGAGAGAAACAGCCCCACCGGCCCCCAGATCAGTGTCCAGAACACAGCGGCAATCAGCACCGCAAGCGACGACAGGCCCGTGTGCTTGCCATAGACTCGGGGCTCAACGTAGTTGCCGGTAATGATTTCGAGAACCAGGAAGAATCCGAAGATTTCCGCGGAGTGCTCCCATCCCGGAAAGACGGCGAGGGATAGAAATGTGGGCGTGAGCGCCGCTACGGGCGTTCCGATATAGGGAACAAAGCGGCAAAGTATGGCGAGAGAGGCAAAGAAACCCGCGTGCGGCAGCCCGATAACGGAAAGCGCGACGTAAACCAAAGCTCCAAAGGCGACATTGATGGTCACCTGCAGAAGAAAGTAGCGCGAGATGCGGCGGCTGGCATCGCCCATGGCCTGTGTCATGCGGGAGAGGTTATGGTCTCCGGTGAGCCGTATCAGCCGGTTGCGCAGATCCTCCCGCTGCAGAAGCACAAAGAACGTGAAAACCACGGCCAGCAGCGCGGTGGTAAGTGGCTCCACAATCCCGCCCAGCTGATCCAGCCGTCCGGTCGGGCGCCCCACTTCGCGCACATGCATCGGGTGCTCGGGACTGGCGCCAATCGGGGTTGCTTCAGCCCGCTCCTCACTCGGAATCGCGCCCGTGGAGTTGGCAATTCCCAGTTCCTCGCTGATGTGCTGGATCTCACTCTGCGCGCGGCTGTAGGCGGAGTTGCTGGGACTGTGCAGCGCCTGCATCTTTTGCGCGATGTTGCCGCTGTAAGTCGGCAGGTCGTTGGCAATCGCGACGAACTGCGTAAACAGCGTCCATGTGGCCACCAGCAGCAGGGCGGCGAAGGCAAGAATGACGCACAACGCGGCGACCGGGCGCGGCAGGCGGAACCGTTCGAGAATACCCACAACCGGGGCCAGCAGAAAGGCGAAGAGGATGGCTATTCCCAGGGGAAGCAACAGAACCTTGGCGAGATAGAGAACCGCGATGGCCAGCACCGCGATGGCAATGAACCAGAGCTGCGTAAGCATGTTTGGAGCCGCGGAGGGGTTCATCGGTCTCTCCCAGGGGGGTCGATTGCAAAGTTCATGGGAAGTGAGATGCGCCGAGCCGGCTATTTGCAACCCGCCACTGAATGGAAAGACCGAATGGAAAGAACCACCGGGATCAAGCTCATGGTGCCCCGTCCATCCAGCAGTTTCATCGCCGCAGTTTCATCGCTTCCTGGGCGGGAAAGCAAAATGCCAATCTTCCCCCATCGGGTCCTTCCCCCTTCCATCTTGTTTCTCATCGGAGAAAAGCGCCGATCGCCATCCATCGCAACCCTGTCCGGAATGACGATTTGCCTCGACGTCTTCCTGAAAGACTCTAGGTCCCCGCCTGAACTGCCGATAAAGACATGGAGGGCCGTGGACGAGCTCCGCGTGCACAGGGACAGGTTTGATTCGATCCGGCGCAATTCGGATGTTGGCCTTTTGGCTCACAATCTCCACTGCCATGCAGGCGCAGCAATATGTCTTTCGCGCCTTCAGGCAGGCCGAAGGGCTTAATAACCTTGCCATCAACGATTTGGCCGCTGACCAGCAGGGGTTTCTGTGGGTCGCCACCGAGAACGGCGTTTACCGCTTTATGGGTTCAGGCTTTGAACGCTTCGGGCCGGAGCAGGGGATTGCCGAGCTCAATGTGCGTGCCGTGCTCGTGGCCCCCGATCACACGGTGTGGGCGGCGACCCTGGCCAACCTCTACCATTGGGACGGTCATCGCTTTGTTCCTGCCGGACGCGACCCCATACCGCTAGCCGCCTGGAACGACATGGTTGTCGAAGATGCGCACCATCTCCTGATTGTCGAAGGAACCCGCCTCTTCCGCCTCGAACACGACGATCAGAACCACATGCTTTCGTTTGTGCCTGTTTTCTCCCCCAGCCAGATAAGCGTCCAGCCTGAATTCGCAGAGGTTTCCAGCGTAAGTGTGGTGCACGACCCTGCTGCGGGCGCTCAAGCCCCAGGCATTCAAGTCCCGCCCCTCCAAATCTGGATCGGATGCGGCAAAAAGCTCTGTTCCTGGTCTGAGCCGGAGACAGTCAGCGGAGCTCGGCCGTCCCCCGGCAAGATCGTGGAATGGGGAGAGAAGCAGGGCCTCGCCAGTGTGCGGTGGGAGAGCGTGCTTGTGGATCATGCGGGCAATCTGTGGACCAGGGGCAAGGATCGCATTTCCGTGCTGCCGCGTCAGGCCGCGCGATTTGTAGATCGCAGCGTCCCCGGCACTGGCGGTATCAGTGTGGGCGGAGACGGACCTCTGATCGAAGACCGGGAGGGTCGGGTGCTCGGTCCCTTGGCAGACGGAATTGCGCGCTGGGACGGACGCAAGTGGCGGACCATCGGAAAGGCGAACGGCTTGCCGCTTACCGGCAACGTTGTTCGTATGATCTTCGACGCAGCCGGTGACCCATGGATCGCCACCCGCGGCGACGGCCTGTTCGACTGGGCCGGGTACGAAAACTGGGAGGGGTGGAACGATACCGCGGCTCTGCCCTCGGCCGATGTCTGGACCATCATTCCAGCCCGCGACCGCGTCCTTTTGGGCACCGATAAGGGCCCGGCCTGGGTTGACCTTCGCACCGGCAATGCCGGGGCGTTGACGCAATTGAAGCCGTGGCAGTTCGGCCCGTTATACACCCTGGGCATGAATCACGACGGCACACTCTGGGGAGGGACCAAGTCCGCCGCAGTCCTGGCTATCGATCCAAAAACCGGCAAGACAACACAGACCGCAACCCTTCCAGCCCTGATTACCCGCTCGGTGGGCGACTCCGCAGGCCGCGTGTTCTTTACCACCAACGAGGGCGTCTTCGTTCGGCAAGCCGGAAAGACCACGGATGTCCCGCAACTGGACAAGGCAGCCAATGCGCTCCTGGGTGCCTCACGCCAGGTAAACGCCGGTTGTCAATCTCCTGATGGCACGCTCTGGTTCATGACCACCAACCGGTTGCTGCGCCTGCAGAATGGCCATTGGACCGTTCCCGCAATTGATGGAGTGCACAGGCCTTCAGGAGTCTTGCTCGATCTCGCCTGCACCGCGGATGGCAGCGTCTGGATTACCGGAGAGCAGACAGGCACATGGCGGATCACACCGGGGCGCGATCGCCTGGATTCCTCGCCGCTATGGTTGCCGGAAGAGTTCAGGGCGCTCACGCCTGTGGCCATCGCCGTGGATGCCCGTGGATGGGTCTGGCTGGGTACCGACGCCGGCCTGCTCGTTTGGAATGGGCGCGAGTGGCGCCAGTTGACCCAGGAAAGCGGCCTCCTCTGGAACGACGTGAACCAGGGAGCAATGACCATGGCGGCCGACGGCTCTCTGTGGATCGGAACCAGCGGCGGCATCGCGCACGTTCTGCATCCAGAGCGCGCCTTCGACCCGGTTCCCCTCAGTGCCGAAGTCACCAGCATCCGGCGCGGCGAAGAAAGCTATCCGGTCGCGGCCGGAATCGAGTTGCCCTGGTCTCAGCTCCCCTTGAGCTTCCATCTGTCTTCGCCGGCCATGCGCAATCGCAGCCAGTTGGTTTTCGAGTATCGAATGGAAGGCTCCCATTCCGATTGGATCGAAAGCCGGGACGGCATTGCGGTATTCACCGGCCTTCCTCCTGGCACATATACCTTTACCGCCATGGCTCGCAACCTGGGCCTGAACTCGTTTTCGCCGGCCATTCATGTCGAGGTCCGGGTTCTGCCCCCGTGGTGGAAGACCTGGTGGTTCACATCGCTCTGCGTCCTCGCAGTCATCCTTGTCTTTTTTGCCGGAGACAGGCTGCGCGAGAGGCATTTGCTGGCAAGAAGCAAGGAACTTGAATTCCAGGTGAAGAAGCGGACCGTGGAACTCGAGGACCGCGTCACCGAGGTCAGGGTGGCGGAGGAACAGATCCGGAAACTTGCCTTTTACGACCCCTTGACCCATTTGCCCAATCGCCGCCTGCTGGGCGAAAGACTGACCCAGATCCTGGAAGCCTGCTCAGAACGCAAGTTGATGGGAGCACTGCTGTTCATCGACATCGACAACTTCAAGACGCTGAACGACACCCTCGGCCATAAGACGGGCGACATGCTGCTTCAGGAAGTCGCCCGGCGCCTCACCGCCTGTGTCCGCGAGGCCGATACCGTGGCGCGCCTCGGTGGTGACGAGTTCATCGTCATTCTTGGAGAGCTGCGCCAGCATCCTGAAGAAGCTGCGGCACAGGCGAAGATCGTCGCGGAGAAGATTCTCGCGCTGGTCTGCCAGACATACCGGATCAATGGCCGCGAATGCCATGGCACCTCCAGCATCGGAATTACGGTCATCGGAGAACTCAAGGACAGCATCGACGATGTACTTCAGCGAGCCGACCTCGCCATGTACCAGGCCAAGCAGAATGGCGGCCAAACCATGCACTTCTTTGACCCGGCATTGCGCGCCGCCATGAATGACCGGGCCGCGATGGAAGCGGATATCCGCCTGGCAATCAAGACCGGCCAGTTTGCGCTCTACTACCAGCCTCAACTCGAGACCGGCCGCCTGGTGGGCGCAGAGGCCCTGATCCGCTGGAACCATCCCCGGCGCGGAGTGCTTGGCCCGGGCGCGTTCATCTCCCTGGCTGAGGAGACGGGCCTGATTCTGCCCATGGGCGATTGGGTGCTTGAAAGCGCGTGCAAACAGATTGCCGCCTGGGCCACGCAGGAGCGAACCAGGCACCTGACTGTGGCCGTGAACATCAGCGCACGCCAGCTGCGTGAACCCGACTTTGTCGACCATGTGCTGGCCGCACTCGACCGTACAGGAGCCAACCCAACTCGTCTCAAGCTGGAACTGACTGAGAGCATGCTGGTCGACAATATTGAAAGCGTTATCGCCAAAATGGCCGAGATCAAGGCCAACGGCATCGGCCTCTCCCTCGACGACTTTGGCACCGGCTATTCCTCGCTCTCTTACCTCAAACGCTTGCCGCTGGACCAGCTGAAGATCGACCGCTCCTTCGTCCGCGACATTGTGGAGGACGTCAGCAGCCGCGCCATCGCCCAGTCCGTCATCTCCCTCGGGCAGGTCATGAACAGGTCGGTGATCGCCGAAGGTGTGGAGACTGAGGAGCAACTCGAATGCCTCACCGGATTGGGTTGTCATTCATTCCAGGGTTTCCTGTTCGGTTGCCCGCTGCCACTCGACGACTTCGAGCTATTGATCCCGGTCATCGCCGATCTCGATGCCCAACCTCCAGTTCAGGACGTTTCCCGGGAGTTGGATCAGGCTCCATTCGAACTGCCGGCAACACCGGGCTCGCGGTGAGAACAAAACAGCCGCCGCCAGGCACCGCACATTGCCCTTTCGTATATGGATTGGCAGGTAACTTGGGTCAGTTACTCTGGCATCATTCCCGCCCTACAGAAGGGTCATTCCCAAGATCGTGAGCAACGTTCTAGAGTTTGATGTGGCTGAAACAGGCAATAATCCTTGGCCACGATTGTACCCGGCAAGGTAAAAGCGCCAAAGAGCGCATAGTGAATCAGGTAGTGGGCAAAGTTAGAAGCAGATGTTTGGCACGCATTCACATCAATCAGTCTGGCTTCTCAACGCTGAAGGCAAGCGCGTCACTGCAATTCATCGCAGGACTTCAGCCACGGCGCCCATGCAGCTACGTTCAGGGTCTCGCTTTTTTGCGTTGAGTCGATTTCGAGATTGCCCTCCTGGGCTGGGATCTGAAAATTCCTGGATCCTGTCGCCGATGAATTCGCTTCCCCGTTCTGACTATTCATTCATTCGCTGAGGTCTCATGCTCAACACAGTTACTGAAAAAGCCCTCATCCTGATCGCCGATGATGACGAAATGATTCGCCAGCTTATCGCTGCGATGCTCTCCGCGGAGGGATACAGGATTATCTTCGCTGCGGATGGCGACCAGGCACTTGAAATAGTCCGTAGCAACTTGGTCGACCTTGTCCTGCTCGATGTAATGATGCCGGGGAAGACCGGGTTCGAAGTGTGTCAGGCCATCAAGTCCCAGCCGGAGACTCGATTCATCCCCGTCGTTCTGGTTACCGGGTTATCGCGAGCGGACGAGCGAATTCAAGGAATTGCCTGCGGCGCCGACGACTTCCTGAGCAAGCCCGTTAACTGTCAGGAGCTCTTGGCCCGTACGCGTTCCCTTCTGCGTCTCAAGGCATTTACCGACGAACTGGAAAATGCGGAGACCGTCTTCTTCAGCCTGGCGTTAAGCATCGAGGCGAAGGACCCATACACCAAAGGCCACTGCGACCGGTTGGCTAATTACTCCGTTGCCCTGGCACACCGTTTGGGGTTGCCGCAGGAACAGGGCGTCGCGCTTCGAAGGGCCGGAATTGTCCATGACATCGGCAAAATAGCGGTGCCGGAACATATTCTGGTCAAGAGGGGCCCCCTGACTCCGGACGAATGGGCAATCATGAAGCAGCATCCAGGTATCGGAGAGCGAATCTGTTCTCCCTTGAAGTCCTTTCGTTTTGTCCCGCAGATCATCCGCCATCATCACGAAAAGATGGATGGATCGGGATATCCCGACGGACTCAAAGGTGATCAAATTCCACTCGCGGCGCGAATTCTGCAAGTCGCCGATGTTTACGATGCGCTGACCACTGACAGACCCTACCGGGCTGCTCTTCCGCAGGAGTTGGCAATTGCCACCATGCGGGAAGAAGCGAGGCGTGGCTGGTGGGACAGTTCTCTGGTCGAGGAAATGGTAGCGATGGTGACCGGATCCCGGAAACTCGTGGAAGAAACTGAGATGTCGTTGAGTTTCTAATGCTTAACGCAGGCACAGAAACAAGGCTTCCAGATTTCCTTCAATGCCTGGGATTCTCCTTATCGTCCAATCTTCGGAAGCAGGATGCGTTTTGCATCCGGTCCGCAAGTGAAGGGTAGCGCTCGTCTCAAGACAAGTGAAGGGTAGCGCAGTCTCCAGACCGGCTGTCGTGTGGGCGTCCACGTCCGCACCTGCCTCTGCCCGCCGCGTCGTGTATTTTCAAAATAGAGCGACGATGAAAACTGAAATCCTGCGTTTCAACGGCGCAGTCGAGCGCGATCCCGCCGTCGATGCATGGCTGAATGCGCATCACGGCGAATTGGGAGACCTCGCGCGCCAGTGGTTTGAGCTGATGCGCAAATGCGGAGACGAAGTCCGCGAACTCGTCCATGATGGCTGCCCCGTTGCCTGCCTCGGCGATGCGCCCTTCGCCTACGTGAATGTATTCACTTCCCACATGAACGTAGGTTTCTTTCACGGCGCAGCTCTGCCGGACCCCGCGCGTCTCTTACAGGGCACAGGCAAGTTCATGCGCCACGTAAAGCTGCGCCCCGGAACCCCCACCGACGCCGCGTCCCTCAGCGAGCTCATCCAGGTGGCATACACCGACATAAAAGCCCGCGTAGAAAACGGCTGAACAGGCTGCACGAAAACTCGCCTTGGATGCCCTCTGGAACCCTCTCCCCTCAATTTGCGTAATCCCGATATGTTCGTCGGATATCCGGCAACACAGCCAGAGCCCTGGCTTCTAACCATCCTCGGCGCCGCGGGTATCTCTTGTCCGATTTCGGACACCCCTGTTCATTCTGCGTGGGTAAACAGCCTCTTACCTGCGCCTAACCCCTGTATTTTGAGCCGCAACCCGGCCAGCGGAATGGCCCCAGGAATGCTCACAAGATCCTTGGACTGAACCATTTCAGCGCGGCCCACCGAAGCGCCCCATCCGCGTCTATTGGGTAGCCGACCACCGGATCCGCGCATTCATAAGTTCCATGTACCGGAGGAAGTCTCTTGGGGAAGTATTTCGCTTGTCTCTGCGGTTTTGCATTGCTCATCGCCTCGCCGGCGCTTCATGCGTCGCAGGTTACAAAGAATCAGCAACAGGCAAAGCCAACCGCGGCTTCGCCGGCACCCCCCAAGTCGCAGCCAATCGCCGACGCCAAAGTGCCCCTGATCGACCACCCCCTGACCCTGGCCGACTTCCCCGACATGCAGCCCCGCCCCGAGCTGAAAGACAAGCTCACCCACCTGAGCAATTTCATTCAGAACCAGCCCACCGACGGCGCACCCGCCACCGAGAACACTGAAGTGTGGATGGCCCGCACCAACACCGCCCTCTACGTTGTCTTTATCTGCTATGACCGCCATCCCGAGCTCATCCGCTCCCATCTCGCCCGCCGCGAAAACATCACCAAAGACGACTACGTCAGCGTAGTGCTCGACCCCTTTCAGGACCGCCAGCGCGGCGTGGAGTTTCAGGTGAATCCCGCCGGCGTGCAAGCCGACGCAGCATGGACTGAAGTGAACGGCCCCGACTATAGCTACGACCAGGTGTGGGACTCCGACGGCAAAATTACCAGCAAGGGCTGGATGGCGCTAATCGCCCTTCCCTTCCGCAGCGTGCGCTTTCCCGCCGCCGGTCACGACTGGGGCGTCGTCTTCTGGCGCAACCTGCCCCGCAACAGCGAAAACGACTTCTGGCCGCGCGTCTCCGCAAACGTAACCGGCATGCTCAGCCAGGAAGGCGTGCTGCGCGGCATTGAAGGCGTCACCGGCTCGCACAATGTGCAGATCAACCCCTACGCCCTCGCGCAGAACGAGCACACCCTTCAAACTCTCGACCCCAACAATCCCTTCTTCAGCACCCGCAACGCCGAGGCCACCGGCGGAGGCGAAGTCAAAGCCGTATGGCGCGACGCCGTAGTCTTCGACGGCACCGTCAATCCCGATTTCAGCGACGTCGAGAGCGATCAGCCTCAGTTCACCGTCAACCAGCGCTACCCGGTCTACTTTCCCGAGCTGCGCCCGTTCTTCCTCGAAAATGCCAGCTATTTCGCCACGCCCATGACGCTGCTCTACACGCGCAACATCATCCGCCCCGACGTCGGCCTGCGCGTGACCGGAAAGCTCCACCACACCAACCTCGGCTTCCTCGCCATCAACGACCGCGAGCCCGGCCAGACCATTCAGGCCGGCGATCCTCTCTACGGCGCCAAGGCCGGCTTCTACGTCGGCCGCGTCTCCCAGGACCTCGGCAAAGGCTCCAACGTTGGCCTCATGTATACCGACGAGGAGTTTGGCAGCGGTTGGAACCGCATCGGCGGCGCTGACTTCACCTGGCGCATCAACGACCACTGGACCACCCTCGGCCAGTCCGTCGAAAGCTCCACCAACCAAAGCAACCCCGCCAGCATGGCCACCGTCTTTCCCGCCGGATACGGCGCCGGCCCCGCCACCGACTGGCAGACCCAGCGCAACGGACACGCCTTCAACCTGTTCAACGAATATCAGGACATCAGCAAGGGATTCGTCAGCCTCCCCGGCTTCTTCCAAACCTCCAACATCCGCAGCGATCACCTGCACGCCACCTACCAGTGGTTCCCAAAGAAAAGCGTCGTCCAAAGCCGCGGCCTTGAAATCAACCAGAACGTCGCCTTCGACCACGCCAACAACCGCGTCTACCACTACACAACCTTCGATCCCTTCCTGCTGCTCACGCGCAACATCGTCGTCGCGCCCCTCGTCGGCCAGAACTCCGATACCGTCGGCCCGCAGGATGGCTATCCCATGCAGTCGAACGAAAACTTCACTGAGAACTTCGGCGGCTTTGTCAGTCGCGGTCAACCGTGGGGCATCCTCAACTACAACGTGGTCGCCCTCCGCAGCGGCAACGTCAATTACAACCCGCT
>JBEKRU010000111.1:0-20010 GCA_049518435.1 Occallatibacter sp. | reverse complement strand
GAGTGGCTAGTCCTGGCAATCACGGCTTCAAGATCGTCTGGATGGATTACACCAATTGAGGCCCAACTTTTCAAATCGTCCAGCGTCACTCCGAAATAGTCGAGCATCGCCGGCGTAGCGAGCTCTAACTCAAACTGCGCGTTCATAGTAGATGCCAGGACAGGCATAGCATCGGCAATCTGGCGAACACCACGATCGTTGGCGTGTAGAGCTCCGCCGGGTTTCTCTGGATTCCCAACACTCATGCCGATATACCTCCGGACTCCTAGTCGGCAGACGATTCAAAGCTGATCGTTTAGCGGTCCAATGGCGCACGATGATTTTCCGTTGAAACCTGAACAACCTAAATGTTTTTGCCAGCCAGGTCTTGCTGGAATACGCGGGGACAGTTGTTCGCTGGGACGGCGAAATCAAGTACGCAAACCATGATACCAAGGGATCATGGATACCTTAGTCTCCTTGTTTCGCAACACAGCTTCTGGTGAGATGGCACTCGTGACGGATCTGAGTTGACGCCGCAAGCCAGTGAAGATTCAGCCACACTTCGTTGACTGTTGGACGCTCCCGACGATTTGGTCTTGGAGATGTTATGTGTGACTGCCGGCATCGAGACCCTTTCGCCACACCGACTGCCTGCGCCGCTTCGGCACCGCGTCAGACCGATGGAGTTGAGGCAAGAACCCAATACGACCGGCTCGGCGACGAACGAGAAGAAACGGACGGGCAGAGTCTGCACAGTTTGCAGAAATGGATCTGTGAACTGCTGATCAAGAATCAACAACTCAGAATGTCGTTGCTCGACTCAGCAACCAACCACCAATCCTGGGAGGCCGACCAATGATTACCGCGAATTCATCCGAAAACATCAATCGCAACCGCAGACGCTTTCTTGGGGCCTCCGCCATGACCGTCGCATCCGCCCAACTCGGCATCTTCGGCTTTGCAGATGCAGAAACCACACAACCCAAAAACGCCAAAGAGGAGGAACTCATGACAACAGTCCCTTTACAGGAAGCAACCACAGAATTAACTGACACGGACGCAATTCGCCCGTTTGCGAAAGTCCATGTTCCCGAAGCAGAACTCACCGAATTACGCAGGCGCATCAACAACACAAAGTGGCCGGATCGGGAAACGGTCACAGATACAACCCAAGGCGTGCAACTCGCGACGACTCAAGCGCTCGCGCACTATTGGGCGACGGAGTACGACTGGCGCAAGATCGAGGCGAAGCTCAACACTCTGCCGCAGTTCATCACCGAAATCGACGGTCTGGATATTCATTTTATTCACGTTCGTTCGAAGCATGAGAACGCGTTGCCGCTCATCGTCACGCACGGCTGGCCCGGCTCGATCGTTGAGCAACTCAAGATCATTGAGCCGCTCGTCAATCCGACGGCTCACGGCGGAAGCGCATCAGACGCCTTCGATGTGGTGATCCCTTCAATGCCTGGCTACGGATACTCAGGCAGACCGACCGCCTCCGGATGGGATGTTGACCACATCGCCCGTGCCTGGGTCGTGCTGATGAAGCGTCTAGGGTATACGAAGTTTGTGGCTCAAGGCGGCGATTGGGGCGCGATCATCACCGATGTCATGGCCACTCAAGGGCATCCCGAGTTGCTCGGCATTCACACCAACATGCCAGGTATCTTTCCTGACGATATCGACAAGGCAGCTTCTTCGGGGGCGCCGGCGCCGGCGGGTCTTTCGACAGACGAGAAGATCGCCTACGATCGTTTGCAGTTTGTATATCAAAAAGGAATCGCCTACGGATTCCAGATGGGACTGCGACCGCAGACGTTGTATGGAATCGCGGATTCACCTGTCGGCCTGGCGAGTTATTTCCTTGATCACGACGCACGCAGCTACGAGCTGATCTCCCGCGTCTTTGCGGGAGAATCTGAGGGCCTCACTCGTGACGACATCCTCGACAACGTCACGATCACGTGGCTGACGAACACCGGGGTTTCTGGGGGCCGAATCTATTGGGAGAACTGGGGTAAATTCGGTTTTTTCAATGTCAAAGGCGTCAAGATTCCAGTTGCCGTGAGCGTCTTCCCTGACGAGCTGTATCCAGCCCCCCAGAGCTGGACAGAGAAGGCTTATCCCAAACTGATCCATTACAACCGGCTGCCAAAGGGCGGACATTTCGCCGCGTTTGAACAGCCGAAGCTGCTTTCAGATGAGATTCGCGCGAGCTTCAGATCTCTGCGGTCCTGAATGGGAAAGTCAGCTGCTTGATGTGGTCGTCGCGAAGACCAGCCTTTTGTTCGTGTCGCAAAAAGGAGAGTTCAGATGAGCGGGCTCTCCTGTCTTCGCTCCGATCAGATCGCGAAAGAGACAGATGCTTAACATGTCCACTCTTCATCGCCGACGCTTTCTTGGTGCTCTCACAATGACCTTCGCCGCAGCCAAATTCGGAACAGACAGGGCCTACGGTTCACCGTGGTCGACCGAAGGTAATTTGCCTTCGCTGCGTGGAGCCACCGCATGGCTGAACTCAAAACCACTGACACAAGCGGACCTTCGCGGGAAAGTCGTCCTGGTCAACTTTTGGACCTACACCTGTGTCAATTGGCGACGCACCCTTCCCTACGTCCGGGCATGGGCCGACAAATATGGAGATCACGGCCTCGTGGTGATCGGCGTACACACCCCCGAGTTCTCCTTCGAGCGCAACGTCGAGAACGTTCGGTGGGCGTTGAAGGACATGCGGATTAGCAATCCGGTTGCTATCGACAGCGACTACGCGATCTGGCGTGCCTTCAATAACGAGTATTGGCCGGCCAGCTACTTCATCGATGCCAAGGGGCACATTCGGCATCATCAATTCGGCGAGGGCGACTATGAGCAAAGCGAAGTGGTAATCCAACACCTGCTGGCCGAATCGGGACATAGCGGATTCGACCGCACACCGGTCTCCGTCGAGGCCATGGGTGCCGAAGTTGTCGCCGATTCGAACGATTTGAGGTCACCTGAAACCTATGTCGGTTACGACCAAACCCAAAACTTTGCGTCCGCGCAGGGAGCCGCATGGAACAAGCCTCACGCCTACGAAATCCCCTCGCGATTGGGCCTCAACTCATGGGCGCTGGCGGGCGACTGGACTGCTAGGAAAGAGGCCATTCGGCTGAACCAACCAAACGGGCGGATCGCATACCGCTTTCATGCGCGGGATCTCAATCTTGTCATGGGTCCCGCGGGGCAAGGAACCTCCGTTCCCTTTCGCGTCCACATCGATGGTCAGCCGCCGACTGCCGCACATGGCGTAGACATCGACGGGCACGGCAATGGAACTGTCGTTGAACAACGACTCTATCAACTCATCCGGCAAACCGGGCCAATCGTCGATCGGCAGTTTGAGATCGCGTTTCTCGATTCGGGTGTGGAGGCTTTCGACTTCACGTTCGGCTGATCGACGATCAATTTCGCTCGCCCTCCAAGCTTTATCTCAAAGGAGAAGAAAATGGACGATAACACACTGGTCGATTCAAGCTTTTCAGCCACGATTCATGCACCAATTGAGGAGATTGATATTCCCACATGGTGCTTTAGCTTGCCAGAGGCTGAATACCAGGCCTGCTCCCCAGCCCATTGCTCCGCAGGCGTGACGACTGCCCCGGATGGCAGACGCATGTCCATCAACGTTGAAGTATTGGGAGGAAGTCCAATGGTCCAGCACTACGTGGAGGAGATAAGTGAACGGGATCATCTGCGACTTGTATCGAATTCAGATGTTTTTACACCTACAGGGCGAATAAAAGTGGGCGTGATCTGGGACCTGAGCGTCAAGAAGATCGACGATCACACCTGCCAGTTTACGAATACGGTTCATAGTACTTCCACCCCGGAACTGGTGGACTTCCTCGCCAAACAGGGTATTCCGTGGGAGGTCTTTAAAGCAGCCCGCAAACCGATTTCGGAGGCTCATAACAGACAGGAAACGCCTCTGTTCGCAAGGAGCATTGAGCGTTATGCCTTGAATAACAGTAATTCCGCTGGCGTCGCGAATGCGGCGACCCTTGTATAGGAGGATGAATATGCTGAAGCAAATTGATCACGAGAACGGAACACAGCAAGCGGTATTTGAAACCATCTCTGCACATAAACAGGGGGGCGTTCTGTTTGCGGAAATCGCGGCTCCTCCCATGAATCTCCTTGGGCCTGAACTGGTCCGCGACTTGGTCTCACTTATTCAGCAAACCGAGGCCGATGATTCCATCCATGTCCTTGTGTTCAAGAGTGCCGACCCGGACTATTTCATTTCGCATGTCGATGTAACTCGAATTGCTGAATATGGCGAGATAGCAAAGCAACTAACCGGCGAGCCTTCAATAGCCATGCTTTTTCACTATCTGAGCGCTAGCCGCCTGGTCACAATTGCGCAGATTGAAGGTCGCGTTCGAGGTGTCGGCAGCGAGTTTGTCTTGGCGTGTGACATGCGCTTCGCTGCGCTCGAATCGACGATTTTCAGTCAACCGGAGGTAGGTTTTGGACTGATCCCCGGCTCAGGTGGCGTGCAGCATTTAACTCGCCTCATGGGACGGGGCCGAGCACTTGAGGTGCTGTTGAGCGCGGAAGATTACGATGCGCAGATGGCGGAGCACTACGGTTGGATCAATCGAGCGTTGCCGGCCGCCGCGCTCGGCGACTTCGTGAAGTCCTTGGCTCGTCGGATTGACAGCTACCCAGCTTTTGGCGTTGCCGCAATCAGAGAGAGGGTGAATGCATTTGCGCTAGCTTCGACCGAAGAATTCCGGCGTGATTCAAGTCTCTTCCTCGACTGTGTGCGTAAGCCTGAGGCGCAGAATCGGATCAAAGCCGCGATGAAGCGCGGCTTCCAGACCCGTGAAGCGGAAATGGAATTGCCGAACATGTTGGTTGACTTGCCACACGAGGCCTGGCAGACACGGTGAAGTCGGATGAACGCTGGAGGGAAAGCATGGCAAACCTTAGTTTTGATAGAGGGATCACTGCACTTCTCGTCATCGATCCATACAACGATTTCATCTCCGAGGGAGGTAAAATCTGGGATCGCATCAAGGCAATTGCGGAAGCAAATAATTGCATTCCCAACATGCTGCAGATTCTGAATGCTGCGCGGCTGGCCAAACTACCCGTCTTCTATGTTATGCATCACCGGTATCGCCCAGGCGACTACGAGACGTGGCAGTACATTGCGCCTATTCAAAAGGCGGCCTGGTCGCGAAGATCCTTCGAATACGGCGCATGGGGGGGAGAAATCCGCTCAGAATTCACTCCGTTACCGGGTGAGATTGTGGCTCAAGAGCATTGGTGTTCTAGCGGGTTTGCCAACACAGACCTCGACCTCTTGCTCAAAAGGCATGGCATCCATAAGCTGATCACCATCGGACTGATCGCACACACGTGCTTGGAATCAACTGTTCGCTTCGCCGCCGAACTCGGTTACGAGGTCACGGTAGTAAGAGATGCGACAGCGGATTACTCGGACAGGGAGATGCACGCTGCACTCGACGTCAACCTTCCGAACTATGCCAATGCCATCATCACAACACAGGAAACGGTTCAATCCATTTCTTTGTTCACTCCCCAAGAAGTCGGAGCGAAGCGCTGACCTCATTCATCGGAGCATGCGCAAGCTGCATTTCGATATTCGCCCGATCGTACCCAGATTCGTTCAGAATGGTTGATGCCAGGCCGCGAAAGCCGTGGCCGGTCATTTCGCCTTTATACCCCATCCGCTTAAGGGCACCGAGCATCGAGTTCTTGTTCATGTAGGGACTGCTTCGCTCCCCGGGAAACACCCACACATCGTTCCGACGGCGCTCCCACAATTCTTCGATCACGGAGTGAGCCTGGCGAGAAAGTGGCACCAGGTGAGGGCGCCTCATCTTCATCCGATCTGCCGGTATGCTCCAAAGCTTTTCTCTAAGGTCGAACTCCGACCATCGAGCCGGAATCAACTCCCCGGTTCGCACGAAGACAAGCGCCATCAACTGCAAGGCGAGCCGCACGAAATCGGAGCCATCGTAAAGCTCAGTTTTCTTAAGAAGGACGGGTAATTCGGATACTTCCACGCGAGCGAAATTTGTAGCTACTCGTTTCTTGAGGATGTCTGAAGGGCGAAAGGCAGCGGCCGGGTTCTGTTCCGTCAGCCCAAATGCCATTGCGTACCGAAAAATCTGCTGCGTGTTCTGCAACACCCTGCGAGCTACGTCCTCCGCACCTCGCTCTTCGATTGCCAGGATCATGCTAGCAATTTCTGGCGGCTTAATGTCCCCAATCGGTCGATCGCCAATTCGGCTCAGTACGTCTTCCCTGAGGCGTGTCTCTGTATTCTGTGCATATCTTTGTACTTTACCGACCTTCCATTTTTCAAACCATAGCGCGGCGACTTTACGAAAAGAATTCACTCCCTCGCCGGTCGCTGCGGACTGACGCACCGCACCTCCGAACTCTGTGCGGTTTCGACTGGCGCAGCGTTCTTTTCCGCCTTCCGCTCTGTCATGGGGTCGATTCCCTTAAGAAGTCTTGCGCGAGCCTCGGCGTGAGCTGAGCGAGCGTTCGCCAAGCTCACCTCGCGGTAGCTGCCGAGCGCCATCAACCGAAATTTGCCCTCGAAGCCATACTTCCAGCGCCACAGCTTCGAGCCGTTCTGTTGAACGACCAGGAAGAATCCGTGACAATCGGTCAAGTGATAGGGCTTCGAAGAAGGCCTAGATGCCACTTGGAAAGATTGGTTTAGGTTGTTCATGAGATGAACTTCTTAGGACTCTATCGAACCTTATCGAACTTCCGGTAACTCGTTTATAATCAGTGTATTGGCTGCCCCCCAGGGATTCGATTCGTCAATGTTTGTGCGGGTGTTTGCATCGGAGTGGGAAAAATACATGAATAAATACATAGCGTCGAGGTACGTAGAGATAGGTCGAGGGAAGCGGTGGACCGCAGCCTTACTTCGCCCGTGTCAGAGGGGCGCGGCTTAGCGACTCAATGTACGCCTTCAGTTCGGAGATCCGGAACTTGCGCCTGATTTTTGTCGTTGACCCGACCGGAAACGGGACGCTCGGGATCTGGCCGCGCTTCGCCATTCTGAGACACGTGATCGGCTTGAACCCTAGGTAAGCGCTTGCCGCGAATTCATCCACGACCGGCTCGGCGTCAGCCGGGAGCACTGCCGACCTCACTGGCTTCTTCAGCGTCACATCGGGGGCCGCAGCCGAAAGCACAACCAGTCCCGTCTGCTCCTCAAACCCCCGCCAAACCTTGGTTCGAATCTCCTCTTGGGTCCTGGCCCAGGCGATCTCTGCGTCCAGCCCCCGCCCGATCCTGGCCGCCCACTCCTCGACGCCGGGTCCGTACTTCGCTCGCTCAAGCGCCTGCTCGTCCGTGACTATCTGCAATGCTGCGGTTGCCGTCATAGGTCAACCCTTTCACGAATGCGCGCCGCGGTCTGAGTCGGAGTGCTCTAATCCAATTCGTCTGCAGCAAGGCGCTCCTGGCGATCGCGCTCATCGTGCCCAGCCGCGATCGCGGCCGCACGCATGGTGTAGCGGCATCCGGTTGCGCCCTCCATGGTCACCCATCAAGGCGGCCGACGCCCATCAATTCCGTCCCCCGTCTGGATACGGTGGAAGCTCGTCGATTGTCTTGCTGGCAGCGCTGCATCATTACTAGGTATTGCCGCTACCAGGGCACAATCGCGGGAACAGTCTGAACTATTCTTGGAAAGGAGAGCGGCATGCCCTCAATCGGGTTTCCGGTCGAGAGGTCTTCGCCACCATGCAGCATATAGCCATTGCGGTGAACCATATCACCCAGCCTCACGATCACCTGCGAGCGCGACGCATTACTGTCGTCAGGTGCGCGCGCAAAGCCGACCGCCACCGACGCCATCGGACCTTCGTCCTCCAACACGTAGCCTTTCCAAAACGGCCGATTACGTCCATTGTGGCGTTGGTCCGAATCAACCTCGATCGTGACGCGGTAGATGTGATCAAGCGTGGTGGTGCACGTGCTAGTTGTCGGCCTACTATCTTCCCTGTCAGGCGCCGTCTGCGCGATGTGAACGGCGTCGCCGATCGTTGTTATGGTGGAGGATGCTTTGGTCAATCCAATCATGTGTGGTCTCTTTCGCAAGGCGAGTTGATAATCCGTTTATCGCTCGAAGATGAGGCGCCCGCCCGGCAAGAAGACCGAGCGAGGTAACACTTGAGCCCGATCAGAACGCAGGCTTCAGCGCTGGAATGGCCCCGCCGTATAAGGGGACATAACCGCCATTAACCGTGTGCGAATAATCCCGTACTTCGCAGTCCGTGTATCCATACTCGTAGGCGATCGTAGCGAGACGCAACTGCATCCACGCACGGACGCCCGGTGTATCGTCATCTTGCAGCACCGCGATTTCGAGAGACTCCCCATTGCTCTCGCTTAGCGAATCCGTGAGGGTGCCGGTCCACACGGACTGTTTGCTCTCATCTCCGCAATGCGGACAGGTGTAGAGTCTCGAATCGTCCAGGCGGAGTGAGACGACACACGACAACGGCTCAAGTCCGGCATCACGAGGCTCCGACCTTTGTCCCGCTGCGGCACGTAGGCCAGCGTTCATCGCTGCTGTAGCGGCAGAACTCGAAGTCCGTGCTTTGTGGCCAGAGGTGGATGTTGACGCGTCGGAAACCGATGCGATCCTGCTTGGTGCCTGAAGCTTTTTCATATGCAACTCCGTGTAACTCTGGTTGTTGGTACGCCGGATAACCTGCCGGTGTAGCGTTGGTGACGAATCGAACCATGTCGCACATGGCCCGATTCTGGTGTGGTCTGCTCACGACCAGGCGCTGGTCGCTCTACATCTCGGCGAAGTCGTAGTCGTATATGACCGAGTTATCAGTGAGATCGATGATCCCGCCCGGCGCGAAGGCCGAGCGGGATTAACTGCTATGCCCGATCATGCATCAGGGTCATCTCGGGAATGGGTCCACCATATAGCGGAACGTAACCGTCACTATCCGCGTCAGTGTAGTCCCGCAACTCGCAGTGCGTATACCCAATCGCTTGAGCAATCATTCCGAGGCGGAAAAGCAGCACCGCACGGTCGAGCGGCGTGTTGTCGTTTTCAAGCCATAGGGTCGGGAGGACGTCCTCATCGCTCTCGAATGTCGAATCCTTGACGGTACCGGTCCACATGAGCGGCTTGTTTTCCCCTCCACAATGACCACAGGCGTAATGCCTGCAATCATCCAGAGAGATCGAGATCACACAGGACAACGGCTCGCATGAGGCATCGAGCGGTGCCTCACTTTGTCCCACGGTGACAGGGAGAGTGGAATCTGTCTCCGCCGTCACAGAAGGATTGGAAGCCATAGCGGTAGAGTTGGGGGTGGATGTTGCCGCGACTACACTCGGCGCGGTGAATCGGGTGTTTCCTGGTGCCTGAAGCTTTTTCATTTGGAACTCCGTCTGACCCTGATTGTTGGTACGCCGGATAACCTGCCGGAGTAGCGTGGATAGAAAATAAAGCCAAGTTGCACAACGCCCGATCTAGAGTTCGGTGACGTCGTATTGAACCGGGTCATCGGTGAGCTCGATGATTTGCACGTAACGGAAGCGAAGACGGCGAGCCTGAACTTGCAACACAATCGACAGATCGGTGATGTTGTCCGCGTACACGATGAACTCGCCATTAGGCATTTCCAGAGGGCCGCAGTCCTCTTGGGCCCCGTCCTCGAAGGCAATTGTCGCGACCCAGCCTTCATAGCCTTCGCCGCCCTCGTTGTAGTTGATGTACGCCACGGCCGTCTCGTCCGGATGGGATACACGCACCCGATCGTTGACACAAGCGGTCGGCCTCTTTGCTGCAATCACTTTCTTCATTTTTTTACATCTCCATGTTGTGGTACCGTCCTCAAGGCCGAATCGCAGGAATGTTTCTGAGCTACTTGCATGTACCGCGGCGGAGATGACTTCGAAAACTCTTCTCGTGAAGAGTGAAGATCACCCCCGCACAGAGGCGAAACCGAGGAGTGCGCGGCCATCTCACCCGGAGGCTGGAAGACCGGTATCTAAGCTCTCAAGCAAACGCTTATGAACTGGATGGTCGAGCGACTTAATCACGCGCTCCCTAAAAAACATATTGGCAATTTCCAACGGGTTGAGATCCGGCCAAATGGGTTCCGGGTAGTTGCTCTGGCGCACAGGCAGGACTTTCATCGCAGAAGGACAAGCGCTGACGATCCGCACCCAGCCTTTTTCTGACTCTTCGCCTGCGGCATTCGCTGACATGAAGTCCTCGCTTGACGAAATAATTGGCCAGAGGAACAGCGATCCATCGCTAGAGACCGTCAAGCGCAGGATCGTCCAACCGTACAGATGCACGAACTGGCTCTCGGTCTTCCAGATCAAGTCATGGCAGACCCGATAAGTCCCGCCCGAGCCCGCGTCCGTAATCGTAGGCATGCAGTCGGCGTGGCTACTTAGGTCGGTGCTGACGATCTCTCCTTTCGACGGTTGACGAACGGGGATCATGTATTTCTCGTCGCGAATCCAATCCGTCAGCTCTTCGAGTTTGCGGTCGTGCAGTCGGGCGCTTATCTTACCGTAACGCTTGGAACTCGATGCGAGTGTCGATGGCATCGGGTTGGAGGTTGAGGCAACGCAGCTCCGGGAGAATGGAGTTGCGGTAGACGTTACTGCAGTAGATCCGGTCATGTGTTTCCTCTTCTTCTGTGAATTACTAACCTCTCCGGGAGCGCGTCCCTCGGGGGCCTATATGCCAATACCGCTGGGATCCGCACATCGTGAACTTATTTAAAGAATCTTCTGGCGGGGCAAACTCGTTCACCGGATATGCCCCTCTCCACCCGTGTCTCCAGGAAAGTCCAGACGCGGGGTGGAGAAGGTGATCCCGGAGCCGGCTATGCAGCTTCCTCCAGCTCTAGATCCTCGGGGACCGCAACGGTCGAAGGATGCGGATTGAAGTGGATGGTAATCGGCTCAAGCTGACCCCACACCTCGTACATCGCCACTTCAATGACGGCCTGCAGTTCGTCAAGTACCTTGTCTTTCGGTACGGCGGCCAGCGCCGTCACCAGGGCCGTCCGGACGTCCAGTCGCCGCCTGTCCTCGGGAGTGGGCAGCACGACGACGAATGTGCCGCTTGCGGGAATTAGCTCGATGGGCTTAACGGCCTTCGACTTCTTTGCCGCCTTCTCCGTCACAACAGCAGTCAGCACAGTCTCGACGGCCGCCACCGGGTCCGATGCGACCGACTCGGCGGGCATCAGTTGAAGTTTGGAGACGACGGCCTCGTTCTTGCGTTTGGAAGGATCGATACCACGTACCTCCATCGCCTTGATCACCTCCGATGAGAGCTGAGACGCTCGCTCGTAATCCTCCACAATCCGGAGGATCGTCTTTTCGTCACGATCAATGGCTTTGCCAACGATCCTGGCCACCTTGAGCCAGACCCCCTTTTCCTTGAAGAAGATCCTGTACCCGAAGAGCGCCTCGCCCAAACGGTAGCGATTCAAGCGGTAATGCTCCAGCGCTTCCACAACCTCTTCCCTTGCATCGATCGCAGCACCAGTTTCGTCGTCCACATGCTCGACCTCAATCTCGCGAAGAAGAGCGCCTATGTTAGACAAAATGTCTAACCCTTTCCCTACGATTGCTGCCATGGTGTTTCTCCTTTAATTCCGCGGCCGATGTCGCGCTGGCTATTTTTGCCGGGCTGAATCGAACCGTCAATAGGTATTACTGTTGCCGAGGGTGGAATCGCATACTTATTTCAACTATTTTCGGTAGCACCCGAGTCCGCAGCGGCCGGCGCCGCAATTCGACCAGACCAGCACCGTTCAGCGGGGGCGCCCCTGCTGGAGTGCCTCCGCTATGCGGCGAACTCCCCAAACATGGCAAGAGATGCCTTAGCGGCGGTGTCCTTCGCCACCACGCCCTCTTCCGCATGCAGGGTGAACAGGTTCACCTTCTGATGGGAATCCCATCTCGATGTGACCTTGAAGGTATCCTTGATCGTCTGAAGCTTGGTAAACGCCCAGGTCAGGTACTTCGACGTCATTTGCTTCTTCGATTCCAAATCGTTGTCCGCAACGTGGGACAGTAGAATCTCGGCCCAAGCCTTAGCGGTGGCCTCATATCCCGAGTACGCGGCCGTCAGCGCGAACCGCTCGCGGATCAACCCGATGATTCGGCTCGACCCGACAGCCTGCTCCGTCTGTCGATGTTGCATTTCATCCAGCATCGCGTGGGCTTCTGGGCCCCAGCCTTCCACGCTGGCGATCGAGGCCATGAAGCTGCCGAAGTCGGCCATGCGGAGCGAGACATCAAGGATGGGCATCTGCTTCACGGTGCGGTTGATGCTGGCCAGGTTCCCCACCAGCTCAGTCCAGATCTCGTCCCGGTGTTTCATAAACTCGGGAATGAGCTTGGCGCCCTGGGACTTGTACGCCTTCTCATACTGGCTTGTCTGCCGCGGCAGCGTGTTGATCATCAACATGCGCTGGGTAAGTGCCTCGGTAGATCCCGGAATCGAGTTCGTCGAGATGATGGCCGCTGCGTCGCACAGCAGGCGGACCATATCAGCCGTGGTATACAGCTCGCGACGCAGTTCCCACGGCGACGTGGCCAGGGTCTTCAACCGGCGCTCGACTTCCTTCCCGGACTTGGTGCTGGTGTCCCACTCCTCAAACGACACCAGCGGAACCCCCATCATCTGCTCCGCGAGCTTATCCCCCGACGTCGGCATCGACAGCGAACCGAACGATTCACCCACAACGAGCCGGCCGAGGTTATCGGCGAAGGAGGTCTTTCCCGCCCCCGGTGGCCCTTCGATGACCGGAAAGATGCGGGTACCCACGAGGTCGCGGAAGAAGAGGCTCATGATCCATGTCCGCAGCAACTGCTTGGCGGTGCATACTGCGAGATGTTCCGGATCGTAGCGGATCGAGTCCAGGATGTACTTGTCCAGGAGACTGCCATCCTGGTGTTTGAGCCCTGGATTCGCAGCTATCAACTGCGCCTTGGCGACGTTGCATGTCCACGGGGTGACGTGGTCCGCGTTCGCGGCGAACAGGACATCGTCGTGACCATTCAAGCCACGTTCAATTAGGCCGTTCGGGGCGATCCGCACCAGAAACCCGTCGTACTGATTGAGGTAGAGGTACCCGTTCTTGCGCGCGTACAGGCTATGCAACTCGTTCTTGGTTGCGAAAGAGGGGTCCTCAAGTTTCGCTCCGATGGCAATGCCGATCGCGTCCGAGTAGGACTCCTTCGGACCGAGTCCGTACTTGTCGAGATAGTTCACAAAGGACTTGCTGCCTTTGCGGACCTCGATCAGTTGGTTCCGGCTGTTTTCTTCGGTGAGGAATACCCCGTAACTGCAGTTGTGAAACGTTCCACGCTGCTCCATGTCCTCAATGACGATGTCGGTAATCTGCCTGGACTTGAACCGCTCCTTGTCCTTCTCTCCCGTCACTCTGTCGATCTCGGCTTTCACGTCCTCGAACGGCCGAGGCAGGTAGTCAGCTTGCGCGAGTAGCGTGTCGTAGGCCACCGTGGTAGGGTCATCCTGCTTCATCCAGTCGTCGCAGTCCTTTACCGAGCAGGAGATTGCACCCTTCGTGGCGGTGGTCGTCGTTGCAAAGAGCGCGGTGACCTTTTGCAACGCGACAACGAGGGAGTAACCACGCGGCATTGGCCGGTCGAACGAATCCCAGTCGACGGTGTCGTTGTCGTAGATGACTATTGGCACTTCACCGTCGAGCAGCTTGGTGATTGTTGAGATGTCCGCGCCGTTCTTGCCTCCAACAGCGAAGCCGGGCACGAAGTAGCAGTAGTCGTTGGCGCCTGACCATTTCTGAGCCTGCGCCAGAATGGACAACCAGTTGAACTCGCCCTCGACGATGACCGGCCGGATTGAGTTCCCGGGAATGGCCAGATCCCATGAGTAGCCGGCATCCATCTTGGCGCCGTATACACCCCGGTGGCCGCGGATGGGCTGAAGGGTCATGATCTTCTTTTCCTTGCGATCGGCCGATTCGCCCTGCCACTGGCGAACATTGAGACTGGTGGCGTCGCCGTATGCATCCCGGCGGAGCATCACCACCGCGTCGCGCCATTGCCTGTCTGCGATCAGGGGCAGCGTTTTGGTGACGAACTCATCGAGCTGCTTGGATTCGTATTCCCATACCGCCGCTGTCCCTTTCAGCGTCTTGGGATCGTCCGCCGCGCTCGACATGGCCGCGTCCCGCTCTTCGCGCAGGCGCTCACGCGCCTTGTGGACTGCGGATTCGATATCAATATAGGAGGGCACAGCGCCGATGTCGCGATTGGTGAGCCATACCGCGTTGTTCGGCAGCTTCCGCGTTTCAACCAGCCAGCCCATTGCAGGCGACGCCTCCAGTCGAGCCTTGCACTGTTCCCAGATGTGGTCGATGAGTACCGAGCCCCATCCCCGACGGCTCCGCGATGTTGTACCACGGGGTTTAAACGTCGCGTGGCAGCTCCAGCAAGTGGCAATCACCTTGGCGGGGTCCTGGGAGGCGGTCAGCTTTCGCTCACCGCATTTCGGGCACACCATGTAGCCTGAGTTCCATTTCACGCCGGCGGCCTCAAGGATGGTCTGGATATAAAGTTGGATCACGCTGCCACCCCGCTGTGGGGGTGCAGGTGAACCAGTGTGCGGCTGCGGTGTGCCACGGTCGATGTGAAGTGGATTTCCGTGTGCACCTCGGATTCGAGCAATCCGGTGTACGCGGGGAGGTGCTTCTGAAGCCTCATTGAGAATCCCTCTGGTTGTAAATACCCACCAGCCGAGGGGATCGCAGACTTATCTAAGCTATTTTGTGGGGTGGAAGCAAGCTGCTGTGAGGAAACCGGTCCGGTGTGGAGGAAGCTTTGCAGGAGGACAGTGAGCGCGTTGCGGTGGACCGTGGAGTGTCGGAACAGACGAGTCATCCGGTTGCGGAGTGCACCCGACTCCGCAGACCGCCTCCGACTCCGCAACCTAACTTGCTTGGAATCAACGCCCAGCGGAGTTTGCGGAGTGCCTTATCTCTTTTTGAAGATTCATTGAAAAAATATTTAAAGAGGGGGGAAGAAGGAGGAGGGAGATACACACCCCAGTTTCATCACACATTTAAAAAAGGTTTCGCGAGAATCGACTCCGCAGACTCCGCAAACTCCGCAACCCGGCCTCGAACCGCAACCCCCTTCACCATCCGCACGCAATGGGAGTTGGTTCCAACTGTGCGAGCAGGATGGCAATCTGGAACGCGCCCACATTCTGGGTATCGAGGCTCGGGCACCAGGAAGCCGGGCCATGAAAACATGCCTGGCGAGTGGAAGGGTTCATTCGCAATGGGAGGCCTACATCGCGCCCCTACGCCGCCCAGACAGAAATCGCAGGCTTTTCTTTGAGGAAAATTCAGGGGCACAAACGGACCCACGGTTGGAGTCCCCCGTGCTGCTCCATTCCTCGCGGGCGGGATTGGACATTTTGTCCAATCTCCTGAGGGTGCACCCAGTGGATCGGCCCCAATGCGTCGACGGCAGGTGCCTAGCATGATCGACAGCAGCAGCCTTCCTCTCCGTCCGTCGCCGATATTGGGAGCAGTTCTGTTGCCACCTAACCTAAAATAGATTGAAAATAAGTTGCCGCTTTCCAGACTTCGCTTATTTTGTTCAACATACGAACCTCGCGCAAGTCGCCCTCTTGCGTCCCAGGTGGGCTTGGCGCTGGACCCGATGGACGCTCAGAGACATCGTGCATATGCTGACAACGGTCGCGGCTATGCCCTCGGATTCGATTCCGTAGCCCTGGAAGCTGCGTTCGTCCGGCAGGCTGACGCACCTATACAAAAGTCTTTTCCTGTCACCTACAACGATACCCTCCTAACTGACATCCAGCGAGGCATCATCGAAAAGATGTTCGACCTGATTTCGCTGCCTCGCGGCAAAGGGCTGAGTGAGGATGCCATCATCGGCTATATGGCGGAACTCCATAGCTTAAGCACTGTAAACGCGCTGCACGCCGGCCTACATTTCAAGCACGAGGCATATGCGAACGAACAAGAGTACAGGTTCATGCAGGTGCACCCGCCGGGAAACCAGCCCCTCGGGACGAAGCTACGGACCCGCTCCAGTTCGTCGATCCGCTATTTGCAATTCGACTGGAAGAGCGCTGGAAAGGATGTCCTGAAGAAGATCGTCATCGGTCCCGCCGCGGACGTCGAGAGGGCGACGGCGTTTGCGAAGGACTCGCTCTTACTTACTGACCAGCAGGCGGTCGCGATAGCCCGCTCGGTTATTCCGTACAGGGCAACATGACGAGTAGCGGCCAAGAAGTTCCCTTTCCTGGCTGACCAAAGAGAGATGGAGTGGGGCTCAGGTATACCGGCGTTCCCACCGAGGCGTCTGGAGGCAGTGTGGCGGCTTGAAGAGGCATCCCCCTGGGTAACACTCCGTTGTGCCGGCGCAGTACCTCGTCCTCCGATTAGCGATGAGGAGAGGTTCGAGAGCACGCCGCCGGAGCTGCCAATCAAGTACCGGTTCGCTTTCTTCGCGATCGATCCGAAACTTGAGACGCCCCGGGTGAGGAAGCAAATACACCACCTTTAGAGGCTACTGGGGGGAGCGTCAAGCGATTTCGATCCTGGGTCCATCGCCCATCATTGTCCCTCACCTATCCAATCATCCGGCACAAGAAATTCATCTTTGCCTCTTCTCCAATTCCCCACAACATGCACATGCTTAAGCCCCCGCCAAGTAATTGAGCCTGCATGTTCAGTGACAATGATCTGAAATGGTGCGGAAATCGCGTCGAAGAACGCAGACAGCGCACTGAAGATGCGGTGCACACCTTCTATATCGGGAGACAGGTCAGATTTGCCCTTCGCTTCCGGTGTTTCTTCCATCGAAGGCCACGCCTCCGGGAAATACACTTGGCTCGGCTGATCGATGACCAGAAAGGCGGGAACCGGATTGTCGCGCATGCTGAGGAAGTGTTCATGCAGGGCAAGCAAACCCGCGACGTGGTAGCCAACCCAATTTTGACCGCTACCCACCTCCCAAAGGAAATCAGTTCGTCCTGACAGTGGGCTAAACTGAAGTGTTAACTCCCGGACATTTAGCCGCACATTCTCCGCCGCGTGTTCCAAACGAAGCAACCGAGCGTATTCAGCTATTCTGCCCGACACTCTGTCAACAGCAGCATTGAGTCTATCGCGCTGCGAACCGGGGTCGAGATTCCGCTTCAACTGGGCAATTTGTCCAGCCAAAGTCCTCACTTGGTTGCGAAGCTCGTCCACGTTGCGGCTGGTTGAGACATTTTCCAGGGCCTGCTCCACGCGACCAACGAAGAGATAAATCTGCCGAATCCGCTGGCGCTGCTCAGCCAACGCCGTAGACTCCGCCTCAAGGAACTTACGCTTCTGCCGCGCCCTAGATAACGCGCCCTCTTTTTCGCGCAACTCGACCCGTAAGGTTGCAAGTTCCTGGTCAAGTCTTGCCGGCGCTTGGTGGACCGATTCCGTTAACTGCGTCATCTCGTTTGCGAGTATCTGTAAGTCGGCGAGTCGGTCGTTCCCTTCAGTGTGCACGGCCGAACAGACTGGACATACGTGCATGTCTTGAAGCCGTTCACCGAGCCAGCCCACGCCCTGCAACCTATCCTCTTGGCTGGTCAGGTCGATGCCGTACTGATCCAGCGCTGTAGACAACTGCTCAATCTTATCGAGACGACGTCGAATCGATCCTGTTTCTTGGGCGAGATGATCCTCATCGCTCACGATGCGGTTTAATTCCAAAGCGGCCGCCTCATTCGTACCCTCCTGAATATCAGGGATATCCATAGCCTTCACAAGCGCCGGCACTCTGCGGAGCGCAATCATATACCTATCCAGAGACCATCCCTCCGCGGGCGGATCGGAATCGGGAAGAAGGCCAAGTCCGCGTGCCTGTAAGTAGAAGCTCTGAACTTCAGTCTCCCACGCACGAGCCGCATTCAGACGCGCCTCGAACTCGCGACTGAGGCGGTCGTGTTCACGTTCCAGGTCTTTAAGCTCTCGCTGGGTAGCGAGTGTCCCAGCAGTCACGACACCAAGTGCGAGAGGAAAAATAACCTTCAGTTTTTCGCGGTTCCCGGTCGTGTCCGCCTTGTAGAAGAAGGTGTATGGATTCGCAACAATGTGCTGCGGTTGAAAATTGAAAGACGACATATCGCGAAAACTTGGACGGCCGGCGAACCCGATATCTTCACCTCCAACAAAATCCAGTGAGGGGAGGTTGCATATTTGGTTGAAGCGATGTTTCAGGTCTTCGACACGCGCATTCTTTTCTACGATGACCGGGGGGACCTTCAGATCAAGGCCCTCGGTCCAATACAACTCATTTGTCTCCTGTTGGTCACCTGGATTCCGCCGTGCGAGGATCATCTCTGTGTTCGCAAGCTTGAGATGCAGTCCGAACCATCCTGTTACGTTGCGGATGAGACCCACTGGAATCGAACACTTCTCGCTACCTAAGCAGTAATCGATGATCCAAGTGATTGTAGACTTTCCGGTGCCATTCTCTCCGCTGATAATGTTGATGCGGTCTGGTTCAAACTCTATTACACGAGGAGATAGACTTGTGTCTTTCGGCCAAAGGATGACCTTGAGAATGGCTAGTTTCATTAGAATCGGACCCTCAGATGGATTGCGAGCTGTACAATGCTCATCTCTGCGAAGCCTTGCCCTACGCGCTTCGCTGCATTCAGAATTGTCTTCACCTCTTCAGTGTCGTGCATGACCGGCGGCGTCTTTCTGCCAGGGAGGAGTTGACGCATCTGATCGTTATCCAACAAAAGCAACTTGGTCTGAAAACCAATGGACAGAGCTTCGAAGGTGCGGTTCGCCATCGCCTGCATTCTGGCCTGCAGGCCGACCGTCATCTCGCGATCTTCAGCAAGAGCTTTATAGAGCGCACCTGGCTGGGTCTTCGACGCTAACGTCGCGGCGGTTCGCTGGTGAAATGTGAGCGGGAGCACGAGAAAGACCAACGCAAACGGCACCCCTTCCGCTCGGCCTTTCGCGTTGTACGTTTCGTTGACCGCATGCCAGATCGTCTCGGCTGCTAGTCCTGTGTTTTGAATGACGCGCTGTTCGAAAAGTACGTCGATCATTGCTCACCCAATATCTTGCGCATGAGCGCTTCGAAGCGGGGGTGCCAGCCGACTTTCAGCAAATCGGCCAGCCGATGATAAGTTCCGGAAGTGAGGTACACTTGCTCGGTGTCGGTTCCCGCAAGCCTCTCTTTGTGATCCTCCGTCGTTTCAGAGAAAATTTCGAAACCGATGTCCGGCTCGGTGGCTCCGATTCTCATTCGCAGGACTCGCGAGCGAATTTTACCCCACCGAGACACAAGGGTATTTTCGAAGGCGGTCCAATCATCATCGGTGATGTTACCCTCCTTGGACAGGCGTGCCTTCTCAATGTTGCACCGTATGAACTCTCGGATTGCTGTGTCTACCACTGTGTCGTCGTCGGAGATGATGTGCAATTGCTTTACGAACGGCCGACCCTTTTCATGACCTATTTTCTCGTCGGGGACGGGGATGAGGAATTCGGCCCGCTCGCGCACTGCCTCGCGCTTTCGCCGATCTAGAACCGCGTGCAGCTCATTGACGAAGTGGTCGCGTTGCACCCAAGCAGGCTGCCCATTCGCCCAGGCTGCCATAACAGAGGTTTGCAGCCATCCCAGAAGTTCGTTGGCGATCGATTCTGACATCGGGTAAGACCAGACAGGTAATTGCAGGTGTGCGATCGCTCTTGTCCGGAGATCAGTATTGGCCGTCCTGTCAGAGGCGTCTGCTAGATCAATTCTAGAAATCACCGCGTGAAGGCTGCTGCGTGATTGAGGGTTTAGGACCCGGTCGACAATTTTTGCAATGTGATCTGGCGGATCGGTACCTACTGTTTCCAACTCGACGATGCAGGCGTCGATTTCGATGTTTGAGTTCGCGTTGGCAATGCGTCG
>JBEKRU010000110.1:0-20201 GCA_049518435.1 Occallatibacter sp. | reverse complement strand
CGGATGATCTCGAGAATTGCATCGTCGGTGAAGGCGATGTTCTTTTCGCTGAGGCCGGTTTGCTCGCGCTGCTTTTTGACGAGATACTGGCGGGCAATTTCGAGTTTTTCCTGCTCGGTGTATCCCTGCAGGCGAAGTACTTCCATGCGGTCCTGGAGCGCGGCCGGGATGGTGTGCATGACGTTGGCGGTTGCGACGAAGAGGACCTGCGAGAGGTCGTAGTCTACGTCGAGATAGTGGTCCTGGAAGGTGGTGTTCTGCTCGGGGTCGAGAACTTCAAGGAGGGCGGAGGCCGGGTCGCCGCGGAAGTCGGAGGCCATTTTGTCGACTTCGTCGAGCAGGAAGACGGGGTTCTTGGTGCCGGCCTTCTTCATGTGCTGAATGATCTGGCCGGGGAGCGCGCCGATGTAGGTGCGGCGATGGCCGCGAATCTCGGCTTCGTCGCGCACGCCGCCGAGCGAGAGGCGCACAAACTTGCGGCCGGTGGCCTTGGCGATGGACATGCCGAGAGAGGTTTTGCCGACTCCCGGAGGGCCGGCGAAGCAGAGGATGGAGCCCCTGGGGTTTTTCACAAGTTGGCGGACGGCGAGAAATTCGAGGATGCGTTCCTTGATTTTCTCAAGGCCGTAGTGATCGGAGTTGAGGACCTTCTCGGCGTAGTCGATGGAGCGGGTTTCTTTGGAGCGCTTCTTCCACGGCACGGCGAGGAGCCAGTCAATGTAGTTGCGGCTCACGGTGGACTCGGCCGACATGGGCGGCATAGCTTCGAGCTTCTTGAGTTCCTGAATCGCCTTCTCAAGCACATCTTTGGGCATGCCTGCGGACTCGATTTTCTTGCGGAGTTCGTCGAACTCGCTCTTCTCGCCGCGGCCCAGTTCCTTCTGGATGGCTTTTATCTTTTCGTTGAGGTAGTACTCTTTCTGCGCGCGCTCCATCTGGCGCTTTACACGCGACTGGATGTTGCGGTCTAGATCGAGCTTCTCGATTTCGATGTCGAGGACGTCGGCGATGCGCGCGAGACGGGCGGCGGGATCGAAGATGGCGAGGAGTTCCTGCTTTTCTTCAATGCCAAGCTGGAGGTTGGCGGCGATGGTGTCGGATAGCTTGGCCGCTTCATCCATGCGCACAGTGGCGATGATGGTTTCGTAATTAAGGCTCTGCTGCAGCTTGACGTATTGCTCGAAGAGGCCGGTGACGCGCTGCATGAGCTGCTCGACTGCCGGCGTCATCTCGAAGTCTTTTTTGCCGGTGCGGACAGTGGCTACAAAGAAGCCGTCGCGGTCATTCACCTCGGTGGACTTGGCACGCTCCACGCCTTCGACGAGGACCTTGATATTGCCGTCGGGCATTTTGACGCTCTGCACGATGTTGCAGATGGAGCCGACCTGAAAGATGTCCTTCGCTTTCGGTTCATCAATGGAGGCGTCGTGCTGCGTGGCGAGGAATATTTTGCGGTCGCCATTGAGGGCTTCTTCGAGGGCGCGGACGCTGGACTCGCGGCCCACAACAAAGGGCGTCATCATGTAAGGGAAGATCACCATGTCCCGGATGGGCATCATGGGAAGTTTGCGCGGCTCGGACTTATCACGTGATGCGGTCATAGTGCCCCCGTGCTTATTGGACGCATGAAGAGAGGTTGGGCTGCGCGGTTGGTTTCACGACTCATGTTGGGATTGTATCGCGGAATTGGCATTTCAAAGTGGCCTGCATCACCCCGGAGAATTCGTGCGGGTTCTTCTATCGGCTGTTTTCTCTTTCTGTTCCATGGTTAAATTGAAAGCCCTTCGCTGGGTTTCCAGGGAAGGGCTTTGACCGATGCGAGCGGATGTCTTTTGAAATCAACCGGCCTTTTCAAGCAGGCAGAGCGATAGATCGCGGCGCTCCACCATGTCGCTGGTGATTTCGAGGTCGCGGACGCGCTTGTTGTTGGGCAAGTGATACATGAGGTCGAGCATGAGCTCTTCGAGGATCATGCGCAATCCACGTGCGCCCACCTTGCGGGCCAGGGCCTCGCGGGCGATGGCGCCGATGGCATCCTGCGTGAAGTGCAGGCGGACGTTCTCAAATTCAAGCAGACGCTGGTATTGCTTGATGATTGCATTACGCGGCTTGGTGAGGATTTCGGTGAGCGCGGCTTCGTCCAGCTCGTCGAGAATGCCCATGACCGGCAGGCGACCGACGAATTCGGGAATCAAGCCGTACTTGATGAGGTCTTGCGGCTCAGTGCGACGGAGCAATTCGGTATCGCGATGGGAGCGGATGGTGGCCTCCGCCTCAGTATCCGTGCCTTTGAAGCCCAGCGCCTTCTTGCCGACGCGCCGCCCTACAACGCGCTCGAGGCCGACAAAAGCGCCGCCACAGATGAAGAGAATGTTGGTGGTGTCGACCGCGGTGAATTCCTGGTGCGGGTGCTTGCGTCCGCCCTGCGGCGGCACATTGGCGACGGTGCCCTCAAGAATCTTGAGCAGTGCCTGCTGCACGCCTTCGCCGGAAACATCGCGAGTGATGGAGGGATTCTCGTCCTTGCGGCCGATCTTGTCGATTTCGTCGATGTAGATGATGCCCTGCTGCGCGCGAGTCACATCGCCGTCGGCGGCCTGCAGGAGCTTGAGGATGATGTTTTCGACATCCTCGCCCACATAACCGGCTTCGGTGAGGGTGGTTGCGTCGACGATGGCGAAGGGCACATCGAGCATTTTGGCCAGAGTGTGGGCCAGCAGCGTCTTGCCCGACCCTGTTGGCCCGATGAGAAGAATGTTCGACTTGGCGAGTTCCACTTCGTTATTGCGCATGCGGTTCATCTGGATGCGCTTGTAGTGGTTATAGACGGCGACGGCGAGTTTCTTCTTGGTCTGGTCCTGGCCGATCACATAGTCGTCGAGGAAGTTCTTTACTTCCAGCGGTTTGGGCAGGTGACCGGCGGTGGTGGCGGGGGTTGCGTCGCCGCGATCGTCTTCGAGAATGGAGTTGCAGACGGCAACGCACTCGTCGCAGATGTACGCCCGAGGGTAATCGCTGGGCGAAGAGATCAACTTGGCAACCGCATCCTGCGACTTGTGGCAGAACGAGCAGCGCAGTGCTTCTTCAGGTCCCGTGCGCGTTTTCATGGTGTTGCTCCCTCTCGGACGAGTTAATTGTGTTCCGTTACGCGAGTGCGATTACGCAACGTTTTGAGCCTTACTCTCGAGTCGTGCCAGGCGCTCCAGAACATGGCTGTAGTTTTCCATCCTGTGCAGCGTATCCAATACCTGGGCCTGGTTTCGTTCCATTTTGTTTTCAAGAACATCGAACTTCTTACCGAAAGCATCGAAGCGTTTACCAATGGAACTTTCGAGGGCATCGAAGCGCTTGTCAACCGCGTCGAAACGCTTCTCAACCTTGGCGTCCAGCAATTCGACGCGCTTCTCAACGGCGGTAAGGCGGGCGTCGAGCGAGCGAATCTCCGGAGTCACGAAGTCCTGGATCAGCTGGCGACCTTCTTCGATGAATCCCATGCTCGAAGCCCCTTTCCGCGAAGTCCTAATCGGCCAATTCCGCTCAGTTTTCTATGTGCGCGGCCGGTCGATGATTTCGTCGACGATGCCGTATTCCTTTGCCTGTTGCGAGTTCATGATGAAATCCCTTTCCACATCGCGTTCGATGCGGTCGAGGGGCTGGCCGGTATGCTTGGCCATCAAAGTGTTGGTGATTTCGCGAATCCTGAGGATCTCGCGGGCATGGATGTCGATGTCCGTAGCCTGACCGCTCAATCCGCCCATGGACGGCTGATGGATAAGAATTCTGGAGTTGGGAAGCGCAAAACGCTTGCCCTTGGTGCCGGCGAGGAGCAGAAACGCACCCATGCTGGCCGCCTGCCCGATACAGTACGTAACCACGTTGTTCTTAATGAACTGCATGGTGTCGTAGATAGCCAGGCCGGCGGTAATGGAGCCGCCCGGCGAGTTGATGTAAAGCTGCACATCCTTTTCAGGGTCTTCTCCGGAGAGGAACAGCATTTGGGCGACGATGAGATTGGCCACCTGGTCGTCAATGGGTGTGCCAAGAAAGATGATGTTATCGCGAAGCAGACGGGAGTAAATATCGTAGGCGCGCTCGCCTCGACTCGTCTGCTCAACCACCATGGGAACCAATGCCATTGAGTACTCTTCTCGCTCTCCGTTGGGGACCGATTCTCCCCATTTTGTGACGACCGGGCGTCTATTTTCAACGACTTCGGTCGTGCTTCCCCTGTGATCTGCCGCTTAAGCGGGCAGACGTTCGTATAGCAAGCTCGCAGTTTTCTCGCGGCGTAGTTGTTCACGGATTCTAGCCAGCCCGCCTTCTCCCGTCAACCGCGCCCGCAATGCTTCCGCGGACTCGCCTGACTGAAGAGCGGCTAGTTGCACTTCACGGTCCAGTTCCTCGTCGCTAACATTAATGTTTTCTTCGTGAGCGATGCGGTCGAGCAGGATGGTCGCCTTGACTTCACTGATGGCGCTATCGCGCTGGGCGGTGCGGAGGCGAGCAAAGTCAAGCTTGCGCATCTGCTCCGTCTCCATGCCCTGAGCTGCGAGGGCGCGCAAACCGCGCTCGAGGCGAGCGTCAATCTGCTCCTGCACCAGGGATTCGGGAACCGGGAACGGGTAGCGCTCGGTGAGGGCGGCCAGGAGATGGTCCTTGGTTTCGCCTTCGACGCTGCGGCGTTTGCGGGTGGCCATGTGTTCACGGACACGGGCTTCCAGATCCGCAAAGCTCTCATAATTACCGAGTTCCCTGGCGAAGTCGTCGTCGAGCTCCGGCAGGGTCCGCTTCTTGATGCCCTTGACGGTGACGTCGTAGGCTACGGTTTTGCCGGCCAACTTGGACTCTGCGTAGTCAGCAGGGTAGATGACCTCGGCCTTCAATTCCTGCCCGGGCTTGGCGCCGCGCAGAACAGTCGAGAATGCCTCAACTGTATCTTTGCCGCCGATTTCAACCAGCGTATCCTCGCCGGCAACGGGGGCGGCATCGGCTTCGCCTTCCACCTGGCCGGTGTAGGTAATTTGCGCCCAGTCGCCATCGACGAGCGGGCGATCCTCTTCAACCGGCTCAATCGTGGCGCGGGAATCGCGCAGATGGCCGATCTCGTGAGCAAACTCTTCCTCGGTGATCTCAACCGGGGGCTTGGCCACGGTTACGTCCTTGTAGCCGTCAATGGAGAAGGCCGGAATGTACTCGAAAACCGCCTTGACATGCAGCGGTGCGCCGTCTTCCACGGTCAGCTCGGTCACCTGCGGCTGTCCGACGGGAGCAACACCCAGGTCGCGAACGGCCTTGTTAAAGCGTTCCGGCAGGAGGCCATCGATGACGTCTTTGCGAATTTCGGTGGAGAATTTCCGCTTGATCACGGTTTCCGGCACCTTGCCGGCGCGGAATCCGGGGATTTTCGCGTATCTGCGGTAGTTGGCGACCACTTTGCCGTAGGCCTTGGTAACTTCCTCGGCGGGGATATCGAGCACCAGTTCACGGGTACAATCCGGGTTCAACACGGGACCGTGCTGGTGATCGTGGCCTTCGTGGTCGTGGCCCTCATGAGAGTGGGCATGATCGTGGGAATGAGAGCCTTCGTGTGCGGCTTCAATGGTGCCCTCAGACGCGTCGGGTTGAGGGGTTGTTTCGAGGGTGTCGGTAGAGCTCAACGTTTTACCTTCCAGGCTCGCCGCGGCGAGCCAAACAAACTGCCGGGCCCGGCTTGCGAACTCCGGATCGGCTTGAAAAATCACCGCAGATGCCGCAAAGGACCCAGTAGGTAATGATTCGGGCCAACAGCCAAGGATTCATGGCCGCAAAACTGCAGCAACCGCAACAAGCCTCTTTTGCGTAACTGTCACACGGGGCGAACGGGCTCCGCGCGGCCGGGGATTGTCTCATCTCATGGTAAGAGGGAAGGCACTAGCGGGTCAAACCCACGAAAGGTGTATGGCTGGAAGTGGGGACCGCGGAAGGCACGTTACTCCTCAGTGTCATAGGGCTTACGAACGTGCGGGAGGAACCGGGGGTGGGCTGCGCCGCAATGGGCAAAATGGTCGCGGGCCTGATTCAGACTGAGGGCGCCGTTCACCGTCAAGCGGACATCGCCGGCGTCGGCGTCTTCCTGGCCATCGTCTTCCCACCAGCAGACCGGGCACAGCCCCATGGCGTCAGGCGCTGCGAGCGTCTTGTACCCGCAGCACGGGCAGCGAAACTGAGTCTGCACCAGGGTGTCCACGTAAGAATAGACGGGTTGAGCGGGCCTGGGGATTACTGATTGAGCCGCGAGGTTGATAAGGAATGCTGAATTCCAGATTTGGAACGGCGGTCGTTTGGGATATGCGTCGATTTTTTCTCGACCTGGGGACCTCAAGGTTGGAGGCAGCATTGCTGGAGTAGAATTCGCCGGAGAGGCGGATTGAAAAAATGCTGAATTTCAGTTTTCGTTCCACTGTTTTGGGGAGCTGCGTTTTGTTGTTGGGAATGCTTGCCGCCAGGCCGGCCGGGTTGCTGGCCCAAAACGGGCCCGCACCGTTGAGGGTGGCGATTGTTGGACTGGAACATGGGCATGTGGATGGCTTCCTTTCCTCGCTGCGGCAGCACAGTGACGTTGAGTTGGTGGGGATTGCCGACGCTGATCCGGCGCTGTTTGCGAAATATCAGAGGAAGTACTCGCTGGCGGAGACGCTGATTTACAAGAGCGAAGCGAACATGATTGAGAAGACGCATCCGCAGGCGGTGCTGGTGTACACGTCGATCGCGGAACATCGTCATGCCATCGAGATTGCGGCGCAGTATGGCGTTTCGTCGATGGTGGAGAAGCCGTTGACGATTTCGCTGGAGGACGCGCTGGCGATTCGGCGCACCGCGCGCCAATACAAGGTGCATGTGCTGGTGAATTACGAAACCACATGGTATGCCAGCAACAAGGCCGCGTACGACGAGGCGGAGAGTGGACGGCTGGGGGCGATTCGGCGGGTGGTGATCCACGATGGACACAATGGGCCGGCGGAGATTGGGGTGGGTCCGGAGTTTCTGCGGTTCCTTACCGATCCGGCGCAGAACGGGGCGGGGGCGCTCTATGACTTTGGCTGTTATGGCGCGGATTTGACGACCTGGCTGATGCACGGCGAAGCGCCGCTGACGGTGACCGCGGTGTTGAACCACGACAAGCCACAGCTATACGCCAATGTGGATGACGATGCCACGGTGGTGCTGGCCTATCCACATGCGCAGGCGGTGATTCAGGCTTCGTGGAATTGGCCGTTTGGGCGCAAGGATATGGAAGTTTACGGCGCGACGGGCTACGCAATTACCGTGGCTGCGGACCATTTGCGCGTGCGCTACGAGCATGAAGATGCGGAGCATGTAACGACGCCGGGAGCGCTGAGCGGGCCAAACAACAACTCGTTGAGCTATCTGGCGGCGGTGGTGCGGGGACAGTTGGAGCCCAGGGGGGACCTGACGGCGCTGGACACGAATATTGTGGTGATGCAGATTCTGGATGCGGCGCGGGAGTCGGCGCGGACGGGGCGGACGGTGACGCTGTCGCGGCTGGGGGATTGAGGGCGCTTCCCTTTCTTCCTTTGACATGGGTATTCGATTCGCAGATTATTTTGTGAATCACGGGTGAATCCGCAATGACGATCGCATGCTCAAACTGTGCCGCCGCGGTTGCGGACCACTTCGATCTCTGCCCTGCTTGTGGGATGGCGTTGGCGGCTGCGTCTCCCGGGACTTCGGAGGCGGCCGCGGTTGCTGCGAAGGCGGAGGAGAATGGAGTCTTCTCCGGATGGCTTGTGTTGGTGGGGGCCGGACTTCTGATTGCGCCGCTCATGGTTGTGGCAACCATGGGGATGGAGAATTTTCCTTACCTGTTCGATCAAACGCGTCTGGAATACTTTGCGGCTCAGCCGGCGGCGCTTGCGTTGGGGCGATTTGAACTGGCGGCCAATGTCGTTTATCTCGCGCTTCTGTCTGGTCTGAACTACCTTTACTTCGAGAAAAAGAAGGCCTTCCAGGTGAGCATGATTGTTTACCTGGTAGTGCAGCTTGCTCTCGCTTCATTTGATTATGTTCAGCTTCGTGCGCTGCATGCGGCGACTGTTGTTTCGCTGATTGAAGGAGCGGGGAGGGCCGCGATGCTCGCCGCACTGGGGATTCCGTATCTTCTGGTTTCGCGGCGGGTGAAGGCGACGTTCACGCGATAGAATTTTGTCGCTCAGGTTCCCTGGAAACCGCTCAGGGCTTGGGGATCGCGGCAGCGTTCAGGCGGGCGATTCTGCCTTTGGGGCCGACGATGTATGGCAGCGAAAGAGCATTCCAGTTTCCATCGTCAAGGGGTTGCCAGGTCTTGCCGTCGTCGCGGCTGATGTCGGAGCCGTTGGTACCGGCGGTGATCCAGAGTCTGAGGGATTCGGACCATTGAACGGTGGAGCGGTAGCCGTGGGGCGGGGTGGCGGAGGGGGTCCATGGCTGGTCGTTCGCGAGTTTGATTGCCGCAGTGTTCGACGTATCGTTTGGATTCGTGTAGTCGCCACCGACTGCGACAAGCACGTGATCATTGGCATAGGGAGGCAGAGGCTGAGACCGCCCCGCAATCGAAAAGATGCCCGAAGATTCGGTACTGTGGCCGACGAGGATCGATTGCACTTCCCACTTGTCAGCCTTTCCATCGAGATTCATGTCCGCATCTGAGCAATCGTCTAAGCAAATTGCCGTTTTGGAAATCGAGAACAACTGGGCTCCGCCCGAACCACCGGAACCAAACTCCGGAGCCCCGAGGCCCACCAGCAAAGATGAGTTGCTCGCCGCGAATGCGCCCTGCTTGCTTGGGTCCGCTCTCAGGCCTGCATTTTTCTGCCGGTGCCAATCCTTTCCGGAATTAAGGGTGCGGAACAAAGAGAACCTCCCACCGACTGGATCACCAAGCAACCACCCGTCCATCCATTCGGGAACCTTTAGACCATCTGGCTCCTCGTGACGCAGTTGAAAACTGATCGAATCCCAAAAACCATCCTTATCCGGGTTAGAAAAGATCAACTTCCACGACTTGCATCCATTCGTCGTTTTATAGAGCCGCGAGAGCTTGCCTTTGCCGGAAGACATGATGATCGCGGAATTAGCGTTAAACGCCTGCACGCCCCGAAAATCGAGCGTCGCCCCATCCTTATCCCCGTCTGGCACCGCGCACTGTGTCCAATGCGCCCCGCCATCGACAGTCTTAAGCACGGTTCCACCTGTCCCGCTGGCCCAGGCCACGGTCCCATCCACGGAATCAATGCCCCGCAGGCCGGCCGTCGTTCCTGACTCCTGCATCTGCCAAACCTGCGGTAGTGGGACGGGGGTTTGAGCCGCGGAAACGCCGAGCACGGTGAGGATAAACAGCATCAAACGCATGGGTGGAATTATAGGGACTGCAGCATGATCGTGCCGCCGTATGTTCAGAAATCCTTGACCGCAAGCCCCAGTCGGCGCAACACTAGACCAACCCCGCAAGACTTTAGAATCGAAATAAAAATCAAGGCACTGCAGGCAGCACGAAAGGCGGACCGGTGACGGGCCAGACCCAAGTCGAGGTGTACCCGCAGCAGGGCGGCGCTGAGAACTACGGCCTGCATGCGGGCGTGCTGGGTCCGATGGAGACCCTCGCCCAGTCCGTGTCCGCCATGGCGCCCTCCACTTCGCCGTCGCTCACCATTCCGCTGGTGTTCGCGCTGGCCGGCAACGCAACCTGGTTCGTTTACCTGCTGGCCACCGCCGCAACGCTGCTGGTGGGCTTCTGCGTCAGCCGCTTCGCGCGCCTGTCGGCATCGCCCGGGTCGCTCTACTCCTACGCGTCCGACACGCTGCCGCCGGTGTTCGGGGTAGTGGCCGCATGGGGTCTGTTGCTGGCCTATCTGGCTACGGGCGCCTCCGTTGCCGGGGGCGCGCTCTACTACGCCGGCCTGCTTTCACAGCAGTTCTTTCACTGGACGCCTCCTACGCTCGGAACGTTGGCTGTGGTATGCGCGGTTGCGGGATGGGTTGCGTATCGCGACGTGAAGCTTTCAGCCGAACTGATGCTTTGGATTGAAGTGGCGTCGGTGAGCTTGATTCTCATTGTGCTGGCCGTGATGGTTTATCGCTTCGGATTTCAATTCGATCTTGACCAGCTTCGTTTGAAAGGCACAACCATTTCCTCATTGGGTCCGGCGCTGGTGCTGGCCATGTTCAGCTTTGTGGGATTTGAAAGCGCTACCACGCTGGGCAATGAAGTGCGCGAGCCGCTGCGCACCATTCCGCGCGCGGTGATTCAGTGCGCCATTCTGGCCGGCGTGTTCTTCATGCTGTGTTCCTACTCTGAGGTGCTGGGGTTCCGCGGCGAATCGTCGAAGCTGAGCGACTCAACCAGCCCGCTGCACATGCTGGCGACGAAGGCGGGTATTTCGCCGCTGGGCGTGGCCGTTGATGTTGGCGCGTTCGTGAGCATGTTTGCCTGTGTGCTGGCCTGCACCACGGCAGCGGCGCGCGTGCTGCTGCGCATGGCCCACGGGGGGCTGTTGCCAAAAGCGCTGGAGCGCACCAACAAGCGGCATGGGACACCGGGGACGGCGATTGCGTTGTCCGCAGGACTGATGCTCGCGGCCACGGTGGCGATGGCGCTGAGCGGCGTGAACGGTTCAGACATGTACGACTTGATTGGTTCGCTGTCCGTCTTCGGATTTCTGACGGCCTATGCGCTGGTAGCCGTGGCATTGCCCTTCGCGCGCCGCGCAATGGGGCAGCACTCGCACACGGTGGCGGCGGTGAGCGTTGTAACCGTGCTGGTGATGATCCTGATTGTGATTTTTGATCTGGAATCCGCAGCCGACGCGAACCACGCGCGCATTCCGTGGATTTATTTGGGCTACATCGCTGGCGGACTCGTTCTCTACTTCATTAGGCGCAGAAAAGCAGATTACAGATGACAGGTTACAGATGACAGTTGCGGGCGTTTGCCGACTGACTGGCTCGTTGGTCTATTCCCTATTCCCTGGTCCCTATTCCCTGCGTTTTCACTCTTCGCCGATGTCTTCATTCCAGATTTTCGGGTGTTTGGCGATGTAACCCTCAAGCATCTCGCGACACTCGGAATTGTCCAGGTCGATGACTTCAATGCCATTCTCGCGCAGCCAGTCCAGGCCGCCGGGAAATGTCCGGCTCTCGCCAACCACCAGCGTGCCAAACTGGAACTGCCGCACCAGCCCGCTGCAATACCAGCAGGGGGCCAGCGTGGTTACCATCACCAGGTCGCGGTAACTGCGCTGCCGGCCGGCGCGGCGAAACGCATCCGTCTCGCCGTGAACGCTGGGATCGCCTTGCTGCACGCGGCGGTTATGGCCCCGGCTGACCAGTTCGCCCGTCCGCTTAAATATTGCCGCGCCAATGGGAATGCCGCCTTCGGCGAGCCCCAGGCGCGCTTCCTCAATCGCAACCGATAGCATGGTTTCGTACAACGGTGCATCCGCCACTGAGTCCCTCACATCTGAAAAGGATATGACAGCACCAAGGATATGGCAGCAGGGAGCGAAGCATGAAGAAGCGCAGATTGGGCAAGAATGGTCCCGAGGTTTCGGCCATCGGGTTGGGCTGCATGGGCATGAGCGATTTCTATGGCAGCCGCGACGAGCACGAGTCGATCGCAACCATCGATCGCGCGCTTGAGCTGGGCATCAACTTCCTCGACACTTCCGACGCGTACGGTCCGCACGCCAATGAGGTGCTGGTGGGCCGCGCCATCAAGGGCCGGCGGAATGACGTCTTTCTGGCTACCAAGTTCGGGATTGTGCGCGACCCCAACGATCCGCAGAAGCGAGGCGTGGACGGAAGCCCGGCCTATGTGCGCGCGTCCGTCGAAGGCAGCCTTCGCCGCCTGGATGTTGAGACCATCGACCTCTACTACCAGCATCGCGTCGACCCGAAGACGCCCATTGAAGAGACTGTGGGGGCCATGGCGCGGCTGGTGGAAGAAGGCAAGGTGCGCTTCCTTGGACTGTCTGAAGCATCCCCGGCGACCCTCGCACGTGCGCAGCGGGTTCATCCCATCACTGCGCTCCAAACCGAGTTCTCGTTGTGGACGCGCGATCCTGAGCCTGAAGTGATCCCCGCCTGCCGGGAGCTGGGCGTGGGTTTTGTGGCCTACAGCCCGCTGGGCCGCGGATTCCTTACCGGCGCCATCAAGACTCCGGAAGATTTTGACCCTGACGATACGCGCCGCCTCCATCCACGCTTCCAGGGCGAAAACTTTGCGCGCAACCTGGAACTGGTGGAAAAGGTAAAGCAACTTGCTGCGGAAGCCGGAGTAACCGCAAGCCAGTTGGCACTGGCATGGGTGCTCTCGCAGGGACAGGATATAGTCCCCATCCCCGGCACCAAGCGCCGCAAGTACCTTGAAGAAAACGCCACGGCAGTGGACTTGGCACTTGCGCCTGAACTGGTTCTTGATCTCGAGGCAGTGTTCCCGCCAGATGCAGCAGCAGGCGAGCGCTACGCCCCGGTGATGAAGGCGCTGATTGATAAGTGAGCGGAGTTAGCGACTTATCGCTTCTCTCCTGTCACATGCGCTTCCAAGACATCAAGAAAGCGCGCCAGCCACGCAGGATGCGCGGTCCATGCCGGACCAGTCACAAGGTTTCCGTCCACCACGGCGCCGAAGAAGTCGACGGCCACAAACGTACCGCCGGCCAACTCAACTTCCGGGGCGCATGCGGGATACGCATTCAGCTTGCGCCCCTTGAGCACGCCGGCCGCGGCAAGCAACTGCGGTCCGTGGCAGAGCGCGGCAATAGGTTTGCCGGCATGGTCGAAGTGGCGCACGATGTCAAGAACCTTGGCGTTGAGGCGAAGATACTCCGGCGCGCGGCCGCCGGGAATTACCAGCGCATCGTAGCTGGCTGGGTCGATCTCATCAAAAGTCGCGTTGAGGGTGAAGTTATGTCCGCGCTTCTCCGTGTAAGTCTGGTCGCCTTCAAAGTCGTGGATGGCGGTGCGGACCTGTTCTCCCTTTTTTTTGCCCGGGCAAACGGCATCCACCGAGTGGCCCACCATTTGAAGTGCCTGAAAGGGAACCATGATTTCGTAGTCCTCGACAAAATCGCCGGCCAGCAGCAACAGCTTCGCAGATTTCATTCGACAATCCTCCGCTGGAAAGTATGACGCATCAGAATGGCGCAATACCTTAAAATTTCGCTATGCCTCTTCCTTCCCCGCTGATTGCACTGAATGACCGCATTGTGGCCTGCGAGCGCTGCACGAACCTGCGGATCTATGGTGCGGAGGTGGCGCGGGTAAGGAAAAAAGCCTACAGAGATTGGGAGTACTGGGGAAAGCCTGTGCCTTCTTTCGGGGATCCCAATGCGCGTGTGCTGGCGCTGGGCCTGGCCCCGGGAGCGCATGGGTCGAATCGAACCGGGCGGCCCTTCACCGGGGATGGCTCCGGGAATTTTCTTTTTCCCGTGCTGTATGAAGCTGGGTTTGCCTCGCAGCCAACAGCGGTTTCTCGAGATGATGGCATGAAGCTCACCGATCTTTGGATCAGCGCCGTGGTGCGCTGCGCTCCGCCGGCCAACAAGCCCACGCCGGAGGAGCAGCGCAACTGCGCTCCATGGCTTGACGAAGAAATTGGCTTGCTGAAGAATCTGCGCGTCGTGGTTTGCCTGGGCAAGATTGCGTTTGATGGGCTGTTGGCCCACGCTGTGCGCACGGGAAAGCTAAAGGCGCGTGCAGGGTTCGTATTTGGACATGCGGCCGAATACTCGTTTTGGGATGGCGTGACGGTGATTGCAAGCTATCATCCATCACTGCAAAACACGAACACCGGCAAGCTGACACGGCCCATGTTCCTTTCCGTGTTTAAGCGCGCGAGAGCTCTCGCTGAGTTAGATGGCGGCTAACTTATCCAGCTATTTCAACTCGTTTTTGTTATGGAGAGGATGGCTCATCCGAGAATGATGAACAGAAGAAGCTTCTTGAAGTTCGTCGCGGTCGCGGGCGTGTCCAGTTCCATTCGGGGTGTTGCTGCTATTGCTCCTTCGACGCTGGAACCGTGGACGCCGGGAACACTCGACATCCATCATTTGGCCTATGGCAGGGGCAATTCCACGTTCATCATCGGCCCGGACGGCACCACGATGCTCATCGATGCGGGAACCACTGAGGATTCACTTTCCCTCTCTTGTCCGCAAAGACCCGATACGAAAATGAGGCCGGGGGAATGGATCGCCTCGTACATCCTGCGCCAGATGAGGCCCATAGGACGCAGCGATTTGGACTACGGAGTGATTACACACCTTCATCCGGATCACCTGGGCGATATCGGTCCTGAGAATCCGCGATCGACGAATGGAAACTACCGGCTGACGGGCATATCGGACGTTGACGCACGTGTGCCGATCAAACTTCTCATCGACAGAGGATTCCCCAGTTACGACTATCCCGTGGCGCCTGAAGCGCCTTTCGCGCTGAACTATCTGGAATATGTGAGGACGCGTCGAAGTCTGGGCAAATCCTCGGAAGGAATCAAGGTGGGTAGCGCAAGGCAGATCCACATGGTTCGCGATCCCGATCGTTATCCAGGTTTTGCAGTTCTGAATCTCGCAGCGAATGGCGAGGTGTGGACGGGCGTTGGTGAACAGACTCGCAGGTATTTCCCGGACTTGAAGGACTTGCAAAGACAGGACTACCCCACCGAGAATATGTGCTCCATCGCGATCCGTCTCAGCTACGGAAAATTTGACTACTTCACGGGCGGCGACCTGACTTCGGATACGGAGGAATCGGGCGAGCTTTGGCGGGATATCGAAACGCCGGTAGCCAGGGCAGCGGGGCCGGTTGATGTTGCTGTCGCCGATCATCACGCTTACTTCGACGCCGTTGGACCTGAGTTCGTCCGCGCCCTTCGCCCGGAGGTCTTTATTATTCCCTCCTGGTATGTGGCTCACCCGTCTGTTCTGCCGCTGCGGCGGATGCTCAGCCACCAACTTTATTCCGGCGATCGCGACGTATATGCCACCTGCATTATGGAAGAAAACCGCATCGTCAATAATCAGTTCGTTTCGAAGATCAAGAGCATGGAGGGCAACATCATTGTCCGCGTTTCTGCTGGAGGCGGAGATTTCCAAGTGTTCGTGACGGACAATTCAGACGACTCCGATCGGATAAAACTTGCTGCCGGGCCGTATCCATGCAAATAATCCCTCATACTGCGAATGGCGTAAACTAGGCGAGAAATGGACAGATATTCGGAGCGGATTCTAAAGGAACTTCTTCCGGCGGAAAAAGAGATAACGCCGGCCGTCAGGCGCGTGAAGAGTCACAGCAAGGGGCCTGCGCACCTGGACCACTGGGCGCCGCCCATTCTGCTGGAGCGCGCCGCTTATCTCCGCAAGCTGGCGAGGGCCGGCGACGGGCAGGCCAGCGAGACGCTGAAGGAGTATCCGGGTCACGCGACTATGCTTTCGTTTCGCAGCCGCGATGGCGAGGCGGAGTTGCATGAAAAGTTCGCAGACATTTTCCATGTTCTCGCAGGGAAGGCGACGCTTGTGACCGGAGGCAGGATAGCCGGGGCGCGGACAATCGGACCAGGAGAAACGCGAGGCGAACGAATTGAGGGCGGCTCGCGGCAGGAGTTGCGGGCAGGTGATTTGGCCCATGTGCCGGCAGGCTTGCCGCATCAGATGCTGGTGGCTGGCGAAGGAGCGTTCACCGCTTTTGTGGTGAAGATCAAGGAGAGCGAAGAGCTGTGAATGGGCTGATCCGGCGCGGCTTCTGCTGATATACTTTGCGGGCTATGAAAGCCATTTCCATTTCGCTCCTCGTCCTTACCGCTTTTGCTGCGCCGCTTTGTGCACAGCAGCCCGCGGCGTCGAAGGCTGCCGCGCCAAAAACCGCGACCTCGACTGCCCCAGCCGCAAAAAAGCCCGTCGCGCCGGCGTCAGCGACCATCAGTCGCATGCTGTTGAATCCTGCACTGCTTAAGGCGAAGGCGCCCGCAGACTTCAAAGTCCGCTTCGTCACCACCAAGGGGCCGTTCGTGGTTGAGGTGCACCGTGATTGGTCCCCATTGGGCGCCGACCGTTTTTATAACCTCGTGAAGAATGGCTTCTTCAACAACGGCCACTTCTTTCGCGTCGTGCCTGATTTCGTTGTGCAGTTCGGCCTCAGCCCAAGTCCAGCGGTGAATAAGGTCTGGCAGGACGCATCCATCCAGGACGATCCGGTGACGCAGTCGAATCACAAGGGCTCACTGACTTTCGCGAGCCGCGGACCGAACACGCGCACCACGCAGCTATTCGTCAACCTGGGCGAGAACGCCCGCCTTGACGGAATGGGATTCTCTCCGTTCGGTACCGTGACTGAAGGGATGGATGTGGTGGAAAAACTGTATGCAGGCTACGGGCAGACTCCCGATCAGGGCCGCATTCAGGCTGAAGGCAAGCCTTATCTGGATAAGGAGTTCCCCCTTCTCGATAGCATCAAGCTGGCCAGAATTGTGGTGCCAACTCCCGTTGCCAAGAAGCCGGCCGCGGCGCCCGCAACTCCGGCAAAGAAGTGAGCGGTCGCTATTCCGTCCGCGGCTCATGAGGCTGAAGGTCGCGGTCTCGAACTCCCAGAAGGTAGAGCAGCCCGTCTAGCCCGAGATAGGAGATCGACTGATCAGCACTTTGACGGACGAGGGGCTTGGCGCGGTAAGCAATGCCCATGCCGGCAAGGCTGAGCATGGGGATGTCATTGGCGCCATCGCCGACGGCGACAACCTGCTCAAGTGAAATGCCCTCGCTGCGCGCGATTTCCGCGAGCAGCAATGCTTTGCGAGCTCCGTTGATGATGGGAGGAATGACCCGCCCGGTTACTTTTCCATCGGAGATTTCGAGTTCGTTGGCATGAACTGTATCAATGCTCAGTCGCTTCTGCAGCGATCGAGCAAAGAACGTGAAGCCGCCGGAAAGAATTGCCGTTTTGTAACCAAGCAGGCGCAGCGTTTGCACCAGGCGTTCGGCCCCTTGAGCCAGTGGAATGCTGTCAAGCAGGCTGTGAACGCGCTCGGCCGAGAGCCCCTTGAGAAGCGCGACACGGCGGGTGAAGCTCTCATCAAATCCCAGCTCTCCGCGCATGGCAGCTTCGGTAATGCGGACCACCTGATCGCCCACCCCCGCCATCTTTGCAAGCTCGTCAATCACTTCGCCCTGAATGAGCGTCGAATCCATATCAAAGGCAAAGAGCCGGCGATTGCGGCGGAAGATGCTTTCGCGCTGGAATGCAATATCGATGGATAGTCTCTGCGCAGTGGCCAGGAATTCCGCGCGCATGGCCACCTCGCGGGAAGACTCGCCGCTGACAGCCAACTCCACGCACGCGTTCGCCGCCTCGGTGTCTGGAGTGAGCTGACGGGAGAGGCGATCGATCCTATCAATGTTCATGTGGTGGGCCGAGATAATAGCGCTCACTTGCGCCAGCTGTTCAGCGGTGATGGAACGCCCCAGCAAAGTAATAATGAAATTATGCGCACGCAGGCCGAATCCCCAGTGCCTGACTGCATCCTTTGGAATTACTCTGAAATGCGAATGGAGACCGAGATCCCTTGCCCGGTTCTGCAGCGCCACTTTGAGCGAGACCAGGTCGCTTGGCGAAGGAATCTCAACCAGAATTCCGAGAGCAAGGTTCTCATGCACCACCGCCTGCCCAATGTCGAGAATGCTTACCTGACTCTGTGCCAGGATGCCGGTGAGTGCGGCGGTCAGCCCGGGTGCGTCAGGTCCAGAGAAGTGAATTAAGACTGTTTTGGTGCTCGATTCCGACGACATGCCTGAGTCCAAATATACCGTAGGGGCCAGAGCAGGTGGCCTGTTAGGAACCCCTTACTTCCGGCACAGCGACGAAGACTTGTTACCGGCGCCCGGGCTACCTATCCGTCCGGGCCCGACCCAGGCTGGTGGCATGCCTCGATTCCCAGGTCTCAAGAGCGGGCCCTGGGCCACCCGTCATGAAGGGACCGGACAGGGTTATTTTTTGAGCACTTGCTCGAGGTAGGCCAAGGCGCGGGGATCCTGAGATTGACCGAGCCAGAAAAACGCCTCTTTCCGAACCACTAGATTCGAGTTTGTGTCGGCCACATGAATCAGTTGCTGGATGCTTTCATCTTTCGGCAACTGGCTCAAGGCAAACACGGCTTTCTTTTTCACATCGGTCTCGGGATCGTTCTGGATGGCATCTGTAAGAGCACCAGTGGCTCGTTTTCCGGCCTTTTGCGCGATCCAAAAGAGGGCTTGTCCGCGGACCCTGGAGTCGGAGTCGAACTTGGCCATGTGAAGCAGCTGGTCCTCGGCGGCGGGATCGGAATTCTGGGAGAAGTCGAATGTGAGTTTCTCGCGGAATCGCGCATCGTCGGTGCTCTTGTTCTCAAGGGATTTGAGTGCGACAAAACCGTCATGCCCGCGTTGGACGCCGAGCCAGAATGCGGCCTGCTCGCGGGTGTGCTCTGACTCCGAAGAGGACGCGATCTGTTCGAGCACGTGCGTGGCTTCGGGCGCGGCATGAAAGCTGATTGCCATGAGCGCCCCCTCCACGACCCTGTTATGGTCCGACCCATGATTCGTCAGTCCGGCGAGGAAGGCAATGCTCTCTTCCGGCTTGACTCCTGTGACCCAATCGAAGTTGACGCCGCCGGCATTGAGGTGACACCCGGAAGCAATCGCCCTGACCTTGACGAGTTCAGCTTTGTCGAAGCGAAGAAGGATGTAGACGTTTGGCGATGCTTGTCCGTTGCTGCTGCTGTGAACGCCCCGTTCATCCTCCAGACGATATTCCCCGCAGCAATCATTGTCAGATTGCGAGGCATCCGACCAATCGGAACACGTGGTTAAATGCGTGCCAGGCAGTGCAGCAAGTTCATATCCGAGCCAGAGCTGGTCGTTCGAGTGACTTGCACGATTTACTGTCGAAGCGAGATTCTGCTCGACAGGCTCGGTGTTGAATTGCGCGTTGCTTACCTTGGGCTGCTGGGCAGGCAGGGCCGCGGTGAATGCAAGGGCGAGGAACGCGGGGATGAATGCTTTCATTGTCGCCTCCTATTTGTTGAGCAGTTCCATCATGTAGTCGGTGGCTTCCTTGCTGTGCATCAGGGCGAGCTTGCCCACGATCTCTCTTTTCGCAACGGGGTCCTTTTCGTTGCGGGCCAAGGCGACAAGATCGTGTACGTCGCCGGCTACAAACAGTCCATCGAGCGCGGCTTTCTTTGATTCTTCATCACTGCTTTTCGAATAAATGGCGAGGAGCACCTGGACGGCGGCGGGGCCTCCACTCGGGCCAAGATTGCGAATGGCCCTACGCCGGAGATCGGGATCCTGTTCTCCGGAAGCGATAGCGCCCAATGCATCTGTACCTTTACTGCCTGCGGCAACATAGGCGTTGATGATGGCCGATTTCACCTCTTTGCTGGAAGTGGACTTATAGATTTCAGAGAGGCTCGAGACGGCTCCCATTGCTCCGAGCTCAGAGACGGCGTGGCGTGCGAGTTGAGGATCGGATTCGTGTTGGGCAATCTGTAACAATTTCTCTGGATCGTTCATCACGAGGTAGGAGTCGAGGATGGACCTTTTCACGGTGGGGTCGCTGGATTTGGCGTAGATGCCGGCAAGGGTCGCGGCTGATTTTGATCCTTGTGCGACGGCGAGAAGCTGGATTGCCTTGACTTGCAGGTTAGGGTCCTTATCTCCGCGAACGATCTGACCCAACAGGTCCTGCGCCTGCTGCGATTGGTTTTCGGCGAGAACAAAGAGGGCGCGCTCTTTAAGTTTTTCGGAGCTCTGCCCTTCGAGGACCTGCTGAAGGATCGGCAGCGAATTCGAGTTACCGCCCTCCATCAATGAACTCAATGCCAGCAGCTTGAGGTCTTCGTCATTCTCCGCTTGCGGCTGAACGGGGCTGCCGCTCTTGCCTCGAATCTCAATCTCGAGGGCGCTGCATTCCTTCAGCCAGGTGCTTTGCGGAAAGCTCTGGCGCAGAGATGCGCAAGCCTCAAGCGCCTCGGACTGACGGCCTTCCTTGTTCTTGACATACGCCTTCCAGTAGAGGGCTGCGTCCGCTCTTCGACCGTGGAGATTAAAGACCTGATCGAGAAGGTTCTCGGCATCCTGCCATCGGCCTTCATCAATAGCCTTGGTGGCGTCGGAATAGAGTTGGCTCTCGTGCGAGTC
>JBEKRU010000109.1:0-20288 GCA_049518435.1 Occallatibacter sp. | reverse complement strand
CGATGCGGAAGACATCTACCAGGAAGCCTTCCTCAAAGCCTACCGCTACATCGGCAACTTCCGCTTCGAGTGCTCCTTCTACACCTGGATCTACCGCATCGTCACCAACCTCTGCCTCGACCAGCTCCGCCGCAAAAAAACCCGCCGCGAAGATCACGCCGTGGTCATGGATCACTCCGGCGACGAAATCGACCTGCTGGCCTCCGTTTCTGACGACCGCTCCTTTTCCAATCCCGCCAAGGAACTCGACCGCAAATTCCTCGGCCAGAAAATTCAAACCGCGCTCGACAAGCTCACCCCGCGCGAAAGAATGGTCTTTGAGCTCAAGCACTACCAGGGTCTCCGCCTGCGCACCATTGGAGAAATGTTGAACACCACGGAAGAAACCGCCAAGAACACCCTCTTCCGCGCCACCAAAAAACTCCGCACCCAATTAGCGGAGATGCGTTCAATTTAGTGCCACAGTTGTAGTTTGAGAATTACGGAGGGAGCAAAGAGTTTTGACTCCCCGAATGAAATTACGGAGGGAGCAAAGAGTTTTGACTCCCCGAATGAAATTACGGAGGGAGCAGGGGGTTTCAACCCCCTGAAGGAAGGCGAATCTACCTGGCCTTTAGGCCCGGACTTTTGCTGGTTCTCCCTCGATTGAGCCACAGTCACCTGCTCTACCAGGCCCTTTGCAATCCCAAAATGGGATGCCGATTTCATGGGCCGCATAAAGGAAATCATTTGAGGCTGGAAGGACGTAACCATGAATTGCGAAATTGCCCACGAACGAATCGTCTCGGCGGCCTACGGAGAGCTGTCTGACGAGCAGATCCATGAACTGGAGCGGCATATGACTGGCTGCCCGGAATGCCATACGGAGCGCGAAGAATTGTTGGCCCTCAAGCTTCTGGCCGCCGCGCATCCCATGGTCGATCCGCCCGCCAACCTCGTCGCCCGCTCCCGCCTGCGCCTCGAGGAAGCCCTCGACGCCCTCCCTCCCAAGCGCTGGTATGAATGGCTCGGCCAGCGCATGCTCAACAACGTCGCCAGTCTTCAGGCCGCTCCCGTCGCCGCCTGCCTTCTGCTTGTCGCTGGAGCCGGCGCAGGCATCCTCGGCGGTTACGAGTACGCCCAGAATCGCGCCGCTCGCGCTTCCTCCGCCGTCACAGCCGAGAACAAAGTCCAGCCGCTTGCGCCTGCGCAACCCGCTGAAATCGCCAGCATCTCCGGCATCGTCCGCCAGCCCAACAGCGACATCGTTGAAGTCCACTACAACCAGGTCGTCCCCCGTCAGATTCAAGGCTCCATCGACGACCCCGCCATCAGCGATCTCCTCATGCTGGCTTCTGAAAACTCCACCTCAGCAGGCGTCCGCGACGACTCCGTAGGCCTCATGGCCGCCGAGTGCCGCGCCGGACACGGTTGCAAAGCCGCCGGCATCCGCGACGCCCTCATGGTCGCCCTCCGCTACGACCGCAACGAAGGCGTCCGCGAAAAAGCCCTTCAGGGCCTTGAGCCCTGGGTCACTCAGGATGTCCGCGTCCGCGATGCCGTCCTTGAAGCCCTGCTCAACGACACCGATCCGCGCATCCGCACCGCCGCCATCAACATCCTTGAGCCCGTCGAAGCCGACGCCAGCGTGCGACAGGTCTTGCATTCTGTTGCCAATTCGGACCATAATCCCCAAATCCGCACCGTCTCGAGACAGGTACTGAGCCGCGTGTCGGAGATTCAGTAAATCTGCCCCCACCCTTCTGGCAACCGAACCGTCTTAAGAGTGCGGGCCAGGGGACAAAAAGTGCAGGAGAGGAACAAATGAACCACCTTTTGAGGCCGTATCGCACCATCCGTACTCTGGGACCCATCGCGCTAGCCAGCGTTTCCCTTGCCCTGGCCGTCAATCTTGCACCACCAGGAGCACTCGCGCAAGGCACCGCAATCACCTTCCTGTTCCACGATCCCAGCCCCCTTCTACTCCACTCATCAACCTCCCAGGGCTATCTCGGCGTTGACCTCGCCGACGTCGACCAGGAAAAAGCCCAGGCCCTCAAGCTCAAGGAAGTCCGCGGCGCCATCATCACCCTCATCGACCACGACGCCCCCGCCGGCCAAATCGGCCTCCACGTCAACGACGTCGTCATCCAGCTCAACGGCCAGGACGTCGAAGGCGCTGAGCAGCTCCACCGCATGCTGCGCGAAATCCCCGCCGGCCGCAAAGTCAGCCTCGAAATCAGCCGCGACGGCAACATCCAGACCCTCGCCGTCCAGCTCGTCGACCGCCGCGTCATGGAGCGTGACATCTGGAACCGGCTCAACAAGAATGAGGACACCTTCGCCCAGCCTTCCGGCGCCATGGGCATCCTCAACGGCTCAGGCGATGCTGGCGTTCCCGGTGCCCTGCGCCTCAACATCTTCGGCAGCTCACTCAACGTTGGCGCGCTCCTCGAGCCTCTCGCCGCCCAAACCGCGGAGTATCTCGGCATCCCCAACGGCCTCATGGTCAAGCAGATCGCCCGCAAGAGCGAGGCTGCCGCCGCCGGCTTCAAGCCCCACGACGTCATCCTCAAAGTCGGCCCCGACGCCATCACCGACCTCTCCAGCTGGGATCGCGCCCTCCACGCCAACCAGGGCAAGCCCGTCCAGGTCACCATCCTGCGCGACAAGAAGCAGCTCATCCTTACCCTCCAGGTCGATTCCCACCACAAGAGCGGCTTCCTCCAGCCGCAAGATGTGTTCTCTTCTGACGACTCATCCACGATCGCCGAAATCGACCCCGACGTAATGCAGCTCTTCGGCCCGCAAGATCCAGACGCAGCGTTAGCCGCCGCCAAAGCCCTCCGCGATCAGGCCGCCGCCGCCCTCGACCAATTCCAGCTCGCCCCTCAGGATCCCGAGCAGATTCGCAAGCAAATGGAAGAGTTCAGCCACCAGTTCAACCTGCAGCAATTCACCTTCGATCCCAACCAGGTGCAGGATCTTCAGAACCAAATGGAGCAGTTCAGCAAGGAATTCAACTCCAACCCCTTCCAGTTCACCCCGGAACAAATGGAAGACATGCAAAAAAGACTGGACCAGCTCCAGAAGGACCTCCATTCCCCCGACCACCAGGTCGCTCCTTACTAGCTGACAACTCCGCTCTGGGCGCGATTTGTAACAGGGCATGACTTTAGTCGTGCCGATAAAAGCCCATAAAAAGAGAGAGGGCCTTAGCCCCTTCGCTCTTCAATTCTGTCTAAAATCCCCACAATGCAGGTAGACTGCTCGCAGGGGGCATCATGGAAACGGAACAGGTCGTTCAACTGCGCTCAACCACCCGCCGCATTGAAGCCACCGATGCGGACCTCGCCCGGTCGGAATTCACGGATGTCAACCTCGCCGGCGCAGTGTTCACCGATGTAAAGCTATCGAGCGCCGTCATCGAAAACGCGGACCTCTCCAACCTCCACGTCCACAACGCCAACCTCGCCGGCCTCCGCATCATCTCCGCCGACCTCCGCGGAGCCTCCATCGTCCGCAGCCTTATGGAAGGCATGACCATCGACGGCATTCCCGTCCCCGAGCTTCTCGCCGCCTACCGCCTCCTCAACCAGTAACCCGCCGCGCCTACTTAACCCCCTTCGCCGGATCCCACGCCCCCTCAAGCTTCCGCACATAAAGTATCTGACCAATGTGATAAGCGTTGTGCGCCCCCACATGCGCAATCAGGGACGCATTCTCCGCCAGCTTCTTCTCGTCCGCCGTCTCCACAGCCTTCTCCCAGTCCGCCATCACCTTGTCCAGCTTGACCTTCAAATCATCCCACTGCGCCGCGTTGAACTTGTCGAAAGTCTCATTGTTGTTTCCATCAAACGGAGCCAGCTTCTCCCCGTTAAACGTCGCCAGCTCCCGCGCATTCCAGTACCACAAGTGGTAAGCCAGCTGCCCCACCGAGTGGTTCCCCTTCCCCGGACTCCACTGCGCCTGCTCCGCCGTCAGCCCATCCACAGCAATCTTCGCCGGAACAAACCAGTCCTCGGCATCATGCGTAGTGTGCAACTGCTCCAGCAGCACCCCGCGCAGCGTAGTCGGCGGCGCCTTCGTTTGCGCCCCCACGGCCAGTGGAAACACCAGCAGCATCACGGCAAAAAATCGTCTCATCGGCTTTTCTCCGGGGTTAAGATCCACGGGCAGTATATCGTTCCATCGCCACGCCGTCCCCAGGAATGTGACCAGCCGAATGCAACCGCCTCCCCGCCCACCAAACTCATCTCCAAAACAGCTGGGCGCCCGACCCATTCGCCGTCTCTCGGGCGAATGCGTTGGATAGCACGACCCTGAATAGTCCCATCATCCTGAGCGCCGCGAGCCGAAGGACCTGCCTCTCCCAGGACTGCGGGTAGTGCAGCAAGCAGCGCCCTCATGCGAGCGAAAAACGAGCTTCTGCCGCACCGCAGGTGCTCACTGCTTATCGCTCGATGCCGCGCCCACAATGCCATTCAGCAGATCCCCAAGGTTCGCATTGCTGGCTCCCGGCTTCTTCGGAGTCGGCTTCCAGTCCGTCTGCGCCACAGTCAGTTGAACCGAGTCCACATCCGAGTCCCCCAGCAACACATCCGTCGTGTCGCTTCCGTACTTGCGCAGAATCTCCGGATCGGGAAGATGCAGTCCCATAAAGCCGGTACCCCCGGCCGGTGCATTCTTCCCGTCCGCCGCATCCGCAACCGTAAGCGTGTAGGTCACGCCTTTCGGAAGATATTCAAAGTGAAAGCTGCCGTCATCGCGAATCGCCGCCGACATATGCAGAGCCGGGTTGCTCTTGCTCGTCAATGCCACGCTGCCCACATTCACCGTGTGCGCATCCGCCTTCGCCACAACATGCCCGGTAATATTGTGCAGCCCGTGCGCATTCACAGTCATGTCCACGCCGGTTGACTCATCCCCCGCGCCCACTGACACAACCTTCGCATCACCCCGGTTGAAAGTACTGCCGGAATACACAACCAGGCTGATCCCGCTGCCTCCATCGCCGATATTGTTCCCCGTCACGCCAATCGGCATCGCGTTCAGCGAGGCGCGCAACGCATAATCGCCGGCGCTCAGACCCGTAATGCGAAACCGCCCCAGGTCGTCGCTCTTGGCCAGCTGCACCGCCCCGCTCATGGCCAGCGCCTGGCTCATCGTGGCTGCAGTCGCGTCTGCTCCGCTCTCCGCGGTCCCTGGCTTGATCACCGAAACAATCCAACCCGAAGCCGGGCTTCCATCGTCAAACAGAATCGTGCCGCTGATCGCTCCACCGCGTTCAAGCCGCAACTCCGCATGGGCAGCATCGCTCCCCGTCACCGTCACCGTCGGAATCTGCGCAATCCGCGCGCGCACCGCCGGATCGGTACTCGCGAAATCCTCATCCGTTAACTGGTCGAAGGGGTCAATGTACCCTGCATAAATAGCGTGCACATAGTAGGTGCCCGGCTTCACTCCCGCAAATTTGAATTCCCCGTCAAGACCAACCGTCGAAGCATTCATCATGTCCAGCGCCTGCGTCATCCCCTTTGAAGCCGCGGCCAGCGCGCTCTTCTTGTCCGCGGTCATGGGCTTCGCGGGCTCTGCCGCCGCGCCGCTCTTGTCCGCCATCTTCGCCATGTTCTCCTGTAGCTTCTTCAGAAAGTCGTCCCCGCTGTTCCCTCCCGCGGTCGATTTCAGCAGCACCTTCGCAAACCGCGCAGGGGCATTACTGTCAGCGCAGTACACGTGCCCCGTCACCGTACTGCCCACCACATAAGGCGTCTGCTGCGCGCGTGAAACTTGAGCCAGACTCGTAGCCAGCAACATTGTCATTGCGGCCGTATACAGCACTTGCTTCCTATTCAGCAGGTTCATAAATGTTCTCCGGTAGTGAGTGTGTTGATGAATCTTGAACAAATTGCTCTGCACCGAGCACGACTTCAGGACCGCCGTGCAATTTGCTCCGTAACCACGCGCAACTTCGCCGCTTGATGAAAAACCCCATCTGGACCAGGATGTGCGAAGGGGCTCGAGTTCACAGCTTGGTGAAAAACTCTTTCCATGTACGTTTTGTAACAAGGGCACGGTGGGGTGCCGGGGCACCCTCTGGGTCGGGGCCCCGGGCCGATAAAGTCAGTAAAATGTCTCGGGCTTGAGCCCCTGCAAAATCACACGTCAACAGCGTCGCCCTTGCCCATCCGCTAAGGCACCGTGAGCGGCTCAATCAGCACCTGGATCTCCACCTTCACATCGTGCAGCGCATCTCCCTCCGAATAAACCGTGGCCAGCTTCCCAACCGGCAGCGTGGGAGAAATAACGTACCGGTGCGAACGCAAAATCGGTGGCACCGACACATCGTCCGCGATGCCCTCCATTGAAATCCGCAGCGTCAGCTCAACCATCCCCTTCCGCTTCCTCACGTTCTGTATATCCACGTCCGTATTCGAGCTGAAGCTGAGATATTGCGTTTCGGCTCTCACCCCGCTTTCAGCTTTCTCCGGAGCCGCCGCCGTGCCGTCCGCCTTGCGCCCAATCGACTGATAGGGGACAGTGCTATCGTCCCTGATCTGCGGATCGGCCAGGCCCGTTGTCGCCGTCACCGTGTAGGTCTTTTCGATCGTCACATTCCCATGCCGTCGTTTTACAAAACTGATCGTGATCTGCAGCGGATCGGCGTCCGCTTCAAACCCCTTCCTCGCCTGCGCATCGTCCCGCGCCTGCGCCGTCTGTGCCCTTGTCTCCGCCTTTTGAGCATCGACTCCGTGCGTCCCCGCTCCCTGCGCCCCCAACATCGGCGAGACCATCAGCATCCCAATCAGAATCATTCGTTCCATAACCATCTGGTTCTCCTGAACCGTGCTTTCGGAATTCGCCTTGTATCAGGGCACGGCTTTAGTCGTGCCGATAACGCCCATAAAATGACCTGGGCTTCAGAAGCCCCCGCGAGATCCACCACCGTGAATGCTGACCCACCTTTACCCCTCCTAATTCACCGCGGCAATTTGTATGGACGCAATCGTAATCGGCTTCAGCGTGATCGGCTTCAACGTTCCCGGTTCGTCCGTCTGCTTGTCATCCAACGGCGCATTCATCGCCCGCCCAACAGCCGCGGGTCCCGCCTTCGCCGCCATCTCCATCCCCTCAGGCGCAGCAGCAGCCACGCGGCCATGAGGAGTGAGAGCACGCCCCGCACTTCCCGCAGCCCGGCCAGCCGTCGGAGCAGCCAACGGACCAGTCGGCGCAGCACGCCCTGCCTCAGCAACCGCAGTCTGGCGACTCTCCGGACCATGCACCACCACCGCCTCCTGCCTTCCCAACCTGTAACCCAAAGGGACTCCCACCACGGCCAGCACCGCCATCGCCGCAGCCAACGCCCAGGCCGGCTTCCAACTCCAACCCCACCGGCCCCGCTCAGCCTCCGCCGCGGCAATGCGAGACAGAACGCGCGACTCCAGTCCAGCCCGCGCCTCGCGCGCCGTATAGCTGCCCAACGCCTGCTCAATCAATCCATCCAGTTGGTCCCCATGGCCGCCTTCCAGGCCGCTCTCATCCCATCCACCCGACCCAGCGTTTCCGTCGCTCATTGTCCCCTCCTTTCCGCAAGTTCAAGCTTCAGCCTTTGCCGCGCCGTATGAATTCGCCGCCGAACCGTTCCCTCCGGCAGCCCCAGAATCTTCGCAATCTCCACCAGCTTCAACTCCCCCAGCGCCGCCAGCGCCAGCGGCTGTCGCAGTTTTTCCGGCAATGCGTCAATTCGTGCATGCAGCCAGCGTTCAAGGTCCGCATCAATCGCCACATCCTCCGGGCTCGCCGCCCGCGACTGCACATCCAGCGGAAGCTCCTGCTCCAACCTTCCCGGCTTCCGCCGCCTGACAGCAAGCCTCCATGCAACCCGCGCCAGGTAGCCCCGCTCGTCTTCAACTTCCTTCCACCGCTCCCCGCGATAGAGCTCGAGAAACGTCTCCTGCACCACATCCTCGGCATCCTGCCGGTTCCGCGCCACCGCCAAAGCAATGCGATAAACAAAACGCGAATGCCGCTCCACAAATGCCGGAAACGCGCCTGACGCTGAGAACGAGCCCGTCCCACCCGCGCCTTCAACCACTCCACCCGGCACAGGTCTTCCCCACCCCGCGATAAACATCGCGTTTGGCATTACTACCAGTAAAGAGCAAGCATTCGCGGAAACGTTCACCAGTTTCTCGAAATTCACCAGCTTCTTTTCGCCGCGCGCCCAGAAAACGAGGTTGCCCTGTCATCCTTCTATCAGCGCAAGAGCGGGTGCCTTCAGCACAAAGCGGGTGCCCCCACTTCGCCGTTTTGCGCATTTTGCAAAGCCGTTAAGGTGGGATAGTTCCATCTATCTGTAGCCTCTTATCGTCCCTCAAAGATATTTACTATCCTGTGCGACCCTAGCGAGTCGAAGGATCTGCGTCTCGATAGTTTCTTATTCATACCTGTAATCCTGAGCGACCGCGGGAGTCGAAGGACCTGCTGTTTTGTTGACTTTATACAACTACCCTCACCCGAACTACTCCGCCGGTTCCGATCCAAAAGCGAGGGCCATCTCACCCGCATCAACCACATCCCCACCAACCTGACGCAAGCCGAACGCCGCACCCCGAAGGAGCGATAGGGATACCACCGGTCAGGGAAATCGTGTGTCGATGTCATTGGCAAGCAATCTCAACAACCCCGTCCCGGGCAGCCTTTCGCTCCCTGCCACCCTGAAGGTACCCCCAGTGCCTGGCTGTTAAGAGCCGGGACATCCTTTTAGCTTTTGGGGACCGCGGAACACCAGATCCCGCGCGACCCTCCGCGAGGTGGCCACAGTAGGAACACTTCACCCACCACTTAACCATGACCAAATGCGAGCCGCCGCAAGCTGCTCCAATTCCCCACCATCCCGCTTTCACCATAAGACCCGCAGTCCACGGAAGTTACCGGCATCCCCTGCACCGGGCAGACGACAATCCCACGCGCAAGTGCACAGCAAACAAAATCAAAATAAAGCACGCTTTATCATCGAGTTGCGCCACTATCCCCTGCAAACTCAGCGTGTTCTTAAAGAAAACAGGCAGCTTGGAGCAGACTTTTCGCTCCAAATATCCAGCTCCGAACAAACAAAACACGCATTTCCTCACCTTCTGAGGTAAGTTTCTGAACGAAATCTAACCTCATAGGGTGAGATTTCGGCCGGTTTCCTCACCTCATAGGCAGACTTTTACCCTATGTAGCTAACCCTCTCGAGTGAACATTTCACCCCAGTTTCTTAGTCCCTCAGTCCCTTAGTCCCTGGTCCCTGTCTTCTTGTGTTTCAATAGTAGTAATGGCAACTGCCCGGAGATCGACACTGCGTGGCCGCCGCATCGCCGCCTTGCGCAAGGCCCGCGAATACGCCATGGTCGTGCGCGCCCTCGCGGACACCAGCCACCCCGTCCTCGTTCAGATTATCCCCGCTCGTTTCTGCAACTTAAGCTGCGGCTACTGCAACGAGTACGACAAAGTCTCCGAGCCCGTCCCCCTCGACGAGATGCTTCGCCGCATCGATCACCTCGGCCGCCTCGGCACCGCCATGATCGGCATCTCCGGCGGCGAGCCCCTTACCCATCCGCACCTCGACGACATCATCCGCCGCATGCGCAAAACCGGCGCCATCGCCGGCATGATCACCAACGGCTATCTCTTAAATGTCGAGCGTATTGAACGACTTAACGAAGCGGGCCTCGACCACATGCAGATCAGCATCGACAACTTGGTCCCCGACGAAGTCTCCAAAAAGAGCCTCAAAGTCCTCGACAAAAAGCTCCAGATGCTAGCCGACCATGCCGAGTTCCACGTCAACATAAACTCAGTCGTTGGAGGCGGTTTCAAGGATCCCAACGACGCCCTCGCCATTAGCAAACGCGCCCTCGAATTAGGCTTTGAATCCACCATCGGCATCATCCACGACGGCAGCGGCCAACTCAAGCCCCTTCAAGAAGATGAGTCCAAAGTCTACTTCGCCATTACCAACCGCAAGAAGACCAACTACGCGCAGTTTGACAAGTTTCAGGAAGCCATCGCCCAGGGCCGCCCCAACGACTGGCGCTGCCGCGCCGGCTCCCGCTACCTCTACATCTGCGAAGACGGTTTAGTCCACTATTGCAGCCAGCAGCGCGGCTATCCCGGCATCCCCCTCGCCGACTACACCACCGCCGACGTCAAGCGTGAGTTCCTAACCGCCAAAAGCTGCTCCCCCAACTGCACCATCGGTTGCGTCCATAGAATCAGCCACATAGACCACTGGCGCGCGCCCCAAACTACCACCATCTCCCCCAACAGCCAGGGTGCCGGCGCCCTCGTCAACATCCAAACCGGCGACTGACCCAGTCCTAATCCCGCCTCACCGCGGCATCAGCTCAAACTGCCCAACCGCCATCTTCGGACCCTTCCCGAAATTCGCTCCATCCGGAAAAAACATCACGTTGATCTCGTCGAATCTCCGAATCTTTGCCGTCTCCGGCACCGTGAATCGCAGCACCTCGCTCACCGGCGAAGTCTTCATCGCGAAGTGTTCCGCCTGGCTCGAAACCACCGGCTGCTGTCCCAGGTAAATCGTCTGCTTTCCTCGAGATACGGAGTCCGTCAGCAGCACACCCACAGCCACCATCCCTCTCCGGTTATCCCGATTCAGAACCTCAACTTCAATCTCCCGGCACCGCGCCAACGGAATCGAACTCCCCAGCCTCTGATGCGCTTCCATGGTGAGCGAAATGAAGTTCTCCGCTTGAATGTCGATCGCCAGCGGGCTTCCCTGCGCCTCGTGCGCTCCCTTGCTCGGCGCCTTTTCCGGAGGCTGATAATACCAGTACGGTCCGTCAAACCGGATCACAAGCGGCTTTCTGTTTCCCGGCGTCAGCAGATCCATCTGCGCCGGAATCGGAGCAATAATCTCCTTCTTGTCCGGCACCGGCCAAAGAATAATGCTTTCGTACCCATTCATTGCATTCGCTGCACCGGTACGAGTAGGCTTTCGCTGCGAGTCTTCGCCCGCGGTGCTCCTGCTCGCGGCAAACGCAGCGTTTCCCTGTCCCTGTCCCGCTACATTGCGATGCGCCACCCCGTCCAGCAGCGCCCAGGCCGTCACCAGCACCGCCGGAATCGCCACGTAAGCAAGCCGCACTGCAGCCCGCCGCACCTCGCGTCCATCCCCGCCGGGCGGCCGCACCCTGACGGTCCTCTTCCACGCAAACAAGGACGCGCTCAGCGCAAGCAACAAGGCCGCCGTGTATTGAGAATGATTCAGCAGCGCCGCACCCGCTGCATACAGGCAAATCGCAATCACGTAACCATGCGCTTCCCACGGCGGCCGATACAGCGATTCCGCGAACAGATCGCCATCTTCCATACCATCCGGCGCGGCGCTCCTCTGTGCCGGAGCAAAGACATAATAAGTGGCGCCTCGCAGCCCAGTGGCCAGCACAAATGCGCCAATCATCGCGACAAATGCGGTCACCGGCGAAATCTGTTCTGAAAGAATCGCCATCGCGGGAACCCACACCCATCCCGCTGAGCACACTAAAGCAAACAGCGGAAAGGAAAGCGGTGCACTCTCCCGCAGCGGACTTACGGGACTCTTCCAATACAGCCACGTCCCCGCCACACCCCCAACCACGCCCACCACCACATAGCATGCCGCCCGAATCAGCAGTGAAACCAGGCTGGGCGCATGCGCTTCCGGCAGCCGGCATATCAGGAATCCCCCGATCAGCGCATTCATCAATCCGGCAGCCACCATGAAGCCGAAGAACCGGCTCAGCGTAACTGGCTCCAGCGTCTTCAGCAGCGCCAGCGTATCGGAATGCGCCTCGGCTTCATGCGGAATCGATTCGTTAGCCATCTCTTCCGACCTGTTTGCCGATTGCGGAATCGCTCTCCAAAGCGCCGCCACCAGCGCAACGAAGTAGGGAATCCGCAGCACATCGGCAAGCACCCGCAAATCCGCAATCTCCGCCATGGGCGTCGTCGCCAGGCTCGCCTGCGCAAAGGCCGAGTACCAATACAACGTCACAATCAGAACCATGATTCCGTACAGTGGCACCAGGATCAGCGGCGCAATCATAAATCCGCGGCGCAGCCCTCCGGCATGGATCTTTCTTCCAAAGCTGCCATGCGCCGCGATGAAGATCAGCATCCCCGCCCACACAAATGCCGTATGGAGAGCAATCCAGGCCGCCATCGCCGGAAATATCCAGAACCCCGCGGCCAGGTACCACAACCGCGCAAGGATCGCACTATCCTCAATCCGCTCGCACAGCACATTCCATGCCGGCGCAAGCATCGACCACGCCAGCGCGAACATCAGCAACGATCCACGCGCGCGCAGGCTCCGCAACCATCCCACCCCACACGCGGAAAGCACCTGCCACCAGTACCAGCCCTCAGACCGGCCGCCCCGGAACTCCTCCAGCAGATCGCCGCCCAGCGCCTCATCTCGGCCGGCCGGAGTCAGGTGCTCCAGCATCCAGGTCGCCAGCGAAGGTGGCTCTCTGCGTCTCATCCGTTCTCCAGATTCAAGCTTTTGAGAAAACTCTTGGGGAAAATCGAGCGTCGGGAAGCTCTGCTACCTTAGACACCGCGCTCCGCAGTTTTGAACGTGATGAAAATTGGTGCCCCATCCATCAGGCAGTTTCATCGCGCGATGGGTGGGAAGGCACAGTCGAAGCACTGGCCCACGGCTGTTCGCATTCATAAGCGCGCCCCCTTCATCTCCGGCAATCTTTGCCACAGTCGCGTCAATACCCGCCGTGTCTCGTGCGCCTGCCGCAGTCCTTCCTTCGTAACCCTGAAGAATCGCTTCGCCTTGCCACCACGTTCCGGCGTCGGATCGCCCAGGCTCGACGAAACCAGCCCTTTGCCTTCCATCCGCTCCAGCGCCGCGTACACGCTGCCTACTGAGACGTCCCGGCCGCGCTGCGCTTCCAACTCCCGCGAAATCGGCACGCCATACGCTTCCTCGCCAAGATGAATCACGGCGAGCAAAATCATCAGTTCAAATTCGCCCAGGTAGCTTCGTTCCGTCATTGGTCACAACATTACTTCATCAATAGCGAAGAAATCAAGCAGTTCTTACCACAAACGAGTGTTTCTCATTTCCTCTATCTCTGGGACTCCAGTCGCATAGACGAGCTTTGTAATCAGGGCACGACTTTACAGCTTGGTGAAAAACTATTTCCAGTGCAGTTCTCGTAGGTTTTGTAACAGGGCACGACTTCAGTCGTGCCGATAAATCCAATAAAATCAACGTCGGGCTTTAGCCCCTGCGGGCATTTACTCTAAGCTGCCAAGGGCTTTCGCAGATGAGAATGACTCTCCAGGATCGGGATCGATATTCATTGTTTCCGCATCGACACTCATTGTTTCCGCATTGCCTGCGGTCGATCAAAACCTCCCTGTGAGAACCCCACCTATCGTTTCGCCCCCGCCTTCGTATCCTCAAGCGCCCGGTCGATATCCGTATAAAGCTGCGTCGCCGGGTTCTCGACCTCGATGAACGGGGCGCCCTTGCTGTTCTGGGTAACAATGAAGATGGTTGGCGTCTTTGTGATCCCCGTCCGCTTGGCCAGTTCATTGTCCTGCTTCACTTGGTCTGCGAACTTCCCCTGCGGATCCAGAGAAAACGGCAACGCCATCCCGTGCGCCTTGGCAAAATTCTGTGTGAACTGTGTCAGCATCGCTGTGTTGTAGATCGACCCCTGGTTGGCAAACACCGCATCGCGATACTCATCGCCCAGCGCCTTGCTTTTCGCCTCGAACCAGTGCGCATTCACCGTCGCCGCAGGACTCCAGACATGCGACGGAATCAGCAATTCATGGTGAATCCACGGAATCTGGTATTTCGCCGCAGCCGCTCTCAGCGATGCATTCGCGGCCGCGCAAGCCGGGCATTCCAGATCGTCAAACTCCACAATCGCCACGCGCGCAGTTCCGGGAGGATGCAGCGCGGAAGCATCGTGTATCTGGGTTGGACCGCCAGACTGCGCCTGCGCAATCGAAGCACTCGCTGCAAAAACCGCCATGCAGACAAACAGGCAGGCGCCCTTGCCGCAAACTGAAACAAAACGAACCATTCTCAACATTCCACTTGGACGGCTCGAAGCGCCACTTGGTTTTGCGCAATCACGCAACAAATCACAGAATCCCGTGCGGTCAGCTATTTCGACTTCGTGTCCGCAATTGCCTGGTCGATCAACTGGTACAGTTTCGTCCGGTCAACAACCTCCACAAACGGCGCGCCTTTGCTGTTCGCCGTCACCACCCAGATCGTCGGCGTATGCTCAATCCCCACCCGCTGTCCCAGCGCGTAATCGCCCTTCACCTCCGCAATCAGCTTCCCCTGCGGATCAATCGCAAACGGCAGCGCAATCCCGTGGTCCTTCGCAAATTTCTGCGTAAATTGGGCCAGTTGATCGGGGCTTGTGATCGACGGCTGATTGGCAAACACCGCGTCGCGATACTCGTCGCCCAGCGCCTTGCTTTTCAGATCGAACCAGCGCGCGTTCACCGCCGCAATCATGCTCCAGTTGTGGAACGGAAGCGGGAAATCGTGGCGCACCCAAGGTATGTGGTACGTGGCCGCGGCCTGCTTCAGCACTGGATTGGCACGCGCGCAATCCGGGCACTCCAGGTCTTCGAACTCCACCAGCGCCACGCGCGCTCCCGCAGGTGGATGCAGCGCCGAAGCGTCATGCACCTGCGTTCCGGGTGGCGGCGCGCCAAATTGCGCGTGCAGGCTCATCGTCATCAGAAACGCAATTACGGCAACAGCCAGGCTAAGGCCTGCCCGGCGAGGACGAAAGAAGACGGAAGGTGCAGGACGAACAAAGCAATGCATAATCGTTGGACAGCTCCCTGAACCTCATTGTAACGGCAGATTCCAGAGCAGTCCGCATCATTCCCGATCGCGCTTCCGGGCCGCGATCCATGCCCGCCATTTGTAATCGGCAACCGCTGACGCGCAGATCACCACCAGAAGCACAATGCCAAGAGCAATCTTCATAACCCCACCGCCTGTTCCACGCGCTCCACCATCGGCGCCACTATCGGCAGCCGCACCGTAGCCGTCGTTCCCTGGTTGCGCTGGCTCGTCAGCACAATCGATCCGCCCGCCTTCTCAGCAATCGCCTTGCAAATCGCCAGTCCCAGCCCCGTCCCCCCGGTGTTCCGCGTCCGCGACGGGTCGCCACGGTAGAACCGGTCGAACACATGCGGCAGCGCCTCGGCGTCAATTCCATCGCCATGGTCCTCAACCTTCAGGACCATCTCACCCTCGTCCTCTGTGATTCTCAGTTCCACCACCGACCCCGGTGCGCTATGTTGCACCGCATTCGTCAACAGATTCTCCACCAGCAGCAGGCAGTCCTCCTGCGCCACGGCAACCCGCACCGTCTCCACTTCGACATCCGGTTCCACCAGCGTCACCTGCACCCCGCGCAGTGCGGCCAGTGTCTCCAGTTGTCTTTGCGACTCGCGCGCGCATCCCGCCAACTCCGTGGCCGGCGCTGCGCCAGTCGCCTTGCGCGAGCTCTCTTCCCGCGCCAGTTTCAGCATCTTCGCCACAATCTCTTCCAACCGCTGGCAGTCGCCAAGGCAACGCTCCAGCCCCGCCTTGTATTCCGCGCTCGTTCGCTTCTTCATGTTCAGCAGTTGCAGACTCGACTTCACCACCGCGACCGCCGTCTTCAGCTCGTGCGCAGCATCGCTCACAAATGTCTTCTGCTGCAGAAACGCCCTCTCCAGCCGCTGCAGAACACTCTCCATCGCCTCGGTCAGCGGAGCCAGTTCCGGCGTCATGCGCGCGCTTGCCGGCGGATCGAAGTGCCAGGCGTCCGCGGAAACCTTGGCCGCCAGCGCCGCCAGTTGCCGCACCGGCAGCAATCCTCGATGCAGCAGCCACGCAATCAGCGGCCCTGTCACCAGCAGCAGCAAAAGGCTTCCCTCGGCATAAAACTGCACCGCCCCGTCAATCGCTCTCCACACATGATCGGTCGGGCCGCCATAAAGAACAGAGACGGTGTGCAGCTTCCCTACTCCCCGCGCCCTCTCGCCCGCAAATCGCCCACCGTGGACGTGAATCGCGCGGTACTCACGGCCATTCACTGTCAACTGCACAAAGCCGTCTTTCGACCCCGGAGGCGCCGCCGCACCCGCACCCTGCCAGTTGGGTGAGCGACCCAGCACCTGCCCCGTGTCGTCAAACGCTTCGTAAACCTCGTCCGTCGGGAAATGCAGCACCGTCTGGTCCAGCATCACGTCGTCCTGCGCATCGTACGCGTCCCCGATCGCCCCCATCACCTCGTCGGCGCGTCCATGCATCAATGTGTCAAACGATTTAAAGTGCACATGCCGCTCGTAGCCGAAGGAAAGAAACACCACCACCACCGACGACACCAGCTCCACCGCAAGCACCGCCACAATCAGCCGGAACGCGATCGAGCGCGGTTTCAGAAGCATCCTCATCGCTGTCGATCCGGCTCGGCCTTGAGCTCGTGGCTCAAAGGGGCATTCGCCTCTTCCGGTCCCTCAGGCGCCATTCGGTAACCCCGCCCACGCATCGTCTCAATCACCGGAGCAGCCTCAGCGCCATCTCCGGCCAGCACAGCATCCAGCTTTTTCCGCAGGTTCGACACATGCGCCTCAATCACGTTCGAGTGGTGCTCCCAGTTGTAGTCGTAAAGGTGCTCCAGCAGCTCCCGCTTGCTCACAATCACGCGCGGCCGGTGAACCAGATATTCAAGAATGCGGTACTCCGTCGGCGACAAATCCACCAGCACGCCCTTCCGCCGCACCGTCTGCTCCAGCGTGTTGATTTCCAGGCCCAGCGCTCGCAGCGTTGGGTGAGCCGCTCCCTTCCCGCGCCGGATCAGCGCCTTCGCCCGCGCAATCAGCTCGCCCAGGTCGAACGGCTTCGCCAGGTAATCGTCTGCGCCCGCATTCAGCAGTTCAATAATCGAGTCCGCGCCTTCCTTCGCCGTAAGAATCAACACCGGGGCTCTATCCTGGCGCCCCCGCAGCCGCTTCAGCACACCAAGCCCGTCCAGCTTCGGCAGCATCAAATCCAGCACAATCAGGTCATAGCTCACCTGGCGAGCCATATGGTCTCCTGCCGCCCCGTCTTCGGCCCAATCTACCGCGAACCCCGGCCCGTCCCGCAGCGCCGCCGCCAGGTTGTCCGCCAGCCGAACTTCATCTTCTACAAGCAGAACCCGCATTTTTATGTAATTTCTCCCCAACCACCATTATCCTTGCAAAAAGGTTAAAGCATGCTGAAGCAAAGTTCTCCCACGGAGGTACAGTTTTTGGTTCGAATCGTCGCAGCATCCACGCAGACCGCATGGTTCAGGCAATCTGCCGCGATCTCCGCATCCTTTTTGGGCCTCCTGCTTCTCGCACCCTCCGCCCCGCTCGCCGCCCAGGGCCCCCTCGAACCCGCGTCAAGTCACTGCTCCGGCCGCGATCTCATCCAGACCGCCACCGTCGGCCCTTATCTCTTCAAGGCCTATAAAAACAGGATGAACGGCGATGGATGCCTGGAGGTTCTGGAAACCCTCCACAGCGGAAAAATCATAGGTAAACTCGCCTCCAGGGTCGTCTTCCGCCACTCCATCGAAGGCATGGGAGAGTTCCGCCTGGGTCAGCCGGAGGACCCCGCGCGCAGGATTCCAGGAATCGAAAACGGCACGGATATCACCGGCCGCGGCCGCGCCAACATGATCGTTACCAACTGGACCGACGGCGCCCGCTGCTGTTTCGTCCACTATGTCTTTGAGGTCGATCCAACCTTGTGGCTGTTGGCAAAGTTTGACGATGGCGATGGGGAAGGCGCCCATTTCGCCGACCTCGATGGAAACAAGCACTACTACTACGTCGGGAACGATTGGACTTTCTCCTACCCCACCCCTGCCGGATCCCGTGCGCCCTCTGTGATTCTCCGCTTTGTCGACGACCCAAAGGACCCCGGCTACCGCCTGGCCATCGATAAGATGCGGCGCCCCGGGCCAACCCAGGATCAGTGGAATAAGGCTGTGAGCGATGCCAGAAGTGACTTCGGCGATCCCGGCTCGGTTTGGGATGGCCTCGGCTCAGAGCTATCGAGGAACATGATCAATCTCATTTACACGGGCAATTCGGATCTTGCCTGGAAGGCGGTTGACCAGGCCTGGCCAGCGCAGCGTCCCGGCAAGGATACATACCTCTCCAGCTTCTGCGCTCAGCTCAAGACCAGCCCCTATTGGCCGCAACTCAAACTCACCATCCTCAACCCGCCGCCCGCCTGCGCCGCCTCCGCGCCCTGAGGTAGGTCGGGGCTTTATCCCCGACAGCAACCCCGATGCATTACCCTCTGAGGTAGGTCGGGACTTGATCCCCAACAACAACTGAGGTAGGTCGGGGCTTTATCCCCGACAACAACCCACGGCCCAGGAAGCTCCATTTTGCGCATTGTTCTCTCGAACATCGGCACCTTCGGCGACATCAATCCCCTGATCGCCATCGCTCTTGAACTCAAACGCCGCGGCCACGTCCCGGTCATGGCCGTTCCCGCCGTCTTCGGCCCTAAAATCCTGCCCCTCGGCCTCGAGTTCCACGCCGTCCGCCCCGACATTGACCCTGAAAACACGCTCATGGCCGAAATGATCTATGACGTCCGAAAGGGCACTGAGCGCGGCCTCCGCGAATTCCTTTTCCCCGTCCTCCGCCAGACTTACGACGACCTGCTCGACGCCGCAACCCGTCCCGCCCGTGCCGACCTCCTGCTCCTCGGCGAGCTCAACTACGCCGGCCCCATCGTGGCCGAAATCACCGGCATTCCGTGGGCCAGCTACGTCCTCGCCCCGCTCTCGTTTTTTTCAGCTTTTGACCCGCCCGTCCTGCCCATGTATCCCCGCCTCGCCCGCGCCGACAAGACCATCCCCGGCATGGGCCGCGCCATCAAACGACTCGCCCGCCTCGTCAGCCGTCACTGGCCTCAGCCCATCTACGACCTGCGCCACGAACTGGGCCTGCCCAAAGGCAAAAATCCCCTCTTCGACGCCAAACACTCGCCCTACCTGGTCCTCGCCCTCTTCTCCCGCGTCCTCGGCGTCGCCCAAAAGGACTGGCCCGAAAACACCCTCATCACCGGCTTCTGCTTTTACGATTCCGACGCCGGCAACGCCGCCCTGCCCGCCAATCTCGAAGCCTTCCTCGACGCCGGCCCGCCCCCCATCGTCTTCACCCTCGGCTCCGCGGCCGTCCTCGCCGCCGGCCGTTTTTACGAGTTCTCCGCCCGCGCCGCCATCCGCCTCGGCATCCGCGCCGTGCTTCTCATCGGAACCGACAAGCGCAACCAGCTACGCAACCCGCTCCCCGCCTCCATCTGCGTCGCCGAATACGCGCCCTACTCCAAACTCTTTTCGCGCGCCGAAATGGTCGTCCATCAGGGCGGCGTCGGCACCACCGCCCAATGCCTGCGCGCCGGCAAGCCCATGCTCATCATGCCCTTTTCCCATGACCAGCCAGACAACGGCCGCCGCATGCAGCGCCTCAAGGTAGCCCGCGTCATCCAGCGCGGCAACTACACTCCATTTCGTGTGGCCCGCAAGCTCAAAACCATGCTCGCCGAGCCCCTCTACGCCCGCCGCGCCGAAATGGTAGCCCGCCGTCTCGAAAACGAAGACGGTGTAAAGTCCGCCTGCGACGCCCTCGAACAACTCCACCGCAACCACCCGTCCTCCCAAGCCCCAAAAATTTAAGGTGCAGTCCTTACACCTGTACAGAGCGGGTGCCCCACCTTCGCCGCGGCACCATCGCGGTTAAGGTGGGATAGTTCCATCTATCTATATCCCTTGATGGCCTTTTGTGGATTTTATGGCCCTTTACAGCTCCTTAGGGCTCTTTAAAAATATCTGTCATCCTGAGCGAGTGATAACACTTCTGCATCCCATTGATTTGATGGTGGGTAATATGCCAACTTTTGGCTGTGTAGGAATTGTGCAGACAAGTCGTGAAATTTCTGCCAATTTAGCTGCTACAGGTCCCTTGGGAACGAGGAGCCGGTGTGCGTCGCCCTTCTGCTGACGGTGAATCTGCGCCCACCCATATAAATTGGACACAAATGGGCAAACAGCTCGATGCATCAGATGCCCCCGAACGCCTCGGATGAGCGCGAGTCACCGCATGATAAAGGACGTTATCGTGGGTAATCACGTTAGCCGGCTTGAAGTCGTTTCGAGGAATGCAGAGATTGACCTCTTGCATGCCGGTGAAGTTGCCCGGGGTTGATTTATTCAGTCGGCTCG